>CAPOZU010000004.1 GCA_948676835.1 uncultured Clostridia bacterium
TATGTTAGACAAAGCTTTTGCTAAAATTCCAGATGATACTAATTTAATATTGCATTCTGACCAAGGGTGGCAATATCAAATGACAAGGTATCAAAATCGTTTAAAAGATAAAGGAATAAGACAAAGCATGTCTAGAAAAGGCAATTGTTTAGATAATGCATGTGCTGAAAATTTCTTTAGTATATTAAAATCAGAATTCTTTTATAACAGAGAATTCAAAAGTATAAATCAGTTTAGACAAGAACTAGATGAATATATAAATTACTACAATAATAGTAGAATAAAGTTAAGGCTAAATGGTAAAAGTCCAATTCAGTACAGAATGGATTTCTACCCTAAAACAGCATAGACACTTGTCCAACTTTTGTGGGTCACTTCAAAGTTCTAACACACTAGAACTTCAAAAGAAGTTCGTGTGATTAAGGACAACTAAAGTTTTCCTTAATAATCCTTTTATACACGATTAAATATTCATATTGATTAAATAAATTTAAACAATACCACAAAATAATTTACATTATTTTATTGGAATATTTTAACCGTGTTATAACAATATTGATATATTGTTATATAGCAGTTTAGCTTTTGCTAAACTGTTTGAGCAACCTTTCTCGGTTTCTCAAACTCTTCCACGAAACTACATAAAAATATCAAAATAGAATTTTGACATTTTTATATAGTCTAAATACTGTATTTTCAGTAAAAGTCACTATTGTTAATTTATTTTAATTTTTTCTACTTAAACACAAAGCTAAACAAAAGTGCAATAAATGGCTATATATAAACAAGTAGTCTTTTCCCCGCAACCATGTATAAACACGATTTTGTATTAAAAATCGTGTTTTTTATTAAATATTTCGTTTCTATTTTGGAATATAATATTATATTATTTGTATAATTATTTCTTAATTGGAAATATGTGTTGGAGGTGATAATTTTGAATATTGGAAATAATATAAAAAAATATCGAGAAATCTGCAAAAAAACTCAAAAGGAAATAGCCGATATTTTAAATGTAGAACCAGCTACTATTTCTAAATATGAATCTGGACTATTGGAACCCAATCTATCTTCAATAAAAAAATTAGCTTCTATATTTGATATATCAATAGATAAGTTATTAGATGAAGAAACAGATACATTTAACATTTCTAATTTAAATATTTATGAGATATTAAAAGAGCAAAAAGATATGAAATTATCTGGTAATTTATATCATAATACTCAAATTGCTTTCACATATAATACTAATCATATTGAGGGAAGTACACTAACTGAAGAACAAACTCGATTTATTTTTGAAACTAATTCAATTTTGTTTGAAAATAAATCTATAACTAATGTTAATGATATTATTGAAACAGTAAATCATTTTTTGCTATTTGACTATATGATAGACATCGCAAAAGATTCTTTAACAGAAGATATCATAAAAAAATTTCATAAAATATTAAAAACTGGAACTTTTGATTCTCAAAAAGATTGGTTTAATTTTGGAGAATATAAAAAATTACCAAATTCAGTTGGACAGATAAAAACTACCTCCCCAAAAGATGTTTCTATGCAAATAAGTAAATTACTAGCTTGGTATAACTCATTATCAGCAATTACAATAAATGAAATTATAGAATTTCATGCAAAATTTGAAAAAATTCACCCATTCCAAGATGGCAATGGAAGAATTGGAAGAATAATAGCATTTAAAGAATGTTTAAAATATAATATTATTCCTTTTATCATCTTAGATAAAGATAAATTATTTTATTATCGTGGACTTAATGAATATCAATCTAATAAAGAGAAAGGTTATTTAGTTGATACTTGTTTAAATGCTCAGGATCAATATAAAAGAATGATAGAAATGTATTTAAAATAACTTTTTGGATAATCAATACTAGTATTTAAATTTTATTTATTTTTTGCAATTTACATAAAACTGTGTTATAATATTTTAGCAATTGTACATTGAAAAATTTTTTAAAGAGTGATATGTTTGGTGTAAATGATGCTATCAGTAAAACAACAAAACAAAAACGGAGGTAATTTTATGAAACAATTGAAAGATTATGTAAGAAACATCCCCGACTTCCCCAAAAAGGGAATACAGTTCAAAGACATCACCACTGTTCTGCAGGACCCTGAGGGTCTTAGGCTGGCAGTAACCAGCTTGCAGAAAGATTTGGTAGATATGGACTTTGACCTTGTTGTAGCGCCTGAATCCAGAGGATTCATCTTCGGCGTTCCTATCGCATTTAACACCAACACTGGTTTCGTCCCTGTCAGAAAGGTCGGCAAACTTCCTTACGAGACTATTCAGGAAACTTACGACCTTGAGTACGGCTCAGCTACCATCGAAATCCACAAAGATGCTATCAAAAAAGGACAGCGTGTGGTTATCGTAGATGATTTGCTGGCTACTGGCGGAACTATGCAGGCTATCATCAATCTTGTTGAAAAATTGGGTGGCGAAGTTGTAAAGATTTGCTTCCTGATTGAGCTTCAGGATTTGAAAGGAAGGGAACTTTTGAAGGGCTATGATATCAGTTCTTCGATTGTTTACTAATCCTACTGCCTGTGAACTTTATTCTTAACTGAATTGTAAGATTTAAGCTCACCTACATTCACTCTAAGAAAAGGCCCTAGTCGCACTGACTGGGGCTTTTTCTTTATTTTTGCCTTAAAATATGGTATAATTTTATTAGAATGGGGTAATTTTTATAGGAGGTGATTTCTTTGAAAAATTTAGTATTCAATCAAAATGAGTTTCTTATAAAAAATAATTTTTCAGCAGTTCTTAAAAGAGCTGTGAATACTATGGTCTTTGAATATTTAGAAGATATATACCCTACACCTCATTCTTTTGAAGAATTTGATAAAGAAATTAGTGATTTGATAATTAAATTGCAGGAAGAACAAGAAGATTTGAAAAGTAGAAAAACAATTAATAAATATAAAAAAACTACAGTTCGTTTTAAAAAGTCGAAGAAATTTATTAAATAAAATAGATTGTTAAAAAGTTGCTTTTATTATATAATAAAGGCAACTTTTTACTTGAAAGTATAATTTATATATTTAGAAGGAGTTTTTATGCAAGAATTAGAGAAAAACGAGTTACCTAAAAATGATAAATATAAATTTTTAAATGATATATATGATGATTTTTTCTACCTTATATCTTCTAATCCAGATGGATTCAATCCTGAAAAAACTGATACTGAAAAACAACTTCCAAAAATAGATGTAGAAGAAAAAAAGCCAGAAATTGCTGTTTCTTTAGATGATAGAAAAAAGAAAATAGATGAACTTTTTGCAAAAATATCTAGTTCTCATTTAACTCCAGAATCTCAAGAAATTCTAAAGAAAATGATTGAATATGCTGGAAAATACAATGAAGGAATTGTTAAAAATTATATTCCTTTTAATATGAGAATTTATTGTGATAATGATCAAACATTATATAATATTGTTAATATTATAATTGAAGGATTTACATACTTTAATTACATGAAAAATACAGAAGCAGTTGAACGTTCTTTATTTGTAGTTGAAGAAACAAACCACATTTCGGATTTATATAACAATCATAACAGCATTGTTATTTTCAAAGATTCTGATGGATTATTAAATAAAGAAATTAATATAAAAAATAAATTATTAAATGTTCTTGAAACATCAATTTTAGATTATAGCAATATAGATGGAATAACCACAATCATAACAGATACAACAAAACAAAAAATTGACGAATTATTCGCTAATAATTCTACTTTACGAGATAAAATATTTGATTTTGAATTATATACAACATCAGAAAGTTCTCAAGAGGTTTATCAAAAAATACTAGATTCTCTTAGAAAAGATTATATTCTTACTGCTGATTTTGAAATAAATCTTTTAGATTATGTTACAGAAACATATAATAAAACAACATTATCAGCACCTGAATATGTGGTAGCTGTAACTGAAAAAATATTATTTAATAAGACTCAGGAAGCTATTACATCAGATGCTATTCCACCTTTTGAAAGGAATAAATCTATAAATGAAATATTTAAAGATTTGAATTCTCTTGTAGGATTAAACAATGTTAAAACAATGCTAAAAGATTTGGTTAGTCTTATTCAATTTAAAAATAAAGCAGGAAATGATATAAAAATTAAAGATACTAACTTGCATATGGTATTTTTAGGAAATCCTGGTACAGGAAAAACAACTGTTGCAAGAATGATTTCAGAAATTCTATACAATTTAGACTATATTGAACAAAATAAATTAGTAGAAGTATCTGCTAAAGATTTAATTGGTCAATATGTTGGCCAAACAGCTCCAAAAACAATGTCTGTTATAGAAAGAGCTTTAGGTGGTGTTTTGTTTATAGATGAAGCATATTCATTAGCAAGTAAACCTGGAAATAATTCTAGCTTTAATGATGAATGTATTGCAACTCTTATTCAAGCCATGGAAAACTATCGTGATAATTTAGTTGTGATTTTCGCAGGTTATAGTAAAGAAATGGATGCATTTCTAAAATCTAATTCTGGTATTGTTTCAAGAATTGGATATACAATGGAATTTAAAGATTACACAATTAATGAACTTATTACAATTTTTAAATCTATGTTTGAAAAATCAGGATTTATAATTAATGATGAAGCAATTGAAAAAGCAAAACAAATAATCTTAGAATTTAAAGATACTGAAAGCTTTGGTAATGCTAGATTTGTTAGAAATTTTTATGAAAAATCAATTATTAAGCATGCAAGCAATGTACAAAATGAAACATCAAAAGAAGTACTTAAAACAATTACAGCAAATGATATAAATGCTGATGGATTAGGAAGATTATAAAATAATAGAGCTCAGAAATTTCTTCTGAGCTCTATTTACACTTTATAACCTAATTCTATATCTTTTTCAAATTCTTGATTTCCTCTTTTTATCTTAAGTTTTACAGTATCTCCTGGTGATTTTGAATAAATATATTCTCTTAAGTCGTTCATTTTATTTATTTCTATATCATCAATTTTGCAAATCACATCACCTATAATAATCTCTTTATTAAATAGTGGTCCATCTGGCAAAATAGTTGCAATATATACTCCTGATGTTATATTTAAACTTGAATCTAAGTATGGTATAACTTCCTTATCATATCCATAAATTCCCAAATAGGCTTCTTCAAATTTATTGTTTGTAACAAGTTTTTCAAGTATTGGTTTTATAATATTTATCGGAACAGCAAATCCAATTCCTTCTGCATCACTTATTTTTACTGTATTTATTCCTATTAATTCCCCATCCTTATTTATTAGTGCTCCCCCACTGTTTCCTTCATTTATAGTTGCATCTGTTTGAATTAAATCCTCCATATAACTTTCTGTATCTGCAAGCTTTATCGTTCTATCTATTCCACTTATTATCCCCTTTGTAACAGTTCTTTGAAACTCTATACCTATTGGATTTCCAATTGCATATACTTCGTCAGCCAAAGTTATCTTATCTGAATCTGCTAAATTTATATAATCTAATTTATTTGCAGTTATTTTAACAATTGCTAAATCTAAGTTAACATCTGCCCAAATTACATTACCATTATGCACAGTACCATTTTCTAATGTCACATAACAGCTACCATATTTATTTCCAGCAACATGTTGATTAGTTAAAATATAACCATTTTCTGAAAGTATTACACCACTTCCCAATCCTAGCTTTTGCTCTGAATCTGTAAGAAAAATCGAATTACCGTTTTGTTCTAATTTAGAAATTCCTACTACACTTTTTACAACTTCTTGAATTGTTTTTTGAGGATCTTTTTCCACATTTTGCTCATCATTTGTGGATAATTTTGTTGTTTCATAATTCGTTTGTATATTAGTATTACTGCTTTCAGAATAATCTAGTTTAATAATTACAATACAAAGAAGTATAATAATTAAACCTAAAAAAGCAATTATAGTTATTTTATCTTTATTTTTATCTTTTTTATTTTCATAATACACAAAAATCAATCTCCTTAAGTTTTAATATGTCTTCTAATAATTTTTCCATTTTTTTCTTATTTATTCAAAATAATTTAAAGATTTTCGTAAATACTAATATTATTAAATTCTTTACTTATTATAGCAAAAGCTGTATAATATTATTGAATTAATATGGAGGTATTTATGATAGGCGCAATTCAAGATACTAATAATTATAAAATAATGGCAGTTGAGACAGACTCATTTATTTCTGATGCCTTAAAAACAATGATTCGTTCTGCAAAATATTCTCTTTCAAAGTTTTTAAGTTTAGAAGAAGCACTATCTGCTCTAAAAAAGGAAACTTTTGATATATTAATATTAGATTTTTCAATAATTACAGATACAAAACTTACATTATTAAAAGAAATCAGAGATTATAATTTAGATTTATATATAATACTTTTAATTAACAGTCTTGATTTACCAATACCTATTAAGGAACTAAAAAAATTATCTGTTCAAGGTTATTGTGAAAAAGATGATAAATTAGAGCAACTTCCTTTATTTATTGAGGCTGCAGTTAAATCAATCAATCAAATGAAAACTATAAAATCTATAAATGAAGAATTACTACAGTCTAAAAGTAAGCTTGAAAAAGCTTATCTAGAAAGTGTTGAAACACTTAGATATACTGTTGAGGCAAAAGATAATTACACAAAAGGTCATTCAGATAGAGTTTCTGCATATTCTGTATTAATTGGAAAAAGTTTAGGATTACCTACATCAGACATTGAAACTCTTCGCATAGGAGGTCTATTTCATGATGTTGGAAAAATTGGAATTTCAGATTCTATATTATTAAAAAATGGGAAATTAACTGATGAAGAATACGATGAAATAAAAAGACATCCTATTATTGGAAAAAATATCCTTTCAAATGCTGAAATATTTGAAGATATTATACCTATAGTTTTATATCATCACGAAAGATATGATGGTAAAGGATATCCGTATGGTTTATCTGATAAAGACATTCCTTTTTTAGCAAGAATAGTTGCTGTTGCAGATGCATTTGATGCAATGACATCAAGACGTTCTTATAGAGACGAATTAGATTTAGAATACGTAAAAGAAGAATTAAAAAGCAAGACTGGCACTCAGTTTGATCCTATAGTAACTGCATCATTTTTAAATATATTAAATAATGAATATCGCTTTATAAGAGATATTAAATTTAGTCGTTAACATTACTGAATTAATAAGCTTTTCAGTAAGTAATTATAAAATTTTAAGGAGGAAGAAGATATGAGTCTTAAAGAGATACATACAGAAGCAAAACGTATTATAAAAAATAACTTTTGGAAATTATTTTTTATAGTCCTTTTAAATTATCTTATAGTTTTGGCTTTTACAAAAGTAAGTGACTCTTTTGATACATCTGTTTTCACATTAATATTTGCAATCGTATCTTATATTATTACTGTTCCATTATCTTATGGAGTAATAGTTTCATTTATGAAAAGTTCTCGTGAAGAATCAATTTCAGTATTTGATTTTATAAGTGATGGTATGAAGGCATTTAAACGTGTTTGGTGTGTTTTTGGAAGAACAATTTTGAAATTAGTTTTACCAATTATAATTTTTATAATTGGATTTGCAGTTTCATTTGGGTTATTAGCAAAAGGTATATATGATTCTTTTGCAGGTCAAGGAACTAGTTCAAGTGCTCTACTAATTGCTTCAGCTGTTATTTTAATAGCTACAGCAATTTATTACATAGTTAAAGCTATTTCATATTCTTTAACAAATTACATATTATATGATAACCCAGAACTTTCAGCAAAAGAGATAGTTGAAGAAAGTAGTATAATGATGAAAGGTCATGTATGGTCATATATTTTGTTGATGATTTATACTATAATACTATATTTAGTTTTAATGGGTGCATGTTCATTAATTATGACACTTTTACAAAGTGTTAGTGGAGTTATTCTAGGAATGTTATTAATGATTGCAGGAGCAGTTATTTTATTACCATATAGTTTAGGTTTACAAATTGCTTTTTATAATTTGTTAAAAGGAACTGATAAAACAGAAAATAAAGAATAAAGAACAAAAGAGCCACTTTTAAAATTTTCAAACATTTTAGTATATTTAAGTGGCTCGTCTTTGTTCTCGCGCCAATTTTACAAAGTAAAATTGTGTGCAATATTTGCCGAAGGCTTTATTTAGTAGGATGTCCGAAGGACTTTCCTACTAAATAAAAAAACTCACATTTGTTCAAAATGTGAGTTTTTCTTTTAGAAATTATTTTCTATTTTTTCTTCTAACAGGTACTTTTTTATTTACATTTGGTAATAATATTAAAATTAAGCTTATTATTAAAATTCCTGCACTTCTTATGATATTTGTTCCTGTTCCACCTGTTAAAGGTAAGCTATATTTTTTATCATTTTTTACTGTTACCTCTGCATTTACGTGTTGCTCATCTGATGAATTTACTTCAATTACTTCAATTTTTTCTCTTGATATTCTGTAATCTTCTGGTGCTTTTGTTTCAGTTAATTTGTAATATCCATATTTTAAGTTTTCAAATCTTAATGTTCCATCTTCTGCTGTTGTTCCAACATAACTTACATAGTCTTCGCTATTTTCTTCTGGAACTACAAACTCGCCTGTTTCTTCATTTTTTATTACTTTTTCAAGTTTAAATTCTGCACCTGAAAGTTTTACTTCTTCATTTCTGCTGTCCACTTTTGTTACTGTTAAGTTTCCAAATTTATTGTTTATTAATGTAATTATTGTATTTCCATTTTTTACTTCTTCTGTTTTTTCACAGTAATATTCATTTTTTACAGCTTCTTCACCTTTAGTATAATTTACTTCTGTTTCAACAACTGTATATTTAATTTCATTTCCTTGTTCATCATATCTTGGTAAATCTTTATATGTATATGTCCATTCTGTTTTTTCATTTGGCATATTCTTTGTAATTGTAAATGGAGCTTTTACGTCATCTCTTTGTTTTGTTTCTTCATCTTGTATTTCTACAATACTCTCATTTCCATTTTCATCTTCTATAACTTGTTTTAATTGTACTGTTATTGAATCTGGTCTTGTTTCTTCTGTATCACCATTCCATACTTTATTTACTATTACATCTTTTGCCCATTCTATTATTGTTTTACAATTTACTTCTACTTTTTCTTCAGATTTCTCTAGTTTTATCGTTCCTGTTACATTGTTTACTATTGGTCCGATATCTTTTGGTGTAATACCTAAATATGAGAAGCTTATTTCTTTATTAAGTGTAATTATTTTTACTTGTTTTTCTTCGCTTAATGTTACTGGTGTTTTTGTTCCGTCATTCCAGATAACCACTTGTTCTTCTGATTGAGTGTTATATTTTCCTGTCCATGTTATTGTTTGTAATTCTTCGTCATATATTCCACCAGCAATATTACGTTCTTTTTCGCTTATTTTATAAGGTAATTTATCTACTACTGTTACAATTATTTCATCTTGTTGTTGATAATTTGCGTCTAATTCTGCTATATAATTTATTTTATAATTTACCTTACCATTTGTTGCTCTTAATTTTTCTGTTCCTGTTTTAGTAATTCCTGAACTTTGTACATTTAAAGTATTTTTTATTGTAAATTCTGTTTTGTTTTCATTTGATGTTATAGTTTTACTATATTTATTTAGTTCTATTGATTCTAACTCATCTATGCTGTATTCGATTTCTTGTCCATCTGGAGTATACATTGGAACACCTTCAAAAGTATGTTGCCAGTTATTTTCAGCTGAAATTGATTGGTCCTTTGAAATATATGGTGCATCTACTTTATTAATTCTTCCAATTAATTGTAGTACTATACTTTGTGGTCTTGTATTTTTTACATCATTTCTATCGTTCCACTCTTTAATTCCTTTGATACTTATTAAATTATCATCTGGTATAGTAAATGTATTTATAATTCTTGCTGTATATATTATATTTCCATTACTATCAGTTACTGGAATTACATCTCCAACTTGTTTTTTATAGAATTTCAAGTCATCTTCTGAACCGTCTTCATCATCCCATGATTCATCTACTGTATATTTTATAAGTTTTCCTGTTGCTATATCATATTTTGGTAAATTCTCAAAAGTGTATTCTGTAATTTTATCATTTTTCCCAACCTCAACATAGCAAGAGTATTCATCTATTGTTGTAACTGTAGTTTCTGGTACTTCAGAGTTTTCTGGTGTAGTACTTTCGTTAGGCATTGATTCTAAAGGTGTGTTTTCTGTTTGCTCTACTGTAATAGGTGTTTCCATAGTTTCTTGTGTAGTGCTTTCCTTAGGAGTTGTTTCTGAAGTAACTGATGTTGTTTGTTCTTCTGTAACAGATATCTCCGTAATTTCTGGCACTTCACCTTGATTATTATTTTCTGAATTTGTTTCTTGTACTTTTGTATCTTCAGAATCTACATTTTTATTATCTACATTTTCTGTACTTACTTCTTGCACATTTGTATCTTCTGTATTTTCTTCTGACTTATTCTCTGATTCTTTTGGTAGTTCTGTGTTATTTGTTATTCCACTCGTAATTGTTTCTTGAAGAACTTGGTTTTCAAACTTTTCTTGTGGTACTTGACTTTCAAGATTTCCTTGAGATGCATTTTTTTCATTTAAATTTGATTGTTCTGTAAGATCTATACTTGATGTTACAATAAATTTTATTCTTCTTGGTCTTCTTAAAGCTTGCAATTCGTTATCTTCTTGCCAAATTTTTGTTACTTTTAAGTTTATTGTTTCTGTATTAAAATCAATTTCTCTATAATAATATTTTACAACTATAGGATCTCCAGTTTGATATGTTCCACTTGTTTGTCCATCTGATTCTACAAACTTCCAATTTATTGGTAAATTTTCTACTGGTTTTGTAGCATATATACTTCCAACATCTCCAGTTTGTGTTTCAATAGGAACATCTACTAGATTTTCTCCATCTTTTACTTGGACTGGTATTTCTGTACGATTGCCATCTTTATCGACTTTATAATGATATGTTATTACTGTTCCTTGTGGCTTTTTATTTTCAATTTCTATAAGTTGTCCATCTTCTGTTTCTTTATTTACTGTAATTGTATGTTTTGCAGCATCACCTTCTGGCAATACATATCCTTCTGGTGCTTTTACTTCTACTATTTCATATTCTCCAACTTCAAGTTTTACATCAATTTTACCATTTTCATCAGTTGTGTATATAGGTAGTTCTATCTCATCTGCCATACCAACATCTCTTATGCTACTTTCTGCATCAGTTGTATTCTCTGCACTGTCTGTTCTTACTATTGTAAATTCTGCTCCTGGTAAAGGAACTTTTACCTCTTCCTCTAGTCCTGTTTCTTCATTTATTTGTTTTTCAGTAGCATATTTAAATATTGATACATTTTTATCTACTTTTTTGTAATAGTATGTAACTACTATTTCTTCTTTTCCATATGTTCCTGAAACTTCACCTTCTGCTTCAACAAACTCATATTCTTCTGATAGAAGTTGTCTATTATCTTCTTGTACATGCGCATATAAAAGTTGTTCTGTTGTATAGGCATCTCCTTCTTTTCCTGAGAATCTTTCATCTTTTGCAGGAGTACCATCAGATACTGGAACTCCAACTGTTGTTCCTTGTATATAATGATGTACTATTAATGGTACTTTCTTTTCCATGTAATAATATGTTACTTCTTGGTCTTCGCCTAGTATAAATTTTCCTGTGCTATTTTCTGGAATCACATATGTTTTTGTTCCATCATCTTGAATTGTGTTTTCTAATTCATACTCAATTCCATCTTTTTCTAACTTCTTTATAATATCTGTTGTATAAGTTTCATCAGGATTTCCTGTTAATATTACATCTTCTGCTAAAGATTCTGTTGTATAATTTCCTTCACTATCAATCTTATAATAGTGTACTATTACTTTTGATTTCTTTGTATTTTCTATTGTGAATGTATGTATTGCTTCGGCATCTTCTCCTGTTTGTGCTGGTCTGAACTCAATTTCAATTGGTTCAGAATTCAAGACATACCCATCAGGTGCTTGTATTTCTTTTATTGTATATTTTCCAAATGGAATATTTGTTATGCCTTGGCCATTACTTTTTGTTTCAACTGTGTATACTTCATTTGACATAACTTTTACACTATTTATTGTAAATGTATCACTACTGTTTTCATTATTTGATTCACTTTGTAGAAGAATTCCGCCTTGATTGTCAAATCTATTATATATGAAATTAATTGTATATACGCTTCCACCAGTTAAAACTCTAGTATAATTTTGAGCTTCTACATTTCCGCTGATATTTATTAAAGGTAATCTTGAAATTTGACTGCCACTACCAAGACTAGCTCTGCTGCTTAAAGACATCAGGCCACCCCCCATATTAGTTTGCTCTACTACAGTTACTACTCCATTATATAATGGATTTTCGGATGAAATACTTGCATTAATTTCTAGTAAATATTCTCCTTCATAATCTGTTAAATCTACTTCTATACTAGAATGTGCTTGTGTATTGCTCATTCCTTGATTATTAGATTTATAAGATCCATCTTCAGATTTTTCGAAATAGTACTGATCCATTTCATCATGTGTCATTTGGTCTAAATAATCTAATTCTACATATCCTTCTGGCATTAGTTTAAATATAGCACCTTCTAGTGGTTCTTTTGTTTCACTGTCAATCTTGTTTAAAATGATTTTATTTTCTTTATAACAATATTTAACAACTATGTGTTTATCTTCTATCACATTATCAAATTGTGGCATTGTAAAGGTTCCATCTGCTTCTACTTCAAATGGATAATCTTTTCCATTTACTGTAATTCCTACAATTTCATAATTTTCGTTTTCTGGTGTCATTACTATAGGCTTTGTACTTGAATTACCATACACAACTTCTTCATATGGCAATAATCCTTCACCTGTAATACTTCCAACTTTTACACCATTTACTGGTTCTACTTCTGTAGTTATATTGAAATGTTTGTAATAGTTTTTAACTGTTAATTCTTGCTTTTCTGGAATCATCATTTCTGCATTTAGTTTTATTATCATTCCATCTGAATAATAATATTCTTCATCACCATATATATCTTCATATTGTTCTGTTTCTTCGTTCCATACTCTGTCAACAATTTCTCTATATGTATTACTTTGGTTTTCTAAAACTATTCCATTTTCAAATTCTAAGCTTTTAGCAGTAAAACTTCCAACTCCAATGTATCCTGTATCTCTTATTTGCGTTACATCATTAATAGGCCCTTTTTCTATTTCTCTACGCCATTCTTCCTGTCCATCTCTGTTTAGTTTAAGGATAATTCCATTACCAGGTATTGCTACCCCAGCTGCATCATCAGCAGCCCTATTTATGCTCATAGGCTCTGCCATGCCTGTATCTTTTAAAATTCTAATTCCACCTGCAATATATCCACCTTCTATAGTTTCTTTTATAGATGTAATATTGCTATTTTCGATATTTTTAGTCCATTCAGGAATTCTATTTCTATCTAGTTTTGTTATATTTTGAATGTTTAGTGTTCTATTTATAATAGCTCTTTGTTCAACATTGATTTCGGATGTTTCATAATTTGTTAGCATTACACTATTAGATGATTCTGCATAAGCACAATCTGAACATTGTCCATTTTGTATCGAATGTCCTTCAAATTTAGTTATACCTCCACAATCCTCGCAAACGTAAATATGACACTCTTCATTATAATTTTCAATGTTTATATTAATATGATTGCATCCAGTATTTTGCCAGATTGCAGAATATGTTATATCTTCAGTTACTGTTTGTGAAAGTGAAGGATTCCAGCCACAAAAAGTATATCCTCTTCTATGTAAGCTACCAATAAATGTAGGAGTCGGACTACCATATTTTAGATTATAACCTACATCTCCGAAAAATCCCCCTTCACATCCATCAGTATACGTTATAGTATGTGTTGTTAATCTAATATATTTAAGAACAATTATGTTTTCTTCTGGATTTTCTTTTAGTGTGAAATATTGTTCTGGATCATTCTCGTCATATTGAAATTCAACACCTTTACTATCAATTGTATACGTATTCCAATTAGGATTATTATCTACTAAATCTTTTTTATAAATAATATCTCCTACTTTGGCTGTGTATCTCATAGTTGAGCTGACTCTTCCAGTACGTACATTATTAATATAGTAATCTCGTACTATTTCATATGTTGTTTCCGGAATTTGTTCCCAAACAGCATATAAAGTAATATTCTCTGTCACTGTTAATGTATCCCCAACACACACGCTCGCTTCTGTTGATGATGGAATATTATTCCAACCTATAAATCTATATCCTTCTACTTCACTATGATTTTCTTCTATCGTTATAAAATCACCTTTTGCACAACCTGTTTTATATGTTCTATCTCTATCTACATATGTAACAGTTACTTCTGAATCCGTTTTGGCTTCTCCTCTAAGTAATACGTATCCACCATCTGATGTTTCTTCAGCTGATTTTAAAGAAGAATTTGTTACTTCTGCCCATTCTGCATTTCCTTCTGCACTATATTTAATTAGCATTCCTCTTGAGCCTCTGTTCAAAGCTCTACTTAAATTATTGCTGTTTCCTTTAATACTAACTCCGTTTCCCAAGTCAATATCATCGCTTGAATAAAGGCTTCCTGCTACAAGAATACCATTATCTTGTGTTTTTGAAATACCATTTACTGTATCAGAATTAGTTCCTGCTATACTTTTAGCCCATAAAGCATTACAATCATTTTTACTTTCTGTTTCTTTATATTTAATAACAATTCCATCTGAAAGTTTATTATTATAAACATTTTGTGGAGCGCTTTCACTATTATTTTGTATTGTAATTCCATTTCCTAGGTCTATACTTTCGCCCCTTAATGCTCCTCCTACAACATATTCTCCTTCACTTATTTCAATTATTGAATTTAGAGTTACTGTTCTTAGTGGTTTATTATATTGTATCTTTCCTGTATTATCAAATTTTATAATATTTCCAATATTGTTATTATTTATAGTAATAACACATCCACCATCAGTTGTTTCATCAATTGAAGTTGCATATCCAGGTGTATTAATTGGTATTTCTAGTGCAATCTCTCCATTGCTTGTATATTTTTGAATTTTACTTATTAAGTTTGTACCAGAATTATCTTTAGATTCACTTACTGTATAATATCCACCATCTTTAGTTTCTTTTACTAATTCAGTAGAGTCATCTAATTCACCATCTACAGATTTAGCATATTCCACTATTGGATTGTCTTCACTTTTTTCTATTGTAGTATATTGCAATATCACTCTTTGTAAACTGTTATGAATAACAGTCATTCTAGATTGAGATGCAATCTCAGAAAGCATATCTATACTACCTATTACTCTATCTCCAAAAGTAACTGTTCCTTGTACACTTACATCTAGAATATACTTTCCTTCATTTGTTTCTCTAATATGATTAACTATAATACCATTATAAGCACCTAGCATATTGTCGGTAGCTTCAAAATCACAAATTTGGTCATACCATAACGCATTTCCAGAGTTGTCATATTTTATCATTACATAGCTTGGTTTAGTATTTTCAATAAAAGTTCCATTTCCTAGATTTATTGTACCTAAACTTTCAATTAGACTAATAGCTAAAAATCCACTATCTTCCGTCTGCATCATATATTCAATACTATCAGCTAATTGTCCGCCTATAATTTTTTGCCACTCAATATTGTTATCTTTATCATATTTTACTATTAATCCGTCTTCACTTTCATTCGATGTTAGTACAGCTCCGTTTTCTAATTTTAATTCTTCATAAAAGTATCCATATTTTATTGCTCCACCATCATTTGTTTTAAGTTCAATAAGATTACGCTTAGTTGTTTCAGTAACTTTTTTATTTTCAAAATCAATTAGAAATTCTCCTGGTCCATTAATTATTAAGCCCTCTCCTAAATCTAATATTTTTTCTTCCTCTAATGAAATTTGATATACATTACTAATTGGCATTAATCCTGTACCCAATAATACTTCAGTGTTACTATTTATTCCACCTCTAATAACTTCTTGTACTATATTGTTTGCATCATATTTTATTATAAATTCTCCAGGACCATTTATTATTACATTGTTTCCTAAATCTATTGGTTCAAAATCTAATTTTGTTGTATTTAATATGAATCCATTATCAAGTGTATTAACTATATAACTTATCGTACTAAACATATTTGTTCTTTCTGAACATTTTATTTTCCATTGTGCTTCTAATTTATTATTGTAACAAATTAAATATGTTCCATTCTCTGTTATATTTACTTCGTTTTCCAAATATATTGGGTCATAAACTATTGCTTCAATAAAAATATTCCCATTTTTTTCTATTATTGAATTTGACTTTAAATTATAATTTATTACCTTATTAAATTCTACTATTCCTTCATTACTTACTTTTATTAATCTACTCTCATAATTACGTTCATACGAAAATGAGTCTTTTTCACCATATGAAACATTATTATAAAAAATATACCCATTATCAGATGTTTTTCTTTGTAACATAGTATCGTTATTACAATATGGTGTTTCTTTTATTTCTCCTACTTCTTGACGCCAAATTTCTTCTAAAAAACTATTATATTTAACAATTAAATTTTTAGTATTATAATTATCATTTTCATCAATCCATTGCATCTCCACAACACAAATATATTCATTTTCATCAGAAAAATATGGTTGTTTTAATGAACTTACTGAATTATAAGTTGAAGTTTCTTTTACTTCTTCTATTGTTCTATAACATTCTGTAATACCATCTTTATTATATTTAACTAATAATCCTGTTTGTGACGTTTGCCCTATAATATGCTCAATGCTACCTTCTTTTTTCAAATCAATATCATTGTAATAATTTCCATAAGTTATAAATCCTCCATCTGCTGTATCTACTATATCAGTAACTGCAGATATCCTAGCATTTACTATATTTCCATTTATATCATATATAGCAAAAAACGCTCCACTATCCAAAACAAGTTCGTGATTTCCCATTCCAAAATCTATTTGGCTACCATAGCAGTTTCCTACTATCATATAGCTTCCATTATATAATTCTTTAGAAAAATACTGTGTATCTGAGTTGTTACCAGCAAGAATACTTTGTACTCCTTGATTTTCTGTAATAGGATAATTTATATTAACATCTTTATCTGCTTCAATAACTTTATTCCACTGTGCTTTTCCGTTAATATCGTATTTAGCTATAAAGCAAACATTATAATAGTATTCCTCATCATTGCTTAAATATTTTGTACTATTTTTTAATATAACATTATCTTCTATAATAATTTCTGGTTGTTGGAATTCTCCTATTAAAACATATCCTCCATCTTGAGTTTCTTCTTTTTGGATTCTTCCATTAATTGCGTATTCTACATTTCCATAATTGTCATAAATGACTGTCATTTGAGAAAAACTATTATATTTAACATAATTAGTAATATATGTTCCATTTCCTACATTTACACTTGGTCCATCATATTCAAAACTTACAATATATTTTCCATTTTGAATTTCTTTAATAGTATTCGTAGAGTTTCCATATACATTTTCAGCAGATAATTGTTTATACCACTCTATATTTCCTAAACTATCATATTTTACAACTACTGCATCTTGGTTAGATTTTGGTGTTAATGTATCTCCATTTAGTAATTGCATATCACTCGTTAAAGTTTTATATCCAATATATCCACCATCGCTTGTTTCCTGTACCATATCACCAAATAATTTATTTAAAGATTCTAATTTTAGTTCTACACTCTTCTTAGATTTTCCAATTCCGAAGAAATATACTTGTTTGCTTAATTCAAATTTATCTTCAGCAATTTGAACTTCTATAGCTTTGTAAAATCCTTCTTGTAATTCTGCTCTAAATTCTCCGTTTTCATCTGTTGTTAATGTATAATATTGTTTTCCATCTATTATTTCTGGAGTTCCAATTATGTTTCCTTTGCTATCTGTAGCTGGAACGTCTCCATCTCCATCAATGTTGAAAATTGCAAATTTAGTATTTGGAATACGAACTTCTTCTGTAGTTTCTCCATCTACTTTAATTAATTTAAAAGTTGGTGTGTCTTCTATAACTAACTTGATTGTATCGCCTTCTACTTCATATAAATATATTTTTCCATCTTCAGTTGGTTCTTGTATAAATTTCAATGTTCCATCTACTTCTTGTACTTTAAATGTTATATCTTTTATTGGCACATATCCCTCTGGTGATTCAACTTCTTTTAAAGTATATGTACTATTAAATATATCTTTCTTTTCCTCAACATATTGGCATAAGTTAGGTATTATAATTTTTCCATTTTCATCTGAAATATATTCTCCTACTTGTTTTTCGTCTCTATATAGTCTAAATTTTGCTCCTCCAAGTAGCATTTCTGGCTTATCTTTTTCAACTTTTGTTATATCTAAATTAAAAGTTGGAATTTTTTCATTATCCATATTTAATATTAGATATGGCACATTTTCTACTTCTGTTTTATCTACAGATTTTACTATTTCTGAACCTTCTAATATATCTAGGCTGTAATCACCTTTGTTGTTTAATATTCTAAATCTGATTGTTTCTGGTTTTATGTAATATCCTTCTTTTGCTTCTGTTTCTTGCAATGTATATACTTCATTTAAATATAAATTTGATATTAAAGTTTCGCCATTGTCATTTGTTGTTATTGTTGTTCCTTTTTCTGGTAAACCTTTTCCTGATATGTTATATCTTACTCTTGAAAGAGGTTCATTTGTTCCTTCTGCTGTTTTTACAATTTTAAATACTGGTATTTTTTCGTTTTCGATTGTTAAAACTAATGCAGGTACTCCCTCAATTTCTGTTGTTTCAACTGATTTTACTATTTCTTGACCTTGATTTATTACTAAACTGTAATTTCCATTATCATTTATAATTTGGAATTTAATTTCTTCTGTTTTTATATAGTATCCTTGTTTTGCTCTTGTTTCTTTAAGTGTATATTCTTCATTTAAGTATAAACTTGATAAAGTTATCTCTCCACTTTCATTTGTTGTTATTGTTGTTCCATTATCATACATGCCTTTTCCAGATAATTTAAATCTTACACCTGAAAGTGGTATATTAGTTGTTTCTTCTATTTTTATTAATTTGAAAATTGGAATTTTTTCATTTGTTAATTCAACTACAGCAACAGGAACATAATCTTCTACTACTGCAGCTGAATCTTTAACTGTTCCTTCTTCAATTTCTGTTGTAAATGTTCCATTGTTATTATTTACAATTTTAAAACTTACTTTTCCATTTGGTAAATAATAACCGTTTGGAGCTTTTGTTTCTTCAATTGTATAAGTACTTCCTATTTTAAGACCACTTAATTCTGCAATTCCATTTTCATCTGTTATTATACCTTTTCCTAATGTTGGTAAACCTTCTCCTTTTACTGTAAATCTAGCATTTGTAAGCTTAACATCTTCTTTTCCTAGTTCAGATTTTATTAATCTTAATTTTGCTTTTGTTTCATCTTCAACTTGCACAGAAACTTTATGTTCTTCTTGGCTTACTGTAATATCTCCTCTAATATTTCCTTTTATTTTTTCTACTGATAATTCTTTTGTTTCAGAATTTATAGTTGTTGAAATTCTAATAACATCTTCATTTAATTCATAATTATCTGGAGTTTTTACTTCATTTATTTCATAAACTTTATTAACATGTAGTCCTGTTATTAATAATTTTCCATTTTCATCTGTTTTAGCAGTTTTTGAATTTACTAATTCTTCTCCATCTTCTATAGTTTTTACTTCAGAAACACTATATATTGCCCCACTAACTAATTTATCAAACCCTGTTTGATATTTTGTAAGTTCTAAGTTAAATTTTTCTATTGGAGAAATACCAATTTTACTTGGCTCTACTTTTGTTTTATATTTTCCTTGTGGAGTATCCCAGCAGAAATATACTGCATGATGGCTATAACTTTCTGCATTTAAAGCTACATCTTGTGGGATTGTTATATCATAATAAAATTCGTGTTTTTCTCCTCTTTGTAGTTTATAATCATCATTAAATTTAATCATAAAGCTTTTTACTTTACTAAAATCAGTTGGTACTGTTTGCCAATTATTGGCTTCATTAAATTCTTGTGTTGCTTCTCCATTTTCACTATAATATACAGTTACTACATTTTTTATTGCCTCTGGAACTATAATTCCATTACTGCTCATAATTGCAGTAAATGTTGAATTCATATCTTTTCCACTATCAACATATTTGTTTCCTTCAAAAGGCGTTCTTCCTAAAATTACAACTTCACTATTTGTTCCTGAATAATTGTTATTTATTTTAATATTTATTCTAGCTGTTCTATCTACTTTTACTACACCCGCAACTGATGGTGCATATGTAATATTACCTTCTTCATCATCATAATTAGTTATTATTTGGCTTGTTAATAAGTTATTTGTAGATACAAATTGTACTTGTGCTCTATCATAGCCTACTATTTCTTTTAAATTTTCATTTTTGTTTATATCATAAATATCTTCTTTGCTATAGCTTGAATGATAGTTCATGCAGTGTTCATTAATTGCATATAATTCTATATATTTGTTTGCAGTCATTGCTGTTGAATCTGGTATTATATTGCAGTCTACTGTTATAGTGTAGCTTTGAGGGTCTATGTTTTCTGTTATTATCTTTATAAATGTTTCATCATTTTCTTTATATAATTCATAATTTGATATTTTTACATTACTATTACTTACTGTTACATCATTTATTTGTACTGACGCCATTTCTTGGGGCAATTTTAATAAAAATGTACCATTTACCCATTTTTCTTGATTATTATAAGTTTCTGTATTTATATATATTCTAAAATTTCTTTCTTCAGTTGTTGGAATTTTTCTTTCACTAACATATACATCAGCTAAAGATATTGAAGGTTCATATGAAGCTTGATGTATATATGAATTTATACGTTTTTCTCCAGAATCTAAGTATAATACCACAGATGATTGTATATATTTATAGTCTAAAAATTCTTCTTTTGTATAATTTTCTACTATATAATCTGTATTTATTTCTTTTATACTATAAAAATAGAAATAACTGTCTGCATTTGTGCTACTTGTTTCAATTCTAATATGTAATACAGGCTCATCATATTTGTAGGGATTTGATTGATTATATTTACTCCAATTCTCTTTTGTAAAAGTTACTAAAGGTTCACTTCCATCATCGTCATCATCATATACTTTTACCCAACCATCTTCACCAAGTAAAATCTCTGGATTAGACATATATATTCCTACATTTTTAACAGCATCTTCCATACTAACACTTTCACCAGTTGCTGTTATGAATTTATCAGAAATTTTATTTTCTTGTCCTATTTCATTTTCTTTTAATACTAGTCCAGTACTTTTTCCACTTGAACCTGTCATTCCATACCAATTTACTTCATATATATCATTTTTTATATTTTCTGATATTCCATTATATACATTAATAGGATTTTTCTTATGTATAAGATATGCATACCATGGTGATGAATAATACTTACCAACTGTTGTTTTTACATATGCAGCATTTCCAGTAGGATTTTTAAACGTTACTATCATAGTATCTTTTGCTACATTTGATTTATATGGATTTATTGTTTCAAATTCACTATTTGGATTGTTATATCCTTCATAATGTGCTTGGATTGGTAACCTTAATTGTATTGCATCTGCTCCCATTTTGTTATAGGCATCTATTGGATATGTTACTTTTAATTTAAAAATATTATATCTATAAAAAGCATTTGAATATGCATATGTATCTGTATATGCATTTTCTGTAATAATGTTATTTTCATTTAATACTGCTTTTTTATTAAGAACTGCTCCTAAAATTTTTTCAGGATTAGTTTCATCATAAATATATTTTACTTCAGCATTTTCTGATTCTACTCTTATTGGAGAATATCCTTGTATTTCAGGTAAATTTATTTTTAATTCTGAATTACTTAAATTTAATTGATAATTATTTTCTCTTGTTAAGATTTTAAAATCTAAATGTATTTCTTGATTTTCTTCATCAATAATATCATTTATATTATATTCTTGTCTTTTATAATTATAGCTTCCACTTCCTAAATAATTTGGTAAACTAGCACTTGTTGTTCCATACCAATCTAAATTAAAATAAACTGTTTTATTGATTTCTGTTTCTACTGCTTCACCCGCTTCATTAACACTTACATATGTACCTGTTAATGTTACACTATCTCTATTTTTACTTTCTGCATTATTACTCATTTTTGTAATATCATTTCCTATAGCACTCGCGATACTTCTAGGACTATCATAGTTACCAGATCTTACTGCTCCTGTTAGAGTAATTTGCTTTCCTGTTCCTTGATTTGTATCTGTGTCTGTTAGAAAGATTTCTTTTGTATTATTTGATATAGCATTTTCTTTAATATCGTCACTTTTTGGAAGTGCTGTATCAAAGTAAAAGTTATCACTATTTATTGAAATTTTACCATTTTTGAATATTCCTCCATCATTAATATGTAGTTCCATATAAAGTGTATCTTCTTTACCTATTTGTATGCATGAACCACGTATTCCTTCAGAATAGCCATCTCCATCTAAATCTCTAGTGAAGAACGCATCAAATTCAATATTTGGACAATTTTCAATTTTTGAATCGTCTTTTTCTACTTGGTCATATGTTCTCATTTGCTCTATTTCAGCTCTTTCTAATTCTGAACTGTACACCAAATTATTAACTTTAGTTTTGTTAAATAGCATATATCCTATTGCTCCAATTATAGTTAACAATACTACAGCAATTGATACTCCTATTATATAAATTTGTTTTTTGTTTACAGTCTTAAGCTTTTCGCCAAATTTAAACATAATGCATTCTCCCTTTCTTTCGTGTGCTCTTTATTTATTTTTAGTATAGACTAATAGTTTTGCAAAATATGTAACTATAATATTACAGAAATTGTTAAATTTTGACATAAGCCCTACGGTGCGAATATTCGCGTGTAACGTCTCACATCGCATCACGTTTGACATGCGGCTGTAAGGTTGTATCTATTTGATGACAAAAAAATAGAGAGCTAATTTTAAAAATTAGCTCTCTTTAAAACATGCTATTTTGTATTTTTTCTTCTTACAAGTTTTGCTGTTTTTCTTCTTATTGGCTTTTCTATTATTTTGGTTCTCTTTACTGGTACTATCTTCTTTCTGTTTGTTAATAATATTGCAAATATACTCGCTATTAGGATTCCAGCATTTCTTATAATGTCTATTCCTAATCCACCTGTTGTTGGTAAACTATACTTTTTGTCATTCTTTACTATTACTTGTACATTTAAGTGTTCTTCGTCTGATTTGTTTACTTCTATTGGATTTTCTATTATTTTGTTTATTCTATATTCTTCTGGTGCTTTTGTTTCTGTTAGCTTATAATATCCATATTCTAAGTCTTTAAATGTATATGTTCCATCTTCTCCTGTTGTTCCAACATATTTTACATATTCCCTACTTTCTTGATCTGGAACTATCCATTCATCTCCTTGTTTTATCATTTTTTCTAACTTAAACTCTGCTCCTGGAAGTTTTACTTCTTCTTTTCTGCTGTCTACTTTTGTTACAGTTATCGTTCCATATCTATAGTTTATTAATGTTACCACTGTATTTCCATCTTTTACTTCTTCTGTTTTTTCACAATAATATTGGTTTTCCACAATTTGCGTATCTTTTGTGTAATTTATTTCTGTTTCTTCTACTGTATAGTTCATTTCATTCCCATTTCCATCATACCTTGGCAAATCTTTCCAAGTATGTGTCCATTCTTTATTTCCATCAGGATTTGGTACTATTGTAGCTTTAAAATCTTCAAAATCAACTATTTTCTTATTTCCATTTTCATCTTCTACTACTTGTTTTAAGTGTACTGTTATTGAATCTGGTCTTGTTTCTTCTGTATCAAATTTCCACAATTTATTAACAATTACATCTTTTACCCATCTTGTTGGAGTTTCACAAACAACCTCTTTTATGTCCATCACATTATTTGCTAATGTAATTTTTCCTGTAACAGTATTTGCTATCTTTTCGCAGTTTATTTGTAATCCTTTATATGTAATTTCTAAATCAATATGAATATTAATTACTCTTACATTTCTTTCTGGATTTTCTGTTATTTCTACTTTTACATTATCTTGAACATCATTGTTCCAAATTACAATGTTTTCATTAGGCTTATATGTACCTGACCATCTTATTGTTTTACTATTTTCTTCAAATATTCCTCCTGCAAGTTTTGCAGTTTCTTTAACGATTTCATATTCTAATGTATCTACAATTTCTATTTGTGTATCATTTTCATATTTTTTATCTAGTTCAAATGTATAATCTATTGAATATGGTACTTTACTCTCTAATGACGTTATTTCATCAGGTCCTTTTTTCTCTATCTTTGAGTCCTGTATAATCAAGTTATTTGTTACGGTTATTTCATTATTTGCGTTTATTGATGTAATTTCTGAAATGTATTTATTAAGTAATGTTGGGTCTGCTGATTTTTCTTCTATACTATATTCTATTTCTTGGCCATTTTCATTATATATTGGATTTTGTACAAATGTATGTTGCCAATTTTCTCCTGAAGAAATATTTTCTTCTTTTCTATTAATATCTACATTTTCAACTCTTCCAATTAAGTCAAGAATTAAACTTGATGGTCTTAATGATGCTTTGTTTTCATTATCTTTCCATATTTTTGTTACTCTTATATCTTTTACATTATTATCTGGTAATTTGAAAGTATTAATTATTTCTGCTTTATATTTAATATTTCCTTCTTCATCTGTTTCTTCTGTTACAATTCCTCCTGATGGTTCATAAAATTTCAAGTCACCTTCATTTTCTTCAACTTCTGTTACTATATAGCGAATTTTTCTACCAGTTTTATTATCATATTTTAACAATCCATATAATGTATATACTGTAATATTTTCATCTCTATTTACTACTTGATTTGGAAATTCAAAAACATAATAATTTAATTCTTCACCACTTAAATTCATTGTATTTGTTTCTGTGGTTATTTCCTCTTCTGTGATTATTTTTTCTTCAATTACTTCTGATTCTTGTATGTTTTCATCAATTACAGTTTCTTCTGATATACTGTTTTCACTATCCTTATTTTGATTTTCTTCATTTTCTTTTGTTTCAATTATGTTATCACTTACCTTATTTTCTTCTGTTATTGTTAAATCTTCTTTTACAGTATTGATTAATTCATTTTCATTACTTTCTTTTAGAACTTCTTGCGCTTTATTTGATATATCTGATTCTTCATTATTAGTTGATTCAGGAACTAAAGCATCAGCAATTTCTTTTTGTATATCAACATCTTCCTGACTATCTTCAATTTGAGACTCTTCAATATTTTTTAAATTTGTATCTTCAGATATAAGAATTTCATTAGCAACTACTCCTTCTTCTGCTTGTTCTTCATATGGAGTTACCACAAATTTTATTGTATTTGGTCTTCTTAATGATTGAATTTCATTATCTCTCCAAATTTTTGTTACATCTATGTCTATTGTTTCACTAACATCTATTTGTTCTTGATAATAATATGTAACTTCAATTGTTGTATCGCCTTTATATGTTCCTGTTACCTCTCCTTCGGTTTTTACATGCTTCCAACCTTCTAAAAGATTTTCTAATGGTTTTGTTGTATAGCTTTCATTTAAATTTCCTTCTAATTCTTCTGTTTGTGCCTCTTTTACTACATCTCCATCTTTTATTTGAACAGGTCTTGTTGTTAAGCTTCCATCAAAATTCATAATATAATGATGTACTAAAACTTTTCCTTTAATTCTTTCATTTATGATTTCTAAGTTTATATTCTCCTCTTCAATATCTTTTGTTATAGATATTTTTTGTGTTGGATTTTCTGGTAGTTTGAATCCTTCAACTGTTCTTACTTCAGTTATATTGTATTCTCCATACTCTAAAGGCAAAGTTATTTTCCCATTTGCATCTGTTATATATTCAGTAGAGATTGTTTTTGTATAATCTAAGTAGTCTCTTCCATCTATTTTTACACTATTTATTGTGAATATATCATTATTACCATTAATTCCTGTACGAGGTTTATTATATCCAAAATGTAAGTAATATACTTTTCCCCCTTGTAACTCTGTTGTATAATCTTTAGCACTTACCTTTCCAGCTATATGTATAAATCTTCCTGAAGTATTATCATGAGCTGGAGCAGAAGTCGTTTCTGTAATAGTGGCATATCCATAATCAGCAAATAAAGCATTATAGCTTGATACCTCAGCATTTACAACTATGGTTGCTCTTTCTACATCTGTTAAATCAATTTTTATATAGCTATTTGCAGTTGTATTTCTTTTTCCTTTGTTATTTGAAATATATTTTCCATTTTCTTCTGTAAAATAGTATGATCCATTATTTTGAATTGGCTCTGTTCTTATTTGTTTAATTTTACTTTCATCAGCATTATTTACTGTAAATGCAACACCTTGTAATGGAGTAGTTCCATCTTCATCATATTTTAAAATATTTAAGTTTCTTTGTACTTTTTTATAATAGTATGTAACAGTTATTGGAGTATTTGTAACTATTCCAGTTGCATTGTTTGGAATTTCAACTAATTCATAATCATCTGGTAATCTGTCATTTTCAATCTGACTTGTTTCATAATTTTCCTCAACATATACTATTCTTTCCTCATCTTCTGCTATTGTTCCATCTTTCAATGTTATCTTAGTTGTTGTTCCTTCTATATAGTGGTGTACTGTTAAAGTAGTTTTCTTTTCTACATAATAGTATATTACTTCTTGATTTTCTTCTGTAAATACTCCAGACTCATTGCTTGGCGACTCAGATAACTCGTATTTATTAATATTTGTAACTGGATTTGCTTTATAGCTTTCTCCTTCTTTTCCTCTTATTATTTCACTATCTGAGATTTCTATTGTTGTTTTATTTCCATCTCTATCTATTAGATAATGTTTTACAATTACAACTGTTTCTTTCAATTTTTGATTTAATATTTTAACAACAGTTCCATTTTCTGTATCTCTTGATACATCTACAATTGTTGTTGGATTTGATGGTAATTTATAACCCTCTGGTGCCTGTGTTTCTGTTACTATATATCTACCAACTTCTAATGTAACATTTATTTTACCATTAGCACTTGTTGTATATTCTGTATCATCTTGCATTCCATCTTTTTCTATTTTGAATTTTGCTCCTGAAAGTAGTAATTCATTTTCTATTTCTTCTCCTGTTTCTTCATTTATTTCCTTAATCAATTCGCTTTTTTGAATTACTATATTTCTTTCTACTTTTTTATAGTAATATGTTACTATTACTTCTTCTCCACTATAAACTCCATCTTTATTATTTGGAAGTTCAACTAATTCATATTCTCTTGATAACACATCATTTGAAATTGGATTTGTTATATAATTTGTTCCATTATCTCCAAAATATCTTTCATCTTCTGCAAAGCTTCCATTTTCTAAAGGTACATTATTTGTTGTATTTTCTATATAATGATGTACTGTTAATGGTATTTGTTTTTCTACATAGTAATATTTTACTATGATATCTTCTTGAGTAAATATTCCTGATGCATTTTCTGGAAGAATAAATTCTCCATTACTGTCTTTTTCTAGTTCATATTTTTCTAGATCTAAAAGTGGTACTGTAGTATATGTATCTCCTTGTTTTCCTTCAATAATTACATCTTCTGCAAGTTTTTCTTCTGTTCCTTTTATATAATGTTCTACAATAACTTTAGCAGTTGATATATTTTCTACTACAAATTCTCCATTTTCATTTACAGTTACTTTTGGAGCTTTTATACTATTTCCATTTTCATCTTTTACTTCTTCTGTATTTTCTATTACATTTCTTGTTCCATCTGGTCTAAATTCTAATATAACTTGACCTTTTTGCTCTTCATAACCTTCTGGAGTTCTTATTTCTGTTAAAACATATTTTCCAAATGGTATTTGAGTAATTGCTTGTCCTTCGCTGTTTGTTTCTACATTTACATGATATAGTTCAGAATCATTTAATGTAATTTCTATATCTTTTACTGAAAATACATCTTCACCTGCATCTCCACTTCCATTTTTGTAATATCCTAAATGTAAATAATATTTGTTTCCTCCTTGTAGTACTGTTGTATACTCTTTGTAATTTGTAACATCTCCTGAATTTCCATTTATATATACTAATCTTCCAGAAGTATTATTATAAGCTGGAGCTGTTTCTGCCTGATTTATTGTTACATATCCATAATCACCATTAGCACTTGATACCTTTGCTTTTAAATGTAGATTGTATTTTCCAGTATACTCGCTTAAGTCTATTGGAATATATGAATTTGATGTTGTATTTGCTTTTCCTTGATTTATAGACTTATATTCTCCATTTTCTTCTGTGAAATTATATGTTGTTCCTGAATATAATTTTATACTGTTTATAATAATTTGGTCTGTATTCCCATCAGTATTTGCATTTTTGTAATATCCTAAATGCAAATAATACATTTTTCCACCTTCTAATGCTTGCGATGTAAAATCTGTTGCTGCACGACTTCCATCTGTATACATAAATCTTCCATTTGTATTATTATATTCTGGTGCTGTTGTAGTTTCTGTTATAGTAGCATATCCCCAATCTGCTGAATATTGACTAGAAGCAGTAGCATTTACCCTCGCAAAATATTTTCCTGTTTTTCCTGTTAAGTCTATTGGTATATATGAATGTGCTGTTGAATTATGAATACCTTCGGTTGCTCCTTCAACATTTGCGGTTTGCCAAGTTTTACTATTTGTTGGTACTATCTTTCCTTCTGCATTTTTTACGAAATAGTATTCTCCGTTATTAGTTAGCTCACCAATTCCTTCAGATATTTCAGTATCGCAAAAATCGTTACTATTATCTGTAAGATTTCCTATTACATCTTTTGGATTAGTTCTTTCTTCTATTTGATCTAATCTAAATTCAGCTCCTGTTAAACTTTCTTTTGTATAACCATCTATTTTGTTTATAATAATTTTATTTTGTTTTAAACTATATGTAACAACAATGTGTTTATTTTCTGTTATATTTTCAAATGTTGGCATACTATATGTTCCATCTTCATTTGCTGTAAATTGATGTTCTTCGCCATTTATTGTAATGTTTATTATTTCGTAACTTACATCTGGCGTTAATATTATTTCTTTAGTATTGCTATCTCCATATTTTACAATTTCATATGGATTAGCATTTTCTCCTGAAATTTTTCCTCCTTTTACTCCATCAATTTGATTTACTGCTGTTGTAATTTTGAATTCTTTTCTTGTATTTTCCACAACAATTTCTTGTACATCTGGTATACCCATTTTTTCTTGTAAGTTTACTATTAATCCATCTGTACTTCCTTTTGAAGTTATTTGTTCTCCATTTTCTAATGTTATTGAATTTTGGAATTCACCTACAGCAACTATTGTTTTGTCATTTCTTTCTATAACATCATTTATAGATTTGCCAATTTCTTTTTTCCATTCTAAATCGCCATTTGAATTACATTTAGCAATTATTCCTTTGTTATCTGATATTCCAGATACAAGAATTTTTCCATCAGATGTTTCTTTTAATGCTTTTATATCTTTAATTGGAGATGCATTCCATTCAATATTCCAATTGCTATCTACTCCTATAATTCCATTATTTGCACCAAGAATTAATCCTCCAGTTTGAGTTTCTACTATGCCTATTATTCTAAATGCATATTCCTCTATTTGTTTATACTTTTCTAATTTTCCTTCTTTACTATATTTTAATAATAAAATATCTTTAGTTCCATTACATTTAAGCGTTTTTCCATTCTCTAGCGTAATTTCTCCTTCAAAACAAACTGCCGTTAAAAATCCACCATCTTTAGTTTCTATTATACTTTGGATTCTTTTATCATTTTCTCCGCCTATTTTTTTATACCACTCTAAATTACCATTTTTATCATATTTTTCAATTATTCCGTCATCATTTTGAGTAGTTATTATTTCTTCACCAATTTGTACTTCTCCATCAGATGTTTTTACACATATAAATCCACCATCATTTGTTGCTTCTATAGAATATATAACATTTGGAAGTGAAAAAGAGTTTTTATCATATTTATACCATTCTAAATTTCCATTTTCACTATATTTTATAAGAGCAGTACTTAAATAACGTGGTTTTAAAATTTCACCATTGCTAAGTTGCATTTCACCAAAAGTACTTATACCTACTACAATTCCTTTATCAACAGTTTCACATATTGCATATATATATCCATTTCTTCCTGAACGATTACTTTCATCTATCCACTCTATTTCTCCATTTGAATTATATTTTACAACTAATAAACTATTTTTTGATTTTGTTGTATATCCGTTTTCTAGTATAATAATATCTTCTGCTTTTATTCCTATAACAGTTCCACCATCACTTGTTGCTGTTATAGCTTCAATTAAATCTTCAGCAGAACTTCCTATTGTAGTTACTTTTTTTGTTACTACATCTGGAACTTCCTTCCAATTTAATTTTAGTATTGCTGCATCACTTCCACCTTTAGTTGTTATACTTTTGCCAGTACTTAAATTAATATTATTGTTAAATTCTGTTAAAGCTAATATCTCTCCATTATCTAGTTCAACTAATGAATTTACTATTTCATTAGTATTTCCACTTATTTGTTGTCCCCATTCTAGTTTTTTATCTTTATCATATTTTAATATATATCCATCCTGATTATTAGTATATATTTCTGGCATTTCTGGCATTAATCTATCTCTAAATAATCCTCCTACAATTATTCCTCCATCTTTTGTTCTGGAAATTGTTTTAATTTCATCACCTTTTATTCCTCCAATTTGCTTATATGATTCAAATTTACCATCTGAACTATATATTAATAGTATTGAATCACCATCTCCTCTTGATGTTATTGTTTCTCCGTTTTCCAATATAATTGAATTTTTAAAATTTCCTCCTGCAATTATTTTTTTATCTTCTGTTTCTATAACAGTATAAATACCATCATCACCAGTTCCGCCTATTTTTTTATACCATTCCACATTACCTTCACTACTAAGTTTTACTATATATCCATCTGTACCACCATTTGATACTTCTATTATATCACTATCGATAAATTCTTTTTGTTCACAAGCCTTTGTATATACTATTCCACCATCACTTGTTCCTATCATAGAATAAATATTGTTATTATTTGCATTTTCATTGGCTTGATGCTTATACCATTGTAATTTTCCATCTTTACTATATTTTGCTATGCAAGTATCATTACCAACTCCACTACTTGGACCTAATCCAAGCCCAAACCAAAATCTAATACCTATTACTATTTCTTCGTTAATAGTTTCACACATTGCATTAATATTAAGATCATATCTTGGTGTACTAGTACAATGTATTCTATTATACCATTGTATATTTCCGTCTTTATCATATTTCATTAATATAAGATTATCTGCACCATTAGTAATTTTATCACCATTTTCTAAAGTAAAACTACCTGCAGCTCCAAATCCTACCGCTAATCCTCCGTCTTTTGTTACAATCATAGATCCTAGACAATCTTGAGCAGTTCCACCAATTTGTTTATACCATTCTATTTCTCCTTCTTTATCATACTTTATTATAATAACATCTTGGCTTCCATTAGAAATTACTTTATCTCCATTCTTCAATATAATAGTATTTTCAAAATGACCACCTACAATCATTCCACCATCTAATGTCTTATCCATACATTTTATAGTATCATTACCTGTTCCACCTATTTGGTCATATAAATCATATTGTATCTCTTGAAGTGCTTCTCTTGTTGCACCTATTCCAAAGTAATATGCATTGTTAGTAAGTTCATATTTATCACTACTTGCCTTCACTTCTACTGCTTTATATAAACCTTCTCTTAAGTTTGCTGAGATTTCACCATTTTCGTTTGTTGTTAAAGTATAGTATTCTTTTCCATCTATTATTTCTTTTGTTCCTAAGATATTGTTTTTACTATCTAACGCTAATTGTTCTGTTCCATCATCTACATTATATATTGCAAATTTTGTTCCAGGTAAAACTTCTCCTGTTTCTCCATCTTTTTTAATCAATTTAAATGATGGACTATCCTCTATTGTTACAACAAGTGTATTTTCATTTGCTGTTTGATCTTTTATATTTCCTTCAAAAACTTCCATTGTCAATGTGCTATCTAGATTTTCAACTCTAAATGTTATATCTTTTACTGCTGAAAATCCTTCTGGTGCAAATATTTCTTTTAATGTATATGTTTGATCTAAATCTCTTGTAGAATCATATTGATATAGATTATTTATTGTTATAATTCCATTTTCATCTGTTACAAAATCATCTATTTTTTCTGTTCCTTTAAATAGTCTGAATTTTGCACCTGCAAGAGGATTAGATTCTCCTTTTATTACCTTGTTTATCTGTAAATTATATAGTGGTATCTTTGTATTTTCTATCTCTAAAATTCCTGTAGGTATATTGTCTATTTCTACTACTTCTTTATTTTTTACTTCACCATCTATAATACTTACTGAATATATTCCCAAAGTATTTGATATCATAAATTTAATAGGATTTTCTAAATAATATCCATTAGCTTTTACTTCTTCTAAAATATATTGTGTTCCAATATGTAATCCACTTAAATTTACTTCTCCCTCTAAATTTGTTGTTAAAATTTTACCATTTTCTGGTAAACCTTCCCCTGTTATTTTAAAGCGTATTCCTCTAAGTTTTGCATCTGAGCCTTTTTCTGTTTTAATTATTTTTATACTTGGTTTTACTTCATCTTCTACATCAACTTGTACTCTGTATCCATTTTCTTCATCTGGCTGTAGTGCACGAATTCCTCTTGCATTTCCATCAATTACAGTAGCTTTAAGCTCTCCATTTTCTTCACTTGTTTTAAATTTTATTTCTCCAGAACTTAATTCATAACTAGCTGGACTCTTTATTTCCTTAATAACATATGTTCTATCTACATATAAATTGTTTAAAACTAATTTTCCATCTACACATGTTACTCTTGTTTTTCCTTCTTCTTGTCCATCTTCTATTATGCTATATGTTGCTCCACCTACTAATTTAGATGTTCCTGTTTGATATTTTATAACTTCTAAATTATACTCTTTTCCTATCATTAAACCAATTTTATCTGGTTCTAATTGTGTTCTATATTTTCCTTCTGGTGTATTTAATGAAAAATACATAGCATGATGACTATATGATATTTGATTATAACTTAGTCCCTCTGGTATTCTAATTGTATAACTAAATTGTGCTGTTTCATTTCTTTCAAATACATGGCTTGTTAAATCTATTAAATAACTTTTAACTTTACTAAAGTCACTTGGTGTTTGAGTCCATCCATTATTGCTATCAGATAAATCTTTTGTAGCATCTCCATTCTCACTATAGTACACTTTTGCTTTATCAATTAATGCTTCTGTCATAGATATTTCATTTTGCATGCTAACAGTAAAGTTAGATCCCATTTCTTTTCCGCTAATTACATATTTGTTATTATCAAAAGGAACTCTACCTAAAATAATTACATCACTTGTTGGACCTAAATAGTTATTTTTTATTTCTATATTTATATTTGCAGTTCTTTGTTCTTTTGATAATATAGCTATTTGTGGTGATATTACTACACTTCCTTTGGTATCATAGTCTGTTACTGTTTCATTTGTTAATATTAAGTTTGGTGATACAAAACTAATATTTTTAGATATTTTTCCTATCTTCTCTTCAACATTTAAATTACCATTTATATCATAAATATCTTTATCAGATGACCAATAATCTGAAGCATTTTCATTATATGAATATAAAATAATTGAATCAGTTTTGGTTGCCATTCTAGGATCTGGAGTCATATTGCAATCTATAACTATATCAAATTTTGTTGGTTTACTATTTTCTGTATTTATTTTTACAAATTTATCTCCACTTTCCTCATAATATTCATAGCTTATTATTTTTACTTTTTCGTCAGATGATAGTACACTATTTATCTCTAGATTTAAAATTTCTTTAGGTAATTTTAATAGAAAAACTCCATTTAACCACATAACCTGGTTAGAAGCTTCGTCTCCTTCTGCTTTTATAGTTATTTGCATATTTTCTTTTGTTTCTTGTGTTGATAATGTACTTTGGCTTATCTGCATATCTGTTTTTGCATATGGAGCTTCATAAGTAGCTCTGGCTATACTTGTATTTATATAAGTTCCACCTAAATATCCATTAAGTGTAGATTTTATTTGTGTAAGTTCATCAAATTCCTCTCTTGTAAAGTTTTCTGTTACATATTCTGTATCTAAGCTTTTTATATTGTATATATTTAAACTTGCATTAATATTTGTGCTACTAGTTTCAATTCTAATATGTTTTACAGGTCTTTCATATTTATAAGGTTTTGAAGATGTATATTTGCTCCAATTATCTTTATTAAATGTTTCTAATAATTCATCCGTTTCAACATCAAAAACCTTTATCCATCCATCATCACCTAACATACTTCTTGGATTTGCAAAATATATTCCTATATTACTAGTGATGCTTTCCATACTAATTGAACTGCCATCTCTTTTTATGAATTCATCTACTATTTGTCCATCTACTGATCCATTTTCTTGCAATAATAATCCCGTGCTATTCCCTGTTTCCCCAGTTGATGCACTCCAGTTAACAATATATGTATCATTTACACTTGTATCTGAAATCTCATTATATATTTTTAACATATTTTCTTTAGATACAACATATCTTCTTGTTGGACTATATATTAATTTTCCTACATATATATCAAATCTTGCTGCTGTTCCTTGTGGAGGATTGCTTATATGTAGGGTAAAGTTTCCTGTTGATACATTTGATTTATAAGGATTTACAAATTCTTCATTTGCATTATTAAATCCTTCATAATATCCATTAACTAACATTTCTTGGAATACATCACTTTCTCCAAGCTTTTGGTATGCTTCTAATGGATAAGTAATTATTACTTTAAATTTATTATATCTTGCAGTACCATATGTTCCATCATATGCTTGAGATTTAATTACTCCATTTTCATTTAACACTGCTTCTTTTTCTGCTACTAATTTTCTTGTTTCACTATCATATGTATAAGTTACATTTGTTCCTACTACCTCTACTTTAATTGGTGCATAACCGCTTAATTCTGGTACTTCAGTTTCTATATGTGCTTTACTCAAAATTAAATCACTCTTTGTCTCTTGAATACCAATATTAAACTCTGTTTTAAATTCATTATTTTCTTCATCTATTGCTGTTTCTAATTTTTGTGATTGGGTTAAATTTTGTTTATTAGCTAAAATATTAGGTATTTCTGACTTTGTAGTTCCATGCCAATCCACATTAAAACTTACTGTTTTTTCTATTGGTATTCTTTTTTCAGTTTTATTTCCGTCTCTATCTATTACAGTTTCAACTTGTGTTCCTCTTAATGTAATTGAATTTATTTTACTATATTTGTTTATATCATTTCCTATTGCAGCTGTTTTTGTACTTCCTTGAGCATAGTCTCCTGAACGCATCATACCTGTTATCATTTTTTGTGTACCATTATTTATTGTATTTAATTTTATTTGCTTTATATTACTTCCTATAGCGTTTTCTTTTATCTCATTATCTCTTGGTAATGCTGTTTGAAAATAGAAGTTATCGCTATTTATTTCGATGATTCCATCTTCTAAATGACCTTCTGAAAGAACATTTAGTTCCATATAAATAGTGTCTTCTCCTCCTATACTTCTAGCACTTCCCCTTAATTTTTCTGCGTATCCATCTCCATCCAAATCTCTTAAAAAGAAAGCATCAAAAGTTATAGACTCTGTGCCTTCTATCTTTTCCTCACCTTCTTGTACTTGAGGATATGCCATAGATCTAGCAATTTCTCCTATATAGCTATTTCGTTTTTTATAATTAATAAATAGGATTGATGAAATTAGTGCAATTAATATTGTAAAAATAATTAATCCTATTGCTATTTGCTTTTTGTTTAGTTTAACTTTTCCCTTCATTTTAATCTCTTCCTTCCATTCTTCTGTATTTTTACTAGTTTTTGTGTAGCTTTAAACACAACAAAAATAGACCTTTACTTAACAAACAATCCTAGATTTTGTTTTTGTTTGCTAAATAAAAGTCTATTTACAGCATTTTTAGAGTAGATGTTATCTACCCTTTTTTCTTCTATTAAACTAATACCGTGTGTGTGTGTGTGTGTGTGTGTGTGTGTGTGTGTGTGTACAGCGCCAAGGCTTACAGGCGTTACCATCATCTGCAACTTTCCTTTCTTATTAATCTATATTAGTTATTTTTAGTATAAGTCAAGAAATTTGCAAAATATGTAACTGAAACATTACAGAAATTGTTAAAATTAGGAAAAAGCCTTACGGTGTAAATATGTTTAAGTCGTGCTAGTGTGTGCATCACGTTCGCTATGCTGTTGTAAGAAAGGATGGAATTTTCATAATTATTTAATATGCATTTTTAATAGTTTTGAAATGAAAATTTTCCTCCATCCCTAAATTTCATTTTCTAACTGTTTTAATATATTATTAATATCTGGAAAAATAATATTTTTCATGCCATGATTATATAAATTTAACACCTTATTTGCTTTACTTATTATTTCATTCTGTAAACTGTTTGATAATGTTATTGCAACTTTATTTTTTATGTATTGACTCTTTATATATTTTTCTGTTACTGGAAACATGTTTTGTATTAAAAATGTACTATATGTATTTGCAACATATCCAAAAACTATAGTATCTATTGATGGTGTTTTACCTAACTTAATTTGTTTTTGAATTTTGTTTTCATATATTCTTTTATATTTGTCAACTTTAGTACTTACTGGAACAAACCATATAATTCTATCATTTTCTTTACTTTTAAAACAATAATAACAAGGTCTCTTGATTCCATTTTCTTTATTTTTCATTAGTTCTGAATCTTTTATAATGTCAAAATATTCATCTTTTATAAAATAAAAGTAACCAACATCTATTTGCATATTTTCTCCTTATATAAGTAAAGGCTTACCTTTACGGTAAGCCCCACTAAAATCTATTCACTCTCTCATTTATACTTCGCTAAAGAGGCAGCGACAAACACATTTATTCACTCTCTCATTTATACCTCGCCAAAGAGGCGGCGACAAACACATTTATTAAAAACAATGATGTTCTTAATTAGTATATTCATAATAGCACAAAATATGCTTTCTGTCAAACACTCTATTCTTTATTTCTTTTTCTTGAAACAACTTTTTGAACAATGTTAGCTAATGCAACAATTGCAATTGTTCCTAAAGCAACTACTGGAAGCATATCACCTGTTGAAGGTGTTGTTACTTTTGGTGTTTCTTGTTTTGGTGTGTCTGGTTGTTTTGGTTGCTCTGGAGCAGGTTGTTGAGGTTGTTTTGGTTCTTCAGGTTTCTTTGGCTCATCTGGTTTTTTAGGTTCTTCCTCTTTTTCATTTATAACCTTAACTTCAATTGTTCCATCTTTTACTGTTACTGAAGCAACATCTTTAATTTCAGCTACTCTTTCTTCGTTGTTCTCCTTGTCTGTGTTGTCATCCTTTTTGTCTTCTTCTTTTTTATCTTCAGTTTTGTTATCTTCCTTCTTGTCTTCTTTTTTCTCGTCTTTCTTATCTTCTGGTTTAGTAACTACAAATTCTGCTTTATCTAATACATAAGATTTTTCATCTTGAGCAAGTTTCTTAGAAACTTCTAATTTTAAACTTACATCTGTTTTCTTATATCCTTTTGGTGCTTCTGTTTCAGTAATTTCATAAGTATCCTTTTTGTCTACATTATCCTTGTTTATTTCAACTTCTGATATTTCGATAGCTCCGTCTTTAGTTTCTTTTTCTTCATCATTTATTTTAAATTTTGTAATTACATCACTAATTACTTTGCCATTTTTATCAACTTTTATAACTTTTAAGTTATATTCACCTTTGATAGATTTGATTAATACTTTTTCATAATCATCATCATCTTCTGTATCTGGTTCATAATCATCTGGTTTTACATTATCTGGTGTTGAATCTTTATCTTCTGCTGGTGTTCCATCTTCATGTTTTATTTTTGTTATTTCTGCTATATTTACAATATCAGTATCTTCTTTAACATTATCGCTAACTCTACATACTACTTGTAAATCTTGATAATCCAATTCTTTTCCTTCTTCATGTGCTTTTAATAATTCTGCTTCATATTTATCATTTGTTGTTAATTCTCTTGTGTCTGAATCATAATCCCATATTCTGTTTTCTTTCGCATCTGCTACAAATTCTAAACCTTCTGGTAAGTAATCTGTAACTTCAGTTGGATAAGCATTTACTTTTCCTTCATTGTAAACTCTTATTGTATATAAGATGTAGTCTCCTTTTTCAACAACTACTGTTGTTTTGCTGTGTTCATATTTAGCTGTTGTTGATTTTCCTTCATCTAAGTCTTTTATATCAACTTTTGGTTCTCTATCTTCTTGATATTCACTCTTTTCAAATGTTGTATCTTTGCTTACTGCTGTTATGAATTTTTTTAATGATAAATCTACCTTTGGATAGTTAACTACTTTTACTACAATTTTTGTTTTTCCATTTTCTGTTACAACTTCGAAATCTTTGCTATCAACAAGCTCATCTTTTACAATTTTCATTGATACGCTATCTAATTCATATTTTTCTTTATCTTCTGAAAGTTTTTTACTTACATCAATTCTTATTGGTAAATCAAATTTTGTATAGTCTTTTGGTGCACTTGTTTCTTTTATTGTATATGTATCTGGTGTTTCAGCATTGTGTTTATTAATTTCAATGTTCTCTATTCTTACAACACCGTCTGTTGTTTCTTTTTCACTTCCATTGATATCAAATTTTGCACTTGATTCTTTTATGATATTACCCTTGTTGTCTACTTTTACTATTTCTAAATCATAATATCCTTTAATTGATTTTACAAAAATTCTTTCAAAATCGTCATCATCTTCTTGTCCTGGGATGTATTCATCCTTTTTATCTGAATCATTTCCACCATTATAATTTGATGGATTGCTTGGATATTTAACATTATTTACTTTTGAATCTATATCTTCTACTATAGTTCCATCTTTGTATTTTGCTTCTGCTATTTCTGCTATATTTACAATGTTTGTATCCTCTTCAATATCTTCTTTTACTTTACATACTACTTGTAAATCTTGATATTTTAATTCTTTTCCTTTTTCATGTGCTTCTAATAATTTTGCTTCGTATTTATCGTTTGTTGTTAATTTTCTTGTAGCTTCATCATAATTCCATATGCTATTTTGTGTTGCACTTGCTACAAATTCTAATCCTTTTGGTAAGTAATCAACAACTTGTGATGCCATAGCATCTACTTTTCCTTCGTTATAAACTCTTAATGTATATAAAATATAATTTCCTTTTTTAACCACTACAGCTTCTTTTGAATGATTATATTTTGCTGTTGTTGATTTTCCACTATCTAAATCTTCTAAATCTACTTTTGGCTCTCTATCAAGAGTAGTAGCATTTTCAAAGTTTTCTGTTTGGCTTACTGATGTTATAAATTTTCTTAAAGCTAAATCTACTTTTTCGTAATTTACAATTGTTATTGTTATTGTTGTTACACCGTTTTGTGTTGCTATAGTTACTTTGTCACCTCTATGTAGTTGATTTCCTTCTGAATCTCTAACTATCATATGTACATTAGTTGCTTTATAGCTTCCTTCATCATCTGATAATTTTTTAAGTACTTCTACTTCTACAGTTCCATCAAATCTTGAATATCCATCTGGTGCTTTTGTTTCTTTAATTTCATATTTATCTGCTTGTTCTAAATTTTCTTTTGTTATTTCTACTTCTGCAACTTTTGCAACACCATCATTAGTTGTTACTACTTTTCCATTAACATCAAAGTTTGCTGGAAATTTTATTTTTTTACCGTTCTTATCAACTTTTACTATTTCAATTTCATATTTTCCTTTTGGTTGTTCATCATCTGGTTTTTCATAAGGAACTTTTTCGTTACAAACTTTTACTACAACTGTTTGATCTTCTATATAAGCATCTTCAACATCTGCTGATGTTCTTTCTGAATCAAGTTTTGTTATTTTCAATTTTCCATCTACTAATTCTTTTTTGATTGTTAATTCTATAACTCCACCATCAGCTTTGTATCCGTATGGAGGATTGATCTCTTGAAGTATTATTTTGTCTGTTCCAACACCTTTAAGTTCGATTTCTGGAATTTCTATTTCTCCATTTGCATCTGTTCTATATATTACTGGTTCTTTATTTCCTATTTGTATGCTGAAATCAGCACCTTCTAAGTTTACATTGTATGATTTATCTCTTTTGATAACTTTTAATTTATATGTAGTTGGTTCTTCTGGTATTTCTTCTTTTTCATTATCTACTACGATTGAAATTTTTTCATTTGATGCTAAACTTACTGATGCGTTTGTAATTCCACTTTTTGTTTCTAATTTGCTTAAAACATATTTTCCAGTTTCTTCAACTGTTGTTGCTGTTAATTCTAATGTTCCGCCATTTTGTTTATATCCTGTTGGTGCTTTTGTTTCTTTGATTTTGATTGTTTCTGTTCCTGCTTCTGTTATCTCAATATTTGGTATTGTTATTTTACCTTCACTATCAGTTGTATATGTTTTTGCAGAATTTGATCCAACTTGTATACTAAATTCAGCTCCACTTAGTTTTTCTTTGCTATCTTTATCTTGTTTTAGTAATTCTATTTCATATTTTCCTGTTATTTGTATTTTTGTATTATCAACTGTTACTGTTACTTTTTTATTATTTAATATTGCAGACATACCTTCTACTGCATGTGAAGTTCTTAACTCTGTTGCTACTAGTTCATTTTCAACTTCTGCTTTAATTACCTCTAGTTCTAATGTTCCTTCTGTTTTTGTATATTTATCTGGTGCTTCAGTTTCTGTAATTTTAATTTTGTCTGTTCCAACTTCTGTTATTGTGATTTGAGGAATTGTTAAAATTCCAGAAGCATCTGTTGTATATTCTTTTATTTCTCCACTTCCAATTTGAACATTAAATTTAGCATTTGCAAGTCTTTCTTTTGAATCTTTATCTTGTTTTACGATTTCAAGATTGTATGTTCCTTTTTTTACAACAGTAACTGGTTGTTCTTGATTTACTTCTTCTTTTACTCTATTTATTAATACTACTGGTTGTCTTGCATTATCTTCTGGCTCCCATACAGTAGCTTTTGTTTCATATTTATTATATGAAAGTTTTAATTTCATACTTGTTGTTTCTGCTGTTGTTGGTAATTGAATATAGAAAGGTGTATTAATTTTATTCAAAGGTTGAGTTGCAATACTTCCATTTGCTAGTAAAACATTATATCCCTTAAGTTCTTTGTTATCTTGATCTACTATTTTTACATCATATTCTACGTTCCCTGCTGTAATTTCAAATGGCCCTGCAACATAAAATCCGTTTTGTATAACTGTTTTTGTTTCTGTATTATTTTTTATTGTTGGATAAACATTGTTTTCTGTTCCAGATGCATTTTGTGCAGAATTTACTAGGTAATTGTATAAATGTTTTGCCATATCTGGACGTTCGCCATATTTTTCTTTATCAATATCACTAAGTGAAATTGAATCATTTACATCAACAATTCCTCCAGTACCAAGACTTCCAGCACTTATTACTCTTATTGCTCCATAATTGTTATACTTTGGATCATCATTATTGGTAAAATGCCAAATTGCATATTGTTGGATAACATCAATATCATCATCAGTTAAAATTGCTTTAACAGTATCTACATCAAACTCACTTCCATTAAATGCTTTTTGTAAAAATACATCTTTCTTTTCTGGCTCTTGTTTATTTAAGTATACATTGTTCATTAACCATTTTAAGCTGTTTGTATTGTACTTATCATTTTCATTTAATTCACCAACATTTGTATATGTAGTTGATGATAATGATGGGAATGATTTGCTTGCATCTAAGCAATATAGCGCATCTTCAAATGGGCTTCCTTCCTTTGATATTTTATATACTCTAGTGTTTCCAATGAAATATACATATGAATCTTCATCATATATTGCTTTTCCTTCATCTGAAAGCGTTCCACTAGATTCTTCTCCACCTTCATGTAGAGGACTAATTACTAGTTTAGCTGTTCTATCTGTATGTGACATTGCTGCCACAACAATTGTACTTGCATATTGTGTTAATAATGCAATAATACATGTGAAAGCTATTACTATCTTTGGTATTTTTCGTTTCAACATAATAATCTACCTTTCTTATTAATCTACCTTTCCTAAGTATAATGATTTTATATTAATTATATTTTATATTATAAAGCTTATATGTCAATTTACTTTTTTATAACAAATTTTCTATGTTCTTTACGGACAAGGCAATTGAGCATTTTTTGTAATTTATAGAATTTTTATTTTTTTCAAAATTTGCCAAAAAAATAAAGTAATATATAACTTTTGGTACATATACTACTTTATTTTTTATTTCTCTTAAGTGTTACATTTTATTATTTTATTTATTTTCTTGTTCTTCTAAGTACTCATCATAAGTACATTCTCTAACAACTACTTGATTATTTGTTATATCTATAATTTTGTTTGCAACAGTTTGTGTTAATTGGTGGTCGTGTGATGTAAACATCATTATACCTTTATATTTTTGCATTCCATCATTTAATGCTGTAATTGATTCCATATCTAAGTGGTTTGTTGGTTCATCAAAAATTAAGAAGTTTGCACCTGAAAGCATTAATTTTGAAAGAACACATCTAACCTTTTCTCCTCCTGATAGGACATTTACTTTTTTAAGTGCTTCCTCTCCTGAGAATAACATTCTTCCTAAGAAGCTTCTAACATATGTTTCATCTGGATCTTTTGAATATTGGCGTAGCCAATCTGTTATAGTTAAATCTGAATCAAACATATAGTTATTATCTTTTGGGAAATAATCTTTTGAAATTGTTGTTCCCCATACAAGTTCACCTTCATCTGGTTCAAGTTCACCAGCAATTATTTGGAATAAAACAGTTTTAGCAATTTCATTGTCTGAAAGAAGAGCAATTTTATCTTCTCTTTTTACTGTAAAACTAATGTTATCTAATATTTTTTCACCATTTATTGTTTTAGAAATATTTTTGATTTCTAAAATTTCTTTTCCTTGTTCTCTATCTGGTTTGAAATCTATATATGGATATTTTCTATTTGATGGTTTAATTTCATCTAATTCAATTTTTTCAAGAGATTTCTTTCTTGATGTTGCTTGTTTTGATTTTGAAGCATTTGCACTAAATCTAGCAATGAATTCTTGTAATTCTTTAATTCTTTCTTCTTTCTTTTTATTAGCCTCTCTCATTTGTTTTAAAGCAAGCTGACTAGATTCATACCAGAAATCATAGTTACCTGGATATACTTTAATTTTTCCAAAATCTACGTCTGCAATATGTGTACAAACTTTATTTAAGAAGTATCTATCGTGAGATACAACAATTACAGTATTTTCAAAATCAATTAAGAAGTCTTGAAGCCAGTTGATTGTTTTTATATCTAAGTCGTTTGTAGGCTCATCTAATAAAAGGACATCTGGATTTCCAAATAATGCTTGAGCTAAAAGAACTTTAACTTTATCTTTTGCTTCGATTTCGCTCATATATTTATAATGAACATCAACATCTATTCCTAAATCATTTAAAAGTTTAGCTGCATCAGATTCTGCATTCCATCCATCAAGTTCTGCAAATCTTTCTTCAAGTTTTGCTGCTTTCATTCCATCTTCTTCTGAAAAATCTGGTTTACTATATATTGCGTCCTTTTCTTTCATAATTTTATAAAGTTCGCTATTTCCCATCATAACAGTATCTATAACTGTATAGCCTTCAAATGCATAGTGATCTTGTTTTAACATAGACATTCTTTCACCTTTGTCTAAAACAACTTCACCTTTATTAGGCTCTATTTCTCCAGATAGAATTTTTAAAAATGTTGATTTTCCGGCACCATTAGCACCAATTAAACCATAGCAATTTCCTTTAGTAAATTTTATTGTTACATCTTCAAAAAGAACTCTTTTTCCGAATCTTAAAGTAACTCCATTTGATAAAAGCATTATAAAAACCTCCTAAAAATTTTCAACTATCTTATTATACATTACATTTGCATGTTTTTCAAGTGAAAATTATGGAGGTTATTTATGCTGATTTTTTAAAATTTTTAAATAAATTAAAAATAGTAACTTTAATTTTAGTAAATAATTTTTTGTACCAAGAAAATCCGTTGTAATCCATAAGAGCTTGGGGCTTCTGCTCACTAGCATTTTCAAGTTTATGTCTATACTCAATTTCTTGTGCTTGAGCTTTAAGCATTTCTTCTGTTTTAATTCTTTCCTCTTCTGAAATTCTATCAATTTCATCAATCTCTCCAAGTCTTTCATCAAGATCTGGAACCATATTTTCTTCTGTTTTAGTATTATTATTAAAGATATTATCTGGATTATATTTCTTTCTTAATTTTTCTTGGTATACTCTTTCGTTTTCTTTAAATATATTTATTAATTCTTGTTTTTGTTCATTAGATTCACACCAGTACTGAAGTGTAAGCATACCAATTAAAGCCGCTGTTTTTTGAGAAATTTTTTGTTCTTCCAGCGGTTTTGTAGCATCTATATGTTTTTCATAATTACTTGATGCATGTTCTTTAAATATCATGATAAGCTTTTTAGGAATTTTGCTTGTATACTCTTTTTCCATACAGCTTAAAATTTCAAGTAATTCAGCATATGCATAAGCTTGGTCTGGCTTAACTTGTACTGCCATTTTGCTTTAGTCCTTTCAAATATTCATTAGTTTTTATAAATCTCTATCGTCATCATCATTACGTTCAACTTCTTTTGGTTTTTGAGTACCAACATTAATTTCTCCAACATCTATTGTTGAAGCTGGTTGATCAACATTTTTAGAAGAATTATTTATAATATCCCCTGCAGTTAAATCTCCTATTCCTAGTGAATCATTTTCTAAATCAAACTCATCACTAACTTCAACCACTTCTGTTTTAATGCCTTTAGGTTTAGTAATTTCTTCTCTTACATCTTTAGCTGTTTTTGCATTATTAATTATACTTGTTTTTACAGGTTGAGGAATAATTCTAGTTGATTTTACTGCTGCTGATCTTGAAATTGGAATAACCGGCTTAAAGTCTGTTCTTTCAGAAGTTTGAGACAAATCATCTTTCTTTTGCTCATCTCTTCCAATTACATGTGTAGTTATATTACTTTGATCAACTACTTCTGTTGATCTAAATAATGACTTATTTAGTGTTTCCAATTTTTCCATTAAAACTCTTCTTAAACTTGCAACAGTCCACATTGAAGAAATACTTCTATTTGTTCTTTGAAAGGTATCTTTATTTCCAGAATCTAAAAGTTTTGTATTATTGCCAGATTTTATTCTATCAATAATTCTTGCAAAAAATCCCTTTCTTTCAGGTTCTTCAACTTCTATTTCATAATCATTTAATGGGGCAGAATCATTGCGCAAATTTTTTTCATCTTCTATTTCATTATTCATGAATCTACCTCCCCTTTTTATACTATAAGTTCATTTTATATATAAAGATTGCAAACTTCAACAAAATTACTAAAATTTAATCAAAATGACACATAAGAAAAACGCTATTCTTTAAGGATTTAGTGCTAATTTTACTAATTCCCTAAGTATAGCGTTGTTTTTCTAATATTCCCATGAATCATCTTTACTAGATTGATTTCCATTTCCTTTTGAGGCACCTGGTTTTTCGCCGTTTTCTCTTTCTTGTTCAACAATTCTAGCAAGTTCATTTTGTACATCTTTTACTTTATCAAATGTTATTTCTGACTGTTTTACTACCTTCAAAAAAGAACTTGGTCTGAATACTTGTATAGTTCCTTCCTTGCCTTTTTTTATTACTACTACATTTTTATCTTGTCCATCACTTGCTTGAATTTCTTCTCCTGTTTCTTCATCCGCTCTAAAAAACTCATCTTGCATAGCAGCTTCCTGTTCTTGAGCTTGCTCTCCTCTTTCATCTACTACTATAATTTCTGGTTCTACATGTTCTTCTTTTTCTTCTGATGCTCTTTCTTGTTCTGCTTTTTCTTGTTGCTGTTTTTCATAATATTCTAATATAGCTTTTTCTAAATCTTCTCCTCTTTCCTGCGCATCTGTTGCTATTTGAGTAAATTCCTTATCGACTTCCATTAAAACACCATTATATATATATATCCCATCTACTTCTGTACTTGGAACTGCAGACTTGTCTGCTTCATCAGTTGGCATATTAAAGAATTCGCTTTCTAGACCTTCTCTTGCTGGTTCAAATGGAGCAACTTGAAGCTCTACACTTGCTTGTTTAAAAAGTTCAGCAAGTTCTGAATCTTTTATTAGTTCAGTATCTTTTTGAGATTCTATATCTGCTTGTATTTTTTCAAAATTCATACCAATAGTATTCTCAAATCTCTGCAAAAAACTCTTTCTTTTTTCAGGATTGGTTAAAATATTACTAATTTCACCATGATAATTTATATTAGACATTATCTCTAAAATTTGCCCAACTCTATCATCAACTTCCATTTCTTGAAATTCTTCTTTCAGTATATTAGACAAATCCTTATCAGTTTGTTCTGATAAAAATTGTAAATCATCATATTCTAAATTTTCAAAATATTTTTTGTATTGTTCCATTGCATTTTTTATTTTATCTGCTTCAAATCCATATTGAGAAAATGCAATTGGAAGCTGAGAAATTTCTTCATTTAATGTATCATCTGAAATCAATTCTTCTTGATTTCCAATTTTTTGCTCATCTAAAAATTCGATTGCTTTATCAGCTTCTTCTACTGCCTTTTTTTTCTGCTGGACTCCTTCTACTGTCTTTTCAGTACCTTTTTCTTTTTGTTGAAATTCTTTTACTGCCTTTTCGTACTCTTCTTGAAATATTTTTTTATATTCTTCATATTCTTCTTTTATTTTCTTATATTCTTCAGGATCTTTTATTTCTTCACGAATTTGTGATAAGTACTTGTTAAAAACTTGGGTTGCATGACTTACTACTTCACGAGCAGCTTCACTATCTGAAATATTTGGATTTTTAGCCCTTATATCTTGTATTTTTTTATAAAAAGCTGGATTCTTTTTATAGTAATCTTCTATTGCCTTTTTATCTCCAGTTGTATATGCATCAAACAAATCTGAAAAACCTTCTATTACTTTAGAAGCAAATATTGTATCTTCTGTTTTATCTGGAATATCATTCCAGTCTTTAGCTATGTTTCTTAATGCTGAGCCCATTTTTTCTATGTCTACTTTATTTAAATTATTTATAAATATTTCTTTCTCTTCAGCAGATAACTTATCATAATTATTTAACATCTCGTTTATAACTATGCCTGTGATAATAATATCTGATGTTTTCAATTTTTCTCTATTTTCCAATACACTTCGTTCTTTCATTTGCTTTGTATATTCAACTGTATTTTTAGCACTCTTAATTATTTGTGAAGAAACTGAAATTGTGCCAGAAGTTGGTTCTAATAGTTTATTTCCATTTTTTACTTGTTGATTTATAACTACTAATGCCTCGTCATATTCATCATTTGTTAATTCATTAAAATTGTCTCTTAATTCTTTACAAAAATCATTAAAATATATAACTTCGTTAGTTTCAGTTTGTGCTATTTCAAATAAAGTATTTACTATTGTATCAGAAGACATCAGCTTTTCTCTCCTTTTTATCTAATATAACAATTGTATTTTATTTCTAAGCAAATTATTTTACAATTACCATATATTAACATTTATGTTTCTTTTTTATTGCTTTTTTATGTAAAGTGTGTTATTATATAAATAGTTTGGAAAGGAGTATTTTATGGGATTAAGAGATAAATATAAAAAAAATGATAAACCAGAATTTCAACCATTAGATTTAAATGAGATGAATGTACAAGCAATATTTAAAAGATGCTTAACTACTAATAATTCACCAAAACCTGGTGAAGATTATAATTCAGTTATATTTGGCCGTGATGGAGGATATGCCGAAGATCATCAACCTGTTTGCTTTAACATAAAACAATTACGAGCAAATGATGAAACAATAAGATTTTTATTTGGTCAATTACAAGCAATACATCAAGGGAAAAAACAATTTTCAGTAGAGGATTCTATTTTAAAATATAATGGTACTAATTGGACATCCAATAAAGGTATTATGATGGAACTTCTTTATCTAGGAGAAGCATCTGCTACAATAACACCTTTTATTGCTAAAACAGGTAAAGCTAATGTTGCACTTGTAAAACCAACACTTTCACCTAAAGACCCTAAATTTGCAGAATGGTACAAAGGTTATGAAGCAGAAATGAAAAAAGCTGAAGGACCAACACCAGACGAAAAATAAGTAAATAAAATTTATACATAAAAAAAGACATATCTATTTAGCTACACGCTTTATAGATATGTTTTTTATTTTTCAAAAAATTACTAAAAAAAAATGAAACTTAAGGTGCTTTCTTAAATTTCATTTCTTACTAATTATTATACACTATTATTTACAAAAAAACAATTCTTTTCTTTATTAATAATTCGTTATATAATGTAGCTCGTGAGGTGATTAACTTTGAATAAAAATTATGATTTAATTATTGTCGGAGCTGGTCCTAGTGGTGTTTTTACTGCTTATGAACTTATAGAGCTTGGCATAGCAAAAGATAAAAAAATATTACTTATAGAGCAAGGAAAGTCTGTAGATAAAAGATCTTGTCCTGTAGAAAAAGTAGGAAAATGTATAAAATGCAAACCTTATTGCAATATTACCAGTGGTTTTTCAGGAGCAGGAGCTTTCTCAGATGGAAAATTAACTCTTCCAAATAAAGATAGCGATTCTATTGAAGTTGGTGGAATTTTAGACCAATATCTTGGTGTTGAGAAAACTAAAGAGCTAATGTTCTATACAGATGAAATATATTTAAAATTTGGTGCTGATCCAAAACTTCAAGGATTAGACCATTTAGATGAAATTAAGAAAATATCAGATAAGGCTAAAGAAAATAACATAACTTTAGCAAATTGCCCAATTAGACATTTAGGTACAGAAAAAAGTCACGAATTATATAAAAAGATTCAAGATTATATATTAGCACACAATGTTGAAATCATGTTTGAAACTAATGTTAAAGATTTAATTGTAGAAAACAATAAAATTTCTGGTGTAATAATTGAACCTTCAAACCACAAAGAAGATGATGAAGAAATATCTTTATATGCAAATAAAGTTGTTATTGGTGTTGGTAGAAAAGGTGCTGAATGGCTTGCAAAAATGTGTGAAGACCATTCTATTAAGAATCGCGCTGGTGTTGTTGATGTTGGTGTTAGATATGAACTTCCAGATAGTGTTATGAAAGACATAAATGAATATCTTTATGAAGGAAAATTTGTTGCAAGACTTGCTCCTTATAAAGATAAAGTTAGAACATTCTGCCAAAACCCTAGTGGATTTGTTGCAAATGAAGTTTATGATAATAACTTAACTTTAGTAAATGGACATTCTTATAAAGATAGAAAAAGTACTAATACAAATTTAGCTATACTTGCATCTCATCATTTTAATGATCCATTTAAAGAACCTATTAAATATGGTATCAATATTGCTGAAAATGCAAATCAACTTGGAAAAGGTAATGTTTTAGTCCAAAGACTTGGAGATATTTTAGAAGGAAAACGTACTTGGGAAAAAGACTTAGAAAATAATAGTGTTGTTCCAACATTAAAAACTGCTGTTGCTGGTGATATCACTTATGCAATTGGATATAGAACAATGGTAGATATATTAGAATTTATTAAAGCCTTAGATAAAGTTATTCCTGGATTTGCTCATCCTGATAATCTTTTATATGCTGCTGAAATTAAATTCTATTCAAATCAAATTACAATAGACAATAATTTCGAAACAAGTGTAAGTGGCTTATATTCTATTGGAGATGGCGGAGGGCTTACTCGTGGATTAATTATGGCATCTGCAAGTGGTGTTCAAATGGCAAGAATTTTAAAAGATATTTTATAATATATCAAAAGAGTAGATTTCTTAAAATCTACTCTTTTTTCTACGTTTTGGGACCACTGCTTTTTTAGTAAAAAATACTATAACAAAAATACTTCCAATTAATAAATCACTTCTTCCTTTAAGCTCTCCCACTCCACCAGTAACTGGTAATTCATATTGTTTGATATTTGATACTACAATTTGTACATTTAATAAATCTTCTTTTTCACCATTAACTTCTATAATATCTAATTTTTGACTTCCTATAATATAATTTTTAGGTGCTTCTAGTTCTGTTAGTTTATAAAATCCATATTTTAAAGTATCAAAAACTAAGTTTCCATCTTTATCTGTTGTTCCATCTAAAATAGTAAATTCCTCATCATTTTCCACTACATCCCATGTTCCAGTCTCTTCGTTTTGTATTACTTTTTCTAATTTAAATTTTGCATTTTGAAGCAATATATCTGAGTTTGCTCTATCTACTTTTGTTATTTGTATTGTTCCATATTTATTATAAGTTAATGTTATGATATTATTTTCAAAATCTTCCGTTTTCTCACAATAATATCCTTCCACATTTTCTCCATCTACTGTGTATTTTATTTCATTTCCAGCATCATCAAGTCTTTTTAAGTTATCCCATGTATGAGTCCAACCCATTTCTGGTGTTAATGTTTTTTCTTCAAGTTGACTATCATTTGAAACTTGTTTTAAATATACTTTTGATGATTCCTCTGCACCACCATTCCATATCTCTACTACAGTAATACTTTTTGTATTTTTTATATAGTATATATTTATGACATTTTCATCACTATTGCTTGATATTGTTATGCTTTCAGGATCTATGCTATCAAAAAGATATCCTTCAAATTCTTTTATTTCTACTACTTCGCTGGATATTATAGTATTTTGAAATACTTGTTCTGGAACTTTTATAGATTCTAATATGTTTCCAGTTTCTTTTTCAATATAGTTTATTGTATATTCTAAATCATTTCTTTTTTCATAAGTATTTGTTATGCTTCTGCTTCCTTCTGTAAATGTTGATTCAACTTCAAATAATATAGTATCATTTTCTATTATAGCTTCATCCGTACTTGATATTGTATTTTTATACCCGTTAATTTCTGAGCCTACTTCTTTTAAAGTTAGCTGTGTTTTTTCTGTTACACCATCTTGCACTATATAATTTGGAACTGGTATAGTCCATTCTAATATAGGATTTTCTCCACTTTCTATGATTTGAAGATTCTCATTTTCTAATGATAGAGTTCCATTATTAGCATAAGCTGATAATGAATTTGTAACCTCATATTCTAAAGAAAGTTCTTTAGGAATTGCATCATAATTTTGAACTCCAACAAATTCTTTTCTAATTATTAAATCTTTATCTTCTACATAAGTAGCATTTGGCTTCCATACTGCATAAAGTTCTTTACTCACAGGCGTTTTCGAACTTCCTAATCCATCTGACCAATTTAAAGGAATACTATCTCCACTAGTATATTGCGCTTCTTCTGCATCAGGTGTATCAGCCCATCCTAAAAATGTATATCCTTGTTTTTGTGGCACTACTGATGTGACACTTAAATTAGCACTTGTACTTGCAAATTTATTTGTTGTTGTAGAAGGCATGTTTGTTACATTTTCTTCGTTTGCGTTATAATTTAGAGAATAATATGCATAAATTGTAGCATTAAACAAATCATTATATCTATACCATTGATAATCTTGTGGAAAGCTAAGATATCTACCACATTGACAGTATCCTTGGTTAGATGGAACTACATAATTACAATAATAATTAAATGATACCGTTCCAATTCCTGGTTTTATTGTTGTAAATTCTACTACTCCATATATTCCATCTCCATAACAATCGCCAATTTTAAGCCTATTGCCATTATCTGTAATGGAAATATCAATATAATATGTAGCATTATATAATAAAACTTCTCTTCTACAATAAGAACAATATTTAGAATATGTATTATTTATCTCTAATGAATTCTGCTCTCCTACATCCATTTCAAAAGATCCATTAGAAGTCTCTGTAGTTCCTCCATTTATACTCGTGCCTGAAAATTCACTTGGTTTTTTAGTAGCATCAACATAAACATTGGATGCCCTCTCTGATACTCCTTCTGCTGCTACACTAATACCATTTTCCTGTATTGGAACCATACCAATCTCGTTTTCCTGTATTTCTTCCATCGCAATTGCTGTATTTTGAAATGCAGACAAAACAATAGAAATAATTAGCAAAATAGCAATTATTTTATTTTTTATTTTTTTGGCTATTAAATTAATACTGTGTGTGTGTGTGTGTGTGTGTGTGTGTGTACAGCCTCAAGCATTACAGCAAATATTGACATACTACCTTTTCCTTTCTTTTGTACTCATGTTCTTTATTTTGAGTATAAATCAAGAACTTTGCAAAGTATGTTACAGTAGTATTACGGGATTTGCCAAAATTGTTTTGTATTCATTCGGATACAAAGAATGTAGTGATGCGTTTTGCGTGCATCACATTTGAAATGCACTTCAGGATTTTATAAAAAAATAAACCTTAGAAATGTTTCTAAGGTTTATGTCTTTGTTTTTAAAATATATTTCCATGTTTTTCTATAATAATTCCTACAATATCATCTAAGTATCCTATAAGAAATTCTACGTCTCTTCTCTTTACTTTTTCATAATTTATAAGATTATATTCTCCATTTATTTCTGTAAGAATACCCGAAATATCTTTTTCTTTACTTTCTAATATTTTAATTAAATTAATTATATTAGAACTTTCAACTTTTTCATTATATACTTTTTCCAAAAGCACAACATTTACTAGTTCAACTAGTGCCGCTGCTGCTTTATATGCATCTTTATAACCTCCGCTACTTATTAAATTGTCTATAGTTTCAATTTTACCATTTAGAAAAGATATCTTACTTATATTTTTTATCATTACACTTTTCATTATCTATCTTCTCCTTCAGCTTCGATTCTTTTTAACTGTTTTCTTGTTAAACCATATCTAACACCTAATTCGTGTTTTCTGCCTTTAGGCATATCTAGTTGTTTTATATGTTCTACAAGCCTTCGTCTTTCCCTATCTTTATCTATTGTTCTTTCATTTATTCCTAATTTATCATCAAATTCCTGATTTGCTATAGCATTATTATAAAATTCTTTTGCTTGTTCAGATTGATAATCAACAAGCATATCTGTTTCAATGCTATATATTGGCATTTGATATGGTGAAGTTTTTAATTGTTCTATTAAATCTATACTTTTAACATGTACAGAAAATTGTCCGAAATTTGAAACATCCATTACAAATAAGCTCCCATTTCTTCCTGTTCCATCTTCTTTATAACCATATGAAATTTCTTTTACCTTATTTTCCCTTGCTAACAAATGAACATTTTCGATTTCCATATCTTTTATTTTCATTGCATTACTAAATCCAAGAATAAGCTCTTTAAAATTACATTCATCTAAATTCTTACCCTCTTCAAAATCTTTATCTCTAAATCCAAATCTTTTTAACTCTTGTTTTGCAACGTCTTTCTTATCTTCATCTAATGTTGGACTATATGCTTTTCTCATTAGAGCCAAAACATTTTTAAAATTTCCTCTGTTGTTAGGTATTCTTATTTCATTAACTCTTATATATTCTTTTAATGTTGCTCTAAATATATGTTCAAATTCATGAGCTATTTTATTAGATAAATGTATTATTCTGCCTCTTTGCATTATATCATCAATTAAAAGTTCTCTTGAATTCTTGCCTTCGCTATTATCTGGTGTAACTTTTAAATCATCTATAGTATATCGTTTAGCTGGTAATTGCGCACCTAACAGTTCATCAAAACCTCTTTCTTCTGATGTGTTTATTCTTTTATTAAATTTATTATATTTCTTTTTCCAATCTGGAACTAACTCTCTAAAAAAACTTAATAAATTATTTAAATTTTGTTCTGATGTATTTAGCATATATTCTTTATCTATATTATTATTAAATCTTTTTAAAATTCCAGCTATTCTTGCTTTATTTATAGCCATTGGCTGTAGCCTCCATTTTTAAGTGCTTATAATAAAATTATAACATTTTTAGACTAAATACGTCAAACTTTTAATTGTATTGCACTTTTTCAAATAATAAAAAAATAAAAACGCTAATGTTTACATAAATTTAAAAATATGTTATAATAGCAATTGTAGCAAAATGTTTATTAGAAGAGATGGAAGGAGTGTACATTATGGAAGGACTTCTCAAAGAAATCTACAGCAAAATGGATGCTTTTAAAGAATGCTCTTCTTGCGGAAGAAGACAATATCTTGCATCTGCTAAGGCGCTGTATGATTTAGAACTGCGGTTAGAGGAAATGGAGAATTTTGGTGATGATCTTACCAATACAACCGAACTGGAAGAAATCAACAGAAAGGCAGGTGCAATTCTGCAGAATTGTGGGATTGTCTACCGCATAGAGGTGAGCGCATGAACACCGGCTACAGAGTGCTGACAAGGGATAGACCGTCGGCACTCTCTTTTTTATTTAAAAAAAATGAGGGCTATTGCCCCCTATTTTTTGTTTTATACTGAATCTTTAACTTCATTAATAAAGTCTGTTATTGTTGTTAAATCAACTTCTAAAATATTACCAGATATATTATATTTTGATTCATAATATTCTGAAAGATGTTCTATTCCTTTTAGTTGGGATTCTAGAACAATATCTATTCCTGAACAATTTTTTTCTATATATGGTAAAAATTTTAATGGTTGTTTCTTTATTTTCTCATCTTGCAAAATCTGATTAACATATCTATCTAAATAATCATGTGTAATCATTTTACTTTTTTTATCTGCAACTTGATATCTTAAATAATTTGTTTCTTCTTCTACAATTATTTTTCTAGATAATGACTGTTTTTCTCCTTTTTCTAGCAATTTCATTATTTTATCTCTATTTGCATCAGACATTTTTGCAATCTCTGTTACAGTTCCTTCTTTATCTATTCTAAATGTACTATATCCACCATATGCTCCTTCAACCAATTTAGATAGTCCGTGAAGCTGATGATTTTTTCTTTAATTCTTCCAGTCTTTTTAAAGTCACTTCTTTATTTGTATTTGTAATTAAAAACAAACTCATTCTTACTCCCATTGCTAATTGTAGCTTTTTGATTTGCTCAAAAAATTCCATTAATTTTTTAGTTGTTATTCTTCTTGCAAGTGTAACATCTTCTCTTTCAAACCAAGTAAAAACAATAGGAACTACTCTTTCTTTCTTTTCCTTTTTTTCATCAATCATATTACTCCTTAACCTATTCATCTTAGTATATTTTTTTTCTAAACACTTTAATGCTTCAAAATCACTTTCAAGATGTGCGCTCTCAACTTCTGATTCTGATAATTCATAAAACGCTATTATAGTTTTAGTTAAAGATATTTTTAAAGTTTTACTTGTTAATGTTAAATTTTCGATTATATCTCTAAAATCTTTTGTTGTAAAATATACTGAATATTTTTTATAATCTTCTTGAATTGAAGGTTTTCTTGTTTCCATATATTCTTCAATTCTTAATTGTCTTCCTTTTTTAAAATTTATTAAAGCCATTAAAAAACTTTTATCAAAACAAAAGAACTCTGATTTTATTCTTTCATTTTTGAAATTATCAAACATAGAAATTAAAAAATGTAATCTTTTTATTTCTGTTTCTGATAAATTTTCTATATTTAATAAATCTCTTATATCTGCAATCTTTTGATATTCTAAAAATTTGTAATATTTTTGATTAATATTATAAAGTACCTTAATTTTATTTTCAGTATTTAATTCCTCAAATTCTGGTTTTGACCATCCTTTCGGAATTATTCCCATTACATTCCAAGCTTTGCATTCTTTTATAGAATCTATTAATCTTGAAAAGTAGTTATATAAGACAATTTCTAGATTCTCAAGAAATTTATCTGCTTTATATTTATTTTCAGGCATTGTAAGTAGATATGTAATTTCACTAGTTAAAGTTAAACTATTGTCTACCAAATCTATTGCTCTGTAACGAGGGCGACCTTTTAAAAGCTTAGCTTTTTCTATTTTTTCTAAAAATTCAGAATCAGCTAAACTATTATTTTTATATGCAGTTATAATTTCTTGATATTCCATACTACATTTTCTTTCTATTCAATAATTTCTAAACCTGCAAATTTTGCCATTAATCTTTTATGTCCTGCCTTTTCGAAGTTAATATCTACTTTTAAGTCTTCTCCTTCTGCTTCTACAGAATTTATAACACCTTCGCCAAATTTCTTATGATATACTTTTACTCCTGATTTGTATCTAGACAAATCAACTTCTGATGAAGTTTGCTTCTTATTAAGACTTTGAAGAAAGCTGTCTGCACTTCTAAATTGGAAAGTTGTGTTTGCTTGTCTAGAGCCACTTCTTTCAATATCTCTGTAAGTTGAAACTGGACTTTCGTAAAAACTTCCATATCCACTTGATCTAGAATTTCCATAAGTCCATTCTCTATCTTCAGATTCATTATATGTATTTCTTCTTTCTTCTATTTGTTCATAACCATCTAACATATTAGCTGGTATTTCTTTTATAAATCTAGAAACTGAATTACAACTTGTAGAACCAAAAATTGTTCTTTGTCTTGCACAAGTTAAGAAAAGATTTTCCTTTGCTCTTGTTATTCCAACATAGCAAAGCCTTCTTTCTTCTTCAAGTTCCTTTGGCTCTCCAATTGATTTATATCCAGGAAAAATTCCTTCTTCCATTCCAACTAAAAATACAACTGGAAATTCAAGCCCTTTTGCACTATGTAATGTCATTAATGTTACTGATTCTTCTGCGTCTTCCATTCCATCTAAATCTGAACTTAAAGTAATTCCCTCTAAAAATTCACTTAATGTTGGATCTGCTGATTCATCTTCAAATTCTATTGCAACAGTTAAAAACTCGTCCAAGTTTTGAATTCTTGTTTCTGCTTCAACAGTGTTTTCTAGTTCTAATGCTCTTGTATATCCTGTTTTATTTAATGTTTCTTTTATTAAATCTGAAAGTTTTAAATCATCTTTTCTACTTTTTAAATCTTCTATAACATTTATGAATTCTCTAGTATTTGAAAAAACTCTATTTAATCCAAATTCATCAGCTCTTTTAATAACTTCATACATTGATACTCCGCTATCAGCCGCTACTAATTCTATATTATCTAAACTTGTTTTTCCAACCCCTCTTTTAGGTTCATTTATGATTCTGTTTAAACTTAAATTATCTGATGTATTATGTATTAATCTTAAATAAGCTATGATATCTTTAATTTCTTTTCTTTCATAGAATTTTAGACCACCAACAATTTTGTATGGTATATTTTCTCTTCTTAAAATATCTTCTATGCTACGTGATTGAGAGTTCATTCTATAAAGAACAGCAAAATCTGAATACTTGTAATATTCTTCCATTTTTAAAGTATTTATTTGTCTTACGATATAGTTTGCCTCTTCGTATTCGTTATCTCCTCTATATACTTTAGGTAATGCCCCTCTTTCATTATCAGTCCATAATTTCTTTTCATATTTAGTTTCATTATTTCTAATAACTTCATTAGCTGCATTTAATATACTTTGTGTACATCTATAATTTTGCTCAAGCTTTATTATTCTTGTTCCTGGAAAATCCTTTTCAAAGTTTAAAATATTTGTAATATCTGCCCCTCTAAAAGAATAAATTCCTTGATCATTATCACCAACAACAGTAATATTTCCATATTTTGATGCTAGTAATGTTACTAAAGTAAATTGAGCTTTGTTTGTATCTTGATATTCGTCTACTAAAACATATTTAAATCTATTTGAATAATATTCTAGTAAATCTGGATTATCTAATAAAATTTTAATAGTAAAATTAATTATATCATCAAAATCTATTGCATTATTTTCTTTTAATCTTTTTTGATATAATTCATAAATTTCACCAATTTTTTCTTTTCTAAAATCATTTTTATATTTTGCCATATATTGATCTGGCTCTAGCATTTCATTTTTAGCGTTAGAAATTTCGTATAAAACTGATTTATCTGAATATATTTTATCGTCTAAGTTTTGACTTTTAATAATTTGTTTTATTAATGTTTTTTGGTCTGATGTATCAAAAATAACAAAAGATGTATCAAAACCAATTCTATCTATTTGTTTTCTTAAAATTCTTACACAAATAGAGTGAAATGTACCAATCCACATATCTCTTGCTACATCACCAACTAAATTTTCAACCCTTGATTTCATTTCATTTGCAGCTTTATTTGTAAAAGTTATAGCTAAAATGTCCCAAGGTTTAACATCCTTTTCTCCCATTAAGTATGCTATCTTATGTGTTAATACTTTTGTTTTTCCACTTCCTGCACCAGCAATAACTAAGCATGGTCCCTCTGTGTTAACAACTGCTTCATATTGTTTATCGTTTAATCCTTCTAATAAGTTCATCAATTTCTCCCTTAAAATGTTAATTTTTATATGTTTTTTCTACTTTCAATATTATATATTAATTTAATTTAAAAGTACATTATTTTTTTAAAAAAACACAATCAATATAATATTGATTGTGCCCCCTTATTATTTATTTAATTCTTGAACTAATTCTTCAACATCTATACCATGAACTGAACAAGCTTCTTCTAATGTTTCTGCTTGTGATGCAGGGCATCCTAGGCAGTGCATTCCTGCTTCTAATAATATATCTGCTTTTTCAGGAAATTGTTCAAGTAATTCCCCTATTTTCATATTTTTATCTATCATTTTTCTCTCCTTTCATTCTCTACTTTTTATTCACAACTTAAAATTGTGGTAAAAGGTAAAAATAATTATTCTTGTTTATATCGAAGTTATTTTAACATAATTTTTAAAAAAAGTATAGACAAACTCCAAAAAATGTTGTATTATGTTTCAAATTTACCAAAAAGGGGTGATTTTATGGATATCCTTACAAACCTCTTTTTCATAAGTTTTGGTATAAATATATTTATAATCATTTACTTTTTTTATTCACTACTAGAAATCTTTTTCTTGCAAAATCTGCAAGGTTACAAATTACAGTTTAAGAAAAATCAATTAAACAAAAGGGCTTAATTTGAAAAAATTATTAATAAGAATTTTACTTACATGTCTTTTTTTCCCACTTGCGATATTTTTCATATTTTACATTTTTAGCCCAATTTTTACTGCTAAAAGTCTTATTTTTCCTTATGCAATTCATCCATTTGATATAGTTTCAGTATATCCAGAGACATGGATTTTATTAAAAAAAATTTATTTTTTATCTTATTCTATTTCTTATTTCATTTTATTTAATAAAATTTTTAATTTCTGTTATTTAAAATCCCCCAAAACAAATCACTCTAAACATTTTCTATTACCTAAAGCTAATTCAGAATTATCTTTATTTGTTGGTTTTTCAAATAACACTCCAATTTACATTTCTGAAAAAGGATTATATCAAAGCATATTAATTACTGGAACAATTGGAACTGGAAAAACATCTTCTGCAATGTATCCGTTTACAAAGCAACTTATTAGCTATAACTCAACTCTCCCTGGTGAAAAACTTGCTATGCTTATTTTAGATGTAAAAGGAAATTATTTAAAAAAAGTATTAGAATATGCTAATATTAGCAATCGACTAAGTGACATTATCACAATAGATTTATCTGGTAATTTTAAATATAATCCGTTAGATAAGCAAAATCTAAAACCGATAGTTTTAGCAAATCGTTTAAAAACAATTTTGTCCCTTTTTAGTCCAAATAATTCAGAATCTTTTTGGCTTGATAAGAGTGAACAAATTTTAGCTGAATGTATAAAATTTTGCAGACTATATAATAATGGATACGTAACTTTTGCAGAAATTCATAAATTGCTAATGTTTCCTGAATACTACCAAGAAAAATTAGAAGTTCTAAAAATCTTATTTAGACAAGGAAAATTTGATGATACAGATGTTTATAATTTATTAACTTGCATAGACTTTTTCGAAAAAGAATTTTTTTCATTAGATGCTAGAACTATATCTATTCTAAAATCAGAAATAAGCAGAATTACTAGTATCTTTGTTTCTGATTATAATGTGTCTAAAGTATTTTGTTGTTCCAAAAACGAACTTAATTTTTATGGTTTTGAAAATGTATTAAATACAGGAAAAATAGTAGTATTAAACATGAATATTTCAGAATACAAAAATCTCTCAAAAATAATTGCTGCATACTTAAAACTCGATTTTCAAACTGAAGTTATGTCACGCCTTGGAAAAGCCAGTACTATAAGAAAAAGTGCATTTATATCTGATGAATTTCATGAATATGTAACAACTACAGATAGCGATTTTTTTGCACAATGTAGAGAAGCTAAATGTATTAATATTGTTGCAACTCAAAGTTATTCATCAATAAAAAATGCTTTAAAAGATGAAGTTTCTGCAAAAGTAATTCTTCAAAATATGATAAATAAACTTTGGTTTAGAACAGACGATATTTTCACTATAGAAGAAGCTCAAAAGCAAATTGGAAAAGAAGAAAAAGAAAAGATTTCTACAACTATTTCTGAAAACGCAAAAGAAACAAAATTAAATTTCGTAACAAACACACTAATGTCACGAGATTCTAATTTATCAGAAAGTTATAATAAATATACTCAAAATGATTATATATATGATACCAATTATTTTTCTCAAACTTTAAAAACTTTCAAATGTCTAGGTTTTATTTCTGATGGTATGAAAATTTTAAAACCTACTGAATTACAAATGATACCATACTATGAAGAAGATAACTTCATAACATCAAAAAAGAAAGGAGTTTTCAATTATGAAAAATAAAACATTTAAAATACTTTATACATCAATGATTTCTATTTTATTTTTATCAACATTTAGCACAAATGTATTTGCAGCAGATCCAAAGTTAGTTACAACTTTAAACTCTGCATTTGAAAAAATTGAAAGTTACATTATAAAAATTTCTACACCTGCAGCAGCTGTTGCCGTTGGAAGTGGTGTGCTTATGAAAAAGTTTAGTTTTGGAGATGAAGAAAAAATTCGTACTTCAAATAAATTAATAAAAGGAAGTTTATTCTCCTATGGATTTATTCTTTGTATTGATTTAGTCTTATCTCTATTCCAAACTTTATTAACTTAAAAATTTAAGGAGAATTTATGGAAGAAGAAAATATTAATTTAACAGAAATTATTTTAACATCAATAAACGAATTATTTTCTCAAATGTTTTCCTCTATTGATAATACAATTTATTCTACTCTTGATCATCTAACTTTTATAAATACTGACATTCTAAAAAATAATTCTTTTCAAAACATTTTAGGAAGCTCAGCATCAGAAGGAATTCTGCTAATTTGCAATAGCTTAGTTCTTGGATTTATTATTTATTATTCTATAAATTATCTTATTTCTCACTTAACCTATTCTCAAATAGATAATCCAAAGCAATTTATTTTTAAAGCTATCATCTTCATTTCAATAATGAATTCTTCCCTTTGGATATGTGAACAAATTATAAATATAATTTATATTATAACATCCTGCATTTTTTCTATTGGAGAAAATCTTTTTGATACTCAAATTACATTTTCAAACTTTATTGATAATATAAACAAAAATCTTTATTTATCAGAAAATTCTCTAAATATCTTTTCGTTTGATGGAATTATAAAATCCTTCACTAGTTTTGGTATGATAAATCTTGTATTTACATATTCTCTTAGATACATTATGGTTCAAATCTTTATTTTAATGAGTCCATTTGCTTTTCTAAGTTTAATTACCAATAGTTCAGAGTGGTTTTTTAAAGTCTGGATAAAAACTTTTTTATCACTTTTATTAGTTCAAATTTTAATTTCCTTTATTTTACTATTATCCTTTTCAATAGAAATTACTTCTAGCTCTATGCTTTCCAAATTTTTATATATAGGAATCATTTACGCATTAACTAGAGCAAATATTTATATTAAAGAACTGTTCGGTGGAATCTCAACAACTGTTTCCGCAGGCTTTTCATCATTATCAAGCTAATTTATGAAAGGAGGTTTTATGCATTTTATTTTTCCTAAAAATTATAACTTCAAACCAAAATTGTTGGGTTTTATAGATTACAGTACAGCTATAATAGACACAGTTATTGGATTTATAATTTTCTTTTTCACTAATTTATTATTTTCTAGTATTGATATTAAAATTTATGTTTTTGTCTCTTTATTCCTTCCTGTTCTTCTTATTAGTATTATTGGAATTAATAAAGAGAGTTTTGTTAATGTGTTTAAATATATGGTTAAGTTTATAAAGAATCAAAAGGTTTATCTGTATAAAAGATAAATTTAGGGACGTTCCTTAAATTTCATTATTGGTGTGAGTAATTTATTATACAATATATAACTGTAGTATTATTTTTGAATAATATATTTTCTTCATTACGAATTCTCGGTATTCCGTCGTATTTTATAGTAGGATTTTATTTTTTCAAAAAACAGCGCCCTCAAAAGACAAGTTTGAGATTCCCTCTTTTTTGAAAAAATATCCTACTAATAAAACACTCTGTTTACATTCGAATTCTTCTCTCAGGAAATATATTATCCAAAAATATGCTATTAGTTAGAGAAAGACAACAATTTACCCACACAAATAAGCAACTGAACACCCTAGTAAAATGCCGAGTTGTTTTAAAGTAAATTTTTGCCATTTTCTGATTAACTTAACAAATTTTCAATATGATATTTTAAGATATTTTTCACTTTTATGTCTTTATCTAAATTCATAAAAGTGTTTTATATTATTTTCAAGTACACCGCGTAAGCGATCAAACGAGCGTAGTGAGTGCGATTTGGAGCAACTATCGTTGCTATGTAAATTATAAAAGAATTTTATAATTTACAATTAGCAAGTTGCGACACCAAGGTGTATAAGAAAATAATATAAAATACTTTCATAAATTATATTAAATATAACTTTTAATAAATACTCTATAATATCATATTAAAAATTTGTTAAGTTAATTAAATATTGTATAATAATTTACTCACACAAATAACATTTTATCTTGTATTTCATATTTTTAAATGATATAATCTTTTCAAATCTGTACTAAAGAAAATTAATTAAATTTTAGGGGTTTGAAAAGGGGTTTTGATATGAAACTATCACAAAATGATAAGTCTCTTCTATTTTCTAGTACAGAGATACCAGATGTATTTTACACAGAATATTTGCCTGAAGCAAAAGGCGATTTTGTCAAAGTATATTTCTATATGCTTTTTTTATCAAAATATAATAAAGAAATTAAAATAAATGATTTATCAAAAACATTATCTTTAGACTTTCCAACAGTCAAAGATTCAATTGAATATTGGGAAGAAAAAGGTATCTTAGTTAAAACAACTGATGGCTATACTCTAGCTAATATCCAAGAAATAGAATTATCAAAGCTTTATTCTCCAAAAGTAACATCTTCTCCAGAAGATGCTATTAAGAATTCTCAAAATCAATATAGAGCAAAAGCTATTGATAATATTAATTCACAATTTTTCCAAGGTGTTATGTCCCCAACTTGGTATAATGACATTGATCTTTGGTTTAATAAATATGGTTTTGATGAGCAAGTTATGCTTGCCCTTTTTAGTTATGCTTTTGATAAAAGAGCATTACATAGAAATTATATTCAAGCAACAGCAGAAGCATGGAGCAAAAATAATATAAAAACATTTAATGATTTAGAAGATTATTTTGAAAAACAAGAAAAGCGTAATAATATAAACAGTCAAATAAGTAAAAAATTAAATCTTTATAGAAAACTTACTACATATGAAGAAGAAGATATTGCAAAATGGACTGAAAACTATGGCTTTTCTATAGATATAATTGATATTGCTTTAAAGAATGCTTCTTCAAAAAATAAAATTCGTTTTGATTATATCGATACTTTGCTTACTGATTGGCACAAAAAAGATTTACGAACTGTTGATGAAGTTAATACATATTTACAATCTTTAAAAGAAAAAGATTCTCGTGCAAAACAAGTTCAAAAAGTAGCATATGAATATACTCAAAGTACTTTTGATAACTTAGAATCTTTATACGAAAATTTATAAAAAGGAAATTGCTATGGATAATTCATTATTAAATCAAATTTTACATGAATATGAATTAAAAAGAAATAAAGCTATACAAGATGCTGAAAAAAGAAAACGTGATTTACTTGATGTAAATCCAAGACTTGCTGAAATAGAACGTGAATTATCTTCAAATTCTATAAAAGCTTCAAAGGCTATCTTAATGTCTAATAAAAAAGAACAAGCTTCTATTCTTTCTGAATTAAAAAAGAAAAATAATAGTCTAATAAAAGAAAAGAATGCTTTTATTAAAAATCTTTCAAAAGAAAATGATTATCTTAATCCACATTTTGAGTGCAAATTGTGTAAAGATACTGGATATATTCAAAAAGATGGTACTACTACATTGTGCTCTTGTTTAAAGCAAAGAATTTTTGATATTGCATATAATAAATCTAATATGGGTAATTTAGAACGAGAAAATTTTTCTAATTTCAATATTAGAATTTTTTCAGATAAACCTGATATAGAAAAATATAAGTCAGAATTATCTCCAAAAGAAAATATAAAAAAAATCAAAGATGCTGTTCAATCTTTCATTACTAATTTTGAAGATCCAGAAGAAAAAAATTTGATATTCACTGGAAATACAGGGGTTGGTAAAACTTTTTTAATTAATTGTATTGCTAATGAAATTTTGAAGTCTGGAAAAACTGTTCTTTATCAAACTGCACCTGTTATGTTTGATGAAATTAATGAAGCAAAATTTGATAGAGAAAATTCAAAATTTGATTTATATAAAAATATTTTAGATGTTGATTTACTTATTATTGACGATTTAGGAACAGAAAAATTAACAGATACAAAAATCACAGAATTATTTACTATCATAAATACTAGGCTTTTAAATCAAAATCATAAAATAACAAAAACTATTATTTCAACTAATTTAAATATTACCGAATTATTTAATACATATACAACAAGAATTGGTTCGAGGCTAACTGGATATTATAAATTTTATCGATTATTTGGAGAAGATTTAAGATTTAAAAAAGCCAAAAAAGAAATTTAATATTTTAAAAGAGCTTATGTATATACACATAAAAGCTCTTTTTTTGTGTAAAAAATAGAGTTCCAAAAATTTGGAACTCTACTTTTATTTTATTTAAATTTCTTCGTCTTCTTCAACAATTTTTTCAACACTAACTACTTTACCTTCGTTTGTTCTCATTAAAGTAACACCTTGTGTTGCTCTTCCTAAAACACTTATTTCTCCAGTATTTAATCTTATTAATGTTCCTGTATCTGTTGAAAGCATAATATCTTCTACACCTGAAACAATCTTGATTCCTACAATTTCACCTGTTTTTGGAGTAACTTTATATGTTATAACTCCTCTTCCACCTCTATTTTGTACTCTATATTCATCAAGTTCTGTTCTCTTACCAAATCCATTTTCTGTAATAGCAAGTAATGTTGCATTGCTTCCTACTATAATTGGTTCCATTCCAATAACACTATCGTTATCGTCAATTCTCATTCCAATAACACCTTGTGCTGTTCTTCCTACTGGTCTTACATCTTTTTCATCAAATGTTATACTTAAACCTTTTTTAGTAACTAAAACAACATTGTCTTCCCCATCTGTTAATCTAACATCAATCAATTCATCATCATCTTTTAATGTGATTCCCATTAATCCTGTTTTTCTATTTGAATCATATTCATTTAATGGTGTTTTCTTTATTAATCCATTTTTTGTACCCATTAATAAATATTTTCCTTCAGCAAAGTTTTGAATTGGTATAACTGCTGAAATTTTTTCTCCTGGTTCAAGATTTAGTAAATTAACAATTGCTGTTCCTTTTGCTGTTCTTCCAGCTTCTGGAACTTCAAATCCACGTAATCTGTACATTTTTCCTTTATTACTAAAGAATAGTAATGTATCATGTGAAGATGATGAGAATATTGTTTTTACAAAATCTCCCTCTTTAGTTGTCATTCCTGTAATACCTTTTCCGCCTCTTTTTTGACTTCTATAAGTATCTACTGGTAATCTTTTTATATATCCATATCTTGTTAATGTGATAACAACTTGCTCTTCTTTTATTAAATCCTCTTCATCAAATTCTCCTTCAGCTGGAGCAATCTTTGTTAATCTTTCATCACCAAATTTGTCTTTCATTTCAGTAAGTTCTGTTTTAATAATATCGTATACTAATGTTTCACTAGCTAAAATTTCTTTATAATATGCTATTAATCTCATTAATTCTTGATATTCTTCTTCAAGTTTTTCTCTTTGTAATCCTTGTAGTCTCTTTAATTGCATATCTAAGATAGCTTGAGCTTGTACTTCTGAAAATTTAAATCTTTCCATTAATCTTTCTTTAGCATCATCGTATGATTCACGAATAATTCTAATTACTTCATCAATGTTGTCTATAGCAACAATTAAACCTTCTAATATGTGAGCTCTTGCTTCTGCTTTGTCTAACTCAAATTTTGTTCTTCTTAATATAACTTCTTTTCTGTGCTTAATGTATTCATCTAAACATTGTTTTAAAGTTAATATTCTTGGTTCTCCATCAACTAGAGCAAGCATAATAACACCAAATGTATCTTGCATTTGTGTATGTTTATATAATTGATTTAAAATAACTTGTGGTCTTGCATCTCTTTTTAATTCGATAACAATTCTAACTCTTTCAGTTCTATCAGATTCATCTCTAACTTCTGAAATTCCTTCAATTTTTCTTTCTTTTACTAATTGATCTATTTTAATAATTAAATTTGCTTTATTTACTTGATATGGTAGAGATGTAACAATTATTCTTTGTTTATTTCCTGACATTTCTTCTATTTCAGCTTCAGCTCTTACTGTTATCTTTCCTCTACCTGTTGTATAAGCTTCTTTTATTCCTTCTTTTCCAATAATTAAAGCACCTGTTGGAAAATCTGGACCTTTTACAACTTCCATCAATTCTTCATTTGTAACATCTGGATTATCTATAACTTTAATTGCTCCATTTATTACTTCTGTTAAATTATGTGGTGGTATGTTTGTTGCCATACCAACTGCTATACCAGATGAACCATTAATTAATAATGCTGGTATTTTTGCTGGTAAAACTGTTGGTTCTTGAAGTCTATCATCATAGTTTGGCATAAAGTTTACAGTATTCTTTTCAATATCTACTAGCATTTGCTCTGCTATTTTTGACATTCTAGATTCTGTGTACCTCATTGCGGCTGCTCCATCACCATCTATAGAACCGAAATTTCCATGGCCATCTATTAACATATATCTCATTGAGAAATCTTGAGCAAGTCTAACCATTGCATCATATACAGAAGAATCTCCATGTGGATGATATCTTCCTAAAACAGATCCAACTGTGTTAGCACATTTTCTGTATGGTTTATCTGATGTTATTCCATCTTCATGCATAGAATATAAAATTCTTCTATGTACTGGTTTTAAACCATCTCTAACATCTGGTAAAGCACGAGAAACTATAACACTCATCGCATAATCAATATAGGCTGTTTTCATTTCAGCTTCAATATTTCTTTCGATTATTCTTTCATCTTGTCTATCCATTTATCAACCTCTTTTCTTACCTTTTTATACACTTGCATTATATAATAAAAATGACCAAAAAAGCAAGAAAAAAAGCGGTTTTTTATAAAAAATTTACCCTATTTTTTATTAAATTTTACAACTATTTTTCTATATTCAAATCTTATACTTTACTCTTTTATTGAACTGGTTTAAGCTAACTTTTCAGCTAATCTTAGTTCTTCTTTTGATATATCAAAATTTTTTCCATTATTTTTTATTAAGCTATGTATATTTTGTATTTTTCTCGCTTCATTTATTGTATTTTCTAAAGGCATAACTTTATTTAAATAGTTTTCAATATTTTTATAAGATTTTTCCATTCCAGAAAAATCTTTGCTTTCATAAAAGATTTTCCAGTTATCGCAATATTTCTCTAATTTTTCTACTGATTTTAATTGATTCGTAAGTGTTTCTTCAATCTTGTTACTTATTGAATTTATTATAGTATTTTTACTTTGCTTTAATATCTTGCTAATATTATTATTTATTAAATTTTTGCTTTTTGCTAAATTTATGGTAAAATCTAATAATTGAGAAACACTATCTAAAATTCCTCCATTTTTTACTGCTAATTGGACCTGTGAAATATTTTCAAAGTTTCCTGTAACAACTCCTGTAATGCTTTTTCCCATTTCTATTCCTGAATTAATTATTTGTTTTACTCCTTCTTTAAAACCTTGCTCTAAAATTACATTTTTAATATCTATTACTTGATTTTCTATTAAATTCGGTAGTGCCGCTTTAAGTCCTATATCTAATGCAGAATTAATAGTTTTACCAAGGTTACTTTCTAAAAAACTTTTTTGATTTTCATATAAATTAACACTGTATTTATTTTCCATCTCTCTACTTATTTCTAATCCATTTTCCATATTTTCACACTCCTTCTATTACTTTTTGAAAAATCTTTTCATAATCATCCTTGTCTTTAAAAATATTTTTATTTATTATTAAATTATATTTTTCACTATAATCGATTTCTCCTATTATTCTCTTTTCTGAATATATTTCATTTAATACTCTTTCATTAATTTTATACTTATTAGCTTTATTAAAAATAATATTTATTTTTTCTTCTTGAATTTCATAATCTTTAATTATCTTTTCTAAATATGTATTTGCCTTTTTTACCTCTGACAAATTTGGTTCAATTAAAAAAACGATTTTAGAAGAATAAGAATAAATAAAATTATTAATTTTACTTGTAAGATCAGATGATGTATCTATTATTATAAAATCAAATTCATTTTTTAATTCTTCTAAACAACTTATAAAAAATGAATAATCTATAAATTCATAATTATTTATAAAATTATCTAAAGAACTTAAAACATAAAAATTATTATGATATTTTGTAATTGCACTTAATATACGGTCTTTATCATAATTTTTAGGATGTTTGCTAATTCCTAATATAGTATTAATACTTTTATTAATAAAATCACAATCTATTAAAAGAACTTTATCTTTTTTACTCATATATTTTGAGAATAATATTGATGTTATACTTTTTCCTACGCCATAACTTCCAGAAAAAGATATTATATTATTTATATAAAAATTTTCTTTTTTTTTTTCTTTGTTTATTGGTTCTTTTTCAATTCTATCTATAGTTCTTTCTTGGTATATTATTTTCTTAAAGTCTTCTATATTTTTTTTAATATCTTTATTAGACATTTCTTTATTTTTCAGACCTAAAAAGAACATTTCATAATTATCTAAGTAATAAATTTTATATATTTCATTACTATTTAAAAAAATCTCTATTTTATCATCTTTTTCTTTTAAAAATACTACTATTTCAATATCTTTATTAATTTCTAATATTCTAGAAATTAATAAATTAAATTCCATTTCAATTATTAAATTATTACTTAATATCACTCCTTCTATATCTCTTTTTTCTTCTAAAATTTCTAAAATTCCTTCTTGATATTGAACATCTTTTCCTATAACTTCAAAATTTGTTTCCTTCTTTAATCTTTCATTAATTTCCGGAATACCTGTAGCAGTAATTATTTTCATTTAACTTATCACCTCTTTTTCTTCTTCTGAACATTCTACTCGTGATAAAATATGATTATCTCCCACAAATATTAAACATTCTCCTCTTTTAAGAGATTTTATTTCTATTTTTTCTTTTTCAGATATATTTGCATATTTTTCTAGCACTAATATATTTTCTTCTTCAAGTGAAAAAAATGTTTTTATGCTGGAATTGTTTAAAATACTTTTTCCATAGGCTCCTTCATCTAAACTAAACAGATCTGAAACGTCTTGTGTTATTGCTACAGCACTTCCCCCATATTTACGAATTGTTTTAAATATTTTATATATAAAACTTGCAACAAATTTATTTGATGTAACACCAATAAGCCTCCAAATTTCGTCTAGGTAAATTGCTTTATTTTTATTTCTATCTCTTTTTATTTTGTCCCAAAATAATTCTGTAAAAATATACATTCCATATTTTAGATTCTCTTCTCCAAGTTCATATATATCTGCAACAATAATTTTATTTTCAAGCATAATATTAGTATAATTATTTAAAAATTTTAAAGATCCAAATATAAATGGATATAATTTTCTTTTAAAGAATTGAGTTTTTTCATCTTTTTCTAAACAATTATATAAATCCTCTAAAATTGGCATATCTTTACTCTCTTTAAAAACTTTTATACTATCTTTTATTTTATATAAAGAATTATCATCAAATGTTATTCCTTTTTCTTCATAAACTTCTATTAATTTTTCTTCTAAAATTGCAACATTTTCTTCGTCTAATTCTCCAAAAACTAAACTAAAAAAACCTCTAAGCTTTCCAATTTTTGTTGTTAAAAAACCTTTTTCTTCTTCTATACTATCTTCTCTTATATCTAATATATTTATAAAAGATTCTGATGTTGGTCCAAATTTTATACATATACCATCAAGGTTTTCACAAATTTTTGTATATTCTCTTTCTGGATCTATAATATATTGATCTAATCCATATATTCTATATCTTAAAATCTGCAATTTAGTAAAAAATGATTTTCCAGCACCACTTGTTCCAAATACACACATATTAGCATTTTTATATTTTTCTTTATTAAATCTATCTATTAAAATCATAGAATTATTATATATATTAGTTCCTATAAAAATCCCTGCTTCATCACAAATACTTGATGATATAAATGGATATGTTGAAACTAATCCATTTCCTAAAATATTTCTTCTACTTATTCCTTTTATATCTGCATTATTAATCATTAAAGGTAAACATGAAAAAAATATTTGCTCTTCTCTAAAATTGCCTTTTCTTGTCATCATTCCAGATGCTTGAAGAATTCCTTCTATTTTGTTCAGGTTTCGTTCTAATTCTTTTTCATTTTCTGAAATGATATTTATATATGTATAAAGAAAATATAATTCTTCGTTATTGACCTGCATTTCCTTTCTTATATATTTAGCATCATTATATGTGTAAGCTGCAATATCAATATCTTGCCTATTATTATTTCCTGATTTTAAATCTACACCTACATTTCCTATAAAGTATGTTAAATCTTTAATTGTTTTATATGTATCTTGTTTTTCATAAAAAACAGATATATTCATATTTACATTTGTGTTTATTAGATTTTTAAAAATAATGTCACTGTATTCTCTATAATAATCTATTATTAATATACCACTATAAAATTTGCCATCTATTTCTAAATATTTTGGATTTTTATTGTTTATATAACTAGGAGCCATTTTATCTTTTATATTTAAAATACCTTCATAAAAACTCTCTATATACATCACTCCTTTTCTTTAATAATTATCTTTAGAATTAAAAAAACTTAATAGAATCTCTTCTACTTCTTTCTTTGAATTAATATCATAAATAATATTTCCACATCTTGATAAAGAATCTTTTATTTTAAAATAACATTCATTTAAATAATTAATAGCAATATTTTCTAAAATCTTATCATTTTCCTGTTCTTTAGTTTGATTTTCTACATTATAGCTTGCAACTATATAAAAGCTTTTTGATGATGATTTATTTTCTTCATTTTTGTTTTTTATAAAATTAATATATTTCTCTATAATTTCTTTTAATTTTTTATTTTCTTCTTTTTGGGAAATTTCCTTTAGATTTGAAAAATGTTTGGATAAATTTTCTTTTTTACTTTGAATAAGTATTTGAATATTAAAATCACATGTTTTTAAAAATAATTTGTAAGAATTTAAAATTGCATTTTTTTCTAAGTTAGACTTTAAATCATAATTTATTGGTATTACTTTTATTATTTTTACATAACTATCTTTTCTAATAATGATACCATTTTCTAACATCCTATCAAAAGGTAACCATTCTTGTGTTGTTTTTTCTTTTTTAATTTTTATTCTCCTTTCTAAATTTTTGATAAACAAAAAGAACGTGAAAATATTTTTTCACGCCCCTTTAATTGCTAACTATATTACAATATTTATTTTAAAAAGTCAATACATTTTTATAATCTTTTATCTTCTTCATCTCTTCCTGATAAATCATTATAATATTTTTCACTTCTTCTGTATTCATATTCATTTTTATATATAGCATCTTCATTTATTTCTGTTTTGTTTTCATATTTACTTTTATAATTTTTATTTATCTGTCTATCTTCTGGTGTGATCCTATTTGCTTTTATTAATTTAATTATTATATAAAATGGAAGTATAAAAAAAGCTATTCTCAATCCTATTGATAAAAGAATTAACACACCAAAAAAAATGAGATTAATCATACTTTCTTTATCCATTTTATCTAAATTTTGAAAAATATATTTAAGTTTTTCAGTATTAATATTAATACCAATATTATTATGAGTTTCTCTTCCAATATTTTCTTCGTCGCTTTCATAAGTATTATATACTTTATCCTCACTCTTTTTATATGTTAATAAATCTTCAATATCTTCATTTTCATAAAGAAAATCACAATCTTCTATATAATTTTCTTGTATATAAACTTTTCTTAAGTTATTAGCTGTTTCAATATTTTTTATATCATATATTGTTTTTATATTATTATCATATAAAGATAATGTTTCTATTTGTGAATTTTCTGGTAATATTATTTCTTCTAATGTGCCACTTGTTACACATAAATATTCTAAATCCTCATTTTGAGATAAATCTAAGTTTCTTAATTTATTTCCTCCAAAAGATAAATATATTAATTCATTACAATTACTTAAATCTAACTCCTGAATTGTGGCATTTTGAGTATTTCCTGCTCCCATCACTAGATACATTAATTTAGGGCAATTTTCTACATTTAGTTCTTCTAAATGTGTATAAGTAAGATTTATACTTTGCAATTCTATATTATTGGAAAAGTCTACATGTTTTATATTATTTGCATTTACTATTTCAATATTTTTTAATTTTGTATTTTGGGAGATATCTATATCATAAATATCAGAATAATATACACTAAAATTTTCCAAATTAATTAACTTTTCTAATCCCTTCAAGTCATATATTTTATTATCTATATCACCACAGAATAAAGTTTTTACACTTTTTAATTCATCCTCTGTAACAACATAATTAATATTTCTGTCATTTATATTATTGTAATTTGTATTGTTTAAAGTATCTATTATTGATTGATAAAATAACTCATCTACAAAGTCTTTATTCCCTGGTGTTGCTTCTACTTTTGTTATAAATATTAAAATTAAAAACATTGTTAATAAAAAAATTTTTAAAATTTTATTTTTCATTTATTATCCCCTTTTTATAATATTTAAAAATATTATATCTATAATTTAAAAATTTGTAAAAATTTCCTATAGTTTTTCTGTATATATTTTTTAAAAAAGTCCATAATACTATTATAAAATTTATATTAGCCTAACTTAGAGTTCAATTATTGGTGTTTAATTTGTATATATAAAAAAACTCGCGCTTTTTTATATATAGAATTAAATATTAGTAATTGGAGTTCGAGTGAAGATATAAAATATTGAAATGTACATTTTAGTATTTTATGTTGGAAACAAGGAGTATATTATTTGCTATATTAGCTTAAAAATTTATTATATATCTTTAATTATATATATAATAATTAAAATTAGGTTTTTATAGTATATAATATATTTGAAGTCGTGATTGTTCTTTTATTCGTAAAGGTTTATTTTTAGTCCTACATGGATGAAGATAGATTTTGAGGGTGGATTAACAATCTAGCAACTGATTAATATATGTGCTTCCTGGCTTTTTTGTATAGTAATATGCAATAGGTCAAAAAAGTATGTATATTGGTTTTAGCTGAAAGTTAATATAAGTTTTATCGATGATAAAAATCCCTAAGGAGAATATCCTTAGGGATTTATCATTTTAAATATCTAAGTTTTTAACATTTTTTGCATTTTCAATTATATAATCTCTTCTTGGTTCTACATCATCTCCCATTAAAAGAGAAAATACTTTATCTGCTGAAATTGCATCTTCCATTGTAACTTTTACTAATGTTCTTGTTTCTGGATTCATTGTTGTTTCCCATAATTGATCTGGATTCATCTCTCCAAGACCTTTATATCTTTGAATTCCAACTTGTTCTCTTGCAATTCCTTTCTCTGCTAGTTCTTTAAATGCTATATCTAAATCTTCTTCTTTGTAACAATAAATATCTTCCATTCCTTTTTTAGATAATTTAAATAATGGTGGTTGTGCCAAATAAACATTTCCATTTTCTATTAAAGGTCTCATATATCTGAAAAAGAATGTTAATAAAAGTGTTCTAATGTGTGCACCATCAACATCAGCATCTGCCATTATAATTACTTTTCCATATCTTATTTTTGTTACATCAAATTCATTTCCTATACCAGCACCAATTGCCAATATAACTGGATTTAATTTATCATTTCCATATATTTTATCTGCTCTTGCTTTTTCAACATTAAGCATTTTTCCCCATAGTGGAAGTATTGCTTGGAATTTTCTATCCCTTCCTTGTTTTGCACTTCCTCCAGCAGAGTCTCCCTCTACTATATAAACTTCGCATTCATCAGCATTTTTGCTACTGCAATCTGCTAATTTTCCTGGAAGTGTTGCTGTTTCTAAAGAATTTTTCTTTCTAACTAATTCTCTAGCTTTTCTTGCTGCTTCTCTTGCTCTTGCTGCACTTATACATTTTTCTAATATTGTTTTTGCAACATTTGGATTTTCTTCTAAGAATGTACCTAAATGTTCATTTACCATTGATTGAACAATACCTGCTACTTCGCTATTTCCTAATTTTGTTTTTGTTTGTCCTTCAAATTGAGGTTCTTTTACTTTTACAGATATAATTGCAGTTATACCTTCTCTTATATCATCACCTTGCAAATTTGAATCTTTTTCTTTTAAAATATTTTTCGCTCTTGAATAATCATTAAATACTTTTGTTAGAGCTCTTTTAAATCCTTCTAAATGAGTTCCTCCTTCAATTGTATTAATATTATTAACAAATGTATATATGCTTTCTGAATAGCTTGTTGTATATTGAATTGCTATTTCAACAGGAAATTCTCCATCTTTTTCGATATAAATTGGTTGGTGAATTGCTTCTTTTCCTTTATTTAAATACTCAACAAAAGAAACTAGTCCTCCTTCGAAACAGAATTTTGCTGTTTTTGGAACTTCTTGTCTTTGATCTTCAATTTCAATATTTAATCCTTTAGTTAAAAACGCCATTTCTCTAAATCTATTTTCTAAAACATCATATTCATATTCTAAAGTTTCAAAAATTTTATCATCAGCTAAAAATCTAACTTTTGTTCCTGTTTTCTTTGAATCTCCGATTCTTTCAAGATGTTTTACTGTTTTTCCTCTTTCGAAACTCATTTGGAAAATTCCACCATCTCTTTGAATTGTAACTTCAGTCCATTCAGATAAAGCATTTACAACAGAAGATCCTACTCCATGTAGCCCGCCAGATACTTTATATCCGCTATCTCCACCGAATTTTCCTCCTGCGTGTAATACTGTATATACAGTTTCTGCAGCAGATAATCCTGTTTTTGCATGTTTATCTACTGGTATTCCTCTACCATCATCTTCTACTGATATTATATTTCCTGGTTCTATTATTATTTTAATGTTTTTACAATATCCAGCTAAAGCTTCATCAACTGCATTATCTACTATTTCATATACAAGATGATGTAATCCTCTAACAGAAACACTTCCTATGTACATTCCTGGTCTTTTTCTAACTGCTTCTAATCCTTCTAAAACTTGTATTTGATCTGCATTATACTCATGTTCGAATTTTTCCATCTTTTCTCCCTCTTTCTTTACCTCGCAAGTTATATCAATCTTTTAAAAATAGTATTAGCCCCTATTTTTACAATATATCCTTTTTTATTTTTGTTTTTTTCTATTAATATAAATGATTTGCCTTCACCTTCTGATGCATCTATTAGATTATTTTCATCTTCAAGATTCTTATACATTGATTTATATTCTTTTGTATTTTTTATATATTGGATATTAAAAATCCCTATTATATCTTCATTATGTATTAACTTTTCTTCTCCAACGTATAAATACATATATAAATCCTTTCTAAATTTTATTTTGGGGTACAAATACCATTTTCAACATAAAATTCTGAAAAATCTGTGTCTAATTTTATTTTATCAGTACAAGTAATAATTACTTGATTTCCTTTTATATTTTCCAAAAAACTTTTTCTTCTATTTTCATCTAATTCAGACATAAAATCATCTAATAATAATATTGGGGTATCATTAATCTCTTCTTTTACAATATCTAATTCACATAATTTAAGAGTCAATGTTGCTGTTCTTTGTTGCCCCTGTGAACCAAATATAGAAGCTGGTTTATCATTTATATAAATCATAAAATCATCTCTATGAACCCCCGTCGCTGTAAAGCCTCTATTAATATCAACTTTTCTTGATTTTTTTAAATTTTCTAAAAATGATTCTTTGTTTTTACTATTAGAAATGTATTTTATTTTTATTTCTTCATTTCCACATTTAGTTATCAAATTGTGGAAAACTTCTATTCTTTCCGATATTTTTTCTATATATTTTTTTCTATACTCATAAATATTATAAGAATATTCTGATAATTGTTCATCCCAAATATCTAACATCTGTGGATTTTTGTTTTCGTATTTTATTTGTCTCAAATAATTATTTCTTTGTTCTAATGTTTTATTATATAAGTTTAGTAGATGTATATAATTTGGTTTTAATGAACTAATCATCATATCCAAAAATTTTCTTCTTCTTTGTGGTCCATCTTTTATAATTTCAATATCATCTGGTGTAAATATTACTACATTTATTTTTCCTATAATTTCGCTTACTTTATTTTGTTTTATATCATTTATAAAAAAGGTTTTTTTATCATTAATATTTGCTCTTATTTTTCCTTCTCTATCAATTTTTTGATATAAAACTTCTATATTAGTATTATTCTCACTAAATTTTATTAAATCTTTATCTTTTTTGGCTCTATATGATTTTCCGCAGAGCACACAAAAAAATAGATTCAATTATATTTGTTTTTCCTTGAGCATTATTTCCATATATAATATTTATATTTTTATTAAATTCTATTTTTTGCTTTTCATAATTTCTAAAGTTTTCTAATGTTAATTCTTTAATATACATTTTCTATTTCCTATTATAATAAAGTCCAAAGCCAACCTAAAAATGATTTTACAAAAATAATAACAAAAATAGCTAAAACAACACCTAAAACAATTAATTTTATATTTATCTTTTTCCCTGTCTCTTCAAATATTTTTTCAGATAAATCATCCATTTTTTGTGTTAATCCAAAAAACAAATCTGTTGCTTTTTCATAAATTTCTTTTAATTTTTCTTCCATTTTTTAGCTCCTTTGTATTATCCACTTTTTGTTATATTTTTGTGGATAATTAATCTTTCATTTTTATTGGTAATATCATATATATATAGTCTCCATCTTCTACAGGTTTTATTATACATGGAGATCTATTTGTTCCAAATTCTATATATACTTCTTCATCATCGATTGCTTTTAGTGCATCTAAGAAAAATCTTGGATTGAATCCAACTTCTAAGTCTTTTCCTTCTGTATCAACATATATTTCTTCTTTTGCATCTCCAGTTTGATTTGCACAAGAAATTGTTACTTTTCCTAATTCTATATTTATTTTTACTGGATATTTCTTTTCTTTTTCTATTGAAGATGCAGAAATTAATAAAATTCTTTCAAAACAATTTTGAATATTATTCTTATTTACTTTTACTCTTGTTTCCCAATTTTTTGGAATAGTATTTGTATAATTTAAAAATTCACCATCTAATAATCTTGTTACTATTTTACAATTTTCCATCTCAAACAATGCTTGATTTCTTGATATTCCAATTTTTACTGTATCAAAAGAATCTGAAATAATTTTATTTACTTCATTTAATGTTTTTCCTGGAATAACACTACTAAAATCATTTCCATTATTTATTAATTCTTTTGTTTTTACTGCCAATCTATAACCATCAACAGCAACAACATTTAATTTATTTTCTTTTACTTCAAATAAACATCCTGTAAAAATTGGTCTGTTTTCTTCTTGACTTACAGCAAATATAGTTTTTCTAATCATATTTTTTAATGTTGTTTGCTCTATTTCTATTGAATTATCTACATTTATTTTAGGTAGTTCTGGAAAATCATCTGGATTCATTGTAGCAAGCTTATATAATGATCCTTCACATTCTATTTCTAATAGATTGTTTTCATTAATAGTAATTTTTATTTCTGTAGAAGGTAATCTTTTTATAATTTCACTAAACATTACTGCATTTACAACAGTGTTTCCTTGTTCTTCTACATTTGCTTCTAATATATATTCTATTCCTATTTCTAAATCATAAGATGTTAGTTTTAGTTCATTATCATTTGTTTGAAGTAATATTCCTTCTAATATAGGCATTGTTGTTTTTGATGCAACACCATTTATTACGGAAGTAATACCTTTTAAGATTTTTTCTTTTTCACAAATAATTTTCATTTTTTATCTCCTTTAAATAAATATAATATAAATAGTAGTATTAGTATTAGGTGTTGTGGATTTGGTGGAAAACTTCTCAAAGTCTTTAATTCCCTAATAAAGAGTATGTGTAAAACCATGTGAATTATTTTGGATTTTTTCCACATTATTAAATATCATTTGTGAATTAAGAGTTATTAACACATTTTGTACAAGATTTTCACAATATATTGTGGAAATCCTTTTTAGCTTTTCCGTAAGAGTTAAAAGCTCTTCTTTAGTAAAAATATATGTTTGGAAAACACTTTTTTTATTTTTGTTTGTTTTTCCTTAAATTATAATTATTTGGCATCTTGGATTATGTTTTTCACACTTTCCACAATTAATTTTGTGTTTGTTTTTTCTTTTATCTCTTTTTCAATTTTATTTACGGCATGCATAACTGTAGTGTGATCTCTATTTCCAAAATCTGCACCTATTTTTGGGAATGACATCTGCCCTATTGTTCTACATAAATACATTGCAATTTGTCTTGGATGAGCAATGTCGTTAGATTTTTTTGAAGATATTAAATCTTTCTTATCTATATTGAAGTATTTTGCAACTACTTCTTGTATGTAATCTGCAGAAATGACTTTTTCTTTTTGAAGAACTATATCATTAATTGATTTTTCTGCCATTTCTATAGTTATTGGACTATGTGTTAATGATGCATAAGCAACTATTTTATTTAATGCACCCTCTAATTCTCGTATATTTGAATCTATTTTTGTAGCAATTACAGATAATATATAATCATCAATTATTATTTTATCTGTTTGTACTTTCTTTCTTAATATAGCAAGTCTAGTTTCATAATCTGGCATTGAAATATCAGCTAAAATTCCCCATTCAAATCTTGATTTTAGTCTTTCTTCTAAAAGAGGAATATCTCTTGGAGGTTTATCGCTAGAAATAATAATTTGTTTTCCGTTTTGATGTAATGTATTAAATGTATGGAAAAATTCCTCCTGCCCCATTTTCTTTCCTGCTATAAATTGAATGTCATCTATTAATAATACATCTATATTTCTATATTTATTTCTAAATAATTCATTTTTGTAATTAACATCTTTAATTGAATTTATTAATTCATTAATAAATTGTTCTGATGTTACGTATAAAACTTTTGTATTAGGATTATTTTGAATAATCTTATTTCCAATTGCATGCATTAAATGTGTTTTTCCAAGACCAACTCCTCCATATATAAATAATGGATTATAAGAAGTTGCTGGAGCTTCTGAAACAGCAATTGCTGCTGCTTGAGCGAATTTATTATTATTTCCTATTACAAAGTTATCAAAAGTATATTTTGGATTTAAAAAACTATTGCTATAGTTTTCTGTATTTGAAAAATCAATTGTTTCTTCTTCTTTTTCTTCAATTAAATTTATTTCTGACTTTTCTTTAATTTCTATTTCACAATTTTTATTTGTAATAAAATTAAAAGTATTTGAAACTAAATCAAATAATCGTGATTCTATAGCATCTTTTTGCATTTTAGAAAGAGCAATTAAAACAATTTTATTATCTTTTATTGATTCGATTTCTAAATTTTTTATCCATGTAGTATAAGAAATTGTTGTCATTTCTTCTTTTAATAGATCTTTAGCTTTTGTAAGTAAATCATTTTTGTCGGTATACATTGTTTTAAAAACCGTCCTTTCTATAGTATAATTTATCCACAATGTTGTCCACATTGAATCTTTAAACATCTCTATCCTCAAGGAATTTTAGTATCAACAATCTGTGGATAACTAAAAAATGTTCTTTTTGTCCATGTAGCCATATAATATCAAAAATAATTTAAAAAAACAAGTAAAAATTTAAAATACTTGTCATTTACGAAAGTTTTTATTATTACTTGACTTTTTAGGAACTTTTAGTGTATAATTTAAATTACTTTTGGATAAATATTACATGTTTATTACAAAATTTTTAAATTGTTTAAAATAAAATTATATATAGAAAGTAGGAGGTGCAAAATGAAAAGAACATACCAACCAAAAAAAAGACAAAGAAATAAAGTTCATGGATTCAGAAAAAGAATGCAAACAAGAGCTGGAAGAAAAGTTTTAAAAGCAAGAAGAAATAAGGGAAGAAAAAAACTTTCTGCTTAATTTAAAGAAAGGGCTATTATTGCCCTTTTTCTTGTATAAAGGAAAGATTTAAAATGAAAAAAACAATAATAATTAAAAAAAATTATGAGTTTAAGAACTTATTTTCAAAAGGTAAATTTTATTATGGCAAATTTATTCATATGTATATTAAAGAAACAAATAAAACATATAATAAATTTGCTATAGCTGTTTCAAGAAAACAGGGGAAAGCTGTTTCTAGAAATAGAATTAAGAGATTAGTTAGAGAAAATTATAAGATTTTCGAAGAAAATATTAAGTTAGGAACAAGTATTTTAATTGTTATAAATAAAGAAAAGGACATTAATGAAATTTCTTATTATGATATAAAAGAAAATTTCGAAAGAACATTGAAAAAAGCAAATGTATGGGTAGACTGAATATGATTGGAAAAATATTTATAAAAATAATAGAATTTTATCAAAAAAATATTTCACCACTACTTGGGCATAATTGTAAATATTATCCGACATGTTCAGAATATACTAAGCAAGCAATAAAGAAATATGGAGCAGTAAAAGGCACTATAAAAGGAATAATAAGAATTTTAAAATGCAATCCATTCTCAAAAGGTGGATATGATCCTTTAAAATAGGGAGGAAATATGTTAAAATTTTTAGCTAATTTATTAGGATATTTACTAAATTCAATTTATGGAATAGTAAATAATTATGGAATTGCAATAATTATTTTTACAATAATTTTTAAAATAGTAATGCTTCCAATTTCTGTAAAACAACAAAAAAGTATGAAAAAGAATTCTGATATGCAAAAAAAAGTATTAGAGATTCAAGCAAAATATGATAATGATCAAGTTAGACAAAGTCAAGAATTAATGGATTTATATAAAAAAGAACATTATAATCCATTTAATGGATGTTTGACATCTATTGTCCAAATGATTATTGTACTTTCTATGTTTTACTTAGTAAGTCAACCATTAACTTATATGAAACATATAGAACCAGAAAAAATAGATTCATATGTTAGCCAAATAACAGAAGAAACAGGAACCGCACCAAGATATAGAGAAATAGCTGTAATAAAAGCAATGAGCGAAAAAGATGAAAATGTTAGAATAAATATGGACTTTTTAGGATTAGATTTAAGCGATATTCCTTCAGAAAATTATACAAATTGGAAAGTATATATAATTCCTGTTTTATATGTTTTCACATCTTTTATTTCTACTAAACTTATATCTTTAATTAATAAAGATGAAAAGAAAAAAGAAAATAAAGAAGAAAAAGAGGATGTACCACAAACAAACGAAACAGAAGCAATGGCAGAAATGAACAAACAAATGCAACTAATGGTTCCTATAATGTCTGTAAGTATAGCATTAATTGCACCATTAGGATTAGCTTTATATTGGCTAGTTGGTAATTTATTTGCTATGGGAGAAAGATTAATTTTAAATAAGTTTTTCAGAAAAGAGGAGGAAGAAAATAATGGATAATGTATATGTTTTCGAAGGAAAAACTTCTACAGAAGCAATAGAAAAAGGATTAAAAGAATTAAAAGTTTCAAAAAATAAAGTAGATATTAAAGTACTTGAACAAGAAGATAAAAGAAGCTTTTTCAGCATTTTAACACCAAGAATTGTAAAAGTAGAAATGAGAATTAAAGAGAATGTTACAGAAGAAAAAGAAGTAAAAAAAGTTGTTAAAACAGAAAAAGCAAGTAGTGAAGAAATTCATGCATGTATGGAAAATTTGAAAAAATTTATAGAAGAATTTATATCAAATTTACCTAGCAATAATCTAAAATATACAATTGAAGAAGAAAATAATACTGTTAAAATCGATATAACAGGTGAAGATACAGGATATTTAATTGGATATAGGGGAGAAGTTTTAAATAGTATACAAGCTATTGTAAGCAATATAGCCTCAAAATATAGTAAAGAAAGAATTAGAGTTCAATTAAATATTGGGGGATATAGAGAAAAGAGAGAAAAAGATTTAGAAATATTAGCAACAAAAATTGCAGGAACTGTTATTAGAACTAAAAAAGAAATTACTTTAGAACCAATGCCTGCATATGAAAGAAAAATAATTCATACAAAATTACAAGAAAATGATAAAGTAACAACACACAGCGTAGGGGAAGAACCATATAGAAAAATTGTTGTAAGTTTAAAAAAATAATAAGAAAGAGAGCTCGCACAATTACTAGTGCGAGCTCTCTTTTTTTTTACTACTTTTTAGAACAATAGCAATAAAGCAGATGCAAGGTAATTGAAAGCCCTGTAACACAAACAGTATCAGACGTAAAATCCCCATAAGCCAAAGATTTATACAAAGAAGTATAAATTTTTTCAGCTTCAATGATTCCAGCAGGAAACTCAAGTTCTACTTTTGGATGAATTTGTTCTACTGTAAAATTGCCAGAACAATCTGCAGTATATGTCCGGATTGGAGTTGAAGAAAGGAAATCAAGAGCAACATCTATAGCCAATCTATAATTACACAGAATTATTTCATGGGGAGTTGCTTCTGATAAATCAAATCTTAAAACCTTTTGTTTAATTAAAGATGCAACAAGACAAGCAGCAACTTTGAAGGTATCAGCTTCACCATTCCAAAAGCTTTTTTCATTTAACATATTCTGAAAATAATCAAAATAAGCTTTTTTATGAGTATTTGTTACTTTCCATCGATACTCATTACCATATTTAACATACCGTTCAGCATTCTTCTCGACAATTCTGTTGATACTAGAAAAATCATAGTACATCTGTTGTTCCTCCTTAAAATATTTTAAAGGAATGCATTATATAAATGTGTAAAAACAACACTTATAGTGTTTACAAAAAATATCACGCTTTAAAGAAAAAGTCAACAACTTCTTGTATTATTATGTATACTATGATATAATATTAAGCGATTTTTAAGAGAGGAAAATAAGAAAAATGAGTACTATTGTTGCAATTTCAACAGCACCAGGAATAGGTGGAATAGGTATAATTAGAATGAGTGGAGAACAATGTTTTGAAATACTAGATAAAGTTTTTAAACAAAAAAATAAGCAAAATATTGAAGAAATCAAAGGGTATTCAATTAAATATGGATTTATTATGGAAGAAGAAAAGATAATAGATGAAGTATTGGTATCTTATTTTAAAGCTCCTAAAAGTTATACTGCAGAAAATATGTGTGAAATAAATTCTCATGGTGGTATTGTTATAATGAATAAAATATTAGACTTGTGTTTGAGGAATGGTGCAGAACTAGCAGAACCAGGAGAATTCACTAAAAGGGCGTTTTTAAATGGAAGATTAGATTTATCACAAGCCGAAGCTGTTATAGATATAATAAATTCTAAAACAGAAAGGGAAGCGAAAGTATCAATAGATCAATTAGAAGGAAATTTATCAGAAAAGATAGAAAAAATAAGAAAGATAATAATATCAGTAATGGCTGATATAGAGGCAACTATAGATTATCCAGAATATGATTTAGAAGAAGTAACTAATCAAAAAATAGCTAATATTCTTGATGAAGTAGATATCTTATTAAACTCTTTAGAAAAAAGTTTTTATAATGGAAAAATATTAAGAGAGGGAATAAGTACTGCAATTATAGGAAAACCAAATGCAGGAAAATCTTCATTATTAAATATTATTTTAAATGAAGAAAGAGCTATAGTTACGGATATAGAAGGAACTACAAGAGATACAATTGAAGAATTTATATCTATAGAAGGAGTTCCTTTAAAAATTATAGATACAGCAGGAATAAGAAATGCAAATGATGAAGTTGAAAGAATAGGTGTAAATAAAGCAAAAGAAATTGCTAAAAAAAGTGATATTATAATAGCTATTTTTGATAGTAATAAAAGATTAACTACTGAAGATAGAGAAATATTAGATTTATTAGAGAATAGAAATGCAATTATATTGCTAAATAAGATTGATTTAGAGCGAAAAATAGATATAAAAGAAATTAAAAAATATAATAAACCTATTGTTGAAATATCAACCAAAACAAGAGACGGGCTAGATGTATTATATGAACAAATTTCAAAAATGTTTAAATTAAATGAAATCGCTATTGATGGAGAAACAATAGTAAGTAATGAAAGACATAAAACTATAATAATAAATTCAAGAAAAAATTTAGATAAAGCAAGAGAAACAATAAAAAATAATATGCCAATAGATATAATTTCTACATATTTAAAAGAGATAATTGAAGAACTTGGAAAGATTACAGGAGAGACTGTTACAGAAGATGTTATATCCGAGATCTTTTCTAAATTCTGTTTAGGAAAATAGAAAATGTTTCACGAAAAACAATATTAAAAATTGGTGAGATATTATATATAATAGAAAGGAATTTATATAAATGAAATATGATGCGGGAGAATATGATGTTGCTGTAATTGGAGCAGGACATGCTGGATGCGAAGCTGCTCTTGCAGCGGCACGTTTAGGAATGAAAACGTTAATATTTTCAATTAGTTTAGAGTGTATAGCTAATATGCCATGTAATCCCCATATAGGAGGAACTTCTAAAGGACATTTAGTAAGAGAGATAGATAGTCTTGGTGGAGAAATGGCGAAAAATATTGATAAGACTATGATTCAATTAAGAATGCTTAATACCTCAAAAGGACCAGCGGTTCATTCTCTAAGAGCTCAAGCTGATAGAAAAAGATATCAGATGGAAATGAAACACACATTAGAAAATCAAGAAAATCTTTTTGTTAAACAAGCTGAGATAGTCGATATAAAAGTTGAAGAAGGAAAGATTGTTGCAGTTGAAACAAACTTAGGAGCGATATATCGTGTTAAATGTGTTATTTTAGCAACAGGAACATATTTAAAAGGTAAAATATATATAGGAGAAACATCTTATGAAAGTGGACCTGATGGTGTGGCAGCAGCGAACAAACTATCAGAATGTTTAAAAAATTTGAATATAGAGATTCAAAGATTTAAAACAGGAACACCAGCTAGAATAAACAAAAATAGTATTGATTTTTCAAAGATGGAAGTACAAGAAGGAGATAAAGATTTAGTTCCATTTTCTTTTGAAGATGAAATGCCAAAAATAGATCAAGTTCCTTGTTGGCTTACATATACAAATAGTAAAACACATGAAATAATAAGAAATAATCTACATAGATCTCCAATGTATGCTGGAGTTATAGAAGGAACAGGACCAAGATACTGTCCTTCAATAGAAGATAAAGTTGTAAGATTTGCTGATAAAGAAAGACATCAAATATTTGTTGAACCTGTTGGGTTAGATACAAATGAAATGTACATACAAGGAATGAGTTCATCTCTTCCAGAAGATGTCCAAATTGCAATGTATAGAACACTTCCGGGTCTTGAAAGTGCTGAGTTTACAAGACCTGCATATGCTATTGAATATGATGCGATAGAACCATCCCAATTAAAAAGTTCTCTTGAATTAAAAGCAATTAGTGGAATGTTTTTTGCAGGGCAAATAAATGGTACTTCAGGATATGAAGAAGCAGCATGCCAAGGCCTTATTGCAGGAATAAATGCAACACAAAAAATAAAAGGAAAAGAACCAGTTATACTTGATAGATCTGATGCTTATATAGGAGTCTTAATTGATGATATAGTTACAAAAAGTACCCAAGAACCATACAGAATGATGACCTCTAGAGCAGAATATAGGTTGCTTTTAAGACAAGATAATGCAGATTTAAGATTAACAGAAATAGGGCATGATGTAGGATTAATATCAGATGAAAGATATAATAAATTTTTAGAAAAGAAAAAGAATATAGAAGAAGAAATTGAAAGATTAAATTCTAAAATTATAAAACCAACGAAAGCTGTAAATGAATTCTTGAGTAAGAACGGAACTTCAGAGATAACAACAGGTGTAAAACTTTCAGAATTATTAAAAAGAACAGAATTAAATTATGATTTGTTAAAAGAGATAGATGAAAATAGACCAGAACTTGATAGACAAGTTAAAGAAGAAGTCGAGATAATGGTTAAATACGAAGGCTATATAAATATGCAGAAAAAACAAGTTGAAGGATTCAAAAAATTAGAGAAAAAACTATTATCAGAAGAGATTGATTATAATGAAATAAAAGGATTAAGATTAGAAGCTAGACAAAAATTAAACAAATATAAACCATATTCAATTGGCCAAGCATCAAGAATATCAGGTGTTTCACCAGCAGATATTTCAGTATTATTAATATATTTAGAACAGAAAAAAAGAAGTTAATGTGTATAAATTATAAAGAGAAATAAGAGGATATAATGAATATAGAAGAATTTAAAAAAATATTTCTAGAAGAAATTAGTAAAAATGAAATTCAAGTAAAAGAAAACCAAATTAAACAATTTTATAATTATATGATAGGAATAATAGAATGGAATACCAAAATAAATGTTACAGCAATAACAGATGAGAAAATGTTTATCGTGAAACATTTTATAGACTCTTTAACAATAAACAAATATGTAGAGTCTTCAAATTCTTTAATAGACATAGGTACAGGGGCTGGATTTCCGGGGATTCCATTAAAGATTATTAATCCTAATACAAAGATAACATTAGTAGATTCGATAAATAAAAAATTAAATATTATTAGAGATTTATCTTCAAAGATTAATTTAGAAAAATTAGAAATAATACATTCTCGTGCAGAAGACTTAGCACAGAAAAAAGAATATAGAGAAATGTATGATATTGCTACAACAAGAGCAGTTTCAAATATCTCTACGATTGTAGAGTATATGCTTCCTTTTGTGAAAGTAAATGGATTAGCAATATGTATGAAAGGACCAAATTTTAAAGAGGAATTAGATGATGCTCAAAAAGCAATAGAAATCTTGGGAGGAAAAATAGAAAAGATAGAATCTCTTAATGTTGGTGAAGAACTAGAAAGAAATATAATTATTATTAGAAAAGTAAAAAAGACACCAAATAAATATCCGAGAGGACAATCAAAACCACTAAAAGAGCCAATTAGATAGAATTGTTCCACAAAAAACAAATTTAAAAGTTCCATATGTTTCATGTGGAACTTTTCTTATTTATTTGGGTGAAATTGATTGACATATTGAAAAAATTTTTATATTATTATAGGGTAAATTAAATCCAAAAGGAGGGACTTACTTTGGGAAGAGTAATTTCAATAGCAAATCAAAAAGGTGGAGTAGGAAAAACTACTACCGCAGTAAATATAAGTGCAATATTAGCTAAAAGAGGAAAAAAAGTAATGTTGATAGATGCAGATCCTCAAGGAAATGCGTCAAGTGGTTTAGGTCTTGAAAAAGATATGGAAAATTCATTATATGATGTATTAATTAATGATGCCAATATAGAGGACACGCTTCAAGACACAGAAATAAAGACATTAAAAGTATGTCCATCTAATATGGATCTTGCAGGTGCTGAAGTAGAATTAGTTTCGGAAATGTCACGAGAGCAAAGATTAAAAGAAAAACTTGATGAAGTTAAAGATACATATGATTTTGTTATAATAGATTGTCCACCATCACTTGGATTAATAACTCTAAATGCTTTTACAGCTTCAGATTCTGTTTTAATACCAGTACAATGTGAATACTTTGCACTAGAAGGATTAGGACAGCTTTTAAATACAATTAATTTAGTAAAAAAACACTTAAATAAATCATTAGAAGTTGAAGGTGCAGTTCTTACAATGTATGATATGAGAACTAATTTATCAAATCAAGTTGTAAAAGAAGTAAAAAGATATTTTGAAGATAAAGTATATAAAACTGTTATTCCAAGAAATATTAAGCTTAGTGAAGCTCCAAGCTTTGGTATGCCTATAATTATGTATGATGCAAAATCAAAAGGTGCTAGAGCTTATGAGAAATTATCAAGAGAATTATTAAAGAATACAGAAGCTAGAGAAAAATTAGAGAAGGAGGGATAGAAATGGCAGTAAAGAAAACAGGATTAGGAAAAGGATTAGATGCATTATTTAGCACACCAATAATAGAAGAAACAGTAAATAAACATCAAGATGAATTAGTAAGAAAATTAAAAATAAATGAAATTGAACCTAATAAGGAACAAGCAAGAAAACTATTTGATGAAGAAGCTATTGAAGATTTAGCTAGTTCTATTAAAGAATATGGTGTAATTCAACCAATTATAGTAAGTAAAAAAGATAAATATTATGAAATAATTGCTGGAGAAAGAAGATGGAGAGCATCAAAAAAAGCAGGATTAACAGAAATACCAGCAATTGTAAGAAATGATGATGATCAAAGAAATAAAGAGATTTCATTAATAGAAAATATTCAAAGAGAAGATTTAAATCCTATTGAAAAAGCAAGAGGTATAAAGCAATTAATGGATGAATATAATTTAACACAACAAAAAGTTGCTGAAAAATTAGGAAAAAGTAGAAGCAGTATAGCAAATACAGTTAGAATATTAAATTTAGATGAAAGAGTAATAAATTTTGCCTTAGAGGGTAAACTATCAGAAGGACATTGCAAATCATTAATGTCAATTGATGATCCTGAAAGACAATATAATATGGCAAAATACATAATAGAATCTGGAGATTCTGTTAGAGAAGCTGAAAAAAAAGTAAAAGTTAGAAAAAAAGTAAAAAAGAAAAATGACAGATATATACCAATATACAGAGATATTGAAGATACTTTTCAAGGATTTTTTGGTACAAAAGTTAAACTAGATGCTGGAGAAAGAAAAGGAAAAATAATTATTCAGTATTCATCAAATGATGATTTAGAAAGAATATTAGGTTTAATAAAATAAGGATGTGGTAGAATGGAAAGAATTACCGAATTGCTAGAGAATCAAGATTTTCTGAGAACGATGACAATAACAAATATTATATTAATAGTATTAGTTATAGTTAACATAATTCATGGAATATATATAAATAGAAAATATATACATTTTATGAAAAAGATAGGAAATGGTAATAATATAGATGAAATGTTAAGAAAATATCTTGCAGATGTAAGAGAAATAAAGAAAGATAATTCAGAAATAAAAGCGTATTATACACAATTAGATAATAATATAGATTCTTGTATACAAAAGATTGGTCTAGTAAGATATAATGCTTTTAAGGATGTAGGAAGTGATTTGAGTTTTACAATTGCTTTGTTAGATAGAAATGATAATGGGGTTATTTTAAACGGATTATATGGATCTGAATCATCAAATATCTTCGCAAAACCAATAAAAGGTGGAGTTTCAAAATATCAATTATCTGAAGAAGAAAAAGAAGCTTTAGAAATTGCTGAACAAAGTAAAAATTTTATTGCTAAACATAGAAAATAAAAATAAAAGCAAATAAATAATATAAAAATGAACGTCTAAAATCAAAATTTAGACGTTTTTTTATAATTAATGTTAAATTATATCTAATAAAATGGCAGAAGTCTTAAAATTGATTTTAAAGAGAAAACGTTTTAAAAAATCCGTGTAGATATTTCAAGAAAATATTTCAAAATTTATAAAATAAGTAGAAAAAATATAAATTATATATGTGGATAACTTTTTTTTATAAAAAATAAGAAAAATGATAGAAAATAATATAAAATGAGTAAAAAAAAATAAATTTTTAATTTTAAAAATATAAAATAAAAAAATATAAAAGAGTATAGTGCTTGATAAATAAGAGATACAGAAAAAATAAATTTTAAAAATTTCCAAGAAAAAATTAAAAAAAATGAGAAAAATATAATTAGTAAAAAGAAAAAAATTATAAAAAAATAATAAAATAAAATTAAAATATTTAAAATTTGTTGACAAAGTATAAAAAAATGTGCTAATATATATATGTTGTTAAAAACAGCAACCCAATGGAGAGGTGGTCGAGTTGGTTTATGGCACCAGTCTTGAAAATTGGCGTAGGTTTGTAGCCTACCGTGGGTTCGAATCCCACCCTCTCCGCCAACAAACCGGAGGCTGAACAAGCTTCCGATTTTTTTAATAATAACGAAATTCAAACGTTTGGAGATTTACCCAAGTGGCTGAAGGGGACGGTTTGCTAAACCGTTAGGGTTTCGTAAGGGGCCGCGAGGGTTCAAATCCCTCAATCTCCGCCAAAAAACTGTTACTAAATCTAGTAACAGTTTTTTTATTATACGAAAGTGCTTTATATAATATAAAGTTTAAATCATATAAAAAAGTAAAATGAAAATTATCAACAAGGAAAATGCTTGAAAAATAAACATTTTTTGAGAAGTTAAAAAGACTGTGGATAACTTTTTTTAATGATTTTATAAAAAAAGTTCTAAAAAAGTTTTAAAAATTATCTAAAAATTTTTTATAAAATAAAAAAATATAATTAAAAAATATATAAAATTGCAAAGAAAAATGAAAATACAGTAATTTCAAGCCTTTTAAGAATTTTACATAATTCTTAAAAACTAGAGAAAAAATAAAAGAAAAGGATAAAAAAACTAAAAAAAATAGAAAAAATTATGAAAAATTTCTATAAATTTTAAAATAAAAATGCAGAGATTTGACTTAAAAGCAATGCAAAAAAATATAAAATAGATAATAATAAAAAATACAGCAAAATATTAGTTAAATGCTATGGAATCAATAAATACAACAGATTAAAAATAGAGTTTTTTGACAGAAAAAATATCTTAATTAGAGCAGAATTAAGTATACTAGAAATGCTAATAAAATTTAGAGGAAAATTAGAAAAAAATTTATAAAAAAAAAATAGAAAAATTAAAAAAATTTCAGAATATTTTAAAAAAAATATAAAAAATTTCACTTATTTTTTATAAAAAAGATGAATTTTTAAATAATTTTTTAAGAGAAGTAATTTTTATTAAAAAAAATATTTAAAATACATGACTATAAAATCTGACGAAATAGTGTAATGCTTGGAAATAAAGGATTTCAATAAAATAGCTTTTTTTAATAGATAAAACATAGATATTTTATAAAATATCAAAAAATTAATACAATATAAGAAAATTATATTAATTTCATTCAAATAATAGTCAGAATTTTATAAAAAATAAAATAAGAAATTGGCAAAAGAACAAACACTAAATAAATGAAATAAAAATATAGAAAAACATATGGGAATTAAGAGATATACTGACATTAAAAATTAGTTTTTTTAGCTCCAATATTATATAGTTATGTAAAATAAATATTTAAATAAAATTAATAAAAACAACATAAAATTTATTCTAAAAAAGTGGTAAAAAATTTAAGAAAATTCAAAGTTAAATAAAAAAATTTAAATTTTTTTAGGAATTTATTATAATTTTTTAATAAATTAATATCAATTTATTAAAAATTAGTGATGAAAATTTAGCAAGAAAATCAATAAAGATTAGAAATCTTGATTTTTCAGGCTTTTATAAAATAATATAAATTCTATAAAAATCAATTAAAAACAATAAAAAAGTAATAAAAAATAGGAAAAAAATGAATCGAATAGGTATATAAACAAACATAAAAATAGTAAAAAATAAATTGATATTTGACTTAAAAACAAACATAAAAATAATAAAAATTAAAATGAAGATGATACTACGAAACAAGGCTATTTAAGAAAAATAAAATAATTTTTTAAATTGATTTTTTTATACAGTTATGTAAAGAATAATTTCAGGAATTTTTTGAGTATAAATAGATATATTTTTATAAGAAAATTTAATAAAATAATTAAAGATTTTTACTTAAAATAATCCAAAAAAATTTTTTTAAATCATAAAATATATGCTAAAAAAGAAATTCTTAAAAATATAATTAATAATTATGTTAAAAAATTATATATCAAACGAGGATTAAATACAAGAAATGCTTATTTTAAGCAAATATTAGTACATTTATTAAAAATAATTTTATTTTTAATTATAAGTACTTTTGGATTAAGAAATTAAAATGTTTAAGAAAAAGAAGTGTTTATATTGAAAAAATCTGCAGCAAGAATTGTTATATTGACAACAAAGATATGTATAAATAAATTTCTGAAAAAATCATAAAAAAACCACTCTAAAATACTAATAAAGCTTTTGGGAATAAAGTGTTTTAGAGAACTCTTTTTTTTTAGATAAAAGATATATACCAGGAGAAAAATCTTAAGATTATGTTATTAATAATATATGATATTTAGAGAATATAATTTTAATAAAAGTACTAAAAAATATTGCAATTTTGAGTATAAAAAATGAGTAAAATAAAAAATTTTAAAAATTAATTATGATAATTATAAAAAAAATTTTTCTTTAAAAAAAGAAATTTAAAAAAATTTGTGAAAAAGTATTATTTTTTTGTAAAAAGCCAAAATATCTACTTTTTTTGATGCATTTTATTTAAAAATTTTAAGAAAAAGTAAAATGATAGAGTTAATAAGTGAAAAAAATATAGTCATAATTTTAATAAAAAACATTAGAGAAATTGAGAATAATAGTGAATAAAAAGCATGGGAAAAGGAATGTTTAGAGAAATTCCTAACAATAACTATAAGTAAAAAAAGTAGTATTAGATATGTTAGATTTGTAAAAATGAAAAAAATAAAAAAATGAAAATTTATGTTTTTTTAACAGTATAATAATTAAAGAAATAAGAGTAAAAATTTTTTTAAGAAAAAATTCTTTTATTTTTTAGATGCAAAATGGAAATTCAATTTATAAAAATAAAATTTTTAAAAAATTGCATAAAAATTCTCTAAAAAAGCATATTTTTTGTTAAAAAAGCAGAGAAACTGAAATTATAAAATAGAATTTAGAAATATTTTTTTTAACAAATTTTAAAAGTAATTTGTAATAAAATAACAGTAAAAACACATAAAATGTCTTCAAAGTATTGAAAATATTGAAGTTTGTAAATTTGAAAGAAAAATAAATATTGTTATAATTAATAAAGAAACAAATACTTTTAAATAAAAAGAAAATTTTCTAAAATAAAAAAAGTAAAAAATTCAATAAAAAAATAGCATAGATTTTCTCAAAATTTTTAATTTTACAATAAATCGTATAAAAAAGTTACTATAAAATATATGTATAATAGCTAAAAAAGTTTACTTTTTCTATAAAAAAGCCTAAAATAGGCACAAAAGAGGCAGAGGCTTTAAAATCCAAAATAAGACATTTTATGGAAAATATTAATAAAGATATTTAAGAATTTAATAAAAAGCCTTTAAATTTTATTTAATTAATTTATATTTTTAATATTAAATTAATTATAATATATCATATGGTGATAATATTATAAACTCTGAATGTACTGAAAATAAAGTAATTTGAATCATAGATAGTATAGATATAAGTTATATAGAGTAGAAAAAAATAAATAGATCTAATAAATTTATAAATGAGAAAAATATAGATGTTATTTTTATAAAAATCAAAAATTTGAAAAACTTTTTTATAAAATATAAAAAAATACATTCTTTTTGTTAATTCAAATATACTATAAAATATGAAAAAAAAGAAGTAAAATTATAGAAGCCTTGAAAATAAAAGGATTGAAGAATTTTTTTATTTCTAGATTAAAAAGTGTAAATTAAAGAAAACTACAGAAATGTTTAAAAAAATAGAGAAAAATAAAATAGAAATGCAGAAAAAGCTTGATATATAAAGGTTTATAAAAATAAAAAAATTAAAATTTTTATATAAAATAAGTTAAAAAGTAAAAAAAAAATATAAGCAGGCTCTATAGAATAAGAAAAAAATGCAAGATTTTAGTTAAGAATTTACAAAAATAAAAAGTTTTAATAAAAAATAAACAAAAAGAAATATATTTTGGCAATGCAAATTGTAATACAAAAGAAATATAAAAGAAATAAATAAAAAACTAAAATCGATGAAATACGCATCTAATAAGGAATATAAAGAATATGATCCAAAAGATGAAATGTAATAAAAAAAACTTGCATAACACGTGTAATGCAAGAGAGACTTGTGTTTCCTAACTTTCAAAAAACGAAATTTTGCTTAAATCTCAAGACTTGCAAAAAAAAGCATTTATGGTAAAATAATGATAAATAAGTATAGAAAGCTGATTAAAGGCTTGAAATATCTATAATTGCTGTAGTTTTGAAAAACAAGTTTTTGCATAACAAACAGCAATGTTAGTGTAATCGCCTTTATAATAATTTAGAAAAAAAGTTCAAGATTAATGTGAATATAAAGAGGTTTTTGACTATAAAGCAAATAGCTAAAATAATTTTTTCTTAAAGTTTTCTATAAATTTCCTATAAATCAAAAGGAGTTTGATTTTATAAGAAAAACAAACAATTTCTTTGGGAAATAAAGAATGTATACAACAAGATGTATAGTCATAACTCTTCGAAAATTGTTATAAAAGAAAGAAAAAGAATTCAAATTTTATAAAAATTATGACAACTAACAAATCATAAAGTTTTTTGTGTTTAAAACTATATAAAAACTCGGTTTTTTACATTTTTTTGTTTAATCAAAGATAGGAAAAAGTAAAATTTTATACTAATTTAAATTAAAGATAAAATTTTAGCAAAAAATAGGCTTTTATTATTGTTTTTTTTCAAATTAACTGAAGAAAAATAGTTTTAAAATGATGTCAATTTTGGCTCTTTTCTGTATCAAATTGACAAAGTAAATATTTAAAAGAAATTTGAAAATTTATATGAAATTTTTTTGTCTATAAAAGCTAGGGAATATAACTAATTTTTAAATATGAAAGAATGAATAATTTGTGTATTTATAAGAGAACATAAAGTTGAAAAATTTGATTATTTTTAACCTAATTGTACACATAAAATAGCTTATTAAAAAAATAAATTTTAATAAAATTAAACATATTTTAAGCTTTTTTTGTATAAATAAAATATGTTAAATACTAGGCTTTTATATTTTTAAATTTAGAAATTTACGAAAAAAGATATAATAAAATTTTAGAAAAGTATAAAATCATTGAAAAATAAGCAGTTGCAAATAAAATTAAAATATAAACTTTTATAACTCATTTATTTAGTTAAAATGATTAAATTTAAAAATATTTAGAAACAAGAATACACATATAGTCACATTGACAATAAAAAATGAGAGAATTAAATAATAGAAAAAAGTCAAAAAATACTATCTAAAAATTTCTTTCTAAAATTGGATAAAAGACTTTGGGATAGTGGAATAAAAGAGTTAATAAATTATATAATTTTTTTTAGCTGAGAGACTCAATTTAATTAGAAAATTAGAAGTAGTATATTTTATTTTATGTAAAGATAATATTAGTTTTTTGTTAATGAAAATTTTAAAAACTAATACTTATTTTTATCTAAAAATTTATAAAAAATAGATAGATTTACATTTTCTTTAAAATTAGCGTTAAAAAAAATAAATTTTATTAAAAAAAATACTTAAAATTCTTTATTTTTTATAAAAATTAAATAGAAAATAGATTAAAACACTCATGACTTTAGCAGAGTGTTATTAGTGTTTGCTTTGTTAATAAGACAATGCTTTAAAAAATCTTATTTTATAAAATTAACTGTTATTTTTATTCCTGTGAAAACTAGGGAATATAACGAAATTATAAAATAAGTAAATAAGAAATAAGAGCTTTTTTAAATATACATAATACTAAAAAAACACCTTATTTTGAACCTTAAAACGTAGTTATATATAATTTTTTTAACAAATAAAAAAAGAACTTATAGTGAAAACTATAAGTTCTTTTATATTAATTAGTAAAAAATAAAATTAATGGAGAAATCATTTTAAACATTATTTTTATTTTTAAATTTTTTTGTTTTTTCTTTTTCATAAACTACATTTTCAATTTCAATTGCTTTTTTAGATTGTTTTTTCTTTTTTAAATTATCTTTAGCAACTGTAGTTAATAATTTAATTCTATTAGTTTGATTTGTTTCGCTAGCACCAGGATCATAATCAATAGGTGAGATATTTGCATATGGATATTTTTCTCTAATAGATTTTATAACTCCTTTTCCAACAACGTGATTTGGAAGACAAGCAAATGGCTGAACACATACAATGTTTGGAATATCGTTTTCTATATATTCAATCATTTCTGCAGTTAAGAACCAACCTTCACCAGTTTGATTTCCTATTGATAATATATCTTTAACTTTATTTTCTAATTCAAAAATATCGCAAGGTAATAAATAGCCTTTTTTAGATTCTGATAATGCTTTAGTTAAATCTTTTTCTAGCATTTCAATTAATTTAATTACAGCTCTAAAAAGTTTTGCCTTTGTTTTATCAATATTTAATAATCTATTATTAGTTACTTTATGTGTTGCAATAAATTTAATAAATCCCATAAAGTCTGGCGAAATAACTTCAGCACCTTCTTTTTCTAAAACATCAATTACATGATTGTTTCCAAAAGGATGATACTTAATTAAAACTTCACCAACAATACCAACTTTAGGTTTTTCTATTGAATTATCTAATTCAATAGTTTCAAAATCATGTACCATTTCATAAATGCTTTTCTTAAATTGATTATATGTAGATTTTGCACATAATGTTTTACATTTTTCCATCCATTTTTCATACATTGCTTGTGATTCACCTTTATGAATTTCATAAGCTCTATTTTTTAATAATAGCTTTTGTAGTAAATCTCCATAGAAAACTGCTTTAACTAAATTAATTGCCATTGGAATTGTAATTTTAAATCCTGTGGCTTTTTCCATCCCAACAACATTAAAAGAAACAATAGGTACATTTGCAAAACCAGCATCTTTTAGTGCTTTTCTAATAAAACCTATATAATTTGTAGCTCTACAACCTCCACCTGTTTGAGACATTATAAGAGCTGTTTTATTTATATCATATTCTCCAGATTGTAATGCTTCAATAAATTGACCTGTTGTTAATATTGATGGATAACAAGCATCATTATTTACATATCTTAATCCAGTTTCAACAGTTTTTTCAGTACATTCTCTTAATAGTTTTACATTATAACCAACAGCTTTTACAGCAGATTCTATTAATTCGAAATGAATTGGAATCATTTGTGGAATTAAAATGGTATATCCTTCATCTTTCATTTGTTTTGTAAAAGGAACTCTTTTAACTTCATAATCGCCAAGTTCTTTTTTTTCGGTAAAATTATTTTCTTTTTCTTGATTTTCTTCAGCTTTTTGAGCAATACGTTTATTCATACTTGCAAGCAAAGATCTAATACGTATACGAATAGCACCTAAATTGTTAATTTCGTCAATTTTTATTAATGTGTACATGTTGTCATAGCTTTTAAGAATTTCTTCAACTTGATCTGTTGTAACTGCATCCACTCCACAACCAAAAGAATTTAATTGTATCATTTCTAAGAAATCATGTTTACCAACAAATTCTGCTGCTGCATATAATCTTGAATGGAATACCCATTGATCAACAACACGTAGATGATGACTTACACCATCTTTAGGTTCGCAAATGCTATCTTCAGATAATACACATAATCCTAAACTTGTAATTAAAGTATCAATACCATGATTAACTTCAGGGTCTACGTGATAAGGACGACCTGCTAAAACAATACCTCTTAAGTTATTTTCTTTTATATATTTAATTGTTTCTTTTCCTTTTCTGCGAACATCATTTTTAAACTTCTGATATTCAGCTTCTGCTGCTTCTGCTGCTTCAAGCAATTCTTTTTTAGTAAATTTATATTCTTTTAATTCTTCACATTCATACATTACTTTAGCTAGATTTTTTACATTATCTATTGGTAAGAAGGGATTTAAATATTTTATTTCTGGATTTCTTAATTCCTCAATATTATTTTTTATAACTTCTGAATATGAAATAACAATAGGACAGTTATAATGGTTATCTGATTCTTCATATTCTTTTCTGTTATATGGAATACAAGGATAGAATATAGTTTTTATTCCTTGGTTTAATAAGCTCATAACATGTCCATGTGCAAGTTTTGCAGGATAACAAACAGATTCTGAAGGCATAGATTCCATACCTTTTTCATAAGTTTTTCTATTTGATTTTTCAGAAATAATAACTCTAAATCCTAACTTTGTAAGTAAAGTGAACCAGAACGGATAATCTTCATACATATTTAAAACCCTAGGGATTCCAATTGTTCCACGTTTAGCATCAGCCTCAGAAAGCGGTTGGTAACTGAATAATCTTTCGAATTTATATTTATAAATATTGGGTAATTCTTTTTTATCTGAATTTTGATTTCCAGCACCTTTTTCACATCTGTTACCTGATATGAATCGTTTTCCATTTTCAAATGTGTTTATAGTTAATAAACAATTATTCTCGCAACCTTTACAACGAACATGTGAAATTTTTATATTTAGATTATCAAGTTCATCATTTTTAAAAATAGTTGATCTGTGAGTCATATCTAAATTACTATTATATTGTTCTTGTGCTAAAAGTGCTACACCATATGCGCCCATAAGTCCTGCAATATCTGGTCTAACGACCTCTCTTCCGACTATTAATTCAAAAGCACGAAGAACAGCATCATTGTAAAATGTACCACCTTGTACAACAATATTCTTTCCCAAAGTTTTTACATCTCTAACTTTCATAACTTTTTGAATTGCATTTTTTATTATTGAATAAGAAAGTCCACTAGAGATATCACCTACAGAATATCCTTCTTTCTGAGCTTGTTTTATTTTAGAATTCATAAATACAGTACATCTAGAACCTAAATCTACAGGACCTTTTGATTTTAAAGCTTCTTCAACAAATTGCTCTATAGTTAAATCTAAGCTTTTAGCAAAAGTTTCTAGAAATGAACCACATCCTGAAGAACAAGCTTCATTTAGCATTATATTATCAATTGTATTTCCTTTCAATTTTATGTATTTCATATCTTGTCCACCGATATCGATAATACTGCTAACTTTAGGTAAGAACTTCTTGGCAGCTGTATAATGTGCAATTGTTTCTATTTCATTTAAATCTACATTTAATGCAGTTTGAATTAATTTTTCACCATATCCAGTTACTCCGCTGAAACGAATAACAACTTTTTCAGGAAGAACTTTATATAATTTCTTTAGCATTGAAATAACGCTTTTTAGAGGATTTCCTTTATTATTTTCATATAAAGAATATAAAAGAGCACCTTCTTTATCAATTAAAACAAGTTTTGTTGTTGTTGAACCAGCATCTATTCCTAAAAAAGCATCACCTTCATAAGTAGATAATTCATTTCTTTTAACTTTATCTTTATCATGTCTTGCTTTAAATTCTTCGTAATCTTTATCAGTAGCAAATAGTGGATCTAAAGTTTGACCTTCAATAAATTTTGCGTCTTTAAATGATTTTAATCTTTCTTTTAAATCCTTAGATTCAATTTGCTCTGTTTCGACAGAAGCATAAGCAGCACCAGTGGCAACTAGAAGATGTGCATTGTTTGGAATAATAATTTTATCATCAGTTAATTTTAAAGTTTCAATAAATCTTTTTCTTAATTCAGAAAGATAATTTAATGGACCTCCTAAAAAAGCAACTTTACCTTTTATAGGTCTACCTTGAGCTAGACCACTAATTGTTTGATTAACAACAGCTTGAAAAATTGAAGCAGAAATATCTTCTTTTCTAGCACCTTCATTTAACAAAGGTTGAATATCAGTTTTTGCAAAAACACCACAACGAGAGGCAATAGGGTAAATTGTTTCATAAGTTTTTGCAAGTTCATTTAATCCATCTGTATCTGTATTAAGTAAAGATGCCATCTGGTCTAAAAATGCTCCTGTACCACCAGCACAGGTACCATTCATTCTTTGTTCAATAAATTTATCAAAGTATATAATTTTAGCATCTTCACCGCCAAGTTCAATTACAACATCAGTTTGTGGAATTAATTTTTCAACAGCCGATTTACATGATATAACTTCTTGTATAAAATTAACATTTAATATTCGTGATATATCAAGTGCACCAGAACCTGTTAATGACATTGTGAATTTATTATCTGGATAGTCTTTTACAAGTTTATTTAAAACATTATATAAGGTACTTTTTGTATCTGAATAATGTCTTTCATAATTTGAATAAACTATATTTAAATCTGTATCTAAAATTACAATTTTAACTGTTGTTGAGCCAATGTCTAATCCAACATGTAATAATTCTTTCATTTTTATCTCCCATTTAAAAATATATATAAAATGTTCATATTATTTTTTAACAAAATATGATTAAATTTTACTTAAAAATTCATAAGTAATAAGTATATTTTATAAGGTTTATCGAAATTTGTCAATGTTTATATTTCCCGTATTTCCCTAAACAAGAAGGGATTTTTTAGCAATAAAAATGCATAAAATTAAGTAATATGAATAACATTATAAAAAAGTAGATTGCAAGACACTTTAAATACCTTAAAAATTAATGTTTTATTAATTTTTTTGATAAGAAATGTTTGTACGAAAAAGTAGGAGGAAAAGCTATGCAAAAATGGATAATATTAGGTGTTATTTTTATAATATTAATTTTAACCACAGTTATTGTATTAAATGTGGATATCGAGACTGAATACACGCCAGAAACAGAGATTGAAGAAACAGAATTGAGGAAAACAATTATAACATTGTATTTCTTAGATAAGAATACAGGCGAACTTGCCAAAGAAAGTAGACTAATTGATTCTAAAGAATTGATTATAAAACCCTATGAAGAAGTAATAAATATGTTGATAAATGGACCAGAAAATTCAAATTATGAAAGAATAATTCCAGAAAATGTTAAATTGTTAGAAACTAAACTAGAGGCTGATTGTTTAGTAATTAATTTTAGTAATGAAATTTTAGAAAGTATGAGAGATGAGAGTAAAAAAGTTAAAATAACAGAATCCATATATCAATCTTTGAAAGAATTTACAGAGATTAATAGTGTAAAAATTTTAGTGGAAAATCAAGAAATAGAAGGGATTCCAGAAGTTACGACAGAAAATAATGAAATATAGAAATGCGTTTGACATATAATATAATGAATGCTATAATAATTATAGATTAAAACGAAAATCATTATATTTAAAATCCCCATAACACAAGCACTGTTATGGGGATTTGCCTACTTATGTAATTGTTTAATAATGGAGGAAAAATGGACCTATTAGAAAATGAAAGAATAGATGATTTAGAATTTAAAAATTTGAAAATAATTCAAAATAGATTAGGGTTTTGTTTTGGAATAGATAGTGTATTATTATCAGATTTTGCAAAAGGAATAAAGAAAAATTCAATAGTTGTAGATATAGGAACAGGAACAGGAATTATATCTATTTTATTATCAGCTAAAACAGATATTAAAAAAATATATGGTATTGAAATTCAAGAAGATGTAGCAAATATGGCCAAAAGAAGTGTAGCTTTAAATGAATTAGAAGACAAAATAGAGGTAATAAACACAAATATAAAAGATATATTTAATTTCTTAGAACCAAATAAAATAGACGCAATAGTAACAAATCCACCATATATGAAATTAAATACAGGAGCACAAAATGAGGAAAAGAAAAAATTAATATCTAGACATGAAGTGGAATGCACATTAGAAGATATAATTAAAATTAGTTACAAGCTATTAAAAAGCAATGGAGAATTTTATATGGTACATAGGGCAGAAAGGATTGTAGATATTTTATATTACTTAAGGCAATATAAATTGGAGCCAAAAGTTTTAAGATTTATTCAGCCTAAAGAGAATAAAGAACCAAATCTTGTGCTAATAAAAGCAGTAAAAAATGCAGGTTATCAATTAACACTTGAAAAACCATTAATTATATATAATAATGATGGTAGCTATACAGATGAAATTTTAGAAATATATAATAAAAAGGGAGAAAAATAAATGTCTGGTAAATTATATTTAGTAGCAACACCAATTGGAAATTTAGATGATATAACAATTAGAGCATTAAATGTTTTAAAAGAAGTGGACTTGATTGCAGCAGAGGATACAAGGCATACACTTGGTCTTTTAAATCATTTTGAGATTTCAAAACCATTGATTAGTTATTATAAACAAACAGAAAAAGCAAGAAGTGAAATTTTAATAGAAAAATTAAAAGAAGGCAAAAATATTGCAATTGTTTCTGATGCAGGAACTCCAGGAATTTCTGATCCAGGTGAAGAGATTGTAAAAGTTGCTATAGAAAATAGCATAGAAATTATTCCTATACCTGGAGCGTGTGCGGCTATAAATGCATTAATTGCATCAGGATTATCAACAAAAGAATTCTCATTTATAGGATTTTTATCTGCTGTAAAAAAAGAAAAGAAAGAAAAGCTTGAAGAAATAAAATATGAAACAAGAACGTTAATATTATATGAAGCTCCTCATAAATTAAAAGGGACTTTAGAAATGATTTTAGAAGTTCTAGGTGATAGAAAGATTGTCTTAGCAAGAGAATTAACCAAAATTCATGAAGAATTTATAAGAGATAAAGTAAGTTCAATATTAGATAAAATAGAAACAATAAAAGGTGAATTTGTTATATTAATTGAAGGAAGTTCAGTATCTAAAAAAGATATTGAAGAGGAAAATATAAATAGTTTATCTTTAGATGAACATTATGATTTATATAAAAATGAAGGTCTTAGCAAAAAAGAAATTATAAAAAAAATAGCTAAAGATAGAAACGTAAATAAAAATGAGATTTATCAATATTTTATTAATAAAGAATAGAAAATTTTTGTGAGAGAGTTAAATTAAAATTAACTCTCTATTTTTTTTGTAAAAATAATTTCTCTGCACATTTGCATGACATATGTGATGCAATGCAACTATTACCATATTAATATTTATACCGTAAGGCTTTTACTAAATTTTAACAATTTCTGTAATATTTCTGTTACATATTTCGAAATACTAATAAATTATACTAAAAATAACTAATATAGATTAATAAGAAAGGAAAGTTGCAGATGATGGTAACGCCTGTAAGCCTTGACGCTGTACACACACACACACACACACACACACACACACACACACACATTAATCTAATAGAAGAAAACAGAGTAGATAACATCTACTCTAAAACTGTTGCAAATAGACTTTTATTTAGCAAACAAGAACCATATGAGGGATTGTTTGTTAAGTAAAGGTCTATTTTTATTGTGTTTGAAACTATATAAAGATTAGTAAAAATACAAAAGAATGGAAGGAAGAGATAAAAATGAAGATAAAACTTAACTTAAAAAACAAAAAATTAGTAGTATTAAGTATACTTGCAAGTATTCTTGTAATTACAGGAATTGTTTGCTTTGTTCTTAATCAATCTAAAGTTGATAATTACATATATAACTCGGATTTAAAGAGAGCAGAAATTGAGCAGATGAAAACGTATGACCCTGTAAAAGATAACGAATCACAAGTAGAAGGTTGTCCGAATGTAGAATTTGATGCATTCTTTACAAAAGACTTAGATGGAGACGGATATACAGAAGGTGTTCGTGGTTCATGTATTCAAATAGGTAATCAAGATACGATTTATATGGAATTACAAGTAAATATTAATGGAGAATTGAAAAATGCAAGAATAGATATAAATAGTGATAATTTCTACTTTGAAACAGTACTTCCTAAAAGTGAAGATGTAGTAGAAAATGCAATTTCAGATAATACAAAAACAATACATTTAAAAAATATTGGGGCTGGAAAACAAATAACTTTAACAGGAAATGTAAAATCAGGAGTTTATTCTTCTGCTAGTAGAACAGCGGAAGCTATAGGAAATGATATTACAAAACTGAGCAACAATGAAAATAGTGAAAATAGAAATAGTATTACATTAACAGGTACATATGTAATTATTGATGAAAACGGAAATAATGTTGAAAAAGATATAAGTAAAACGGTATATTTTGACTTAGATTGGCATGGAACAACACACACATCATTACCAGCATTTTTGGGTGAAAATTATAATTTTAATTATAAAGATCAAGATAAAAATTTAGAAGGAGTTGTTGATGAAGAAAAAGGAGAAGTTAAATTAAGTTTTGAAATTTTAACAAGAGAAGATGATTATCAATTAAATTTAAGTAAGTCAGAAATTGAGATAGAAATTCCAAAATTAAATGGATGTGCTCCAAAAAATGTTGAGGCAATAGATGCAGATGTAGAAAAAATTCTAAATCAAGAAGAGATTATTGGAGCTAAAGTAACTAAAACAGCAATTTTGGATGAAAACGGAGAAAAAGTTCAAAAAGAAGCCTATACAGATACATATTCATATACAAATGATCATTATAGATATAATAAATTTAAATTAATAATAACATATCCAATAGAAGCTTATGATGCTATTGGAGCAGATACTATACAATTAATAATGCCAGTTAAGGCATATTATGAAGGATATAATAATACAAGTGAGTATTTTATGAATCCTTATAAATCAGAAGTAGCAGAAGATTCTGTAATACTTACTTTCAGTAACCCTCAAGGAAGAGGAGCTATTTTCCATGTTCGTATAGGAAAATATAGATCATATCCATGGTATCAATATATGGTATCTAATAGAAATCCAATAAGAATTTGGAATGGAATTGGAGAAAATATTAAAAATGATACGTATGAAGTAAGATGGGAAGCTTATACAGGAACAGAAGGAGAAAATAAAAAATTAACAATAAAAGAAAATAATACAGAACATGAAATCAAATTATCAGATGAACTTTTCGTTGGAAATGAAAGCATTAGTATGGAAGACTTTGTAAGCAATGTTGGAATATATTTTGGAGACCCAACAGTTATGCTTGGAAAAGATGGATGGATAAAAATATATGATGACGATGATGAAGAATCAGAGCCATTAGTAACTTTTACAATAAATGATTGGAATAAATATAATAAATCCAATCCATATAGGTATGATGAACCTGTAAAACATATAAGAGTAGAAACAAGTGAAACAAAGAGTAATAGTACATTGTATGTTTACAATATAAAAGAAATAGATACAAACTATGTAACAGATAATTTTAGTAAAGAGGATTACTTAAAATATGACAGAATTCGCTCAAGAGTTAATGGATATGCAGATGGTGGTTATGTAAATGAAGACATAAATTGGGCTTATTATCAAAAAACAGAATCACTTGCGCAAGTTTCACTAAGCAATAATAAAATATCAACAACAGAAACACATAATTTAAAAATATATATTGATACACTCGTAGATGAAGAAAACAATCAAGAAAAATGGAAAAATGGTATGTTTTTATTAAAGCTTCCAAAGGAATTGACTTCAGTAGAAATTAAAGATGTTTATACAGAAAATAAAGAACTAAAAAATCCTTTAAATTATGAAATTTATGTAGAAGATGGATATACATTTATAAAAATAATAACAGAGAACGTAGAGCCTACGTCATATAGAATAACAGTAGATTGTGATGTTACACCAGATTCAACATCATTAACTCAAACTAAACCTGTAGAATTATATGCTATTAACGAAAATTGTGAAAATTATCCAAATGGATATAGTACACAAGATATATATGATTTAAATGATAATTCAAATTTCACAGAATTAGTGAACTATTTAACTACCTCATTAAATCTTATATCCACAAATAATTTATTAACAAGTGAGTATATAAGCAATTACGATAAAACAGGAACAAACAAAACATATTCACCAAAAGTAGCAGGAGTTTCAAGAGAAGATAGAACAGCAAGAATAAATGTTGTAGTAAATAACAATTATTCAGGAACAAATAGTGAAGTTATAATTTTAGGAAGAATACCGTTTAAAGGAAATAAATATGTTGAAGAAAACAATGAGAATGATATGAAATCTGAATTTACAGCAATAATGAACAGTTCAGGAATTGTTGTACCAGAAGAATTAAAAAATATAGTGACTGTATATTATAGTGAAAATGGAGAAGCAACAACAGAGTTTAACGAGACTAATGATTGGCAAGATGCACCTATGGACTTTAGCAAAGTAAAAAGTTATATGATTTACTTTGATAAAAATTATAAACTACAAAGAGGAGAGCAACATGAGTTTTACTATGATGTAACAATACCAAAAGAAGTTGTATTAAATACAGAAAGTTATAGTCATCATGAAGTATCTTTTTGCTGGGATACACCACAAGGAAAACGCCCAACAAAAGTAAGACCAGGAAAAGTTGGGATAACTCCAGTTGAAAAATTTAATTTGCAGTTAACTAAATTTCAAACTGGAATAGAGAAGCGTGTTCCAGGTGCATATTATAGTGTTACTGAAATAAAAACAAATGAAATGGGCGAAGAAGAAAGAATTAATTCAAAATCAGCTAGAACAAAAGAAGATGGCACATTGATAATATCAGATTTAAACATTGATAGATTATATGAAATTAAAGAAATTAAATCACCAGATACTCATGAATTAAATTCAGATACTATTAGAATTTTGGTAAGTATAAATGATGAAACAGGAGAATTATATGTAGAAAAAAAGTCTGGAAAAACTAGAACAGATATAATTGTTAACCAAGAAGAAAGAATAATATATTTAGAAGTTGAAGATAACCCTTCAGCAAAATTAAAAATACAAAAAACAGATAAAGATAATAGTGAAATAAAAATTGCAAATGTTAGATATAAAATAATAGGAGATAATTTGCCAGAATCAGGAAGTATTGTAACAACCAACAAAGATGGTATAGCAGAAATACAAGGTCTAACAATTGGAAAAAAATATATATTACAAGAAACTAAAGCAGCAAATGGATATTATTTAGAGGAAGCTACTGTAGAATTTACTATATTAACAAGTGATTATATAAATTATGATATAGAAGTAAGCGGAAATATTAAAGATTCAAATATAGAAATAATAGAAAACTCTCCAGCAATAACTTTTAATTTAACAAATGAAAGAATACCAATATTTAAAATAGTAAAAACAGATAAAAATACAGGAGAAAGATTAGGAAAAGTAAAATATAAATTAAAAGGAAAAGGTTTTGTAGAAAATGGATCAAAACTCATTACAAATGAGCAAGGAGAAATTCAGTTATCAACACTTTATCTAAATGAAGAATATATCCTTGAGGAAACAAAGGCTTTAGAAGGATATTATACAAAAGCAGGAGAAATAAAATTTCAAATATTAAACAATAACGGAAATTATAGTTTAAAAATAAACAGTGGCGAAGATATTATAAAATCGACAGAATCAACATATACAAATGGAATACCAACATTAATATTATATATGGAAAATGAGAGAATCCCTACATTCAATTTAGATATAACAAAGATTGAAAAAGATAATCTTGAAGTTCTTTTACAAGGCGCAAAGTTTAGATTATATAGAGACGAAAAATTAGTAGGTGAAGCGATTTCAAACGAACAAGGAAAACTTGAATTTAAAAACTTATATCAATATGAGGAGGGAAAAGACTTCAATTCTACATACACATTAACAGAAGCAGAGGCGCCAAATGGATATACTACAATGAAAGATATCACATTTAGAGTACAAAATGTTGATGGAATATTAAAGTTTATAGAAGAAAGTAATAATATAGAAAGCCCAAGAAGTTATGAAGTTGTTGAAAATACAATAAAGTTAGTATTAGAAAATTCCCCATCATTTAAACTAATAAAAGTAGATGGTGAGAAAAAAGAAGAGGTTAGATTACCAAATACAAAATTTGTAATTTACAATATAGATACAGACGAAGAGGTTCCAGCAGTAGATAGTAAAGGAAATATTGTTGGTATAAAAGAGACAATTGATAGAAATGAATATTATACTTTAACAACAGATTCAAATGGAGAGTTCACAGTAGATTTAGCAGAAGGGTTTTATAAAGCAATAGAAGTAAAAGCCAATAGTGAAAAATTTGATATCACAAATCAAACATATTATTTTGGAATTGGAAAATCTAAAAAAAGTGTCGAGTTAAAATTAGATTCAGCAAATTCAATGCTTATCTGTAGTCCTGATATGATGATAAATACAGTTGACGGTGGAACAATAAGATATAGAAATATTAATAGAAATGAAGAAGTTGACATAGGAAACGGTAATATTATAAAAATAGCTCCAGATGTTGAATGTGAAGGTGTGATTGCTAAGTATGATAGTTTAGGAAATCTTGAATGGTATAATCAAATAAAAATATCTGAGTATAATGAAAGCTATAAATATCATAATTTTTCAAATATACATAATATAATAGAAAATTCATTAGGAGAGATTATTGTAAAAATTGTATCTACTGGTAAAGGTATACAAGTTGCAGATAATAATATTATTACGAATCCACATACAGGGGCTGGCATAGACTTACTTGTAAAGTATGATAATAATGGAAATGTATTAGATTATACAGAAGGCGATATAATAAATTGTTCAGACTACTATGGAAATGCAACTAGTTATTTAATTAATAATGATGTTGTGTTTTTAGAATTAAATGGAGAATCATTTGACATAGGCAATGGAAATATTTTAAGAAATGATAAACAATATAGAAAATGTGATGGACATTATAATGGAAACGGTTCTTATTCTGAACATGGTACTGATTTATCTAATTGTGATAATCAGATAGATGCATATTATAATAGTTGCTATATGATTAAGTATAATGAAAATAAAGAAATCGAATGGTATAAAAAAATAAGTGCTAACGAAGATAATGTTAATATACAAAATATCTTAAAATTTGGAGATGAATATACCTTTACACTATTCTCAGAAAGACATTTAGAAATAGAAATTAATTTTGGAAATAAAGTAATTCCAAATCAATCAACTATATTATATGACATAAATCAAACAGAAAATGAGGCTATTGTAACTCCTTATAGTATACTTAGCATTGATAGTAGCGGCTTTTGGGCATATAAACATTTTGAAAAAGAAATAGGATCGATAACATTACCTAATGGAGAGAGTGTATATGGAGATGCGGATGTTAGTTATTTGTTGATAAGATTTAATTCTGAAGGAGTTGTACAGTGGTATACAGTATTTGACGATAAATTAATTGAAGATGGGATAAATTATAATGAAGGCTATACTTTTGCTAATGAAACAAAAAATAATGGATATATAATTGGAACGGTATGTAGAGGCAAAGAGAATAGGGAAACTAGAGGTGAAATAGTTCGAGGAAAACTTATAAAATATGATAGTAATGGAAATATTGAATGGGAAAAAACACCTATTGAATATGATAAAGTAATAGTTTTTAACGGACTAGTAGAAGTAAATGAAGGATATTTGGTACAAGTATATGTAGATGGAGATGCAAAATTAGACAATGATGTTATATTAGATGGAACTGTTAATTATTATACTGTTATGTATGATAAAAATGGAAATGTAAAATGGACAGTAAAAGGATATTTAGATTTTCAAGAGACATCAGATAATGGTTTTATTGTTGGTATAGATAAGCGAGAAGAAAAAACAATAGACTTTGGGAATGGTATAAAAAGTTCGGAAAAGGGGCAATTTTATTTGAAATATAATCAAAATGGAATTTTACAGTATGGATTCAGAGGAGCTATGTGGGAAGATAAAATTGATAGACAAGAATATATACTACAAGGAAGAATAGATAAAGATGAAGTTGTAGATTTTGGAAATAATATTGTAATGAAAGGACCAACTAACTTTTTTATTCAATATGCAAGTGATAATAGTGTAATAACTGCACAAGATGCAGGATTATGGGAACGACCTAAAAATACAGACAGTGGAAGAATATATCTTTTAGAAAGCAATAAAGATATAGAATTTAGAAATGGAACTAAAATACATGGGAATGGGAACTTTAATACATATTTAATAAAATGTAATTCTAATTTAGAAATTGAGTGGTATAAAACTTATGAAGAAATTTCTTTTTTGCTTGCAGAAGAAACATCCGATGGTGGAATTATTACTGTAGTAGATAATTATTATAAAGAACCGTTAAATTTAGGAAATGGAGTATATTTAGATTCTAATCCAGAACATTGTACTACAGCACTAATAAAATTTAATAAAAATGGAATTGCAGAATGGGCAAAAAGCATAGAAGATGCAGAAGTATGGGTTTCAAAAATATCCGAACAAGAAAATAACATTATACAAGTTGAAGGTGAAATTTATGGGACAATAAACATAAATGACAATAAAACTATAGGTACTCCAGAAAATTATACAAATATTTTATTTAGATATACTCCTCAAGAAGTAGATACACAGGTAGAAGTTGAAAGTGCATATCAGATTGGTGGAGATTATCAGGATTTTCTAAATAATGTAGTTACTACTGAAGACGGAGGATACATAACAAGTGGAAGTCAAACAACATCAGAGAATGGTAGTTTAGAATACATTATTACTAAATATGATAGCAATGGAACAGAACTGTGGAAAAATATAATACCAGATAATAAGCAAATATTATCGATTGATAAAACTAGTGATAATGGGTGTATAGTGATAATAGAAAAAAATTATGATGAAAATTCTATAATTAGATATGATAGTAGTGGAATACCATTGTATGAAAAAATATTAGATTTTTCTGCACAAGCTATAATGGAATATAGCAATGGAGAATATATAATAGTAGGAAGCAAAGAATCAATCTCAATACCAATTGATGAATATAATAGTATTAGAACATATGATGGAATATTAATAAAATACAAAGAAAATGATAATAAAAACGACTGTGAAGTAATTTTTGAAAGTAAAATAACAGGAAATGTTGTTTATTTAAATACACTAGCAAAAACAGAAGATGGTGGAATTGTTGCTGGAGGGTATTTGTCAAATTTTACAGATACCAATTTTGGAAATGGTATAATTATAAATCCAAATAGTGAAATTAATATGAGGCAATTTCGTGGAGTAATTGCTAAATATAATAGTAATGGTATTGCAGAAGATGCAATAGTAACAGACATTCCAATTAGAAAAATAGAATCAACGTCTGATGGTGGATATATTGTTCTTGAAAATTCTAATATTCTAGCTTCTACAAGTATAGTTAAATTTAATAAAATGAATATTGAAGAATGGTCAAAATATGATAAAGATACATGTATATATTCCGTTATAGAGACATCTGATGGAGGATATATATATACTACTTCAAGAGCAAAAAGCTATCATGGAGTACAAATTCTAGAACAAGTAGCTGATATAATAAAATTAGATAGAAATGGAAATGAGGAATGGAGAAAAGAAATAGAGTCTAATGAAGATTATATGGTAACAAGACCTAGAGATATAAAACAGCATAAAAATGGAAAATATATATTAGTTGGAGAGTTTTGTACAGAAATATTGAATTTAGGAAATAGAATTATACTGGAAAATAAAAGCTATCCATGGAACGTAGGAATTCAATTAGGACCTTCACCTGATGAAAAAATAGATGTAGTAGCACATTATTATGATGCAATGATTCTTACTCTAGATGCAGAAAAAATGATACCTGAAAAGCAGGAAATTACAGTTAGTAATTTTTATAAAAGACATAATATTACTACAGAGGTAAAAGAAGTAAATGGAGAAAAAGGCGGAACAATTTCAGGAGAAGGACTTACTCCATATGAAAAAGTAATACATGGAGACGCTTCTTCTAAACCAATAGAAATAAAACCAGACGAATATTATGAATTAGTTGATGTTACAATAAATGGTGAAAAATATTCTATTTCCTCATTACAATATAATGAAGAAAAAGGAATATATACGATGCCGAAAGAAGGAATATTTGCAAATGTATTAGACGATATTCATATTGTTGTTACATTCTGTTATACTGAAAATAAATTTACAATTAAAAAAATTGATAGTCAAACAAAAGAACTATTAAAAGGAGCTAAATTTCAAATTATTCCAATGGAAGACACCTCAGAGACTGAACTTTTAAATACAATGCAATCTGAAAGTGGAATAAGAGATACTGATATGCTGGCACTTACTGAAAATACTCAAGAAGGAGAATCTTCAATAAGGGACACAGATATAGCTGAAGAAATGGTATCATACAGTTTTATAAAATCAGAAGATGGATCTTATAAATCAAACAACCAAGGTAAAGATAACACAACAGCAACTTCAAGGATAGAAGTAGATTTAAGTGATTTTAGTGGAGATTATTATTTAGAAGTAAATGCTGGTATATCTTCTTCAAGATTTGACGAAGGAAGAGCATATGTTACAAGAAAAAGTAGTTTAGCTCAACGGTGGATTGGAAATGTTATCACTAGAAGAACAAGTTTATTCTGAGCCAACATCACAAATTAATATGGATACAGATAATTCCAAAGGCCTTGGTATTAGTAAACCTAACTATTTTATTCAAATAAGTGGAGAAGTAGAAACTCAAAACTATAGAACAATATTAAGTGGTGGTTCTAAGTATACAGTATATTTCGAATATGAAAAAATGGGATATAGTACAGAAGGTGAAGATACATTTACTATTAATAGTGTAAACATAAGAAGAGCAATAACACCTCAAACAGTTGTAGAAACAAATGAAAATGGTGAAATTACAACAGAACTACTATTCGGAAAATATTTAATAAAAGAGATAGAAGCGCCAGATGGATATATTTTAAATGATGAATCCTTTGAAATTGACTTCCAAGCAATTGAAATGGGACAAAATCCAGAAGAAGTTCATACAATTTTGGTAGAAAATACAAAAAAATCAAAAGTAACAGTACATTATTACAAGTTAGAAGAAAAGGATAATCCTACACCAGAAGCTTTGATAGAAGATTTAGTATTGATGGGAAATCCAGATGAGCCATATACAACAGAAATAATTAAAGAATTCGAGAAAGACGGAATTGAATATGAATTAGAAAACACATTATCTGAAGATGGAACAAAAACATATGTAATTCCAGATAATAGTACTGGAAAATTCAAACTAGGTGAAGATCAAGAAGTAATTTACTATTATGTTGAAAAGAAAACACCATTAATAGTACATCATTATATACAAGGAACAGCAGTAGGCGTTCCATTAGCAGATGGAACATCTGCTAAAGATGAAAGATTCTCAGGAAAAGAAGGAGAAGAATATACAACAGACGCACTTACAGCAGAAGAATTATCAGAAGAATATGAATTAGTTGAGGCTCCAGCCAATAGTACAGGAACATACGGAAAAGATGAAATTGTAGTTACATACTATTATAAAAAAATAGGAAAAAATGTATCAATTTTCAAATATGATTTACAAAAGCAAATAAATCAAGAAACAGGTTTAGAGGAAGAAGTAAAAGTACCTTTAGCAGGAGCAGAATTTACAATACTAAGAACAGACGTTGCAGAGAATACAACTGATGCTGAAAGCAGAATAAGAGATATAGATGTGGCAACAGAGATGGTAGGATATTCAGCAGAAAATATAGATAACAGTAAATATACCCTAGAGCAATCATCAAAAGCAACATTACCATCAAGAGAATTACAAAAATATACAACAGATGAAAACGGTAAAATAGATGTAAAACTTGAAGTTGGAGAATACGAAATAGCGGAAGTAAAAGCACCAGAAGGATATATACTTCCAGAAGGTGAAGCAGCAAAAACTACAATCATAGTAAATAGAGAAACAGAAGATGGACAACTTATAGAAATCGAAAATAACAAACCACAAGGAACAGTAATAGTAAAACATCTTCAATTAGATGAAAATGGAAATCCTACAGAAATACCAGTACAAATAAAAGATGGTGAAAATTTAGTAGATGCTCCAATAGAGACAAAAACAGGAGATATTGGAAGCGAGTATGCAACAAAGCCAGTAGAAAATCTTCCAATAAACTGGAAATATGTAAAAGCAGAAGGAGAAACAAGTGGAACATTTAAGGAAAGCGAAATAACAGTAATATATTATTATCAACAAGTAGATTTTGAGGAAACAATAGATATTGAACTGACAAAAATATGGAAAGATAATAGCATACAAGCATTAAGAAGACCAAAAAGAATAAAGTTCATTGTAACACCATATGTAGAAACTGAAGAACAAACACTTACAGAGGCTTCTCAAGAACAACCAATTTCAAATCCTGATGGTACAAATACTACACCAGATGTAGTAGAAGACATAGTTAATACAGAACCTAAATTAGAAGAACAAAAATCTACATCAGAAATTACAGGAAATGAAACAAACAAAACATCAGAAAACATAGCAGAAACTGCAAAAGAAGAAACTTTAGAAAAAGAAATTGCAGAGGTAGGAAGTACAGAAAAGGCAAACTCTGAAAAAGAGAATTCAGAAAACATAACAACAGAGGAAAATGTAGGAAATACAGATTCACAAAATACAGTTAATAATACTTTAAATGAAACTTCTAAAAATACAACAACACAAGAAAATACAGTATCAGAAACACCAACAGCAAACATCACAGAACCAGAAAAAGTATCAAGTGCACCTGAAAAGGTAACAAATACACATGATACAATAGCAAGCGAAAATGCTGAAAATAGCGAGGCACAAAAAGTAATCGTTCAGGAATTAGAAGTTTATGAGTTTACATTTGATGTTGAAAAAGGTGAAAGCTATACTTATACATTATATAGTTTGCCCAAATATGACAAAACAACAGGAAAAACAAAACGCTATAAAATAACAGAAACATATGATGAAAAAGAAGGTTCAGAACATGACTTAGATTTCTATACAGCACAAGGTGGAGAAGTAATTGAACTAATTGACGAAAACGGAAATATAAAATATACATCAAGAATAATAAATACATTCACATTGCCAGAGGATAATTCAAAAGATATTAAGGCAATAAAAGTTTGGAAAGACAGAGACAATGAAAGAAAAACAAGACCAGAGTCAATTATTTTAGAACTAGTAGGAAGAGTTAAAAATATTGAGATAGAAGAAAAAGAAGATGGAACTAAGGTACTTAACGTTCCAGAAACAGCAGAGCGAAAACTTGATAGTGAATCTGCAAATGTAGAAATACCAAACACTAATCCATATGAACATACATTTTCTAAGAGTAAATATGATGCAGATGGACAAGAAATCGAATATAGTGTAGATGAGAAAGAAAAGACAGAAGGAAGCTTAAAGAAATACAATAAAACAATAACATCAAACGAAGATAAGTCAGAATTTACAATAATAAATAGCTTAAATGTACAAGGTTCAAGTATTACAAAAATAGGTTCAGAAAAGCTAAGAGCAAAAGATGGTAAAGTAAATTATACAATAGATTATGTAGCCGAATTAGATACAAACTACGAGGATGAAAATATCCAGGTAACAATAGTAGACAAATTGCCATATAAGATAAGTGAAAAAGAACGTAATATTGCAGGAGGAACTTATGATGAAGAATCAAAAACAATAACATGGACAGGAACATATAATACAAAATCAGAAGAACAAGTTGTTTTATGGAGTGACGGAAGCAAAACACCAGTAACATTAAATGAAGAAAAACAAGTTAAAGTTCTTGAATTCAAAAAAGACATAAGCTTTTCGTATATAGGAATTACTTTAGATATTGAAACAATAGTAAATAATGTATCTGGAAAAATACAATTAAGAGATTCAGAAGAAACAGTAACAGCACTATGCGAAACAAAAACAGAATGGAAACAAGATGTAATTGTTAACAAGTTGTGGAATGGAGATACTGAAAGTACAAGACCAGATTCAATTGATGTAGAGCTAAAGCTAGTTAAACAAGATGAAAATGGAAATCAAATTCTAGAAGATATAAAAGGATTTAATACCACAATAACTCCAACAGCCACTGCTGACGGAAAAACAGTATGGACATATACATATAAAGACTTACCAAGATATGATGCAGAAGGAAATGAGTATAAATATACTGTAGATGAAACTGGGGTAAATTACACAAAAGGTGAACAAACTGTGGAAAACGAGTACTACTGCGAAAAATCCGAAGAAGTTGTAGACAGCAATACAGTAATTACATTAACAAATAATAAATTCGGAAGTATAACAGTTACAAAGGTTGATAGCAGAAAAGAAGATGTAAAACTTCAAGGAGCAGAGTTCAAACTAGAAAAATTAATCCAAGATGAATCAGGAAATTGGGTAGTTCCAGAAGAAACAAGCGAAGACTATTCATGTGCTACTGGAACAACTACAGAAGACGGAACATATATATTTGAAAATCTAAAATACGGATTCTATAAATTAACAGAAATAAAAGCACCAGAGGATTACAGAATATCAAAAGAAGAACTAGAACTAATAGAAGTTAGGGCAGGAAATACAGATGTACAACTTACAGTAAAAAATGATAAGAAATACAGCTTACCAACAACAGGAGGCTTAGGAATAGACATCATAAGAAATGCTGGAATATTAATAGTAAGTATATTTGCAATAATATTAACAAACAGAAAGAAGATAGTGCCTGTAAAAAGAAGTAAAATAATTGAAAAACCAGCAAGAAGAAAGAAATAAGATTTTACAAAGAAAAGGAAGCACCCAGATTAGACTGTGGGCTTCTTTTTCTTTTAAAGTGTAAAAATTGCACTTTAAAAACTTATATAATATCAAGTGTGAAAAATATCATAATCAAATTGACACTAATTTTGGAATGGTGTAATATAAAATAGATTTAATTTTAAATTACATTATTAAAAAGAGAGGTAAATTTGTGGACAAAATATTTAAGAAAATAGCAGAAGAACTAGCTATAAGAGAATCTCAAGTAGAGGCAACAGTTAAGTTAATAGATGAAGGAAATACAATACCTTTTATTGCGCGTTACAGAAAAGAGGTAACAGGAAACTTAAGTGATGAAACACTAAGAGATTTAGGCGAAAGATTAACATATCTTAGAAATTTAGAGAAAAGAAAAGAAGAAATTATAAGATTAATAGATGAGCAAGGAAAGCTTACAGATGAGCTAACAATTAAGATTGCAAGTACAATGATTCTTTCTGAGCTTGAAGATATTTATAGACCTTATAAGCCAAAGAAAAGAACAAGAGCAACAATAGCAAAGGAAAAAGGATTAGAACCTTTAGCAAATATTATATATTTACAGGCAGAGAAAAATTCTATTTATGAAATTGCAAAAGAATATATAAATGAAGAAAAAGAAGTTAATACAGAGGAAGATGCTATTGCAGGAGCATTAGATATTATTGCAGAAAATATAGCAGATGATGCCGATTATAGGAAAAAAATAAAATCATTCTGCTTTAGAGAGGCTGTTATTGAAAGTAAAGCATCTAAAGAAGATGAAAAATCACCTTATGAAATGTATTATGATTATAAGGAGCCTATACTTAGAATTCCTAGTCATAGAATATTAGCAATAAATAGAGGAGAAAAAGAAGAATTTTTAAAAGTTAAAGTTGCTAAACCAGAAGATAAGATTTTAGATTATTTAAAAAAACAAATAATAAAAGATTTTAAGAGTCAATTTAATGAACCTTTAACTATAGCAATAGAAGATTCTTATAAAAGATTAATAGAACCTTCTATTGAGAGAGAAATTAGAAGTGATTTAACAGAACGTTCAGAAGAAAAAGCAATTAAAGTATTTGGAAAAAATGCTAAACAATTATTATTACAGCCACCAATTAAAGAAATGACTGTTATGGGATTTGACCCAGCTTATAGAACAGGTTGCAAAATAGCAGTAATTGATAAAACAGGTAAATTACTAGAAACAACAACAGTATATCCTACAGAACCACAAAATGATGTTGAAGGAGCTAAAAAAACTTTAAAAATGCTAATTGCAAAACATAATGTAGATATGATTGCAATTGGAAATGGAACTGCATCAAGAGAATCAGAAAATTTTGTTTCTAATATGATAAAAGAAATTTCTGAAAAAGATATTTATTATGCAATAGTTAGTGAAGCAGGAGCATCTGTTTATTCTGCTTCAAAACTTGCAACAGAGGAGTATCCAGATATAAATGTTTCTTTAAGAGGTGCAATTTCAATAGCAAGAAGATTACAAGATCCATTATCAGAACTTGTTAAGATTGATCCTAAAGCAATAGGTGTTGGGCAATATCAACATGATGTTAATCAAAAGAAGTTATCTGAAAGTTTAACAGGCGTTGTTGAAGACGCAGTTAATTCTGTTGGTGTTGATGTTAATACTGCTACACCATCATTACTTTCTTATGTATCAGGAATCAATAGTACAATAGCTAAAAATATTGTTAAATTCAGAGATGAAAATGGTGAATTAAAACAAAGAAAGGATTTGCTTAAAGTACCAAAATTAGGACCTACAGCTTTTAAACAATGTGCGGGATTTATTCGTATATTTAATGGGAAAAATCCATTAGAAGTAACTGCAGTACACCCTGAAAGTTATGATGTTGCTGAAAAGTTATTAACAAATTTAGGATATTCTGTGGATTGCTTAACAGATAAAAAAGAGGTAGATAAATTACGAGCTGATTTATCAAAAGTAGATGTTATAAAAATGTCTGACGAATTAGGCGTTGGCGGTCTTACTCTAAAAGATATTATAGATGAACTTTCAAAACCAGGAAGAGATCCTAGAGAAGATTTACCAAAACCAATTTTAAGAAGTGATGTTTTGAAATTTGAAGATCTTCAAGAAGGAATGGAACTAACTGGTACAGTAAGAAATGTTATAGATTTTGGAGCATTTGTTGATGTAGGTGTTAAACATGATGGTTTAGTTCACATTTCAGAAATGGCAGATAGATATATAAAAAATCCATCTGAGGTAGTATCAGTAGGGGATATTGTAAAAGTAAAGGTTATTGGAATAGATAGAGAAAAACAAAAAGTAAGTCTATCAATGAAATTTTAATATGTGTAGCAAGCATAGCTTTGGCGGTTAGTGAAAAGTTGACATTTTATGTAAATTGTTGTATAATTAAAACAATGATGATATTGTTCATCTTATATTAAAGAAGGAGCGTGCAAACACTATGAAGAAGATTAACATCATGAATGCTATTCGCGAGTATGAGGATGAGCAGGCCCGGCTGGCCGAGGAGATGATGGAGCAGAAGGCTCAGGCCTCCGATACCGTCTCCGCCGAGACCGACTACCTGTGGGACTGCTGGTTCCAGTTCGCGCCGATGTATGAGCCCGAGTGCGACAAGGACCTCGAGGAGGACGTCTGCACCGAGCAGGAGAGCACGATCAGCTACCGCATGCCCAGCAAGAACCGCGCCAAGCGCGCCGAGCGCCGCAAGGCGACCGCTATGCACAAGAGGAAGATCAGCCGGAATGTGGCTGCCATCTGGAGCAACTACGGTAAGCGCATGGACAACGATATGCACAACTGGTCCTACCAGAAGATGAAGGATGGCGAGAAGCGCACCAACCCCATGTCCCAGGAGGCCAAGGCCGACAAGATTTTCAAGAAGGCCATGAGGGTCAACGCGATTCCCGAGCACCTGCTGCAGCCCATCACCGAGCACTTGGAGTGGCTCAGCGAGTACGGCAAGCGCAACGTCGCGGCCCAGCTGAACAGTGACCGCTACTACCGCGAGCGCGAGGAGAAGGTCAAGAGCGAGCTGGATGAGCTGACCAAGGCTAACGTCAACATCTTCGTGCAGCGGACGAGCCTGGAGCGCTACTTGCTCCTCAACGGCAAGGCCGCGTAAGCAAAGCACAAACGATCCTGAAAAAGGGTGCCCTGAAATTTAGGGCACCCTTTTGTTATACTTCAACTATTTTTCCTGGAGTATTTCTACTAGCAACACTTAGTCTAATAGTATTTATATCAGAATTACTTTTCATTAATTCTTCTGCTACAGTTTGATATGCAAGTTCTGGAACATTATTTTCTTTACTTAAATGACCAAGCATAACCTGTTTTAAATCTTTTTTCATTAATGCAGCAATTGTTTTTCCAGCTGTTTCATTAGATAAATGACCATAAGGTCCTTTGATTCTTTGTTTTAAATGAAATGGATATCTAGATGCATTAAGCATTTCAGGTTCATAATTTGATTCTAATAAAATAAAAGAACTGTTTTTTAGTTGATTAAATATGCTATCATCCATATGACCTAAATCAGTTGCTATACTAAGTTTTCTTTTTCCATTATGTATATTGAATCCACAAGGATTTGCTGCATCATGTGGAGTACTAAAAGGATGAATTGTTAATTCATTTAATGAAAAATCATTGTCATTAATAAAGAAATTAACATTTTTTTCATCTATTTTTTCTTTTTGTTTTCCCATTGCGTTCCAAGTTTCTTGGTTAGCATATATAGGAATATTAAATTTACTTGAAACTAATCCTAATCCTTGTACATGGTCTGAATGTTCGTGAGTAACTAAAATAGCATCAATATCTTCAATTGATGAATTAATTGATGCTAATCCTTCACAAATTTTTTTACAGCTTGTTCCACAATCTATTAAAATTTTTGTATTATTAGAACTAACATACAAACAATTTCCTGAACTACCACTATACAAGCTACAAAATTTTAACATATTTTTATCCTCTGCTTTTATCTAATCTTCAACGACTCTTTCTATTTTTGCACCTAATTTTCTGAATTTTTCTTCGATATTCTCATAGCCGCGATCTATATGATTTAAGTTATAAATTTCTGTTTTACCTTTTGCCATGATTCCTGCAATAATTAATGCTGCTCCAGCTCTTAAATCTGTAGCATAAACAGGTGCAGCTGTAAGTTCATTAACACCTTCAAATACGGCAGTTTTTCCTTGAGCTGTAATTCTTGCGCCCATTTTATTTAGTTCTGCAGTATATTGAAATCTAGATTCCCAAATACTTTCATTAATAATACTTGTTCCTTCAGAAACAGAAAGTACAACACCCATTTGAGGTTGTAAGTCTGTTGGGAAACCAGGATATGGTAATGTTTTAATTGTTGCTTTATGAGGTCTTTTTGTATACCAAACTCTTAAATGATCTCCATTAGCATCAACATTTCCACCAATTTCAACAACTTTTGCTGTAATAGATTCTAAGTGTTTTGTAATACAATTTTTTATTGTAATATCACCTTTTGAGGCAATTGCTGCAAGCATAAATGTTCCAGCTTCTATTTGATCTGGAACTACAGAGTATGTAGCATTACCTTTTAATTCTTTTACACCATTTATTTTTATAATATCTGTTCCTGCACCTCTAATATCAGCTCCCATAGTATTCAAGAAGTTAGCAACATCAACTATATGAGGCTCTTTAGCTGCGTTATCTATAACTGTAGTACCTTCTGCTAAAACAGCAGCAAGCATACCATTTATAGTAGCACCAACAGAAACAACATCCATATAAATAGATGTTCCCTTTAGTTTTTTTGCTTTTGCAGAAATATTTCCATTTGAAACATCCACTGTAGCACCTAAAGCTTCAAAACTTTTGATGTGTTGATCTATAGGACGTGCTCCTAAGTTACATCCACCAGGGCTTCCAATAGTTGCACTTTTACATCTTCCAAGTAATGAGCCTAAAAGATAATATGATGCTCTAAACTTTCTAGTAGTTTCTAATGGTATATTATTTGAATTTATATTTCTAGTATCTATTGTGATTTCATGTTCTGTATTCCATGTTATTTTTGCACCTAATTCTGTTAAGATATCGCAATATAATCTAACATCACTTATATTTGGTAAATTATCTATTGTGCAAATTCCATTTATTAATAAAGTTGCTGGTATAATTGCAACAGCAGCGTTTTTTGCACCGCTAATTACTACTTCTCCTTTTAATGGAGTTTTACCAGTAATAACTAATTTTTCCAAAGTTATACCCCCATGTCATGTATAATAAAATTAAATGAGTGACAACACTCACCCCGAACTATATCACAAAAGAAAAAGATTTACAATACCTTTTTTATATATTAGAGAATATAGAGATTTAATATCCTTTTTCATTTAAAAGTTCTATAATTTTAAACTTAAATTTCACTGTTTCTGAATCGTCTGTAATTATTGCAAATTCATCATCAGATAGATTATCTTTTAAATATTTTTCTGATTCTTCATCTATTACTCCAGCAGAAATATCTACAAAACATAAAGGTGGAAAAAGAGAACACCACCAATTTTTACCTTTAGCATCTCCTATTTCAATTTTTAAAGCATCATAGTATCCAGCTGGTAAAGAGATATTTCCATATTCTTTTGTTGGAAAATAAAAATTACCAATTTCTAATTTAACTGGATAATTATAACCTTCACCTGCTATTGTTTTTTCTGCAATTTCTTGAAAAGAAACTAAATGAGAATTAGTTAAATTAATAGCTTCATCTTTGGTAAGACCAGAATAAGATAATGTGTTCATATAAGAAATTATATTGTCACGTACTTTTAATTTTAAAGATTGATCTTCGTTAGAATCGCTATTGGCTAATATATGAAGTCTAAAGAAATTATTAGACAAGTCTTTAGAAACATCATTAGCATAAGATCTTATAGATGTAAATAAAAATAGTAAAAATAGTGAAATTAAACAAAATAAATAAAAAAATCTTTTCATAAATAACTCCTCTTTTTGTTTATTTCTCTTAATATTTCCTATGTTTCAAATTTTATGCAAAAAATATTATGTCGAAAAAGTGAGTACGAATTCATTTGAAAACAATTGAGCAGAATGTTAGAATAAAAAAGAATTAAATTGAATGGAGGAAAGCTTATGAAAAAAGAAAAAATTTGTAGCTTTTATGTAAGTGACTTTCATCTAATTACAATATTACTACCATATATAAACGAAAAAATAACAGAAGAAAAAGAAATTATAACAATCCTACAAAATGATGTATCTAAAAGTATAAAAAGATATCTAAAAAATGTTAAAAATGTAAACGTAGAAAAAGAAAAGATATTAGATATTGGATGGAAAGAAATTAAAAAGATGAAAAATTTAGATTTAGAAAACAAAACGGTGATTGTTTCAGGAGAGGAAGATTTTGTTAAAAAAATAAATGATGAAATCTATAAAGAAATAGAAGATTATGAATTATTAAATTGTTATAAAATAGATAATACAGAAGATATAGCTAAAATTGCATCAGAATACTCTATCTTTTTAAATACTAGCGGAAAAACAGAATTGACAGAAAATTCACAAAATGAACAAAAAAGAAAAACAATTCAAACACAAATATAAAATAGTATTATCGATATAAAATATTATCAAGTGGAAAAATTTATTAGATCCGTAAGAATATATTAAATTTTTATCTTATATAAAGATTGTTGACTAAGCATAAAAAATATTATAAGATGTAAAAGATATTTAAATGGTTCGAGTTTTAAATTTCTATAAAAATAAAGGGAGGAGCGACCATAATGAAGAATGAACTAGAAGACATAAAAAAAACACTTAAAAAGTATGGACAAGAACATTTACTTTTAAAATATGATGAAATGAATGATGAACAAAAAGAAGAATTATTAGAGCAAATTAGAACTATAGATTTTGAATTAATGAAAAATTTATATGAAAAAGCTAGCAAACCAGCTGATTTAGAAACAGTTACAATTGAACCAATTGAGCATGTAGATAAATCAAAATTAACAGTTGGCGAACGTGAAATGTATGAGAAAAAAGGTATCGAAGCTATCAAATATAATAAATTTGCTGCTGTTACAATGGCTGGAGGACAAGGTACTAGACTTGGACATAAAGGACCTAAAGGAACATTTATATTTGATGTTGAGAAAAATAAATCCATATTTGAAACTTTATGTGATACATTAAAAGAAGCTTGGAGAAAGTATGATACAGTAATACCTTGGTATTTAATGACAAGTAGAGAAAACAATGATGCTACAGTTAAATTTTTTGAGGAAAATAATTATTTTGGATATCCAAAAGATGCTATAAAATTCTTCAAACAAGGTGAATTACCTATGATTTCCCTTAATGGAAAAATTTTACTTGATAAAAATGGAATGGTAAAGAAAGCAGCCAATGGACATGGAGGAACATTGCAATCAATGGAAAAGGCTGGAGTTCTTGATGAAATGAAAGCAAATGGAATTGAATGGGTATTTGTTAATGGTGTTGATAATGTTTTAGTAAAACCAGTAGATCCACTATTAATTGGTATGTCTATTCATAATAAAGTATTAGGAGCTGTTAAATCAATAGAAAAAACAGATCCAAAAGAAAATGTTGGTGTATTCTGTAGAAAAAATAAAAAAGTAGGTGTTGTTGAATACACTGAAATTTCAGAAGAAATGGCTAACTTAAGAGATGATGATAGATCTTTAGTATATGGAGATGCAAATGCAATTTTCCATTTATACAATATCAAAGGATTAGAAAAAGTAAGTGAATTAAGCTTACCATATCATACAGCTAAAAAGAAAGCAGATTATATTGATGAAAATGGTAAAGAAGTAATTGGTGATAAACCAAATGCATATAAATTTGAAATGTTTATTTTTGATTCATATGAAATGTTTGATGATGTAGTTGTTTTAAGAGTAAAAAGAGAGGAAGAATTTGCACCTATTAAAAATGCACAAGGTGCAGATAGTCCAGAAACAGCTAGAAAATTATATACAGATTATATGAATAAAGTTGAATATACAAATAAATATAAAGATTGGTCTACAAATCCAATATTTGATGAAGAAACAAGAAAAGAACTTTTATCAATAGCTGGAAATGAAGAAGAAATAAAAGATAGATTCTATAAAGATTTAGAATTTGGAACTGCTGGAATGAGAGGAATTATTGGTAATGGTACAAATAGAATGAATATTTATACTGTTACAAAAGCAACTCAAGGTTTAGCAAACTATATTTTAAGACAAGGAACAGAAAATAAAGGTGTTGCAATTGCATATGATTCAAGAAATATGTCACCTGAATTTAGTCAAGCTACAGCACTTTGCTTAAATGCAAATGGAATTAAAACATACATATTTGATTCATTAAGACCAGTTCCAGAATTATCATTTGCTGTTAGAGAATTAGGATGTACAGCTGGTGTTATGATTACAGCAAGCCATAATCCACCAGAATATAATGGATATAAAGTATACTGGGATGATGGAGCTCAAATCGTTTCTCCATACGATAAAGGTATTATTGCAGAAGTTAATAAAGTAAAAGATTATTCTTTAATTAGAAATATTTCTTTAGAAGAAGCTAAAAAACTAAGACTTTATAATGTAATTGGAAAAGCAATGGATAAACTTTATTTAAAAGCGATAAAAAAACAAGTCTTAAATCCAGAAGTTATTAAAGAAGTTGAAAAAGATTTAAAAATAGTTTATACACCATTACATGGAACAGGAAATATTCCAGTTCAAACAGTATTAGAAGATTTAGGATTTTCAAATGTTTATGTTGTTCCAGAACAAGAATTACCAAATGGAAGTTTCCCAACAGTGGATTATCCAAATCCAGAAGATATTAAAGCATTTGATTTAGCTATAAAACTTGCAAATAAAGAAAATGCAGATATCATTTTAGCAACAGATCCTGATGCAGATAGACTTGGAGTTTTAGCGAAAGATTCTAAAACTGGTGAATATAAAACATTTACAGGAAATATGTCTGGATTATTAATTGCAGAGTATATTTTATCTCAAAAGAAGGAAAAAGGAATATTACCAAAAAACGGAGCATTAATAACAACTATAGTTTCTTCAAATTTGGCACAAGCAATTAGTAAAGAATATAAAATTGATTTTATTGAAGTATTAACAGGATTTAAATATATAGGAGAACAAATTAGAAAATTTGAAACATCAGGAAATAAAGAATATCTATTTGGATTTGAGGAAAGCTATGGATGCCTAGTAGGAACTCACGCAAGAGATAAGGATGCTATAACGGCTGTTATGCTTCTTTGTGAAGCTGCTGCTTACTATAAAAAACAAGGATTAACTTTATGGGATCAAATGATGAATATATATAATAAATATGGATTCTATAAAGAAGGAATTTCTACAATTACTTTAAAAGGTGCTGATGGAGCAATAAAAATGAAAGAATTATTAGATTCTATTAGAAACAATCCACCAAAAGAATTAGGCGGATATAAAGTAACTAAAGTTAGAGATTATAAAACAGGAGTTATTGTTGATACAAAGACAGGAAAAGAAACAGAAACAGGACTACCTACATCAAATGTTTTATATTATGATTTACAAGATGACGCTTGGTGTTGTGTAAGGCCATCTGGAACAGAACCAAAAGTTAAATTCTACATGGGTGTTAAAGGAAAATCTATGGAAGATGCAGATACAAAACTTCAAAAATTAGCAAACTCTATGATGAAATTATCAGAAAAATAGATTAATAAAATAAACTCAAATTGTTAAATTAAAGTTTAGCAATTTGGGTTTATTTTTATGTAAAAATTTTGTAAAAAAATTGTTGTAATATCGTTAAAATATATTGACAAAAAATGAATTTAATGAAAGAATATTGTAGAGAAATTGTACGGAAATAAACGCTTTGGAGGCATTATTTTAATGAAGAATTCAAAAATAAAAGTAGCTAAAATAATACTATTTATTTTACTAATTTTTATATTAATTTTTAATTTAATATCAACGAAAAGTTATGCAGCTACAGTAATAATAGATTCAGACTCTGAAATAATTAATGATGATGAAATTTTTAATTATAAATTAAGGTTTGACAGCAAAATGGTTACATTTGATTTTATATTAGAGTATGATGCAGATTATATAGAATTTTTGGGTGTAAACACGCCAAATGTTGAATATAGCGAATTAGAATATGGAAAAGTTATTGTTTTATATGTAGATGAAGAGGGAAACGGAACCAATAATATTGATATAAACTTTAAAGCAAATAAAGATAAATTTACAGATGATACTAGAGCTAAAATTAAAGCAATAGATATAAATGCATATTCTGTAACTAAAGGTCATGCATATTCTTCTAAAGATTTCGATTTAAGTATGACTAAAATGGAAGTTATGAAGATAAAAAAAGGTGATAATTCTTCAGATGATAAAGATTACATACATAAAAATGATCAAAACAGTAATAATGTGGGAGGAAATGGCTCATATACATATAACTATTATTACTACTATTATAATAACAATGATTCAAATGTAGGAAATATAAAAAATGACCAAAATAAAAACAATACTTCTAATAACAATGAAATAGATGGAGAATTCTTTTATGGTACAAAAACGAATACTATTACAGATGGTGTAGGAGCTATTGATAATAATGACGATACCAAAAAAGATGGTCAATTACTAATATTCACTCCTGAACCACCAGATGAAAATGAAGGAGATATTCCTTTCACAGGAACAAGAACTTCAAAAATTGCAACATTGCTATTAGTTTTATTAATTATACATACGATATATGTATTTTTTAAATCACGTAATAATAAAATGAATTTTTATATGGCATTTGCATTAGGATTGATTTTATTTGGAGCTGTAGATTCAAACGCAGCAGGAAATATATTTATTAGAAATTATGATAGAATTAAAAATTTTGAAAATATAATTATAGTAATGCCAGATTTGCAAAATAGAAATGTAAACAAATCAGATTTTGTTGCTATTCAAAATTCAAATAATTTAAATATCTTAAAAGTAACAGATAAAAATGCAGATATTATAGGAAATGATGAATTAATTACAACAGGAAGCAATATATATACTAGCGAAAAGAAAAACTATAAAGTTTTATTATATGGAGATGTAAATTGTGATGGAAATATAAATTCTAATGATATAGCAGAAATAATAGTACACAAATTAAATAATGTTGAGCTTGAAGGAATAATTAGAAAAGCAGCAAATGTATATAATGAAAATGATATAGATGATAAAGAAATTGATGGTAACGATATAGAAGTAATTAAAAAATATATTCTAAGAACATTAAGAGGAAATCTTGTTAATAGTTTTCCAGAAGAATTGCCTAAAGGAATAAGCATAATTTATGAAAAATCTGAAATGGATGTTAGACAAGAACAACAATTAAGATACATTGTAGATCCAAGTAATATGACAGTTGATGATGTAGAATGGACAAGTAATAATGAAAAAATAGCTACAGTAGATGAAAATGGTAAAGTAACAGCAAAGGGAAGTGGAACGGTATATATAACAGCAATGTCAAAAAGTGATAGTGTATTAAATGATACAATATCAATTAAAGTTGCTGATATTCCTACTAATGTTAGAATGCACCTTCATCAGATTCAATTTGAACTTGGAGAAACAAGACAATTAGGTGCAACTGTAGAACCTGCTACTGCAAAAAATAAAAATGTATTATGGAGTACAAGTAATGCAAGTATTGTAAGTGTAGACCAAACAGGAAAGATAACAGCAGTAAATGAAGGAACAGCAACAATAAAAGTAACAACAGAAGAAGGAAGACTTACAGATACTTGTGAAGTAATAGTTTATGAACAAGATGTTACAAAGCCTGGATTTGAATCACAAGTACAAGGCATAAAAATAAATAAAGCTTCTACTACTTTGAAAAAAGGAGAAACAGAACAATTAGAAGCTTCTGTATTCCCATCAACAGCAATGTTCCAAGGAGTTTCATGGAAATCTTCTAATCCAGAAGTTGCAACAGTTTCTTCAAAAGGAAAGGTTAAGGCAATATCTTCTGGTATGGCTGTAATAACAGTAAAAAGTAATGATGGCGGATTTACTGATACATGTGTTGTGACAGTTGATAAAATTAATGTAACAGGAATAAGTTTAAATAAAACATCAATAAGACTAAATAATGGAGAAACAGAAACTTTAATACCTACTGTTAGACCAAGTGATGCTACAAACAAAGAAGTTGTTTGGAGTACAGCAAATTCATTAGTAGCAACGGTAGTAGATGGAAAAGTAACTGCTAGAGGAGCTGGTGTAACAACAATATCAGCTAAAACAAAAGATGGTGGACGTGTTGCTGTGTGCGCAGTACAAGTAAATCCAACTAATGTAACAGGTATAGAATTAGATAGGCAAGATGTAGCAATTTATGTTGATAAATCTTTGAAGATAACTGCTACAGTAACTCCTGTAAATGCGGATAACAAAAATGTAATATGGGAAAGCAGTAATGAAGATATATTTACAGTAGATGCTTTTGGAAATATTACGGGAGTTAGTAGAGGAACGGCAACATTAACAGCAAGAACAGCAGATGGAAATAAAACAGCAACTTGTAGAGTTACAGTAATAGAAGAAGAAATTCATGTAGAAAGTATAAAATTAAATAGAAATCAAATTATTGTAAAAGAAGGCGAATTTGAAAATCTAACTACAACTATTACTCCAGAAAGTGCAACAAATAAAAATGTAACGTGGACTTCAAGTAACCCAACTGTTGCAGAAGTTGATTCTAACGGAAAAGTATTAGGAAAAAAAGAAGGTTTATCACTAATAACTGTGAAAACTCAAGATGGATATAAAACAGCAACATGTGAAGTAACAGTAACAAAAGTAGTTAAACCAGTAATGAGTGTTTCTCTAAATAAAACTACGTTAACTTTAAATGAAAATGAAAGTGAAACATTAGTTGCTACAATAGATCCAATAGATGCAGATAATAGAAATGTAACTTGGAGATCAATTAATACAAGAATTGCAGAAGTTGATTCTAATGGAAAAATAACGGCAAAAGAACCAGGAAAAACAACTATAATTGTTACAACAGAATATGGAGGAAAAACAGCAACATGTGATGTTATAGTTAATAAAGTTTTTGTACCAGTAACTAGTGTAAGTTTAAATAAAACATCAATTACATTAGAAAAAAATCAAAAAGAAATTTTATTAGCCAACATAGAACCAGAAAATGCGGATAATAAGGAATTAAGATGGACATCAAGTGATACAGCTATTGCAACAGTTGAACAAAATGGAGAAGTAACAGCAAGAGGCGCAGGAAATGCAATCATAACAGTAGAAACAGTAGATGGAAATAAAACAGCAACTTGTAACGTAACAGTAAATAGAGAGCCAAAACGTGTAACAGATATTAACTTAAATAAAACAATTTTAAATTTAGAAATAAATCAAACTGAAACTTTAGTAGCTCAAATAGCTCCTATAGATGCTGATAATAAAAATGTAACATGGACATCAAGTAATCCAGAAGTTGCAACAGTTGAGCAAAATGGAGAAGTAACAGCAAAGGGATATGGAAATACATTTATAAGAGTAACAACAGAAGACGGAGAAAAAACAGCAACATGTGAAGTAACTGTAAAAGAAGAAGTAATTCAACCTGAGGTATCAGTTTATCTAGATAAAAATGATGTTGAATTAAAAGTTGGTGAAAAAGCAGAAGTAGCAATAATTGTTACCCCAGAGGATATACCAGGTGAAAGAAGATATCGTGTTCCTACTTATAATTCAAGTTTAATGAATATTGTTATAAGTGAAACAGGAATTATTGAAATAGAAGGACTTAAAGAAGGCACAACCGAATTAGAAATAGAAACAACAGTTAATGGAGAAATTTTCCACTTAAGTTGTAATGTAACAATTAAAAAAGATGAATCTTTGCCAGAACCTGAGATAACTGTAGCGTTAAATCCAGAAAAAATGGAATTAGAAGTTGGACAGGAAAAAGAACTTGCAATTGTTGTAATTCCCGAAAATTCATGGGCTGTAGCACTTGGCTATAATGATAATAATATTATAGAAATAAGAAAAGAAGATGGAAAGATATTTGTTGTAGGAAAAAAAGCTGGAACAGCAACCATAAATGCAACTATTGTAGTTGATGGAAAAGAATATATAAGAACATGTGAAGTTATTGTAACAGGAAGCGAAGCTCCAGAAGAAATACTTGTATCTATAGATAAACGAGAATTAGAATTAGAAGTTGGTGAATCATCAGATATAACAATTAATGTAACACCTCAAAAAGCAATGGAATATGAAGTGAGCTATATAAGTGAAATTATAAGTGTTGAACCAAATTCTAATATAATTAAGGTTACAGGAGAAAAAGCTGGAACATCAGAACTACGAATTAAAGTAAAAGTTGAAGGTAAAGAATATGACCTTAAATGCAATGTAACAGTGAAAAAAGCATCAAAGCTCAAATTATTAAAGCGACTTTTCAAACTTGACTAATAAATAAAAAAGCAATTTGATAATATATCAAATTGCTTTTTATTTTGAATCTAGGAAAATTTGCAGTTTTTATAGTAATTAAATTTGTAATTAAAATTTAATTGTATTAGCAAAAATTAAATTATATAATAAAATATGTATAAAACTAAAGAATTTAGGGTTAAAGTAAAATGAGTAAAGAAGTAATTTTTGATTTTGATATTGAAAGAATTGAAAAAGATAAGTTAACAGATGTTATGCTACAAGCATCTTCTATAAATCCAGAAAATTATTTGAAACTTGCAGATATTTTAAGAAATAGTCCTCAATTAGAGAATATCTATATACATATGTTTGGAGGAAATGATAAATTTTGGAATAATTTCTTCAAAACATTTATGCCTACAAATGGGGATTTCACTATAGATCCACAAAAAATAGAGTTAGAAGGAGATGTACAGGATTTTAATTGTGAAATTTATAAATATATTGAAAGACTTAATTTAGGAAATAAAAATGTTTCACAAATTGATGAAATAGAAGAAAAATTTCCAAATTTAAAGAATATTCAAATGCAAAAACCTGTTATAAGTCCAGAAAAAATAGGTGGAGATTGTTCAAAAATTTTTAAGCTTGCAAAATATATGAAATTTTTAAATTTAGCAACTAATATAAATCAAGAAGATGCACAAAAGTATTTATCAGAAAATGGTTTAACAGATAAATTTGCTTTATCTTCTGATGGATTATGTATTATTAATATAGATAGGATTGAAGAAAAACAAACTGAACCAGCTAGATTAAGAATTAATGCAAATGATGTAGAAAGAATAGGTTTAGAGCGATTAAGTACTTCTAGTGATAAAATTACATTAGTAATAAATAGTGTTGCCGAATTATCTAATGATATGCTTAAAAAATATCAAGAAGCAGGTTTAAGTATAGAAGGTATAGTAGTATATTCACCTGAGAACGAACAAGAGCAAAATGCGCCTTATAGTGTAGGGGAATATGCAGAAATTAGGGATACGCTAGAAGAATTAGTTGAAGGAATAGATTTAAATGCTAGTGAAAAAGAAAGATTTGCAGAAGTATATAAAAGAATATGTAGTAATATAACATATGATGTTCCAGCAGCATATCCTTTAACTAATGCACAAAAAGAATATTCAGAATTACAAGAGACAAATTGTAGAAATTTAAGAAATGGCTTATTACATGGAAAATGTGTTTGCGCAGGGTATGCAGACATTTTAAGAAATGCATTATCAATGGTTAATATTGAATCAAAATATATTGTTGGAGCAGTTACTGATAAGGTAATTAGCGAAAGATTTCTTAAAGAAGAGAAGTACCAAGGAGATTATGTTGATAAAAAAGAAGATGGAACTGTTGAAGTTGGAGGATATCATGCATGGAATAAAGTAAAACTAGATGGTAAGTGGTATAATGTAGATGCAACATGGGATTCAACAAGAATAAGACTGGGACAAACTCCAACAAATTGTCTAAAAACAGATGAAGAAATAAAGAAAAAGAGTCAAAAGGTAGAGTTCGAAGGACCAGAATGTGTTACACCTGTATCTGCAGTAGAAATTGATAAAATGTTTGATTCTAAACATTTATATTTAGGAAATTTTAAACTTCCAAATAGTAAAGATATTATTGCACAAGTAAAGTTAACGGGTGAAGTATATAAAGAAACAGGAACATTCTTAAAGAATATGGCAATAGCTTTAAAAGAAAAAATTACGGGTGTATTTAAAAGTGATAAACAACTAAGATTAGGCTCACCTAACAACAAAAAAAATCCAACACAATCCAATACATGGGATTTGAATAATTGGGGCATAGATTCGAATGAATTTATGAAAAAAACTAAAAGTATAACAGAGAATATAAATAATAATTATCAGACAAGAGAAGGTAAAGATAATTTTGAAAATGAAAAATAGTTAGAAAGGAGGAATATATAAATGCAACTTAAAGACAAAAATCTTGAAAAGGCAGTGTGTTTTAAAGTAGGAAAGTTTGGAAATCAGGGCCTTAGTGAAGAAGATTTTGAGAAAGTTGAAGAAATAAATATTAGTAACAGAAAATTTTCAGGTGAAACAAAAGATGTTTCTTTAGAGGAATTAAAGTTATTTCCAAATATAAAAAGAATATCTCTTCAATATTTTGAAATTGATGACATCATAGCCGAAATTTTAAATTCTTTACGAAGTTTAGAAGCTCTTGAATTATCTTCTTGCAAGTTTTGTTCAAGTATTCAAATAAAAAATGGAGCATTAAGAAATTTATATTTAAATTGTTGTGAAATAAAGGATTATAGTAGCCTATATGCTACAGAAATTTTTTCTATATTAGGAAGTGATAATTTTAGATTAGACAAAGTCCAAGGAAAAGAAAATATAGAAATAATGTATTTACAAGGAAGTAATATAAAAGGATTTAAATCAATTGATGAATGTTCAAGACTAAAAAGCTTGAACTTAGATGGTTCTAAAGTAGATGATAATCATAGTTTAGATGAGATAAAAAAAAGAATACAAGTGTCTCATTTAGAAGAATATTTACCAATGAGATAAAAAAAATAAAAAATTTTCAAAAAGTGTTGACAAGTTTTAAAAAATAGTGTAATATATATAAGCAGTCGCGTTTAGCGGCTGTTCATACAGTTATGTATGGGCTATTAGCTCAGGTGGTAGAGCACTTGACTTTTAATCAAGTTGTCCCGCGTTCGAGTCGCGGATAGCTCACCAAAAGAATATCAACCGATATTCTTTTATGGCCCCTTGGTCAAGCGGTTAAGACATCGCCCTTTCACGGCGGAGACATGGGTTCGATTCCCGTAGGGGTCACCAATATTTATATATTGGAATGCCGCTGTAGCTCAGTTGGTAGAGCAACTGACTTGTGGAATAGATAAACAGAAACGTTTATTTTGAACTATTTTGCACCTTTGCAAAGAAATTTGTAAAGTGGACACCGCTAATTCGGGGAAGACTAAGTAGGAATATATGTTAATCCCGAGCTA
>CAPOZU010000005.1 GCA_948676835.1 uncultured Clostridia bacterium
TCATAACCTCCTTGATTGATTTGGTTTTAGGCAAAACAATTTTATCAAAGAAGTTAGATAGATGCTATTTTTTTATAAAAAACTGGAGTTTTTTGCCACCCCAACTAAAATTATAGAACCTATAATTAAATTATTATAATCAAGGAGGAATACAAATGAGTAAAGTAATTATAGTTACAGGAGCTAGCAGAGGAATCGGAAGAAATATAGCATACAATTTAGCAGTAAATGGATATACAGTAATTGCTAATTATAATAATTCAGAAATTGAAGCAATAAAATTGCAAAATGAATTAAAAGAGCAGGGGATAGAAATTGATATTTTTAAAGGAAATGTTTCAAAATCTCAAGAAGCTAGAAAATTAATAAATTATACTATTGAAAAATATGGAAGAATAGACGTATTAATTAATAATGCAGGTATTGCACAAGAAAAATTATTTACAGATATAACAGAAGAAGATTTCGATAAAATGATGAAAACAAATTTATATTCTGTTTTTTATACAACACAAGAAGCTGTTAAATATATGCTTAGAGATCACAACGGTTCTATTATAAATATATCATCTATATATGCATTAACAGGTGGGGCCTGTGAAGTTCATTATTCAATGGCAAAAGCAGGAATTGATGGAATGACAAAATCTCTTGCAAAAGAACTTGGTCCATCTAATATCAGAGTAAATTCAATAGCTCCTGGTGCAATTGATACAGATATGAATAAAGGATTATCTGAAGAGGATTGGAAGGAAGTAATAAAAGAAACACCTCTTGGAAGAAAAGGTTATCCAATAGATATTACAAGATGTGTAAAATGGCTAGTTGAAGATGAATTTACAACAGGTCAGGTAATATCTCCAAATGGAGGATTAGTTATAATATAGATTGACATTTATGTAAAGTATGATATAATAAAACAGTATCAAATAAATAAAAAACGGAGGAAAACTATGAAAAGTTTGCGGATGATTTTTATTAGTATGAAGGAGCCTATGAGAGTAATCTTAAGAATTGGAGCGTTTTTTGCTACGGCAATAGGAATTTTTTTCATTTTGAAACTATTGATTTTTCTTATTCCAGGCGAGCTTTCAGGAGATGTTAAGGCGTTTAATGGACTAATGCTTATATCATCATTCTTCTTAGCGATACCAGGTATTTGCTGGGTAATGAATATTAGAAGGGCGTTGAAGATCGCTGATGAAAAGAAAATAACATTAGAAAAAGCTTGGGAAATGGTAAAAATCGAGAACATTCGTGATAACTTATATTGAGACCGCAAAATATAAAATCAAATTATAATATTTCCGTGAAAAAGCAGAGCCTGAAATTTAGGCTCTGCTTTTGAATATTATTCATTTTCCCCAGTTTTTTTCCAATAATTACCAGTAAGTAATTTTGGAATAGAGATTAACAATTTATATATTGCGAGTTTTACTTTTTTTGACCAAATATAAGTCTTACGAAGATGTCTAGAAGGTTTATTTTCATCCAAAACAATTAAGCCCATTTCAGGATGTTCAATTTTAAAAATGTAATTTTCTCCGTTATTGTTATCCCATTCATCATTTTCATTTTTAACACAAAAATTAAAAGTATCTTTATTTAATAGTTCAACTTCGATTTGAAATCCTAATTCAGTTTTTATCATTTCAGCTTCTGCACTATTTTCCCATTCATTTCCGAATCCATATCTAATAAAGACCTGTTTTGAATGGTCTTGGAAAAACTTTCCCGTGTAAGAAATTTTTACAATGCTGCCGGCTGATAATCTATCTGTATTAAAGAATATGTTTTTTACTAATTCCATGAAATTCTCCTCTTTTATCATGCTATGAGTTATATATACACTCTACCAATGATTTGAAATTTATCCTTTGAGTTAACAGTAATATCTTTTATATCTCTATTATCTGCTCTTAATACAAATTTGTCCTTTTTATACATTAATCTTCTTATTAAATAATCATCATTTAATTTGAAAAGACCTATAGCTTTATTATCAATAACACCATTAATTTCTATATATGCATATGTACCTTCTTTAAACATAGGGGCCATTGCATCATCTGGAACTTTATATGCAAATGATGCGTTAGAAAAATCAGCAGGACAAGTTATATATTCATCAATTTTTGAAATTGCAGGTATTTGATTATAAGTTAGATGATCAATATAATTATATTCTAACTGTTCTTCAGATAACTCTTTATCATATGTACATAATAATTCTTGATAAGGTATATTTAAGGCAGAACAAATTTCTTTTAATGCTTTATGACTTGGATTTCTTTCTCCTTTTTCTATATGAGTTAGATGCCCAATATTTATTTTTGTTTGATTAGCAAGTTGTGTTTTTGTGATACCTTTTTCTTTTCTGATTTTTGAAATCATATTTCCAATCATTTTCAAGTTACCTCACTTATAAAATAATTTATTCTTTAGTAAAATCTCATGATACTATGAATATAATATATAAGATTTTAGTTAATTATATCCAATATTTATTTTATTGTCCATAGGTAAAAAAAATATTGCAGAAAAAAACAACATATGATAATATTGTTCTTGATATTATTAGGAAAGGAAGCTTAAGATGTCTGCATCAAAAAAGAAAAAGTCTAATAAAAAAACGCAAAGTAATAAAAAAGAAAAGGTTGAAAATATTAATATAGAATGTGCTGAAGAATTAAATAAAGATATTAAAAATTCTGAGGAAAATAAAAAAACTGAAGAAGTAAATATAAAGACTGAAAGTAGCGAAAATACTGACAAGATAGAGAAAAAGAAATCTCAAAAAGATAAAAATGAGGATAAAGAAGAGAAAAAAGATAAAAAAGAAGAAAAAAAAGAAGATGTAAAATCTAAAAATAAAGAAACTGAAGAAAAAGAAATAGAACCTACAAAAGAATTACTTCCAGTTAAAACAGAAGATGAGAAACCCGAATATGTTCTGGAAATGTTGAAAAAGAAAAAGAGAAAAACAATTATATTTATTTTGGTAGTAATTTTAGTTATTTTAATAATTGCATTTTCAGTAATATTTGCTTTAGCTAATTGGAATAGCACTAGAATCACAAAAGGAATATCAATTAAAAATTTGGAAGTTTCAAATTTAAGTATAGAAGAAGCAAAAGAAGTGCTAACTTCTGGATTGGATAAAGAACTTATTCCAGATTTAAATTTAGAATTTAATAATGAATATAAATTAACATTATCACCAGAACAAATCGAATTTAAATATAACATAGAAGAGGCTATAAAAGAAGCATACAGTATAGGGAGAACAGAAAATATTCTTTTAAATAATTATACATTACTATTTACAACATTATTTGGAAAAAATATGGGTATTACATATACATATAATGAAGAGCTTTTAAATCAATTTATAGATGATTTGAATTCTAAATTACCAGGCTTAGTAGTACAGCCAAGTTATTATATAGAAGATACAAAATTAATTGTAGAAGAAGGAAAAGATGGAATTGAAGTTTCTAAAGAGGAGCTTAAAAAAAGTATTTTAGAATCATTTTTAAATAGAAGCTTGGAGGAAGTTACTAAAGAAAATTATAATCAAACAATTAAAATTCCAACACATAAAACAAAAGCAAGTAGTATAGATATGGATAAAGTATATTCAGAAATACATTGTGAACCTCAAGATGCATATTTTGAACTGGAACCATATAAAATCTACCCTGATGTTGATGGAGTTGATTTAGTAATAAGTTTAGATGATGCAAAAAAACAAATTACAGGAAAAGCACAAGAATATCAATTTGATTTAAAAATTACGAAGGCAAACAAAACAATCAAAGACTTGGGGACAGAAGCCTTTCCGTATTTGATATCATCTTTTTCAACAAGATATGATGCAAGTAATACAAATAGAAGTACAAATTTAAGAATTGCTGCTGAGAAAATTAATGGCACAGTTCTATTACCAGGAGAAGTATTTTCATATAATAAAACTGTTGGAAAAAGAACAGTTGAAGAGGGATACAAAGATGCTAAAATTTATGCAGATGGTGGTGTAGTTGATGGATTAGCTGGCGGAATTTGTCAGATATCATCTACATTATATAATGCCGTACTTTTAGCAAATCTTGAGATTGTAGAAAGAAGAAATCACTCTTTTACTACTTCGTATGTTGTAGCAGGAAGAGATGCAACTGTTGTGTGGGGAGCAATAGATTTTCAATTTAAAAATTCAAGAAGTTATCCAATAAAAATCGAAGCATCAGTAAAAAATGGTGTGGCTGAATTTAAGATGCATGGAATGCAAGAAGAACAAGAATATGAGATAAATATTATACCTAAAACTACAGCATCAATTCCTTATGCAACAGCACAAGTGGTAGATCCAAGCTTAGCTCCAGGACAGCAAGTAGTATCTCAAGCAGGACATTTGGGATATAAAGTTACAACATATATTGTAAAAAAACTAAATGGAGTAGAAGTATCAAGAGAAATACTTTCAAATGATACATATCAACCAATGAAAGCAATAATAAAAATAGGTCCTTAATATTAAATAATAATAAAAAAGAACTAAAATTGTTAAATAAGAATTAGCAATGTTAGTTCTTTTGTTTTTTTGCAAAGCAAATGCGATGCCGTACGCAACGAGATATAAAATTACTAACACCGTAAGACTTATGCCAATTTTTAACAAATTATGAAATATTTTAGTTACATTTTTTGCTACTATATTAAATTATACTAAGTTTATAAGTATAGTTTACAAAAGAAAGGGAGAATGTAATCCGTGAAACCGTTGAGAGAGTACACACAGCTTCTAGAAGATGAAAAAACAAAAAAATTTTACGTTTTGCGAAACTTACAATTATTGTAAGTTTATTTGTCGTGTTTGCTATTTTATTATTTATATTAAAAAATGATAAAGTATTATATTTTTTACCTAATTTTGAGAAATTAAAAGAAAAACTTATCAAGACTAATGAAAGTACCGAAATGTTACTTCAAGAAGAAAATAGAGAAATAACACTTGATTGGTCAGAATATATGGAAAGAACAGCCTTATTAAAGGTGCTATTAGAAGGTGGAACAATTATTGATAATGGCTATAGTACTTATTATAAACCTTATGGAGAACTTGTAGAAGGAAATGGCTCATCAATTAAGGTAACTCCAGTAAGTACAACAACATTTAATGCAAATCCTAATCAAATATGGGATTATGATGTAGTAGTTTTTGGATTTGGAGATAGAAATGGAGCTGCTGAAGAACAATTAAATGATGCAGGAGTTGAAGAGTTAAGAAAGTAACAATTTTAGTAATTTTAATAAGCAATAGAAGAAATGTAATTCCTGTAAGAAGAAAGAAAAATATAAAAACAAAACCAGTTAAAAGGAGTAAAACTAGGTAAAATAAAAGATATATAATTCTGCAAAAAGAGTTATATGTCTTTTTGTTTTGCAAGAATATTTTGTAAATTTTATAATAAATATTGTAATTTAGAGCTTAAAATGATATATTTATTCTGTATAAGGAAAAGTAGGTGCTTTTCAAATCTTAGATATTTTAAGGCAAAAAATTATGTGTTTTTGGAGGTCTAAATGAGTAGAAGAAGAGGAAGAAGATATGATGATACTCCTAAGTTAAACAAAAAGAAGGTGTTTGCTACAATAATTGCTATAATAGTATTTATAATGATTATTGTCTCATTAAAAAATCTATTTTCTAGTAATGATAATACAAAAGATGTTTCTTCATTAACAACATACCTAGCTGCTTATGAAAATAGCAAGTGGGGAGTAATAGATAATAAAGGAAATAAAATTATAGAATTTAATAATGATGAAATGGTTATTGTACCAGATAAAAATAAAGCATTATTTATTTGTGCTCAAAATACTAATTATAGTAATGAAACATATACAACAAAAGTAATAAATGAAAAGGGAGAGAAAATTCTTACAGAATTCAATAATGTACAACCTATAGAAAATACAGATGGTTCAAATGTATGGTATGAAAGCAATATTTTAAAATATGAAAAAGATAATAAATATGGATTAATTAATTTTGATGGAAAAGAAATTCTTGCTCCAATTTATGATAATATATACGCTTTACAAGGAATTGAAAAAAGTGTAATTGTTGAAAAGGATGGTAAAAAGGGGTTAGTTAGTACTTCTATGGGAGAAGTTATTATTCCAGTAGAATATACAGATATTACAAGCTTAACAAAAAAATATGAAGATGGTTATATTGTTAAAAACGATGCAGGTAAGCTTGGAATAATTTCACCAGACAAAACAACAACATTAGAAACAGCATATGATGAAATAAGAAATGTTACAGGAAATGGCTATTATGTTGTTGTACAAAATGGAACATTAGAAATTGTAAATAAAAAAGGTGAAGTTATTTTAAATAACGGTTTTGAAACAGTTGTAGAAATAAATGCTGATAACTTTGTTATAACAGTTGGAGGAAAATATGGTGTTATTTCAAAATCAGGAGAAACAGTTATAGAAGCAAAATATGAAGATCTAAAATTTGCTTTTTCAGATAATTATATAGCTAAATTAAATGGAAAATATGGAATTATAAATACTTCTTCAAATGAAGTTGTTGGTTTTAATTATGAAAGAATTAATTATGTGAGTGAAGCTGATTTCTTTACTGCTGAAAAAGGAAGTTTCACAACAGATATTTTAAATAGTAGTTTTGAAACAGTTTTAAATAGTATAATTGTTTCAGATTTAAATATTGATGATGGATATTTAAGAGTTAGAAAAGATGGAGAATATAAATATTATAATTTAAAATTGGAAGAAAAAACAAATAAAGAAGTTTTAACAACAAATACACTTTTCCTAGTAAAAGAAGATGGAAAATATGGATATGAAAATAAAAATGGAAAAAGAGTTGTAGATTGTATTTATGATGATGCAAAAGAGCAAAATGAATTCGGATTCTGTGCCGTAAACAAGGACGGAAAATGGGGAGTTTTAGGATCAAATGGTGCAGTAATTCTTGAACCAAGTTTAAATTTAGACGATTATTTATATATTAATTTCATAGGTGATTGGCATAAACATAAAGATTTACAATTAAATATATATACAAAATAACAGAAGAAAAAAGGTAGGTAAGTTAGGTTGGAACTAATGACAAAGTATCAATATACGTATTTTATACATCCGTATATAATTGATGAAAGTAAATATAAAATGTATATTCTTAAATTATTGAAAGATAGAAAATGTTCTTATAAAACTTTCGAAAAAGAAAAAGACTTAGATATATATAATTTCTTTTTACCAGCTGTAAGATCATATTTATTTCCAACTTTCGAGCTAAGAGGAGAAAAACTTAGAGATTTTAATGATATGAAACCAGAAGAACAATGTAAAATCTTGGAAAAAGACAGTGTGGTGCATTTTAATTATAATCTTGCTGAAGATATTCAAGGAAAAGTTGGGACAGAAAATGGTATATTCTTTAAAATAGAGGGAATAGAAATAATATGTTTTAATACAGGAATATGCTTTTTTACAATGAAAACGCATTTAGAAAATACTAATAAATTTTTCGATTTATTAGATTTCAATTATAGATTTAAAGGGATTAATTCTGAGTTTGCATCATTAAAAGCTTTTGAAAATATAAAAATACAAACAGATACTTTCCAAGATATAAGCGACATTTCAGAGTTAATAAATCAAATAACAGGCATTAATACTAAACTAAATAATTCTCAAGAGAATTTAATAAATTCACAATTTTATACATATTCATATGTATGTGTTGAAACAAGTAACTGGAATGAAAAAACTAATTTCTTTAATATAGAAAATGATTTTCTAAAATTTGCAAATGTACTTCCAAGTAATTATACATCTGATTTTAATAAAGCTAATCTTGAACATAATTTACATATAATAGAGAAATTTAAATATGTAAAAACAACAATATCAAAAACAAGTTCAAATATTATGTGTTCAGGGATAGATACATATAATTATACAAAATTACCATATGAATATGAAAATCAATATTTTTATACTTATATATTATCATTATATAAGTTAATATTGTTAATGAAGCTTAATGATGATTTTAAATCATATGATACGATTATAAAAATGAAAAGAAAATTTATTAGATTTACTAAGGAAATATGGGATAAAGATGTTACACTGGATGATACAGGCTCACTATATTATAAAACTTTAAATAAAACTTTGGAATTAGATTTGTTGTATGAAGAAATTCAAAACAAATATGAAGTAATTTATAAAGACTTGAATATAGAAAAGAATAACAACTATTACTCAATAATTGTTATATTACTTATATTTTCACTTGCATTTAATACAATTAATATTATATTCCTGATGTATTATTTATCGTAAATAAAGAGGTAACTAAAATGAAATTGTCAGTTGGAACTGATATTATAGAAATAAGTAGAATAAAACATTTAATAGACACTACTAATTTTATAGAAAGAATGTATACAAATAAAGAAATCGAGTATTGTGAATCAAAAAAAGAGCAAAAGTACCAAAGCTATGCTGCAAGATTTGCGGCGAAAGAAGCTATATATAAGGCTTTAAGTGATATAATACCAAGTAATTATACATGGAAAGATTTTGAAATTTTAAATTCGGTAAATGGAAAACCAGAAGTTTGTTTACATTTAGATATAAAGAATCTAGATAATATTGAAATTAGTATATCACATTGCAAGGAATATGCAGTTGCATATGTTACTGCAATTTTGGAGGAAAAATAAATGGAATTTTTTGATTCACATTCTCATTATAATGATGAGAGTTTTGATGAAGATAGAAATCAAATAATACAGCAAACATTTGATGAAGATGTTACTAGAGTGATGTGTATAGGATATAATATAGAAAAAAGTATAAGAGCAATTGAAATTGCTGAAAAATATGAGTTTATATATGCTTCATGTGGGATATCACCAAATGATATAGAAGATTATTCAGAAGAAAATCTACTTAAAATAGAAGAGATGGCTAAAAACGAGAAGATAGTTGCCATAGGAGAAATTGGATTAGATTATTATTGGAATAAAGAAAACAAAGATAAACAAAAAGAACTATTTATTAAGCAAATAGATATTGCCAACAAATATAATAAACCAATAATAATTCACACTAGAGAAGCAGTTATGGATACAATTAGTATTTTAAAAGAGCATCCTGTAAAAAATACAGGAATTTTTCATTGTTGCCCTTTAAATCAAGAATTAATAAAAGAAGGTTTAAAATTAGGATACTATATATCTTTTACAGGTGTTATTACTTTTAAAAATGCTAAACCAGAAGAAGCTGTTAAAATGGTACCTCTAGATAGAATACTAATAGAAACGGATTCACCGTATATGTCTCCAGAACCACTTAGAGGAACAAGAAATAACTCTATAAATGTTAAACTTGTAGCTCAAAAGATGGCTGATATTAAAGGTATTCCAATAGAAGATGTAGCAAAAGCTACATATAATAATGCAAATAATGTATTTAGAATAAAAAATAAAAGAACTTAACTTTAAAAGTTTAAGTTCTTTTTTACTTGTAATACTGTTTTTATATTAAATAATAAAAAATTTTAAAACAAAAAATGGTCTCAAAATACTGATTTCGTAGGAAAAGTGCATAGAAAGTCTAAAAAAGTAATAAAAAAATAATAAAATAAGGGCGAAACCTTCTGAAAGTCTTTCCGTAAGTGTTTTTTACAAGGTTTGGAAAAGGAGAAAAAAACTGCTATTGAAATAATTTCTAGAAATGCTATTATGTTGCTAATGAAAATATTCAAATTTCATAAAAAAACAGGGAGGATTTATTATGAGAAAGAAAATGCTGATTTCAATAGTAGTAATTTCAATTATACTATTGAATTGCATCGCTCCAATTTTGCAAGTTTCAGCTGGAACAGATGTAAAAATCTTGTTCGAAAGAAACTTATATGAGTCTTTAAAAGAAGACTTGCAAAAAAGAGGTGTTGAAGCCATTTATAACGATGCACAACGTACAATCATTATAAATGATGATGAAATTGCTAAAGTTACAACTCTTTCTTTGTCTAACAGTGAACTTACAGACCTAACAGGTCTTGAGGTATTCACTAATTTAAGTTGGCTAGACCTATCTGGAAATAAATTGACAAAAGATAGTAATTTAGAAGTTTTAAATTCATTTAGTGGTTTAAAATACTTAGATTTATCTTCAAATGAAATAGAAGATCTAAGTATGGTAACAAACATCAAAGATGTTGAAACATTAAATTTACACAATCAAAAATTTGATGTTGTAGAAGTAATTCAAGTAGATTCATCTGAAAGCTCAAATCAATATACTGGAATTACATATCCATTACCAAAAATCTTAACAGATTTTGTAGATTACATTCCATCAGAATGGTTAATCGAAAAAAATTATTTAAAAGATCCATTAGACTATGAAACTGATGTAAGTGGACAAATTGCTCCATATATACATTGGAGTGGATTTGACCATGAAAACCTAAAAATTATTTATGCAACAAAAACAGCAACAAGCTATTTTGTTCATAAAGGAATGGTAAAAATTAGTATAAGAGTAGTTGATTCATCAAGTACTCTATATAATTCAGAAATTAATTTATATTTCGTAACAGCTGATTCTAGCGAAAGAGGAATATATATTAAAGATACAAATATGTATAATGCCATCAAAAAACAATTAACTAGAGGTCAAAGAGAAAATGAAGAACTAGTTAGTTATGCTGGTAACACTAATCCAAGACACATCTATAATAGATATTTTGATGAAGCTCAAACATTAGTAATAGACATAGATGATCTTGTTAATAAAATACCAAGTTTAAATCTTAATAATAAAAGAATTAAAGACATAACAGGTATTGAAAAATTCATAGGATTAGAAACAAAAATTGATTTATCAGGAAACTATATTAAATCAATTGATAAAATTGTTGAATTAGAAAAAAATCAAGAAACAGAAGAAGCATTATTAAGACAAAGAGTAAATGATCAAATAGCTCTAGTTTCAAAAACAGTAGCTGAAATTGATAAAGTAAAATCAGATATTGCTTCTGTAAATGGACAACTAGATACTCTTGATAAAGCTTATGCAAAATTACAAGAACAACTTACAAAATTAGAAGCAGAAAGAACACAAATAGTTAACAAAATTACAGAAACAACAGAAAAAATTGCATCTTTAAATCAAGAAGTTGAAAATTTAAAAAATATTTCAATTGTTGAATTAGAAAATGCAATAAAAACTGCTAATGAAGAAATTGAAGCTATTCGTGCACAAATAAATGCTAAAAATCAAGAAATTGCCGATAAAAATAAGGAAATTGCTGATTTAGAAGCTGCTAACCAAGGTGATAAAGATGCTATACAAGCTAAAAAAGATGAGTTAGAAGCAGATAAAGCAAAAGTTACATCTTTACAAACTGATATAGCAAATAAACAAGCTGAAATTGCTGCTAAAAATGAAAGTTTAGCACAAGTTAAAGAAGCTATTTCTACAGATAATGTTGCAATCGCTGTTTATAATACAGAACTTGCAGAATTAGGAGTAGAACTTGCTAAAAAGCAAGAAGAAATTAGAAAATTACTAGGTGAAAATGCAGACACAGCCAATAATTCTGTTGTTATTGAAATAAATGCAAAAATTGCTGACTTAAATGCAAAAGTTACAGAATTAACAGGAAAAATGTCTGAAAATACAGCTGAAAAAGAAGCTTTAGAATCTGCAATAGCAAATCTAGAAAAAGAATTAGACGAGTTAAAAGCAAATAAAGTAACATTAGAAAGTGAAACAATTCCTAATTTAGAAAAAGAAATTAAAGAATTAGAAGAAGCTTTTGCTAATAATGAAAACAATAAAAGAATTGCTGAAATAAGAGCTGAAATTGATCAAATTAAAACTGTTGATATACCAAAATTAGAAACAGAGATAACAGTAAAACAAGAAGAAATTGCAAATGCACAAAAACAAATTGATGAAATTAAAAAACAAATAACAGATAAACAAGCAGAAGTTGAAAAAGCCAATGCAGAATTAACACAATTAAATAAAGATCTTGCTGCTAAGATTGAAGAAATCAAAAAAGTAGTAGAAGAGATGAATGCAAATGATAAACAAAAAGCTGAACTTAATTTAAAACTTACAGAATTAAGAACAGAATTAGAACGTTTAATGGGAATTCTAAGGATAAGAATGAATAGACTATATACTATCTACAATAGAATAGATAGATTAGTTGGAATAATTACACCACAGTTAAGAAACATTACTGATTTAGATTTCTATAACTTATCATTTGAAGAATCAAAAACATTATTTGCAAGTCAAGTTGCAAAAATAGGAACTGTTGAAAAATATTTAACAGCTTTTGAATCAAACTATTTAATTAAACTTTATAATATACCAACTTCTACTTCAGTAGAATCTAAGAAAACAGTTGTAAATCCAGATGGAACAACAACTGTTGTAACAGAAACAGAAACAAAACCAATTGAAAATCCAATTTCAAAATGGTTCTCAGAACTTGCAAGTGATGAGTGGTCATTAGTTGATTATAAAATATGGTTAAATAACTTAAGAAGAGATGACACTTATTTTGCAATGTATGCATATTGCTATATGACAAGATTATTTGAAGGAAGAACAGAGTGTGTAGCAAATGGATATTGTGATTATCTAATCAAAAGATTAGAAATCGATGGTGAAGATACAACAATGTATGAAGCAGCTAAAGAAAATTATCAAGAAATTTACGCAACATATGGTGGAACAGATCACTGCGCAGGTACAGCAAGTACAACATGGTTATATGAATATGCTAAGAGAATTACTCTTGCAACAGGAGATGTTAATACATATGTATACTTACCAAGATTAAGAATATTAGATATTAGAGAAAACCTAATTGAAAATATTGATTCTATACCACAACTAACAAAATTAGTTGAATTATATGCAGGAGATAATGAAATAGTAGATATTTCAAATGTAGACTGGGCATCAGTTAACACACATCTAAGAAAATTAGACTTAAGTTTAAATGATATCAGTGTTATTGAACCATTAGAAGTTATGTCTAATTTAGAATACTTAGACTTATCTAAGAACTTAATTGAAGGTGAATTTACTTTCAAAATTGAAAAACTAGAAAAACTAAAATATATAGATTTTAGTTATAACAAAATAGAAGATATTCAAAGATTAATAAATTATTTAGCTTATGAAGCAAGACATCATGGATACAATGGAGATATTGCATCTTTCTTAAGAAATGCAGGATACACAATTAACTTTAAACATCAACAATTAGAGATGACAATTGACAATGTATTACCAGTAGGAGATACAGAAAAAGTTGAATTACACAAAATATTTAGACAAATAGAAGAAATTGATTATGCAAATACAAGCTTTGGAATCGATAGTTTACGTGGAAATGTAACAAGTGATGGTAAATACGTTATATTAGATACAAGAACAGCAGGAAAACATGTTGCTACAGTTACAATAGTAAATACAAAAACAACTTCAAGTTTTGGATTTGGAACAACATGTATAATAACATATAGAGTTGGAACAGCTAATATGTTAAATGTTGCAGTTTCACCAGAAGAAGTTGAAGTAGAAAAAGGAGCAACATATCAATTTAATGCAGAAGTAACAGGAGAAAATGTACCTTACTCAGGAGTAGTATGGTCTGTTGTAGGAAACAATAGCGAAGGAACTACAGTTTCTGAAGAAGGATTATTACAAGTAGCTGAAGATGAATCAGCAGAAAAAATCGAAGTAGTTGCAACATCATTCTATGATGAAGCATCTGTAGGAAAAGCTACAGTAACTATTATTGATAAAAAAGAAGTTACAGACCCAGAAAAACCAGCTGAGCCAAGCAACCCAACAGAGCCTGAGAAGCCAGCTGAGCCAAGTAATCCGACAGAACCTGAAAAACCAGCTGAACCAAGTAACCCAACAGAACCTGAGAAACCAGCTGAGCAAGAAAAACCAGGAAATCAAGATAATGACAAAGATAATGAAAATACTGGATCTACAGATAATCCAAAAGAACCAGTAGCAGATATCAAACTAGGATATACTGTTGATTCTGATAGTGAATATTTAACAGGGGTAAAAGCAAAAACAACTGTTACAGAATTCAAAAATCAATTATTAAAAGATACAAATTATAAAGCAGTTGTAAAATCTTCAAAAAGAGAAGTTACAACAGGATATGTAGGAACAGGAATGTTTGTACAAATCCAAGATAAAAATGGAAATGTTGTAAAAGATTCTAACGGAAATCTATTAGTTTACGAAATCGTAGTAAAAGGTGACGTAAACGGAGATGGAAATGCTGATTCACTAGATACAATTTTAATGAAATCACACAGAAGTGATGTAAAAGCTTTATCAGGTGCAGCATTAGAAGCAGCAGATATAAATAATGATAATTCTGTAGATATAATGGATACAAAATTATTACTATATCATAGAGCTGAAGTTAGTGGATATGACTTAAACTTCCAAAAATAATTTGAATATTTGAATATTAAAGAGAGAAGATAAAATATATCTTAAATGATAAATTCTCATGTGAAAGTGAAATTTAGGGATGTTCCTTAAATTTCACTTTTTTCTTATGAAAGTACTAAAATATCAGTATTTCGTCAATAATATTAAATAAAAGAATTTTATTTCAAAAAAAAGGTATTGCAATTTTTATATATAAATGATATCCTTATCATGTATAAAAGCAAACAAGGAGATTGATAATATGAAAAATAAATTAATTATTTTGCAAGTTTTTGTTATAGTTGTATTAATGTGTACAAGCGTATATGCAGCAGTAGAGACAACTTTGGGAGTTAAAATTTCAAATTCAACATTATATAGAGGAGATACATTTGAAGGTACTCTTACATTAAAAGATGTAAAAAATAATGAAAAAATTACTGGTATCGAAGGATATTTACAATATGATAAAAACATCATAGAAAAAGTAACTTTTGATAGTATTGTTAAAGATGAAAATAATAAAGTAAAAATTGGAGATGAAACATTAACTGTAGAAGACTTACAAAAAGATATTTCAGCATCAGGTGCATTTGTGGGATTTAATGGTGAACCATCAACAGGAAAAGGTGATGCAAAGATTCTTATCGATTTCAATAATGCTATAACCAAAGATACAGATTTAATAACAATTAAATTTAAAATTAAATCAGATGCAAAAATTGGTGAATTAAAAGATGTTATAAAATTTACTGGATTTACAATTACAACAGATTCAGGAAAATCTGATGAAATAGGAATAAATGTTAATTTAGCAGTTAAAGAAAAACCAACAAATAACAACAATAACCAAGATCAAGACAAGGATAAAGATAATGACAAAAAAGAAGAAAATAAAGTTGATCAAAATGCAGTTGGAAAAGTAAATTCAAATACAAATAAAACAAATAATTCTGTAAATAATACAAATACATCAGACAATACAGTTTCAGGAACAAAATTACCTGCAACAGGAGCTAAAGTATTTATAATACCAGTAATTGTATTAATCGCATTAGCATATATCAGCTATAATAGATATGTAAGAATGAGAGGAATTTAGGATTTATAAAACATAAATAAAGAAAGATAACTTCATTATTAAGTGAAGTTATCTTTTTTTATGAAAACCAATATAGTAATTTTAATAAAAAGATTTATTATTTCAATATTAAAAATAATATAATACTTATTAACATTTGAATTAATAATATTATTCTTGTGAATTTATATATATTTTCGATTTTATTTCTTCTTTTTTCTGCATCCCAGTATTTCCCAAAATGTATTTCTGAATGACTAATATATTCATCAACATCATCTTTATACATACCTTTGTTACTTGAATAATTATATCCGACATATTTTGTTTCTGGTAAAAGTGGTTTATATATAGAATATATGAACCAATATGAAACTAGGTTTCCTAAAAGTATAGAGACAAACCATTGTCCTAAAAGTAAAATATATTTGTTATTTAAGTACATAGATAATAATTCGGGTAATTTATCTGCATTAATCTTTAATGCAATAAACAAAATATAGGATAATATTAGCCCTATTGAAATTGTAAAACATTGAGTTCTGATGCCAACATGCTTCATTGTTTTATCATATCTATCTTTATTATCTTCTAATATATTCATAAGAGTGGAATATAAATTATGTGCTTGGCTTTCTTGATTTGTTGTGTTAACATCTATCGAACAATCTCTTTCTCTAAAATAAAGTGTTGCTTCAATTTTATTATATAAATCATTCATTGTGCTATTTGCACCCTTAGTAAAGAAACTAACATACATACTAATATATATACTTTGTATTCCTTTAGGATTATTCAAATTGGTAACAAACCAATTATAATTACTTTCTTTCATTGTTTTTCCATTTTTTAACTCAATTGTATAATTTATAGTTGTACTACCGTTTTCATATTCCCATTTTTTTTCACTAAAAGGTAAATTTTTATTTTTATTAATTTCTAATTCAAATTTCTTATCATAGTTTTCTTTATAATCTTCTAAATAATCAGCAATCTTTACTATTGTTTCTAAGGGAATTTGTTTATTTAATACTTTATTATCCATGAATGTAATCTCCTTTTTATTAGTTAATACCTATAACTGATTTGATTATAACATAAAAAATAAAATAATAGTATTTTTTACATCTATTTCCTATTAAAAATAGATTACTTTTATTTTAAAGTTATTGCATTAATAATTTTATATTGATATAATGAATATAATTTAATAATGGAGGATTGGATTATGATATGGGTTATAGTAATTCTAGTTGTAATAATACTTGCTATTATTGCAATGTATAATGGTTTAGTTCAAGCAAAAATGAAAACAGAAAATGCTTGGAGCCAAATTGAAGTTCAATTACAAAGAAGATTTGATCTTATTCCAAATTTAGTTGAAGCAGTTAAAGGTTATATGCAACATGAGAGTGAAGTTCTTACAAAAGTTACAGAACTTAGAACATCATGGGCATCTGCATCAACAGTTGGAGAAAAAGCAGAACTTGATAATCAATTATCAGGAACATTAAAAACAATAATGGCTGTTACTGAAAATTATCCAGATTTAAAAGCAGATCAAAGCTTTACACAATTACAAGAAGAATTAAGAAGTACAGAAAATAAAATTTCTTATTCAAGACAATTTTATAATGATAGTGTTACAATGTATAATACTAAATTACAAGTATTTCCTACAAACATTATAGCAGGAATGTTTAATTTTACCCCTGCTGATTTATTTAAAACAACATCAGAAGAAGCAAGACAAAATGTAAAAGTTGACTTCAATAAATAAGATTAATTTTGTCTCAAAACAACGAAGGTTTAAACCAAGGTACGCTATTCTTGCATAGAATAGCGTATTTTAGTATAAATGATAGAGAGGATTTAATTAGTATGTATGATGATATAAGAAAAAATAAAATTAAAACTGGAATAATAGTCGCAATTTTTATGGCAATGATAAGTTGTATTATTTATTCAGTTTGTTATATGTTTGGATATAGTGAATATGCTATGTTTTTTGCACTAGTATTTTCAATTATTTCAACAATTGCTACATATTATAACTGTGATAAAATAGTTCTTGCCTCTGTTAATGCAAGACCAGCAACTAAAGACGAAGATTTACAATTAACAAATATATTAGATGATTTAATGATTGCATCTGGAGTTCCAGTAAAGCCAAGATTATATGTTGTAGATTCTGCACAGCCTAATGCATTTGCTACAGGAAGAAATCCCGAAAATGCTATAATATGTGTTACTACAGGGTTAATAGAAAAACTAGAATATTATGAACTTGAGGGAGTTGTAGCTCATGAATTAGCACATATTAAAAATTACGACATTAGATTATCAGCAGTTATAAGTGTAATGGTAGGGTTTGTTATTATGCTATCAGATATGTTTACTAGAATTTCATTTAGACGAAGCAGAAGAGATAATGATAGTAGCAATGGAGCTCAAGCAATAATATTAATAATTGGTTTAATATTTTTAATAATATCACCTATAATTTCTCAACTTATTCAGCTTGCTGTATCAAGAAGAAGAGAATTTTTGGCAGATGCAACAGCTATATCGTTTACAAGAAATCCAGATGGATTAATATCTGCATTAAGAAAAATTACTGGTGATGAAGAAGAGTTAGAAACAGCAAGCAATAGTACAGCTTATATGTATATAGTTACCCCATTTAAAAATAAAAGAAAAGAAAAAAGCAGTTTATTTTCAACTCATCCATCAACTACAGAAAGAATAGAAGCACTAGAAAATTTAAGATAATTTTATAAATCCCCAAAGGAGTTCAGTATCTAAATATTGGACTTCTTTTATATATATTTTTCCTAGGGAAATGGTCTTTTTCAAGATTGACAAACATATAAATACAGTATATAATGAAAGCGCAAATTAAGGGGGCAAAATTTATGAAAACAGACGAAAAATTATCTATAAGGATAATTAGAAAAATTGTTTTTATAAGTATTATTTTAATTTGTATACTTACAATAGGAGTTAAAGCTTCAAAATCTGAGATAAACTATGTAACGATAGTTTTTCCAGAAGGTTATGAAACTACTGTTATGACTTCAAGTGTAAAAGTATCAGATATATTAGCTGAAAATCATACAATCATATTACCAGATGAAAAAGTATATCCAGATGTTGATTCTAATATAGACTTAAGTAAAACAATTACAATATCTAAGTTAACAGAAGAAATTGTAGTTGTTTCTGAACAAGTTGAAAGTATAACAACAGAAGAAATACTTGGAAAGTATGTAACAGTTACAGAAAAAATAATCGTAGAACAAGTTGAAATACCTTATGAAACAATAACTAAAGACGTATCAAAAGAAGGAACTGAAACAAAAGATAAAGTACTTCAAAATGGCGTTAATGGTTTAAAAGAAATTAAATATAAAGTAAAATATCAAGATGAAGTTGAAATAGAAAGAACTGTAGTTTCTGAAACTGTAATTAAAGAACCAGTAGATAAGATTATTCAGATATCAACAAAAATAACTTCAAGATCAGCAAGTAGAACAACTGCGTCTGCAGAATCTATACAAGCAAGTGTAGAAGGAATGACTCCAAAAGTTGTTAATATGAATACATCAGCTTATTGTTCTTGTGCTAGATGTACAGGAAAAACTAATGGGATTACAAGCTCTGGAGCTCAAGCGAAAGAATGGTATACAGTTGCTGCAGGAAAAGGATATCCAATTGGAACAGTAATTTATATTCCTGCTTTAGCTAATAAACCAAATGGCGGATGGTTTGTTGTAGAAGATAGAGGTGGAGCAATATCTAATAATAGAATAGATATTTATATGGGCTCTCATTCATCTGCAATAACTTTTGGAAGAAGAAATTTAGAATGTTATGTTTATGAATAAAATTAAAAGTGAAATTTAAGGAGAGCATCCTTAAATTTCACTTTTTTGTTGACAAATATTATTTTGTGTTGTATTATACTAAAAATTATTTCTTGAGCGTTCGCTCAAAAATTTCCAAATTAAAATTAAATATCTACTAATATGAAAGGAGTGATGCTTTTGCTATCATTTGTTAAAAGCATGTGCTTACAGGGTTTAGAAGGAATAATAATTAATGTTGAAATAGATATTTCTTCTGGTATGCCTTGTTGGGAGATAGTAGGTCTTCCAGATACAAATATAAAAGAATCTAAAGAAAGAGTAAGAACTGCTATTAAAAATTGTGGAATTGAATTACTAAGTAGAAGATATATTATTAATTTATCTCCTGCAAATGTAAGAAAAACAGGAACTATCCTAGATTTAGCAATTGCAGTTGGAATTTTAACTTCAATGAAAACAATTAAATGTACTAACATAGAAGAAACTATTTTTATTGGAGAATTATCCTTAGATGGAAAGTTAAACAAAGTAAATGGAGTTTTACCAATCTGTATTGAGGCAAAGAAAAAAGGAATAAAAAGAGTTATTTTACCAAAAGAGAATGTTGGAGAAGCTTCTATAACAAGTGGAATAGAAGTAATAGGTGTTAACAATTTAAAAGAATTAATTGATTTTTTGAATGGAAAAAAAGAGATTTTAAAAGAAGAAATTAATATAAGTAATATTTTTGAAGAAATCCAAGAAGATTTGCTAGATTACTCTGATGTAAAAGGTCATGAAATGTCTAAGAGAGCTTTGGAAATTGCTGCTGCAGGAGGACATAATTGTTTGATGTTTGGTAGTGCAGGATCAGGTAAAACTATGATGGCAAAAAGATTTCCTACTATTTTGCCAGATTTGAGTTTTGAAGAAGCATTAGAAATTACAAAGATTCATAGTGTTGCTGGTATTTTAAAAAATCAGAATTTAATTTCAAAAAGACCTTTTAGAGCTCCACATCATAAAATAACAGAAACAGCTTTAATAGGTGGAGGGAGAATACCAAAACCAGGAGAAGTTAGCTTAGCCCATTTGGGTGTGTTATTTTTAGATGAACTACTTGAATTTGATAAAAAAACTTTAGAAATATTAAGAATACCCATGGAAGATAAACAAATCAATATAACTAGACTGGAAGCTGTAGTATCTTATCCATGTAATTTTACTACTATTGCAAGTATGAATCCATGTCCTTGTGGATATTATGGAAGTAAAATAAAAGAGTGTACTTGTACAGAAAATCAAAGACAAAATTATAGAGCAAAACTTAGTGGACCTTTAATAGATAGGTTTGATTTACAAGTACAAGTGAGTTCTATCGATTATTCTAAATTAAGAGAAAAAAATATAGAAAACTCAATTACTATTAAGAAAAGAGTTAATAAAGCAAGAGAGATTCAAAGTAATAGATATAAAAATGAGAGAATATATTCTAACTCAGAGCTTACAGCCAAAATGCTTGAAAAATATTGTTTTTTAGATAAACAAATATTTAAAGTATTACAAGAATATCTTGAATTATATAAATTATCTAATAGAGCGTATTCAAAGATTTTGAAAGTTGCTAGGACAATTGCTGATTTAGCAGGAGAAGAAAAAATATCTTTAGAACATATACTTGAAGCTATGCAATATAGAATTTTAGATAAAGAATAGAAAGGAAAGGTATGGAAATTTTAAAATTAGAACCAAAAGATTTTCCAATTAAATTACAAAAAATAAAAGATTCTCCAAAACAATTATATTATATAGGAAATATAAGCTTATTATATCAAGATAGCTTTGCAATTGTTGGAACTAGAAAGATAACAGATTATGGGGTAAAAATTTGTAAAGCGTTTTCTAAAGAATTCTCTTTACGAGATATTCCAATTGTTAGTGGTATGGCAATAGGAACAGATACAATTGCACATAAAACAGCTATTGAATATGGAGGAGGTACAATAGCTGTTTTAGGTGGAGGATTAGAAAGGATATTTCCTGTTCAAAATTATGATTTGTTTAGAAGGATTATAGAAAATGGTGGATTAGTTCTAAGTGAATATGAAAATAATGTTAAACCTAATAAAACAACTTTTCCACAGAGAAATAGAATTGTAACTGCAATATCAGAAGGCGTTTTAGTAATAGAAGCTGCATATAGAAGTGGAACTTCAATAACTGCAAATCATGCATGGAAACAGGAAAAGAAGGTGTTTGCCATACCAGGGAAAATAGATAGTTCTTTAGGTATTGGTACAAATATTTTAATAAAACAAGGTGCAATTTTAACAACAACAATTAGTGATATACTAATAAATTATCCACAATTTATGAATAAAAAGAGGAAAAGTAATCCATCAAAAAAGATCAAAAAGGAATATAAGAAAATTTATCAAATTTTAACTGAATCAGCAAGCAGTATTGATGATTTAATATGTCAAACAGATTATAAAATCACAGATCTTTTAAAAATATTATCAAATATGCAAATAGAAAATATTATTATTCAAGATATGGGAGTATATAAAATAAATGAGGAATTTTCATAATAAATATACAGGAAATATGGGTGAAGATGAGGTATGTAAATATTTAATAAAAAATAATTATAATATATTACAAAGGAATTTTTTGTGTAAAAGCGGAGAAATTGATATTATAGCTCTTGATATAGATAGAAATGAATATGTTTTTATAGAAGTAAAAACAAGGCTTTCTAAAAAATGTGGAAGACCAGCAGAAGCAGTAGATATTAATAAAAGAAAACATATTATAAATGCAACTAGATATTATATATATATAAATAAATTGGAAAAAAGAGATATACGTTTTGATGTTATTGAAGTATATCTTTATAAAAGAATTATAAATCATATAAAGAATGCATTTTATACAAGCTATTAAATATTAATAAAGCTTAATAAATAATATACTTGTTTTTTAATATCTTTATAGTTATAATAAATTTGTATAACTATATGAAGGAAGGAACATTTTATGAATAAAAAAGAATGGAGAAAATGGCTATATTGGTTTTCTTTTGCAGTAGCTGTAATTGCTGTATATAAAGTAATAAGTAGTGTATCTTCAATATTTGGAGTATTTGGAAACTTTTTTCAAATAATAGCACCATTTTTTATGGCTTTACTTTTAGCATATATTTTATATATGCCATGCAAAGGAATCGAAAATGCCCTAAAAACGTCAAAATGTAATTTTTTGGACAAGCATTCAAGAGGTTTAAGTGTATTTTTTACATATTTAATTACATTTTTAACAATTTTCATAATTATTAATTTTGTAATACCGAATGTTGTAACAAGTGTAAAAGATTTAATTGCTAATGTACCAAATTATTATAATAGTGCATTAGAATATTTAGAAAATTTGGATGATGATTCACTTTTAGCAAAGTTAAAAATTAATGAATATATTAAAGAACTTCAAGAAATTGATATTTTAACAGAAGCGGTTAAGTGGATAGATTTAGAAAATATAAATTCTTATATACAAGGGATTGTAGGAGCAACAAAATTTGTATTTGATTTATTTGTTACTATAGTTGTTTCTGTATACATGTTGTTAGAAAGAAATGATATAAAAAGCTTTCTAGTAAATTTATCTGGAGCAATTTTTTCTAAGAAAACGAATGAATCTATTTCAACATATTTTAGAAAGACAAATAGTATTTTCTTTAGCTATATTTCAGGTCAAATAATTGATGCTGTAGTTGTAGGGTTTATAATTGGAATTGCTTTAAGTATTATGAAAGTTAAATATGGAATTTTATTAGGATTCTTAGTTGGTTTATTTAATATTATTCCATATTTTGGTGCGATTTTTGCAGTTACTTTAACTATTTTAATTACAATTTTTACAGGCGGAATTGCAAAAGCAATTGCAGTAGGAATAATAATTATCATATTACAACAAATTGATGCTAATATTATTAATCCAAAAATCTTAGGAACATCTTTAAATTTAAGCCCAATACTTGTTATATTTGCTGTTTCAGTAGGTGGAAGTTATTTTGGGGTATTAGGAATGTTTTTAGGAGTTCCAGCAATTGCATTTATAAAATTACTACTTACTAATTTTATCGAATATAGAAATAAAAAAAGATTTGAATTAGAATTTAAACTTAAAGAATAAAGAAAAGTGAAATTTAGGGGGTGTTCCTTAAATTTCACTTTTTTGTTTAGTTAATTTTAAAGTTTGTAATAATATCATTTATAAGTTTATGGTTAGAATTAAGTGTATCAAGTGGAAATTCTATGTCAATAACATAATACCCAGTATCTGTTTGGATCCATATAATTTGTAAAAAATATGCTATATTATTATCTAAATAATGAAGACTATATGAATATGCTTGATTTCCATTTATATTTAAATCTGCTATTTCAGATAGATTTGAATATGTATCAAAAGTTTTTATATATGATTCTCTGTCAGTAGAAACTATATTATTAAAGTTTCTATCTGGAACTAATTCTTTGTGAGAAACAAAAATATCTATATTGTTTTCTGTTCTTAGTTCTAAAATATAATTTTGTTTAGGTTTGTATTCTGAAAATCCATATTCTTTTGGAAGAAGGAGACTTATACTTTTATCGTTACTCATAAAAGTTATATTTGGGTCAGAAATTTCTGCTTTTTGGTCTTCAGTTTTTTTAAAAATTTTAGGAACAAGAAAAATTACAATAATTAGTATTATAATGATAGCCAGTATCAAAACTTTTTTAATATTTAATTCTCTATGAAATTGAAACAATTCATTCATTTTATTACCTCTTAAATTTTTAATACTAAACTAGAACTATTATCTAAGAAAATTAAGAAATAGCAATAGTTATAAGTCATATTTAATATATATCATTTTAAAATAAAAATCAATATTAAAGCTTTATTACATTTATATAAAATTTAAATTTCTAAAAAATAAAAAAATAAATGCTAAATCCTATAATTTTGTAGGAAAACATCTTGTAAAAGCTTGACTATTTTACATATATATAATATAATATTGTAGTGATTTTATGGGATAAGTGCGCCTTATTCTATAAAATATATGTTACGAAACGTTTAATAGGAGGAATTGAGTAAGAGTGGAACTGTTTTAAAAAGATATTTTTTGGCAGGGATTTCTTTTTATAACAACAACCTTTTATTGCAAGAAGGACCTATTAAATAAAATATACATTATTACCTGCTAAATTTATTATGAAGGTGGTATTTTATTTTGAAAAAAGTTCAAGTAAAAGACGTTGTACACGAGAAATGTGTTCGTAAAACTTTTTCTAAAATAGGTGATTTTGTTGAAATACCTAATTTATTAAAAGTTCAAAAAGATTCTTATGATTGGTTCATTAAAGAAGGCTTAGGAGAAGTTTTAAAAGATGTTTCACCTATAGCTGACTATTCTGGAAACCTAGTATTAGAATTTTTTGATTACTACATGGAAGAAAAAACAAAATATTCATTAGAAGAATCAAAAGAAAGAGATGCAACTTATTCTACAAGATTACACGTTAAAGTTAGATTAATTAATCGTGAAACAGGAGAAATTAAGGAGCAAGAAATTTACTTAGGAGATTTCCCACTTATGACAGATAGTGGTACATTTGTTATAAATGGTGCAGAGAGAGTTGTAGTAAGCCAATTAGTACGTTCTCCAGGATGTTATTATGATTCTACTTATGATAAAGTAGGTAAAAAATTATATACAGCTACTGTAATGCCAATAAGAGGAGCATGGATAGAATACGAAACAGATAGTAATGATGTATTCTGGGTAAGAATTGATAGAACAAGAAAATTACCAGTAACATGCTTATTAAGAGCTTTAGGATTAGACACAGATGAAAAAATGATAGATTTTTTCGGTGAAGAAGACAAATTATTAGCAACTATTGCTAAAGATCCTATTAAAAATGCTGACGAAGCTTTAATAGAAATCTACAAAAAGTTAAGACCAGGTGAACTTCCAACAGTTGATGCTGCTAGAAATTTATTTGATGGTTTATTCTTTGATAGTAGACGTTATGATTTAGCAAAAGTTGGTAGATATAAATACAACAAAAAATTAGGTTTAGCTTCAAGAATTACAGGACATATTGCATATGAAGCAATTGTTAATCCAGAAACAGGAGAAGTTTTAGTAGAAAAAGATGAAATTATTTCAAAAGAAGCTGCTAAAGAAATCCAAGATAGCGGAATAAATGTTGTATATGTAAATATTGAGGGTAAAAAAGCTAAAGTTATAGGAAATGGAACTGTAGACATTAGAGCTTTTGTAGATCCACAAATAGCTGAAGATTTAAAAATTAAAGTTGATGTTAACTATGCTGTTTTACAACAAATATTAGAAATGTCAAAAAATGATAAAGAATTAAGACAAAATATAGAAGAACAAATCGAAGCGTTAGTTCCAAAACATGTAACAACAGAAGATATTTTAGCTTCTGTAAACTATTTACTAAACTTAGATTACAATGTTCTTATAACAGAACCATCAAAACCAAGATTAGGATTTATTGATGATATAGACCATTTAGGAAACAGACGTATTAGATGTGTTGGTGAATTATTACAAAATCAATTTAGAATTGGTTTAACAAGACTTGAAAGAGTTGTTCGTGAAAGAATGACATTACAAGACTTAGATGCTGTAACACCACAAAGCTTAATCAATACAAAACCTATTACATCATCAATTAGAGAATTCTTTGGAAGTTCTCAATTATCTCAATTTATGGATCAAACTAACCCACTATCAGAATTAACTCATAAGAGAAGAATTTCTGCATTAGGACCTGGTGGTTTATCTAGAGAAAGAGCTGGTTTTGAAGTTCGTGATATTCACTATACTCACTATGGTAGATTATGTCCAATTGAATCTCCAGAAGGACCAAACATTGGATTAATCTCTGCATTATCTACATTTGCTATTATTAATGAATATGGATTTATTGAAACACCATATAGAAAAATAAATAAAGAAACATGCCAAGTTACAGATGAAGTAACATACATGACAGCAGATGAAGAAGATCAATACATCATTTGCCAAGCATCAGAACCACTTGATGCAAATAACTGCTTAGTAAATGAAAGAGTTAGAGTTAGAGATCGTGCTGAAATCAAAGAAATTGAAAAATCAAAAGTAGACTACATAGATGTTTCACCAAAACAATTAGTATCTGTTGGGGCTGCTATGATTCCTTTCTTAGAGCATGATGATGCTAACCGTGCATTAATGGGATCAAACATGCAACGTCAAGCTGTTCCATTAATGATTACAGATTCACCTATGGTTGGAACTGGTATCGAATATAAAGCAGCTAAAGATTCAGGAGTTATGATTTTAGCTGAAGAAAACGGTACAGTAGAAACTGTTGAAGGTGACAAAATTGTTATTAAAAATGAATTAGGAAAAAATAGAACTTATACTTTAAGAAAATTCAAGAGAACAAATGGTAGTACATGTATTAACCAAAGACCAATTGTTAAAGAAGGAGAAGTTGTTAAACGTGGAGACGTTATAGCAGACGGACCTGCTACACAAAAAGGTGAAATGGCTTTAGGTAAAAACTTACTTATTGCATTCACAACTTGGGAAGGTTATAACTACGAGGATGCTATTTTGTTAAATGAAAGATTAGTTAAAGAAGATGTTTTAACATCAATGCACATTGAAGATTATGATTGCGAATGCCGTGATACAAAATTAGGTCCAGAAGAAATCACTAGAGACATCCCAAATGTTGGAGAAGATTCACTTCGTGACTTAGATGATAATGGTATTATCAGAATTGGTGCTGAAGTTAAACCAGGAGATATATTAGTTGGTAAAGTTACACCAAAAGGTGAAACAGAATTAACGGCTGAAGAAAGATTATTAAGAGCTATCTTTGGTGAAAAAGCTAGAGAAGTTAGAGATACATCTTTAAGAGTACCTCATGGGGAAGCTGGAACAATAGTTGATGTTAAAGTATTTACTAGAGAAAATTCAGATGAATTAGCTCCTGGAGTAAATCAAGTAATTAGAATTTATATTGCTCAAAAAAGAAAAATATCTGTCGGAGATAAAATGGCTGGACGTCATGGTAATAAAGGTGTTATCTCAAGAATATTACCAGAAGAAGATATGCCATTCTTACCAGATGGAACACCAGTAGATGTTGTATTAAACCCACTAGGTGTACCTTCTCGTATGAACTTAGGACAGGTGCTTGAAGTTCACTTAGGTGCTGCTGCAAGATTATTAGGATGGAAAATGGCTACACCAGTATTTGATGGTGCAACAGAAGAAGATATCGAAACAATGCTTGAAACAGCAGGACTTGAAACAAATGGTAAATCAATACTATATGATGGTAGAACTGGTGAACCATTTGATCACCCAATCACAGTTGGTGTAATGTACATGTTAAAACTTCACCACTTAGTTGATGATAAAATACATGCTCGTTCAACTGGACCATATTCACTTGTTACACAACAACCTCTTGGTGGTAAAGCTCAATTCGGTGGACAAAGATTTGGAGAGATGGAAGTTTGGGCTTTGGAAGCTTATGGTGCTGCATATACATTACAAGAAATCTTAACAATGAAATCAGATGATGTTGTTGGTAGGGTTAAAACATATGAAGCAATTGTTAAAGGTGAAAATATACCTGAACCAGGAATTCCAGAATCATTTAAAGTTTTAATCAAGGAATTACAATCATTAGGACTTGATATTAAACTTTATACTGAAACTGATGAAGAAATTGAAATCAAAGAGCACACTGAAGAAGGTTTAGACGGTGTTGAGGAAAGAATTGATGAAAGTGAGCTTGAAGAAGAAAATCTAACTGAAGTTAGTGAAGAAGAACTTGAGGAAACTGAGGAAGAAGACGGAGATGAATTCTTTACTAATATATTAGATGAAGAAGATATTCCTGATGAGAAGATTTTCAAGGATCTTGATTCGCTTGATGACGACGAATAATTGATAAATGTTTGGAAGATAATTGTATGAGTTTGGAAAATAATTGTCATTCTGCGTCGTTAAAATATATTTAAAACGCGGTTACATACAAACGTATGCGTCCTTGCCTTTTAAATATATTTTGCCTAGCATAATAAACAATTCTTTTCCAAACAGATTATGTACAAAGTACTTTATAAAACAATTAAATATAATAGTTTTTAAAATATTTTAAATGCATAATAAGTTGCTCAGCAGTGTTTAATTTAAAATATATTTAGAAACGCGGTAAATATTATATATTTGCCACCCAAATAAATAAAATAAGAGGGGGCTACTTTAAAAGTGGAAGAATTAGAAGTTTTTAATAAGTTAAAAATCGGATTAGCTTCAGATGAGAAAATAAGAGAATGGTCTCATGGAGAAGTAAAAAAACCAGAAACAATTAACTATAGAACTTTAAAACCAGAAAAAGATGGTTTATTTTGTGAAAAAATATTTGGTCCAACAAAAGACTGGGAATGTCATTGTGGAAAATATAAAAGAGTAAGATATAAAGGTATAGTTTGCGATAGATGTGGTGTTGAAGTTACTACAGCTAAAGTAAGAAGAGAGAGAATGGGACACATTGAACTTGCTGCTCCAATCGCTCATATATGGTATTTTAAAGGTATACCAAGTAGAATTGGTTTATTATTAGATATCTCACCAAGAAGCTTAGAGAAAGTTATTTATTTTGCATCATACATAGTTACAGATAAAGGAACATCTGGATTATTAAAATGCCAAGTTTTAACTGAAAAAGAATATGTTGAAGCTGAAGAAAAATATGGTAGAGGATCTTTCAAAGCTGAAATGGGAGCAGAAGCTATTAAAAAATTATTAGCTGAAGTTGATATTGAAAAATTATCAGAATCTTTAAAAAGAGAGCTTAGCAAAGCTAGCGAACAAAGAAAAGCTAAATTAATAAAAAGATTAGATACAGTAGAATCATTTAGAGTATCTGAAAACAAACCAGAATGGATGATAATGAGTGTTATTCCAGTTATCCCACCAGAATTAAGACCTATGGTTCAATTAGATGGTGGTAGATTTGCTACATCAGATTTAAATGATTTATATAGAAGAGTTATTAACAGAAATAACAGATTAAAAAGATTATTAGAACTTGGAGCTCCAGAAATAATTGTAAGAAACGAAAAAAGAATGCTTCAAGAATCAGTGGATGCTTTAATAGATAATGGTAGAAGAGGAAGACCTGTTACAGGTGCTGGAAACAGACCTTTAAAATCATTATCAGATATGCTAAAAGGAAAACAAGGACGTTTCCGTCAAAACCTTTTAGGAAAGAGAGTTGACTACTCTGGACGTTCAGTTATCGTTGTTGGTCCAGAACTTAAAATTTATCAATGTGGTCTTCCAAAAGAAATGGCTGTTGAATTATTCAAACCATTTGTTATGAAAGAATTAGTTGGTAGAGGAATCGCTCATAACATCAAAAATGCAAAAAGAATGGTTGAAAAATTAAGACCAGAAGTATGGGATATATTAGAGGAGGTTATTCAAGATCACCCTGTAATGTTAAACCGTGCTCCTACACTACACAGATTAGGTATTCAAGCATTCCAACCAATACTTGTTGAAGGTAGAGCAATCAAACTTCACCCATTAGTATGTACAGCATTTAATGCTGACTTCGACGGTGACCAAATGGCTGTTCACGTTCCTTTAACACCAGAGGCAATTGCAGAAGCAAGATATTTAATGCTTTCTACAAATAACTTACTTAAACCACAAGATGGTAAACCAGTTACTGTTCCTACACAAGATATGATTTTAGGTGCATACTATTTAACAGTTCAAATAGATGGCGAAAAAGGCGAAGGAATGTACTTCAAAGATGAAGAAGAAGCATTAATGGCTTACCAAAATGGTGATGTTGGATTACATTGTAAAGTAAAGGTAAGAAGATTTAAAACTGATGAAGAAGGAAATGTAAGAAGTAAAACAATTGAAACAACAATTGGTAGATTAATTTATAATCAAGGAATTCCTCAAGATTTAGGTTTTGTTGATAGAACAGATCCTGAAAAAGAATTCGATTTAGAAATCGATTTTCCAGTTATCAAAAAGAATTTAGGAAAAATTGTTGCAAATTGTATTAATGTACATGGTTTAGCAAAGAGTGCTGAAGTTTTAGATTATATTAAAGCTACAGGATATAAATATTCAACAAAAGGAGCTATAACAGTTTCTGTTGCTGATGTTGCAGTTCCTGAAGCTAAAAAAGAAATCTTAGCAAAAGCAGATAATGATGTTACAAATATATTTAAACAATATCAACGTGGTATGATTACTAATGAAGAAAGATATAATGCTATTATTAAAGTTTGGGAAAAAGCTACTGATGATGTAACAGAAGCAATGAAAAATAATTTTGATGAATTAAACCCAATCTATATGATGGCTCAATCTGGTGCCCGTGGTAACATGAACCAATTAAGACAAATTGCTGGTATGCGTGGACTTATGGCTGATACATCAGGTAAAGCCGTTGAAATTCCAGTTAAATCTTGTTTCCGTGAAGGATTAGATTCACTAGAATATTTCATTTCTGCCCATGGTGCTAGAAAAGGTTTAACAGATACAGCTTTAAGAACAGCTGACTCTGGATATTTAACAAGAAGATTAGTTGACGTTTCTCAAGATATTATAATTAGAGAAGAAGACTGCGGAACAACTAGAGGTATAGTTGTAGAAGATATTAAAGATGGAAATCAAGTAATTGAACCATTAGAAGAAAGATTAGTTGGTAGATTCCCAGTAGAAGATATTAAAAATCCTGAAACAGGAGATTTAATAGTAGATAATAATACAATGATTTCAGATAGCATAGCTAAACAAATAGTTAAAGCTGGAATCACAAAAGTAACAGTTCGTTCTGTATTAGAATGTAGAGCAAGACACGGTGCTTGTAGAAAATGTTATGGTATGGGATTAGCTACACGTGAAAAAGTAAATGAAGGAGAATCAGTAGGTATTATTGCTGCTCAATCAATTGGTGAGCCTGGTACACAGCTTACAATGAGAACATTCCATACTGGTGGTGTTGCTGGTGGAGATATTACACAAGGTCTTCCTAGAGTTGAAGAGTTATTTGAAGCTAGAACTCCAAAAGGAATGGCAATTATTTCTGAAATTGGTGGTAAAGTTAAAATCAATGATGAGAAGAAGAGAAAAGAAGTTATTGTTACAAGTAATGATGATTCTAAAACATATACAATTAGCTTTGGTTCTAAATTAAGAGTTAAAGATGGAGATGAAATCCAAGCTGGTGATCAAATTACAGAAGGTTCTGTAAATCCAGCAGATTTACTTGCTATCAAAGGCGTTGAAGGTGTTTACACTTATGTAATTTCAGAAGTTCAAAAAGTTTATAGAAACCAAGGTGTTGATATTAACGATAAACACATTGAAGTTATTACAAGACAAATGCTTAAGAAAGTTAGAATTGAAGAACCAGGTGATTCTGAATTCTATACAGCTTCACTTGTTGACTTATTAGAAGTTGAAAGAAGAAATGAAGAATTAATTGCAGAAGGAAAAACTCCTGCAACATATAGAAGAACTTTATTAGGTATTACAAAAGCTTCTTTAGCAACAGAAAGCTTCTTATCAGCAGCATCATTCCAAGAAACAACAAAAGTATTAACAGAAGCTGCTATTAAAGGTAAAGTTGATAACTTAATGGGATTAAAAGAAAATGTTATCATTGGTAAATTAATTCCAACAGGAACAGGTTTAAGACGTTATCAAGATATAAAAATAAATACAGATAATGAAAAACCAGTTTCTCAAGAAGACGAAATAGAATAATATAAAAAATGAGATTTAAGGACGCTTCTGAAATTCTAGAGCGTCTTTAAATTTAATATAATGGGCTTATTAATTTATTTCATAAATTAATAATTACTGAAACTGTAGCAAGTAAATTTTAACAGTTTCAGCAAAAAGGAGAAAAAATAATGGCAGGATATGTAATTCATTTAAGTGTTGCTGAAGAATACCTAAAAAAGCATCCTAATGCGAATGAAGACTATAATGAATTTATTAGTGGAGTGATTTTTCCAGATAGTGTAAAAGATAAATCTGAAACACATTATGGAATGCAAAGTTCACAATCAAATTTGAATGAATTTCTAAAAGAGCATAAGTTAGATTCATCATTTGAAAGAGGATATTTTTTACATCTATTAACAGATTATTTATTTTATAATAAATTTTTGGATTGTATTTCTACAGAGATATACAATGATTATGATATATTAAATGACGTTCTAATTCAAAAATATGACATAACTCTTCCAAATGAAGTAAAAGATAAGGTATTTTCTAAAAATGGAGATTTAAAAATATTATCAATGGAACTTGTTGAAAATTTGATAAAAGAAATTTCTGAGTATGATTTAGATATTATTGCTGATGAAGTTATTAAAGATCCAGGTAAATGGACTAAAATGAAAAGTTTAAAAAGATTATAAAAAAATAATGGGCAAAGAGCGGAGGATTTATCCTCCGCTCTTTTTGAAAAAAACTTTTTGATTTTTACTTAATCTTCGAACCGAACAGATTTCTGAACCCATTTAGGCAGACTGTCGATATTTTCACGACAGAAATTCCTGAACTCATTTGCAATTACATCCATTCTGTCACGGAAAGGATAGAATCTCCAGTTATAGAACTGGTAGCATCCCAGCCAGTCAGCCAGAACCTGACGAAAATGCTGCCTTGGGAAATAACAGTGCGGATCGTTGGCGATAAACCAGTTGTCATCATTATCCACGTACAGCAGATAGTGATACTCACCATAGTTTACAATTTCCTCTTTCTTGATGAGAGCGGGTGTAATACCGCTACTACGAACTGCTTTCAGAAGAGGCATCTCAACAGGAGCGAGGTGGAAATGAGCATGGACGATACTTGTTACATGCTTACCTGCGCCGTCATTTTTGGAGCCAGCTTCAAAAGCCAAAACGCGACTGCCATAGATGGCCTCCAGAATGCTTCTGAGGTCATTCAATACTACGAAGAATTCATCCAACTCTTCAGGAGTGAGCCATGCAAAGCTCATGATGTGACGTTTAGGAACAATCATGATATAGCCAGGGAAGAATGCTCCAGTACCAGGAACAACGAAAAAGCTCTTTGTCTCATACAGAATGTGCTCAGGATTCTTAGTATTGCGATTGTAAATATCACACAGCAGGCAGCTGTGATTAGGATCAGAAACAGCTGTACTAGAATCCTCCGTTTTGTGGTCACCAGCATCTACGTCACACAAATCCAAAATTGCAGGGAAGTCTTTGAGAAGATTCTCCGTACCGAGGATGGCAGAAGAGATATCGGAGTCCCCTGAGTTCAACCGGATGATAATCGGGTTGTATTTGGACCAGCTCATTTCATAGGTATTAGTGAAGTACAACGCATTCTTATTGTAAGAAAATACAGTGTCCAGAATCTCATCAGAGATGGACCTGATACGAGTGCAGGCATGGAATCCAGCCAGTACGGGACTGGTTTTCTCAATCAGAGAAGATTCGCCTAAGGCAATGATTAACCGTTGAGTTCTTTTCATATAAATACCTCCTTAGGATTTAATGTCAATATTGTATCACATTATTTTAAAAAAATAAAGTCTTTTTAACAAATTATGTAAATTTAAATGATTTTTAACTAAATTTAATAATTATATCAATTGCAAACAATTGGATTTTATATTATAATAGTACTGATTTATAAAATTTAAGTAGAAAGGAAGTATGTAAATACTTATACAATAATTATGGAAAATGAAATTATATTACCAAATTATGAACATTGTATTTTAAATACAATTACTTCAATATTAAAATATTATAATGTTGATACAAAACATAAGTCATTAGAAAGTTTAGATAAAATATTAGAGAAAAAATATAGAAATGTTATTTTTCTTGTTTTAGATGGAATGGGAGAACATATTTTAGGAAATATATCTCCAAATGGATATTTTACTGAAAACAAAATAGATTGTGTAACATCTGTATATCCTTCAACTACAACTGCAGCATTAACAACTTATTATTCAGGAAAACCACCATATGAAACTGGTTGGATTGCATGGTCACAGTATTTTAAAGAATATGGTAGAGCTATAGATATGTTACCTCAGAAAGAGTCATATTTGAAAGAAGACATTTCAGGTGCTAGAATGAATGTTTTTAAAAATGTTGTTAATTATGAATCAATTTTTGAACAAATAGAAAAGGCATCACCAAATGTTAAAGCATTTGAAGTAATGCCAAAATATTCAGATAGAAGAGCAAAAAGAACTTTTACTGCTGACGATATTGATGAAATAATGGTTAATTTAGAAACATTATGCCAGCTTCCTGGTGAAAATTTTATTATGGCATATTCAGATAAACCAGATGGATTATTACATAAATTTGGAACAGATTCAGATGAAGCAAAAAACTATGTATTAGAAGCAGAAGAAAAGGTAAAAGCATTACAAGAAAAACTAGGAGAAGATACAATAATAATTATTTCGGCAGATCATGGACACAAAAATATTGAAAAATCATATTCTCTACTAGACCATCCAGAAATTATGGAATGTTTATATATGCCAATGTCATTAGAATCTAGAGTTGTTGGATTTTGGGTAAAGGAAAACATGAAAAAGGAATTCGAAGAGAGATTTAACAATATTTGTGGAAATGATTTTTGGTTAATGACAACAGAGGAGTTTTTAGATAAACACTTCTTAGGATACGGAGATAAACATCCTAAAATTGATGAGTTTTTGGGAAATTATGTTGCGCTTTCAACATCAAGTAGTATGATTATAGTAGAAACATTTCTAGCAGAAGGAAAACCAGTAAAGAAATCAACACATTGCGGGCTTTCAAAAGAAGAAATGGAAGTACCTGTAATCGTAATTAGATAAAAATGAATGTATTGATTTAAATTTGCTTATAGTATATAATAGCAAAAAATATAAATGGTTAAAATAGGAGAATCAAATGAGAAAAAGAAGATTAGTAATATCAATAGTAATTTTTGTAATTGTAGGATTAATTGCTTTATATTTAGTATTAAATAAAGGACATATAGGAAATTATGCGTTAGTTAATATAGGTGATGAAAAAGGTAAAGAAGAAACAATTCTACCAAAACTTACATTAGAATTAGAAAGTGAATTTTTAGCATCTACAAATAAAAAAGAAACTGCCAGCATGACAGTTTCAATTGATGGTGAAATAGTCACAGAAAATATAGAATTTGAATCATCTGATGAAAAAATAGTTAAAATAAACAAAGACAATGAATTAGTTGCTGTAGCAGATGGAAAAGCAACAATAACAGCAAGATATGATGGCATAGAAGCAACTAAAGATATAAAAGTAATAACACCAATAAAAACAATGTCTTTTACAACTACTAATAGTACAATAAGAGTTGGTAAAGATTTACAAATGAAATTGCAAATTACACCATCTAAAGCTAGTACAGATACATTAAAATATACTTCAAGTGATGAATCAATAGCTACAGTTAATCAAAATGGAATAGTTACAGGAATAGCTCCTGGAAAAGTAAAAATCACAGTATATGACGCATATAATGATACTGAAAAATCAGTAAATTTAACAATCAAAAAATAATAAGAAAAAGAAGTTCTAAATATAGTTAGAACTTCTTTTGTTATATTCTAAGAAATAATTTTTATCTTGGAAAATTTTTATAAAATCAACAAAACGCCTTGAAATTAGGGCGTTAACTAAGCATTATTTGACAAAAAAGCATGAAAGTTATATAATATAAAGGTATAATTTTGGGTATATAAAATTATAGGGGGTTTTATGCCGAATTCGAATAATAAAATATTAGATAGTTTAAATTCAAAAAATTTAATATATATTTTAGTTATAGCTATTCTTTGTATCTCTTTATGTGTGTATGATTTAAGCTGGATAATACCATCAATAATAATATTTGCATTAACAGTAACATATGCTATTTGGAGTAATGGTAAAAAGAAAACAGAAATAGAAAATCATATACAGGATATAACATCAGATGTTACTACTGCTTCAAAAGGAAACTTAGTTAATACGCCTATACCATTAGTTTTAATCGAAACAGATGGTAATATAGTGTGGAGAAGTAGGAAATTTGTTGAAGAATTTCAAAATATTGATATAGCAACAAACTTAAATCCAATAGTAAAAGAAATTAAACTAGATATAGAAAAAAATACAGAATCAATAGAAATAATGAAGCAGTTTAATATAGACAAAAAAGTTTATAAAATCTGTGGAAGCGTTGTTAAATCAAAAAGAAGAAGTAAGAAAAGTCAAAAAGAATATGTGCTTTCATTATATTTTATTAATGAAACAAAATATAATGAACTTTTTGATGTGTATAATAAATCAAAAGCATGTATTGGTGTTGCAATGATAGACAACTATGATGAAATAGTACAAAGAATATTACCTGAAAGAAAAATAGAATTATTAGCCAAAATAGAAAAAGAAATAATAGAATGGGTAACATCTACAGGTGGACTAATAATAAAAACAGAAAGAGATTATTTTGTATATATTTTTGAGCAACAATATTTAACAGAATTTGAAAAAGAAAAATTTAATATATTAGATAGAGTTAAAACAATAGAAATAGACAATAAACTTCAAGTTACTTTAAGTATAGCAATATCAAATGAAGGTAAAACAAACTATGAAAAATATAAATCAGCACTGGCTGCTATGGAAATTGTTTTAGGACGTGGTGGAGATCAAGCTGTTGTTAAAAGAGATGGAAAATATAAATTCTATGGTGGTAAAACCTTAGAAGTTGAAAAAAGAACTAAAGTTAAAGCTAGAACAATTGCACATTCTATATCAACAGCAATAAGTGAGTCTGAAAATGTTATTATAATGGGACATAAAAATATAGATATAGATGCTTTTGGATCTGCATTAGGTATATACAGATTATCAAAAACATTAGAAAAGGATTGCTATATTGTTTCTGAGCCTAAAGGTAAGTCACTAGGAAAGTTTTTAGAGATACTTCAAAAAGAAGATGAATATAAAAATGTAATTCTTTCTGAAAATGAAGTAAGTGATTTAATAAAACCAAATTCTCTACTTGTAGTTGTAGATACTCACAAAACATCATATGTTGAGTTTCCAGAGCTACTTGACAAAATAGAAAGAAAGATAGTAATAGATCATCATAGAAAAGCTCCAGATTGTATTGAAAATGTATTAATTTCATTCCATGAAGTATATGCTTCTTCATCAGCAGAGCTTGTTACAGAAATTGTTCAATATGCTCAAGATGATGTTCAATTAACACTTTTAGAAGCTGAAAGTTTATATGGCGGTATTATGGTAGATACTAAAGACTTTACTTTTAAAACAGGTGTAAGAACATTTGAAGCAGCAGCATATTTAAGAAAATATGGTGTAGATATTATAAGAGTAAAGAAATGGTTTCAAGCCGATCTAGAAAGCTATAATATAATTTCAAACATTGTTAGAAATGTAGAAATTCATAATGATACAATTGCAGTTTCTGTTTTTGAAGGAGAAAACAGTGACGCAAATCTTATTATTGCAAAAGCTGCGGATGAGCTTTTAACAATTAGTGATATAACAGCATCATTTGTTATGGCAAAAGTAGGAGACAAAGTATTTATAAGCGGACGTTCAATTGGAGATATAAATGTACAATTAATTATGGAGAAATTAGGCGGTGGGGGGCATATCACACTTGCTGGAGCACAGCTTGAAGGTTTCTCTTTAGAAGATGCTAAAAATGAATTAATAATAAGAATTAATGAATATTTATTAGAAACTGAATAGAAAAAAGAAAGCCTTAGATGATTCTAAGGTTTTCTTAGTATAGTCCTTGAAATTTAAGCAAAAATATTATACAATACAAAAAGCTTATAAAGTATTAGAAACGGAGGGAAAAACTATGAAAGTCATTTTAAAACAAGATATTAAAGGTGTTGGTAAAAAAGATCAAGTAATAAACGCAGCAGATGGATATGCTAGAAACTTTTTGTTTCCAAAGAATTTAGCAGTACCAGCAGATACAGGAAATATGAATAATTTAAAAGCAAAAAATGAATCAGTAGAATATAGAAAAGGTGAAGACTTAAAAGAAGCAAAACAAATCGCTGAAAAAATGAAAACAATTACTGTTAAAATTTCTGTTAAGGCAGGAGAAAATGGCAGATTGTTTGGAGCAGTTACAGCAAAAGAAATTGCAGAAGCTTTGAAAAAAGATTTTGGAATAGAAGTAGATAAAAAGAAAGTATTACTTCAAGAATCAATAAAAGTTGCAGGAGCTACAAAAGTTGATATAAAACTAAATGAAGGTGTAGTAGCAAGTGTTCAAGTAATGGTAACGCCAAAACAATAAGATAAAAAACTATCTAACAATAAAAGAGGGATGTAATATGGATTTAGGAAAAATTCCACCACACGATATAGAAGCAGAACAAGCAATTTTAGGATGTATGCTAACAGATAAAGATTCTGTTATAAGTGCAATTGAAATTTTAAAAGAAGATGCTTTTTATAGGGAAGATAATAAAGCTATTTATTCAGCAATATTAGGGCTTTATTCAAGAAGTGAGCCAATAGATATAATTACTGTTAAAGCAGAATTAGTTGAAACAGGTAATTTTGAACGTGTTGGAGGTCTTGAATATTTAGCAAGCTTACCAGAAAGAGTACCAACAACAGCAAATGTTGAAAAATACATAAAAATAGTTGATGAAAAATCAATGCTAAGAAAACTAATTAATACATCAAATGAATTAGTTGCGTTAGGATACGATGAAACAGAAGAAGTAGATAACATAATGGATATGGCAGAAAAGAAAATTTTTGATTTAGCTTCTAAGAAAAACACAAAAGGTTATACTTCAATAAAAGATGTTTTAGTGGAATCATTCTCAAAACTAGAAGAATTATACAATAATAAAGGAAAAGTAAGTGGTACACCAACAGGATTTATAGATTTTGATAATATAACATCTGGTCTACATGATTCAGATTTAATTATCGTTGCTGCTAGACCTGCTATGGGAAAATCAGCATTTGCAATAAACCTTGCAACAAATGTTGCAGTTCAAGCAGGAAAAGGTGTTGCAATATTCAACTTGGAGATGTCAAAAGATCAAGTTGGAAACAGAATTTTATGTAGTGAAGCAATGGTAGATAGTAATAAAGTAAGAACAGGGCTTCTTGAAGATGATGATTGGGTTAAACTTGCATCTACTTTAGGTAGACTTTCAGAGGCACCAATTTATATAGATGATACAGCTGGTATTTCTATAATGGAAATTCGTGCAAAATGTAGAAAACTTAAGCTTGAAAAAGATATAGGATTAGTTGTAATTGATTACTTACAGCTAATTCAAGGAAGTGGAAGCAGAAATAGTAGCCGTGAGCAAGAAATTTCTGAAATTAGTAGATCTTTAAAAATTCTTGCAAAAGAATTAAATATTCCTGTTATAGCATTATCACAGCTTTCTCGTAGTGTTGAAAAACGTGATGATAAAAGACCTATGCTTTCAGATTTAAGAGAGTCTGGAGCCATAGAACAGGATGCTGATATTGTAATTTTCTTATATAGAGATGATTATTATAATCAAGATAGTGAAAAGAAGAATGTAGCAGAAGTCATTTTAGCTAAACACAGAGGTGGTTCAACAGGTACCGTTGATATGGCTTGGCTTCCAAGTTACACAAAATTTGCAAATCTTGATAGAAGATTTTTTGAGGAACCAGGCATGTAGAGCTTTCTATATGCCTTTTATCAAATTAAAAATTGTTATTTGTGTTAGTAAATTTTTGCTAATTATAACAATGGCATAGAAAATTTCCAATATGATATTGTAGAATATTTATTAAAATTTATATTTAATATAATTCATAAAAGTATTTTATATTATTTTCTTATACACCTTGGTGTCGCAACTTGCTAGTTGTAAATTATAAAATTATTTTATAATTTACATAGCCTCGATAGTTGCTCCAAATCGCACTCACTGCGTTCGTTTGGTCGCTTACGCGGTGTATTTAAAAATAATATAAAATATTTTCATGAATCTAGATAAAGACATAGAATTACTTATTTCAGTAGAGTAACTCTCTGGGAGCAACTTTTTGTTTAATATTAAATTTTTATATTCACACATATAACAATTTATTATAAAAAAGGATACAAAAATTATGGTAGAAGATAGTATTTTAAGTACAATTAAGAAATATAATTTAATTGAAAATGGAGATAAGATTGTTGTTGCTGTTTCTGGGGGACCAGATTCAATAACTTTACTTGATTGTCTGTACAATTTAAAAGAAAATAAGAAACTAGATTTCGAAATGGTAGTTTGTCATATTAATCATGGGTTAAGGGAAAACGCTAAAATTGATGAAGAATATGTTCTAGATTATTGTAATAAAATTAATATTAAATGTTTTGTTTTGCATGCAAAAGTTAAAGAAGAAGCTGAAAAACAAAAGCGTGGACTTGAAGAAATGGGTAGAATTATTAGATATGATTTCTTTGATGAAGTTGCAAAGGAAACAAATTCAAATAAAATAGCTATTGCTCATAATAGTAATGATAATGTTGAAACAATTATTATGAATATTATAAGAGGAAGTGGGTTAAGTGGGTTAAAAGGTATTGAAGCTATTAGTGGAAAATATATTAGACCTCTTATTGAAACTTCAAGAACAGATATTGAGAAATATTGTGAAGATAAAAAATTAAATCCAAGACATGATGAATCAAATGATGATAATATTTATACAAGAAATAAGGTACGAAACATAGTAATTCCCTACATAAAAAGAGAATTGAATCCAAACATAATAGAAACAATTAATAGGTTATCTAGTATAACAAAAGATGATTTAAACTATTTAGAGCTTCAAACAGAAGCATCTTACAATAATATGCTTTTAGAGGAAAATTTTTCTAAAGAAAATGTATATAATAATGAAAAAGAGGCTAAAATTATATTAGACTTAAAGAAATTCAATAATGAGAACAAAGCGATTGAAAAACGCGTTATTTTACATGCAATAAATAAGCTATTCGGTACTACAAAAGGAGTAGAGAAGATTCATATAGAGGATATAATAAAATTATGTAATAATAATATAGGGAATAAATTTTTAACTCCAAACAAAAAAACTAAGGTAGAAATAAAAAATAAAACAATTGTTATAAAACGTCTAAAATAACGTTCCGTAAAAGGTTTGAAAAATCAAATGTTACAGAGATATTTCTTTTAAAAAAATGGGTTGAAATCCCAAATTTGCTATGCTATATTTTAGGCATACTAATAGAAATATAGGAGGATAAAAATTTGAAGAGGGGATTTAAAACATTAGCCACATGGTTAATAATAGGACTAATAATAATATGTGCTCTTAGTGGATTGTTAGGAATGTCAGATAACAAAATTAGTTATTCTGAACTTATTACTAAAATATCTTCAGGAGACATTACTAAAATAGTAATATCTGCCGATGGAGTATCTGTTACAGCATATCAAAAAGGAAAAGACGCAGCAACAGCTACAAGAGCAGATATAAGTACATCAACAATTCCAAGCTTAGATGCATTTATGGAACAAATTTCAGAAAATATAGTAAATGGTCAAATAGAAGTTGAGCAAAATGAAGAGTCAATTTTTGTTGAATTGTTAAGCTTAATTTCACCAGTAATTTTACTATTAATTTTCTTATTATTTAGTTTTGTATTAATGAATCCAAATCAAGGTGGAAATAAATCTATGACATTTGGAAAGAGCAAAGCTAGAGTACTTAATACAACAGATACAAATAAAACAAAAGTAACATTTAAAGATGTTGCTGGTATCACTGAAGAAAAAGAAGAATTAGCAGAAATAGTAGATTTCTTAAAATCACCAAAAAAATTCACAGATATGGGTGCAAGAATTCCAAAAGGAGTTTTACTTGTTGGTCAACCAGGTACAGGTAAAACATTACTTGCAAAAGCTGTTGCTGGTGAAGCTGGTGTTCCATTCTTTATTATAAGTGGTTCAGACTTTGTTGAAATGTTTGTCGGTGTTGGTGCTTCAAGAGTTAGAGATTTATTTGAACAGGCTAAGAAAAATGCTCCTTGTATTATATTTATAGATGAAATTGATGCAGTTGGTCGTCAAAGGGGTGCTGGACTTGGAGGAGGACATGATGAAAGAGAACAAACATTAAACCAATTATTAGTTGAAATGGATGGATTTGCAGCTAATGAAGGTGTTATAGTTATAGCAGCTACAAATAGACCAGATGTATTAGATAAAGCTTTATTAAGAGCTGGAAGATTTGATAGACAAATTGTTGTTGGAACTCCAGATGTTAAAGCAAGAGAAGAAATATTAAATGTACACGCGAGAAAGAAAAAATTAGCAGAAGATGTGGATTTATCTACAATAGCAAAAAACACAGCAGGATTTGTTGGAGCTGATTTGGAAAATGTTTTAAATGAAGCTGCATTACTAGCTGCAAGAAGAGATAAATCTGAAATAGGAATGGCTGAAATAGAAGATGCAATGATTAAAGTTACAATGGGACCAGAAAAGAAGACAAGAGTAATAAGTGATAAAGAGAAAAAACTTGTTGCATTCCACGAAGCTGGTCACGCAGTTGCAAGTCATTTCTTAGAAACACAAGATGATGTACATCAAATTTCAATTATTCCAAGAGGAATGGCTGGTGGTTATACAATGTATAGACCATCAGAAGATAGATCATTTATGAGTAAATCAGAAATGGAAGAACAAATCATATCATTATTAGGTGGTAGAGTTGCTGAAGCTTTAGTTTTAGGAGATATTTCTACTGGAGCAAGTAATGATATAGAAAGAGCATCTAAAATAGCAAGAGCTATGGTTACAAAATATGGTATGAGTGAAAGATTAGGAGCAATAACATTTGGTTCTGGTCAAGAAGAGGTTTTCTTAGGAAGAGATTTTACTCAACAAAAGAACTTTAGTGAAGAAACTTCTGGTTTAATAGATGAAGAAGTTAAGAAAATAGTTGATACAGCATATAAAAGAACAGAAGACATTTTAAATGAACATATGGAAAAACTTCATAATGTAGCAAATGTCTTATTAGAAAAGGAAAAGATAGATGGAGAAGAGTTTGAACAAATAATGAATGCTTAAGTCTTCTTGAAATCAATCTAATTAAATACTAAAAATAATGGGGATAAAGATATCCTCATTATTTTTTTGTTAAAGCAACACGGCAGAGAACATATAGCTCTCTGCCGTGCAATTTTTATTATTAATCTGTGTACTTGTCGATAGTGTCGTTGATTCTTGCATAGATTGCTGTTACAGGAACTCCAGAAACCAGAAGCTGCTCAATCAGCTTAGAAATCTTGCTTAAAGTCTCATCTACACCATCTACATGAGGTTGCTTTTTATCGGCAACAATGTCGTTGAAGTCGATAAAGACCTTATCAGACGAGATGCCGATTCTCTGGCAGTAAGCATATGTGCCCTGACCAGAGACCAAGCCGATTTCATAGCCAATGTTGTTGAACTTGATGCAAACGTAAGAGGAGTAGTCCTCAGAGTAGATAGGCAGAAAGTTCTTTTCAGCATATCCGGAAACACCATTGAAAAAGGAGCAAAGCTCAGCAACATTTTCAGAGTCTTCTTTGGAAATAGCATCAGGTTCATAAAGCCAGGTGTCGTCACTGAAGATTGGATAAAGCCCAGAGAACTTCTCGAGCCATAGCATGTAGATATTGTCTGCTACAATGGTTTTGGCCCGTTCCTGAGATTTTATCAATCCCTCAATGACATCATTGATTCCATTACTAACATCTTTTGCCAGAGTGTCTCTTGCCTCATAATTGTTTTTCATAGTATTACCTCCATATGATGTTGAATTTGTACACGATCTTTCTTTGGTATTCTCTCCAAAACGTAGTTATTTTTTGGGGGATATATATTCGTACATTTCAAATTATACCACATTTATGTAAACAGGTCAACAAGGAATAAATCTACATTTTTTCTTAATATCTTGACAAAAGCAATTAGTTTGATTTATAATAATCAATGTCGATATAAAATGCGCTATTAGCTCAGCTGGTAGATGCTGAAGTTCTTGAGCGTAGCGATTAGAAATTCAGTATGCGAAACGCAGTGTAGCTGCCTGCGACTGGTAAATTTCTAATTATAATTATCACAAAATTTAATTTAATATGCGCTATTAGCTCAGCTGGTAGAGCAGCTGACTCTTAATCAGAAGGTCCGCGGTTCGATCCCGCGATGGCGCACCAAAAAACAGTAGGAATTAAAACTTACTGTTTTTTATTTTAATAGAAAAATTTAAACGGGATTGAAAAGGAGGATTAGAAAATAGTCCAGTGGACTATTTTCCCGACGCGGCTCGCCGATCCCGCGATGGCACACCAAAAACAGTAGGAATTAAAACTTACTGTTTTTTTTGAATAAAATTTCAAAAAATAGGAATAATACAATTTAAAAGGAAATTTTCCTGAAAGTACTTAAGAAAGGATGGTTTTTATGGGAACATTAAATCAAGTTGAACTACAAAATTTACGACATTTTATAGGAGAACAAGAAAATGCATATTGTAAGTTTACACATTATGCAGATACAGCAGTAGATCCACAAATAAAACAAATATTAAATAAAGCAGCTCAGGATTGCTTAAATTCTAAACAAAAGTTAATCTCATTTTTGGGATAGATGGAGGAAATATGGAAGAAAAATCAATAGTTAATGATGTTTTATCATCAACAAAGTCTTCTTTAAAAGATTACGAAGGAGCAATAATTGAAACAGCCAATATGGAATTAAGACAAACACTTCAAAACTTAAGAAATTCTTCTGAAAGCTTTCAATATGAATTATTTAAGCTTGCAGAATCAAAAGGGTATTATACTCCTGCACAAAATGCAACATCAGAAGAAATATCTAAAGTTAAATCTGAATTATCAAATTCATAAAAAAATTTTTGTGGCATCAATTCAAGTATTTATGCCACATTTTCTTTTTGTATATACAAAATAAGTATTGACATTATATTTTAAATATTATAATCTATATGTAATAATAAAAGTACAAAGGGGTGAGTAGCAATAACTAGTATTTTTAAAAATGTTGTAATCTGTTTAAGGGCATGGATCAAATGGATTGTTGTGCTGCTTATTGGGCTTGCAATTATAGGATTTTTAGTTTTTGTTGTTTACAGACCTATGTACAGTGTATCATTAAATGGTGATTTTATTGGATATACAGAAGATAGAAGTAAATTGCAGAAAAAAATCACTAATTATATGAATAAAGGTGATAATAATACAATTGCTTTTGTTGAAATCGATGATTTACCAGAATATAATCTTTGCTTATTAAAAAAAGGTCTTACAGCAAATGATGATGAAATATTTTCTAAAGTAATTAGTTCTGGTGTACCATATTATAAATATTATGCAATTATTGAAAACAATGAAGAAAAATATTATGTACAATCATATACAGAAGCAGAGGCCATTATAGACCAATTAAAACAACAAAATAGTCAAAATAAAGATTCTGTAACTTATACATTAAAATATGGAACTGAGTTAAAAGAATTTACAAATAAAGAAACAGCTGTTGCAGCTTTATATAAACAAATGCCAGTTGTAAAGAAAAAAACCAAAATTGTTACTGCAAAATATGTTAATAATTCTAATTCAGCTTTAGGAATTGCGTTGGCACAACCAGTATCTGGTACAATAACATCTAGATTTGGTAGAAGAAGCAGTGGAACTCATACAGGATTAGATATAGCAACATCTCTTGGTACACCAATAAGAGCAGCAGCAAGCGGAACAGTAATTTATTCAGCATATAAAGGATCTTATGGAAATTTAGTAATTATAGCACATACAGATTCAATTCAAACATATTATGCTCATTGTAGCAAATTATTAGTAAATGTAGGCCAACAAGTAAATCAAGGAGATATAATAGCAGCAGTTGGTTCTACTGGAAACTCAACTGGACCTCATTTACACTTAGAAATCCGTGTAAATGGAGAGGCTAGAAATCCACAATATTATTTATATAACTAAGATAAAACTTTAAGATGGTAAATAAAATTTACCATCTTTTTTTGTTGGTTAAAATTAATAAAATCTTTTATATAAATTACTTGAAAAAATACCTATATCAATATATAATATAACAGTAAAAATTTAGATTTCCGTAATAAAAATAATATTTTGTAAAAAAACGAATTAAGAAATTCTAAATGATACATCATTAAGAATTTCTAATATTCGCATAACTATCTTCTATGGAAAGTTTTTATTTCAGTCAAACTTTCCTAGAATATAAAAAATATGGGGGTAAAAAATATGGCAACAAAAGAAAAAAATTTTTGGATATTACTTGTATTCCTACTTTCAGGACTAGTTGTAGGAGGACTACTAGGGATTCTAGCAGAAAAAGTTCCTTGGCTATGGTGGTTAGCTTATGGAGAAAGTTTTGGAATAACAACACCAGTAGCACTAGATTTAAGTGTATTAAAAATTACATTTAGTTTTATGATAAAAATAAATATAGCAAGTATTATAGGAATGGCTATATCAATATGGCTATATAGAAAAGTATAATTTGGCATAAAAAACAGACAGAAAGGAAAAAATGACTAATATAAAAAATATACCAACCTCAGAAAGACCATATGAAAAAATGCTGATGTATGGTGAAAGTATTCTTACAAATAGTGAGCTTCTGTCTATAATAATAAAAACTGGAACAAAAGAAAAATCTTCAATAGAAATTGCACAAGAGTTAATGAATAAAAATATGGACAATTCAAACAGTTTAAGATTTCTTCAAACAATTTCAATTCAAGAATTGAGTAAGATAAATGGAATTGGAACAGTAAAGGCAATAGAACTTAAAGCAGTTGGAGAAATTGCAAAAAGAATGTCTAATCCTTTAACAATAAATAGATTAAAAATAAAAACTAGAGATGATATTGTAAATCTTTTTATGGAAGAACTTCAAAATGAAAAGAATGAAGTTTTAAAGATTGTAATGTTAGATAATAAAAATATTATCAAAAAGATTTCTTGTATAGCAGTTGGAAATGAAAGTAATATTTTTACAAACATGAAAGCAATTTTATCTGAACCTGTTAAAGCTCAGATTCCTAAAATAATTCTTATACATAATCATCCAAGTGGTAATCCAACACCTAGTAATGAAGATATTGAATTTACAAGAAAATTAGAAAAAGCAGCTAAGCTTTTAGATATAATACTTTTAGATCATATAGTTATAGGGGATGGAATTTATCAAAATATAGAATTAAGTAGCTTATAAGTAGAGAGGAAGATATTAATGAATAGAAATAAGCAAACCGAGATATTAGGTGGAGTTATTACCGCCATTATATTAATATTACTAATATTTCTTTCAAATGTTGAAACAAATAAATTATCTTATTTGGAAAGTGTTGCAAGTTCAATTGTTAATCCAATACAAAGAATAGCAATGGATATAAAGAATAAGATCCAAGGAAATAGTGCTTATTTCTCAAATATGGATAATATAATTGCAGAAAACGAAGAACTAAGAGAAAAAAATAGTCAGCTTGAAACAGAGCTTAGAGATCTTGAAATGGTTAGAGCAGAAAATAATACATTAAAAGATTATATGAATTTATTTGAAAAGTACTCAGCTTATGAAACAATACCTGCGTATGTAATTAACAGAGATGTTAGTAATTTCAGTAGTACATTAGTTTTAAATGTAGGTGCAAATGATGGAATTACAGAAAACATGACAGTTATTGCAGACAAAGGTTTAGTAGGACATGTTATTTCAGTAGCAGATAAAACCTGTAAAGTACAAGTTATAATAGACTCAGCATCTACAGTAAGCTGTACAATAAGTACAACTTCTGAAAGTATAATTTGTAAGGGTACACTTGAAAATGATCAAATTTTAAGAGCATCATATGTTCCAACAGGAGCAGAATTAATACAAGGAGATAATGTTTACACATCAGGAATTGGAGGAATATATCAAAAAGGGATAATTATAGGAACGATAAAAGAAATAATTACGACAAGTAATATCACAGATAGATATGCAATAGTTGAACCTGCTGTTGATTTTTCAAAAATAGATACAGTTCTTGTAATTAAAGAATAGTTTATAGGAGTTCTAAAACCTAAATAAAGTTTAGCGGAGTAAAAATGAAAAAATTTGTAATAATAGTTAGTTTAATAATTACATTCTTCATAATATATTTTCTTGAAGTAAATATTTTTTCTTCTTTTACTATAGCAGGAATTAAACCCAATTTGTTTGTTATATATATATTATTTATAGGATTATATGGAACACAATTTTGGGGAATTACATTTGGAGTTATGTGTGGATTAATATTAGACTTAATATTTGAAAAAACAATAGGAATATCTGCTGTAATGCTTTGCATGATTGGGTATTTAGGATCTTATTTTGATAAAAATTTTTCAAAAGAAAGTAGATTAACAATTATTTTTATGGTAATAGGTTCAACAATTATATATGAACTTGGATCATATTTTTTAAATTCAATAATATTAGAATTTGATAGAGAACTTTTATACTTTACCAAGATACTAGTAGTAGAAGTGCTTTACAATGTTTTATTGACAATAATTTTATATCCTTTAATTCAAAAAATAGGATATGTAATAGACAGAAACTTTAAACACAACAACATAATGACACGCTATTTTTAGGCTGTTAAAAATCTAAAGAAACGAGGTGAGTTAGCTGAAAAGTGAATTAGAAAAATCTAATTTTAGATATAATATATTATCAACAATAGTATATCTAGTAGGAATAATTTTACTAATGCAATTATTTAATTTGCAGATAGTAAATGGTTCAGACTATAGAGAAGATTCTAATACAAAACTTACTCGTGAGGCCAAAATAGAAGCTGCTAGAGGAAGCATAATGGATAGAAGTGGAAATGTTCTGGTTAGCACAGAAATGAAGTTCTCACTCGAAATGTATAAATCTAAAACAGATGATGAGCAATTAAACAATTCAATTTTGCTTATGACAAACATTTTAGAGGCTAATGGAAACTCGTATATAGATAACTTTCCAATATCAATAGATCCATTTGAGTTTCATTTTGAAACAGAAGATGAATTAATAAAATGGAAAGAAAAATACAAAATTCCAGATGCAGCATCAGCAGAAGAAGCATTTTATTTATTTAGAGATAAATATAAAATAAATAATGAAAATGTAAAAGAAATAAGACAAATACTTGCTATAAGATATGCAATTACAACAATTGGTTATTCTACAACAAGGTCAATTGAAATTTCAGGAGACATTTCAAGAGAAAGTGCTGTACAGCTTCAAGAAAATTCACAAAGTTTAACGGGTGTAAACATCATAGTAGAACCAACGAGAGTATATCATACAGGAAATTTAGCATCACATATTATTGGATATATGGGAAGATATTCAGAAGATGATAAAAAGGCTCTTAAAGAAGAAGGAGATGATTTTGAGTATGATGTTGATGATAAAGTTGGTAAATATGGTATAGAAAAAGTATTTGAAAACTATTTAAGAGGGGTAGATGGAAAAAAACAAATAGATATGTCTGTTGATGGAACAGTAACTGGTGAATATACATCACAAGAAGCGATTGGAGGTTCAGATATTGTTTTAACAATAGATGCAAATCTTCAAAGAATAACAGAAGAGGCATTAAGAAATAATATACACAAAATTAGAGAAGGTGGTTTCTCTGAAACATTACCAGCAGAAGGTGGTGCAGCAGTAGTAGTAAATGTAAAATCTGGTGAAATCCTAGCAATGGCAAGTTACCCAGATTATGAACCAGCACTATTTTACAATGGTATATCACAAGATAAAATGAATGAATATTTAGATCCAGCTGCATTAAAACCATTATATAGTAGAGCAACACAAGGTACTTATCCACCAGGGTCAATATTTAAAATGGTTACAGCAGTTGCAGGATTAGAATCAGGAGTTGTTTCAACAACTGAAAGAATAAATGATAATGGACCATTCATAGTAGTAGAAAATGATCCTAATTACCAAAATCCAAGATGTTGGTATTATAATAGTTATGGAAGAGGACATGGACCACTTAATGTTGCAGGAGCAATTATGAAATCATGTAACTATTTCTTTTATGAAGTATCAACAAGAATGGGAATAGATACATTGTCAGATTGGGCAAATTATTTTGGACTTGGAAGAAAAACAGGAATCGAACTTAGTGAATATAATGGAACGCTTGCTACAAAAGATAAATTACAAGAAAAAGAACATAGACCTTGGTCAAAAGCAGATACAGCATCAGCATCAATAGGACAAGGGCTTAACGATTTTACACCAGTACAAATGGCGAGATATATTACTATGATAGCAAATGGAGGGCATCCAATTAATTTATCAATAGTAAAAAATGTAATTAATTCAAACGGTTCACAAGTATCACAAAATGAATTAGATGAATATGTAAGTAAAAAATTAAATAGAGAACTTGTAGTTACAGAAGATAGAAATATTAGTGGAGAGACAATAAGTGCTATTCACGAAGGAATGAGAAGAGTTGCTGAAGATGAAGGAGGAACTGCTTATTCAATACTTAAAGATTTTGCAATAGAAATTGGAGGTAAAACAGGATCTGCAGAAAAAACAGGTAATAAAGAGCAAAATGATGCCTATGCCTGGTTTGCAGGATTTGCTCCATATAGTGATCCAGAAATTGCAATAGTTGTTATGGTTGAAAAAGGAGGACATGGTTCGTATACATCAGAAATTGTAAGAGACATAATGAATGAATATTTCGGAATGAATATGGAAGAAATAACAGAAGTTATGTCAGTTACAACAGAAATGGAATCTTTTAGGTAAATAGGGGGAAACATGCTAAAAAATAGTATAAAAATCAGCCAAACTACAAATGAAATTATAATAAATGTAAATGTAATTGCAGAAATTCATGAGATAATAATGGAGCTTGAAGATAAGCTTCCAAAGCTTAAAGAATTCTATCAAACTGCTACAATACCAATAAGAGTAACAGGAAGGCTTTTTACAGATTTAGAAATAGAAAAAGTTAAAAAATTAATAAATGATCAAATTGATGTAGAAATTAAATTTGATGATGTTTCAGATTTATTAGGTCTTCACGCAATAAAAAGAACATTTGAAGCTGAAACAGATATATCTGAAACTAAATTTGTACAACATTCTTTAAGATCTGGTCAAAAAGAAGAATATCCTGGAAGTCTTGTTATTTGTGGAGATGTAAATGCTGGTGCAGAAGTTATAGCTGGTGGAAATATAATGATTTTAGGTGCTTTAAGAGGGTTAGCTCATGCTGGAGCTAACCGGAAACAAGATGGCTATTATATCAGCAAATTCAGTAGATATTACTCAAATAAGAATAGCGAATTTAGTAAGAGAAGTTAGTGAAAAAGTTGAAAGATGTCCAGTATGTAAAATAGAAGCAGGAGAAATTATAATATTTTAAAAAATAAGAAGAAATAAGGTTATGATTAGAATATAATCATAGCCTTTTTCTTTATTTAAAAAGCCGATATTAATATTTTGACTTTCCAAAATGCTTAATAAGTTAGCGATTTTTATATATTGTTCTAACTTATCTTGTTTATTTTCTTCCAAGTAAGGTTTTAAAGAGTGAAGCAGTTTATTCCTAGGGCAATCACGATTTTGATTAATTTTAGATATAATATCTTTTATTTTCAAAATAGTTTCTATATCCAAAGAAAAGTCTCCAGAAGAATCTCCTTTAAAATCATTGCTATTATTAGACTCAGTACCAGTTGATGTGAAATTATTTAAATCAATATCTTTTTCTTTAAGTATATCTTGAAACTTAGAGAAAACCTCTGAAAAGTCTTCATTCATAGTATATCAGCCCTTTCTATTTGTTATCATTTTTTAAGTTGGATTTTTCCAATATTTGTTGAGCCTTTTGTAAATTTTTTTCTAATTCAACTTTATCCATTTTAGAGATAGCAGCTAAAATTTTATTAATATCCATATTATCCAAGAGAAATACCTCCTATACCCACACATAAATGTGATTTGTTATATTTATATACTATAATATGCTTCAAAATTCAAAAGTTGCAAAAACCTTACGGATTTATAAAGAATATCAAAAAAAGTGTAATACAAAACGCGATGCACAAAAATGTAATTAAAACTTAATAAATAAGAGTGGTAGATTTTAAGATTATATTTCCGTAAACGGTTACAGAAGAAATCCCTGAAGCCTACCAAATAGTGGCATTTACAAAAAATAGGTTTCGGAGTAATATATTATAGTAATATAGAAAAATTACACGTATTATGTTTAATCTAAAGAAAAGGGGTAGTTTATGGAAACATTGAGAACTAAAAAAAGCAAATTTTTAGTAATTCTAATCGTTTTTATGCTTTTGTTTTCAAATTTTGGATACACAATAGCTGCAATAGCTACAAGTGACGAATTTGAAGTTATAAGCAAAGGTTTTTTTCAAAAAGATGAAATCAAATTCAACAGTTATTTTGTTGATGAAAACGGAAAAAAAAGTGATGAAATTACTGAAAATGTAAATGGAAAAGTAAAATTAGTTGTTGAAGTTTTACCACAAGTAGAAGGATACTTGAAAAGTGCTATATTAAGAGCAGTTTCAAGTGATGATGAAAATATTAACTTGAAATTTACTAGTGTTACTGAAAATCTTTTAAAGGAATCACAAACAACTTTAAATAATGCACTTGTTAGTGATGAAGAAGAATCAGAAAATAATGGAATTTTAGACGTACTTGTTCCTAATGATAATGAAACACAAGAAGAACCTACAAACAAAGTAGAAGAAAACACAGTTGCAGATACAACAGAAACAAATACAGCAGTAGAAAATACAAACACAACATCTGAAAACACAAATACTACACAAGATTCATTATTAGATTCATTAGTTGGAGAAGAAATAAATAATGGAGCTTTAAATCCTTTAGCCAGAGTAGAAAATACAGCAGAAGCAAATTCATCATCAGAGGAAAATAATCCATTACTAGATGCGTTACAAGAAGGAGAAATAATAAACTCATTAGAAGAACCAAAAACTCCAAGTGAAGATAAAAAAGAAGAACCAGAAGCACCTTCTCAAGAGGAGCAACCAGCTGGCGAACCTGAAATAATGGAAGAAGACAAACTAATAGATGAAGATACAACAATTGAAGAAGTATCAGAAAGAGCTAGATTAGAAGAAGAAATCAGAAATGCTATTCTAGATATTAAACTTGCGTCTGAAAATGAAATTAGTTTAAGTAATATTATAGGAGATACAAAATTCGAGATTGAACTTGAATATAATCAAGGAGAAAAATTTAATGTAGCTGACTTATATAAAAATGTAAAATTACAATTAAGTGGTACATATATTAATAGAAATCTTGAAGAAGTTCCAGTAGCTAAAGAAGAAGAAGTAACAGTTGGATGGGAATATACAAAAGATATTACACTTGAAAGTGAATATACAAAAATATCTCCATTCGAATTAGAAGATGTAAAAGGAACTATAGTAGAAAATAAAATAACAATTACAAGAGATATAAAAGATGAAAAATATTTACCAGTAAAGTCAACAAGACTTGAAATTGTTGCGCCAAAAGTTAATGGAAAAAATCCAATTGCAGCAGATGTTATTGCAAACAAATTATTAGCAACAAAAGGTGAAGATTATGGAAATGTAGTTTTTGAAGAATCAAATTGGAAATACGATAATGTAAACGGAACAGTAAATGTTTTTGTAGAAAATTACAACAATGTTTATAGTGCAGGATTAGACGAATATGTAGTTATATATAGATATGAAGATTATGTAGATAGTGAAAATTCAAACTTATCAAATAATATAAGAGCAACAGTTACAGAATACAGTGGAAAAGAAAATAATACTATAATAAAAGAAATAAAAGATACTCAAGATATAAAAGTAGATGTTGGAGAATTAGTTACATATAGTATTGGTACAAATGAAGGAAAGATAAACAAAGCAAAGATATATGCAAACTATAATTCAGAAACACCTATATATGAAACAATATTTAAAAACCAAGTAAATGTAAACATCTTAACAAGTGATGTATTACAACAATTAAAAATTGATTGTACAAAAGATGTATACAAAGATGCAGCTGGAGTTGAATTAGATGCACAAGGTATAGAATATAAAGAAATTGAATTTAATTATTCTGATATAAGTTTATTATTATCAGAAGGCGGAGAAATTGTAATAACAGATTCAGCAAATGAGACATTATATGTTTTAAACAAAGATGTTATTACAAAAGAAAATTGTATAATTGATTTAAATGGCGCAAACGGAATATATATATATACAAATAATGTTTTAAAGAATGGAAATTTAAATTTTGAATTAACAAAAGCAATTAAAAATTGTAACTTTGGAAAATCAATATTTAAAAGTATTACACAAATAGAAAGTAGAATTTCAGCAGAAGTAAAATATTCAAACATAGAAGATAGAATTACTCTTCAAACAATAGCTGTATCAAAAGACTTTGAAGAAAGTAAAACATCAGCTACATTATCAATAAACAGAGATTCATTATCAACATTAAGAACAAATGATAATGTTGAATTAAAAATAGAACTAAATAACGATAAAGAAACAAGTGATTTATATGTAAATCCAAGTTTCGAAATTGTATTTCCTAAATATGTTAAAGAGGTAAGCATAGAATCAATCAACTTATTAAATGAATGTGGATTAAGAGTTGGAGATTTTGAAACATATACAGAAAGTGATATTGTAAAATTAAGAATAGACCTTACAGGTACACAAACAATGTTTAGTGAGAATACAATTACGAATGGTACCAATATTGTGATTAATGCCAATATACAAGTTGATGAATATACACCAGCAAAACAAGACCAAATTAAGTTATATTATTGCAATGAAGGTGTAGCAACCTACCAATCACAAACAAAATGGGCAATCAAAAAGAATATTCCAAATGGAATATTAAAATCAACAAATGGATTTGATGCTCAATCTATAAAATATCAAGCACCAACAGGATTAATTGCAATAAATGGTATAGTAAATTATGATGGAAATTTAAGTGAAGTAAGATCTGTAAAACAAGGAGATGTATCAAAAGAAATTCCAACAAATGCTCCATCAAGAATTGCAACAATGGAATTATTAGCATTAAACAATACAGAAAATGTATGTTCAGATATTGTTTTAATAGGTAGAACAACATTTAAAGGAAATACAGCTACTATTTCTAATGAAGATTTAGGAACAACAACAGATGCAAGAGTAATAGATAAAATTAAAGAAGATGTGCAAAATAAAAACACAGCAAAAATTTATTATTCTACAAATCCAACAGCAAGTAAAGATTTAAATAATCAATCAAATGGATGGACAGAAGAAATTATAGATTTATCTTCAATAAAATCTTACATGATAGTTATTGAAGGTGATGTAGAAGCTGGAAGTGTTTTAAGATATACATATGATTTTGAAATTCCAGAAAACTTACCTTATGAAGCAAAAATTACAGGAAGCTTTGGAGCTTATTATAATAACATAAAAGAAGAGACTGTTGTATATGAAACATCAAGTGCAGACAATGTTTCTTTGGAAACAGGTAAAGGTCCAAAACTTGAAGCAATTATGAGTGTAGACATAGGAGATGGTACAGAAGTATTATCAAATAAGAGAATGAAATATACTGTTACTGTTGTAAATCCAGGTAGTGAGATAGCAAATGATGTTGAGGTAAATTGCAAAATACCTCAATATACACAATATATAAAACAAACTGGTCGTCCAGAATTAGGAGATTATGGATATGTTGTTAATTCAGAAAGGGAAGTATCTTTCAAAATTGGAACAGTAAATCCAGGTGAAAGCAAAGACATAAGTTATGATGTTATTACAACAAATAAACCTTCTTTAGATGAATATGCACTTAAAGATGAAAATGGATATTACATAATTGAAGGATATGAATATGAAGAAGTATTAGTAGAAAAAGAAGAAAATGAAAATAACACAAATGAAGTAGAAGACAATGAGGAACACTCAGAAGAAAATGTACCAGAGACGACTGTAATAGCTAAACCTATAAAAAAATATATTACAGAGATGCCAAGTGTATATATAGTTAATAAAGCTACAGTAAAAACTTCTTTATTGGCAAATGAAATAGAAACAAATGAAGTTAAAAATGAATTAAATCAATCTAATTTTAAATCAGAAATTAGAGTTGATTTTGATAGACATATAACATCTGGTATGGCAACTAATTTTACTTTATTATTAACAAATACTTCGAGAAAAGATTTAAAAAATGTAGTTGCAGTGTTTAATGCGAGTGAATTATATGATTATAGAAATGCTTCAATTGATGAAAAAGTAGAAAATGTGAGATTTGATGAATCAGAAAGAAAAGTATATTTTAATATTGGTGATATGAAAAATTTACAAAGAGTAGTATTAAGAGTTGGCTTAATGAGTAGAGCAATTACTAATGAAATTAGAACAGAAGATTGCTACTTTGAATATTATGCAGAAGATGCTGAACAAGAAAAAAGTACAGTAATTCCACAAACTGTTGTAAAACCAATACTTGAGGCAAAAGATGCAACAGTTAATTTCCCAAAAGAAATTGATGAAAATGGAGTAGTTACTGTTACAACAGAAATAAAAAATAAGTCTGAATTAAGTTTAATTACAGGTTCTTTAAAATTTGCAGGAGTTAATAATTTTGATATTATACAAGTAAGAGCTTCTAATGGAGAAAATTTATCAATAACAGGAGAAGAAAATAGCTTTTCAGTTGCATTACCAAAGATTAATGGAAAAGAAACAATTACAGTTGATATCATATTAAGAGCTAAAAACTTACCAGGAGATGAAGATAATACTTCAATAATTACGAGAACAGTATGTAATAAAGACCAAGAAGATATTGTTCTTGACTCAATTAGCATAGTAATTAAAAATACAGAAAAGACATATGATGAAAAAGAAGAAGAAAGAGTTGAGAAGTTAGAGGAAGAAAGAAAAAAAGCTGAAGAAGAAGCAGCTAGAAAAGATGAAGAAGCAGCAAAAAATGATGCAGAAAATAATAAAAATAATCAACAGGGAAATACATCAAATTCAACTGATAATAAACAAACATCAGATAAAAAAAATAATAATACAATTGAATCAAATAATAACAATAAAACACAAAATACCAATACAGAAACATCAAAACCAACTTATACAATAGAAGGTATGTCTTGGTTAGACTTAAATAAAAATGGTAGTAGAGAAGACGAAGAAAAAGGTATTGATGGTGTTAAAGTATACTTATTAACAACCAAAAATAATATGTTACAGTCTACTGCTACAAATAAAGATGGTAAATATAAATTTGAAGGAATAGAAAATGGTAAATATTTGGTTGCAGTAGCTTATGATAATAATGAGTATACAGCTACAACTTATAAAAAGACAAATGTTCCAGAAGATAGAAATTCTAACATTATAGAAAATATTAATGGAGAAATAACAGCAGTAACAAATGAAATCCTTGTTGAAAATGGAAATATTAGTAATATAAATATAGGATTACAAAATAGAGATATATTTGACTTAATAGTAAATAAATATATTTCTAAGATTACTGTTGAAACTAAAGGAAATACAGATGTTTATGAGTATGACAATTTAGAAGTTGCAAAAGTTGAAATACGTTCAAAGAAAATAAATGGTGCTAAAGTAAACTTAGAGTATACAATAGCTATTGAAAACATTGGAAATATACCAGGATATGCAGAACAATTAGTTGACTATATTGATAAGGATATAGAATTTGACGAAACTAAAAATGAAAATTGGTTTAAAGGAAATGATGGATATATTTATGCTAAAGATCTAAACCAAACATTATTAAAAACTGGTGAAAAGAGAGAAATAAAATTAAATTTAAGCAAAGTTATGAACCCAGATAACACTGGAGTATATTCAAATAAAATTGCTTTATTAAGATCATATAATCAATATGATGAAAAAGAAAAAAGTGATAACAATACTAGTGTTCAAAATACATTCATATTAATTTCTACTGGTTATACAGTACAAATAGTAAGCATTATAGCAATAATGGCAATAATAGTATATGTGATTTATTTGAACAGACAAAAAATACAAAATATAGACTTCTCAAAATTTATAACATACAAAAATAAAAATAAAAATAAAATTAAAATTAAGAAAAATTATAAGTAAGGAGGTGAGATTAATGAAATCAAAAATTAAAGATATTTTACATATAATGCTAATATTTATAGCTGTTATGGTAATTTGTGGTATATTTATTATAAAAGTTTTAGCAGTTGGATATCAATCAGGACCAATAGCATTAAATAGTCCGGGAGTTAGTTCAGCAGAACCAGCAACTGGTAATATTCAAAAATTGGAAGGAGATCCAAAAACATATTCGTACAAAGGATATGCTGCATATACAGATTTTGATTTATTTCCAATAGATAATATAGAATTTAATAAAAGTCCAGATAGGTTCTGCGCTGAACATGGAACACCGTATGGATCATATGATGGAAATACTAGTATAGGTAGCGACTATCATAAAGTACATAAAATAACAAGCCACAATGCTTCAGGAAAAATACCAGATCCGAAAGGAGATATAGATAGAAATGCATTAATATTTATAAATGATAATTTAAATGTTGACAAGAGCAAACTAGCTTCAGCTGATTTATATGGATGGAGAAAAGTTAGTGAAGTTCCAAATAATGTTGTAAGAACAAATTGGGTTTATCAGGATAAAAAAATAGAATTTGATTGTGAAGGACATTATAGCGATCCAAGAATTGGAATGGGCTCAATTTCTGATGGTGGTATAGCATTCTTATTAGCTTGTTATAAGCAAACACCTGCCGAAAGACAAGCAACAACATATTCTGGAGATCCATTACAAAAAGCTATTTGGGATTGGTTTGGACAAGGTGGTAATAGTTCACTAAAACCTATAGCAGAGACTTATGATAGATATCATGAAAAATCAAAGACACCAGATATAGATACTGTGCCAGAAACAGATAATTTTGGAACAACAATCGATTCAACAGGAGATACTTATACTGTAGGACCATTTAAAATGAGTGATTATTATAGAGCAGAAAAAGAAAAACTTTCAGGAGCAGGATCATATAAAGTTACTACTGTAACTGCAGCGGAATATGAAAGTATGAGTGATGCAGAAAAAGCTGAATGTGTTCTTGTAAGTACAAATACTTATGAGAAATATGAGTTTATTCCTTCAGCAGGGGGACCTACAGAAACTCTTCAAGATCGTTTTACAGCAGTAAGTGGAAAAAATAATTCAGAAAGTGATTATGATTTAACAGGATCAATAGTTGAAGCATATGCTATTTTAACTAATGAATCAGGGAGAACATATGAAAAGAAATTAGATTTTATTCCAGAACCTAATGAATCATTTAATATAACTCTTAGTAAAGATGAAATTAAGGAATATGATGAATTATTAGATATTAAATTTATATATCAAAGAGTTCATGCTGCAGGAAGTGGAACATTTTGGGATGGTAGACAATATGAATATACTTTTACAGAAAAAGATGCAAAACAATCTAGTTGTAGATATTATTGTAGGAATAGTTATGGACTATATCATGAAAGTTGTTCGCCAGGTTCAAAATCAACTCCATATACAGGAACATGTAGACATACTGGATATACTTCATGTAGATCTTGTTCTAATCCAGATCATTCTTGTCATGATAGTGGTTATACTAGAAAAAGTCACACAGGTGATGGAGATTCACCATATACATATACTTGTGGTCATGACCATGGTAACTGCTGGTATTTCCATTGGACAAATGATCCAGCAGAAACAAGCGACTTTGCGCAAGATGGTTTTGCAGGCGCAGGTTGGTTGCAAGTATCGCGAGATACTTATACAATTCGTGTAGCAGTTCCTTTAAAAACACAAATGGCAATTTATAAATATATAACTAAAGTAGATCATGTTGGAGAAGATATAAATGTTTTCAATGGTGGGGACTCAAGAAAATATCCAGATATGTTATGGCAAGATGCGATAGATAAAAAACATATTGATCCAGTAAAAGTTGAAAGAGGAGATAGAGTAGAGTATAAAGTAATTTTAGAAAATAAATCAAGATTTCCTACTCAAGTTAAAGTTAAAGATACTCTGCCAGAATTAAATGATTCTAACGATTGCGTTGTGCTTGAGATACCATCAGAAATACAAAATAGCGAATGGATTACAGTAGAGGCAAAAAGCCAAAATGAATATACAATTGTTATAAGAACAACTCAGCCAACGGGAGAATCTGGTTGTAAAGATGGCAGTTGTGTGAGTAAAAATGGTGGTGAACATGATAAATATAATAATATTATAGAATTTATCACTAAAAATGATACGGCTGAACATATGAGATTTGACAGATGGGGTGGAGAAGGTAAAACAGCAACACACGGAGAACATCGTTATGGAAATATGGTTAATACAAAAGATAATTATATTACAGATCCAGCTCAATTAAGAGAAAAAGATGCTGACACATATGTAATCAAAGAATACAATGTAAGTATAGAAAAATTCATCTATGATGTAAGTCATAATGAAGAGGTAGATTTAGGAAGTGTAGCAGATGGAGTAGATACATCAGTTATACATGATTCTGAAGAAAGAAATAGAAAAACTTTAGGGGCAGATGCTGAAAATATTAAAAAGAATAATCCTGTATATATAGAATACGGAGATATTGTTACATATAAAATTGTTGTATACAATACAACAGATAATACAGGAACAGACTTTGATATATCAAGTAGAGATGATGAGCCATATTGGCAACCAGATAAGGTATATGTAAACTTAAAAGATAAATTACCTACAAAATATTCTGAATTAGATGTAAAAGTAGAAGATGCACCAGCACCAATACTATCATCATCTAGTGCTGCTGGAGCGGATGAGCATACTATTTCAATAGGAGCTACTGAAAGTGAAAGTGGTGGAGAATTTACAATTACTGATTTAATGGTTCCAGCAGGACAAACAAGAATTGTTACAGTAACATTAAAAGTCGAAGAATATGAAAAAGGAACTATTGAAGAAAATAATGTAAAATTTGACCCTGAAGAAATGAGAAATATAAATAAAGGACCAAGTGGAAGGGCAGATGATAAATTCTGTGTAATAAAAAATCATTCAACAAACTTAGAAACTAGTGATTGGTATATATTAAACAATTACAATACATTCACAGATAAATATGTTTATAAATACAATGAAAAAATGCAACATCAAAATGAGACAGAGAGATATTCACAAGGTGGATATGTTTCAGATGGTAATGGAGTGTTAATTAAATCAAGAAGAAATGAAGCCCCAGGAACATCAACAGTAACAGATAAACATGGAATGATAGATACTGTAAAAGTTGTAGATTCAAAAGAGAAGTACAAAAAAGAATTTCCAGTATCTGTAGAAAAGACAGAAACTGTAGTATATAGAATTGCAGTTACAAACGAAGCAAAAGAAGCAACAACTGTAAATACTATAAATAGTGGTAAAAAACCAGCAACTCAAGTAAGAACATCAACAGTAACAGATCATATGGAAGTCGGTTTAACGTTAAAAGGTATTACTGCAGCAATATATAGTGATGCAAACGGAGAAAATAAAGTAAAAGATGTTACGTCGGTTGCTTCAAATTTAGTTCAAGCAAATAAAGAAAAAGATGGAAGATATTATAACGTATATGAATTTACAGTTGGAAATGAAACAATTGTAAATCCAGGACAAACTATTATTTATGAGGTAACAGTTTTAATAGATCAAAGTAATATGTATTTATTTGATTTAGAAAATAATGCGACATTGACAAGATTAACTAATATAAATAATACAGATAGCGAAGACAGAGAAGTTAAAAATCAAAAATACAATGAAGATATTTCACCACAAGACAAAGAAGGATCAAGTGATTTTGTAAGAATGAAAGATCTAGTAATTGGTGGTTGGGTATGGGTCGATTTCGATAAAAACGGACTTAAAGATGATAAAGTAAGAGATGAATCAGACAAAGCATATTTCAACTTAGATGATAATGCAATGAAAAGAGATGTTGTTGTAAAATTATATAGAGCTGTTGGGGAAAATGGAGAATTAATAAGAACAACCAAAACGGATAGTACAGGATTCTATACATTTGGTAGAGGTAGTGACAATGCATTTGGATGGCGTACAAATGACTATAACTACGCAGAAGGATTACCAACATCAGATACTTATAAATTAGGTCAAAACTTGAGTTGGGATTATTATCAACGTGTTGAAAAAGCTACAAATAAAGATGATAATGGTAATTATCAAGCAAACAGTGTACCTATTGATTATTATATAGAATTTGAATATGATGGTGTAGTGTTTAAGAGTACAGAATTCTATTCAGGAATGGATAATTTAGAAAAAGATCCAACTGTAAATAATTATGGTGAAACTAAAGATCCATATAAAACTCCAGGGGATTCAAATGCACTTGAGTTTACAAATATTAGAGAAGAATTTAACAAGAAATATGAATATATTACATATGATAAAGCCTACGATGTAAATAAAACAAATGCTGTAAGCTTAGCATTTGATAAAACAGATCATACATCACAATTAATTGAAGATCCTTCAAGAACAATAACAGCAAGATCATTTATCAAAGCAGATACAATACAAGGAAAATATGATTCAAGCCATAAAGATTGGAATCCAACACCTTGTACAAGTTCAATACCTAATACAAATTTATTATGGTTATTTAGTTTTGATAGTTCAAAAGATAATAACGAAACACCAGAAACTGAATATCTAAAAGATATTAACTTAGGACTAGAATTAAGAGAAGATGTAGATATTAGTTTAAGTAAAGATGTTTATAGTGTAAAAACAACTGTAAATGGTGAACAAATGGAATACTTCTACAATAAAAATAATAGCATTAATGGAGAAATGAGTTCAGCTGAAGGTGATGAAGAAAGTAAATTATACTTAAACGACTTTATTATAAAAACACCTTATGGATTAGATTTATATGAATCTGATTATAAGATGAGAGTAGAGCAATATAAAGCAAATGCAGTAAAAGCATATAAAGGTATAAATGGTGAAAGTGAATTAAATGTTGAAGTAACATATAGAATCACTGTTGCCAATAAATCTATAAATGATGATGAAACTCTTCCTAAAGACAAAATGAAAGACACAAAATTAAAAGCTAAGATTAGTGAAATCGTAGATTTATATGATTCAAACTTTATAAAATATAATACTCCAGATGATAAAATAGATATCAAATTAACTAATAATCAAGGATACTTAGAAGATGCTATAATAAAAGTAGCAGAAGCTTGGTACTTCAAACAAGATGATAGTGGAGACTATATAATCGGAGATGGAGTATTCTCAAAAGATTATGCTGATGATAGTGGAAATGTTTACAAAAAACCAATATTTGTAAAAGCTGATTCAACAGCTGCTGGAAGCGAAACTAGATATAAGAAAGTTGACTTAATACTAAAAAATGAATCTATGTTAGGTGAAGGTGGAAACTCTGAGAAAGAGAATTCAAATAATTTCACAGCTGATGGATATAACACACTATATATTTCAGGAATGGAAAATGATCCAGATCTAGACATTGCAGAAGGAGAAAATATTGACATCTATGTTAAATATGTATTAGATAAAGATAACCTTGAGGTAAAAAATGAAAACTCTGATTATTCAGATACACAAACAAGCTCAACAGATACATTTGTTGGTGCAGATGGAAGTGTATTGACAACTATAAACACTGCTTATGAAAGCACATTTACACTTCATAGATCTTTAAAACTTAAAGACCATGTTATAGAAAAAGATGCTAAAACAGAAAGAGGTCTTGAAAATATTGCACAAGTAAATCTATATTCAATATGGTATGAAGATGGAAAACCAGCTTCAATAGTAGATATGGATTCTAACACAGGTAATATTGGAAATACAAATGATGAATTAGTTGATAAATTAAAAGATAATGTGGATTCTGCAAGCAGAAAGTCTACAGTAGAACAAGCAAAAGCTGAAAAGGTTGGAAAATATACATCAGCAGATAACTGGGATCCATATTATGAAGATACAACATATAAAACAGGTATAGAATTAACTGCTGATGGTACAGAATGGACAAAAGAACAAGCTAAAGAAAAACATCCAGAACTAAAAATACAAGAATACAAGATGTTAAGAGAACTTAGTGGTATGGTTTGGGATGATGCAAGAACTGAATCAGATGCAGGAGATTCATTAAATTCTCAATATAGTGGTGATGGTATTTTTGATGGAGATAAAGATAACCCTAAAGAGAAACAAGAAAAGGCATTAGATAATGTTAACGTTCCAACAAACTATATAAATGAATTTACAAAAAATGATGAAGATAAAACAAAAGAAAAATTTGACTTTAATGTAAGAAATGCAAAAGTAGAACTTATTGAAATTGTAGAAATACCATCTTCAGTAACTGGAACAGGAAAATCTCACTATTATGAAGAAATTCTTGGAAATGTTACTTGGCAACAAGCACAACATATAAGAACAAATGGAGAAGGTTTATATACAGTAAATGGATTTATACCAGGTAAATATATAGTAAGATTTACTTATGGTGATACAATAAAAGATTTAACTAATGCAGAAGTTACTTATGCAGAAACTTCTGGTACTCCTAGAGAGAATGCTGTAGATTATGCAAGAGCAGATATGCAAATATTTAATGGTCAAGACTATAAAACTACAAAATATGCATATAACCTTGATCAATATGCAACAGAGGCTTCAGAAGGAGTAGCAAAAATTGCATCTACTGAAAGCACAATAGATAAATATGCAGCAAGACATAATTCTGAAATAGGAGAACTAAGTGATAATGACGTTGTTATGACAGCTCTAGAAAGACCAGATTTATCAGACGCAAGAGATGATGAAATTAGAAGACTTGATGTTAATAATTATTCAGAAATAATGATTAATGAGAAAGCCGAAGTTTTAAAAGGACTAGCAAATAGTACTGGACTTGCAGAAACAAGATTAGATGGTGATGAATCAGATAAAGGTTTAAGTATTAACTACTATAAATATTTTGAAGAGAATCGATATAAGAATCAAAAAGAGGAATACTTAGATGAATTAACAGATAATACTTATATGGAAGCTGAAACAGTAGAATTCTTAGTAAAACCTGAAAAGTTAACTTACGAGCAAACAACAACTGAAAACTATTATACAAAATTATCTGGTGGAAAAGACTACTACTATAATGATTTAGATACAATTGTGAATAAAATTATAACAGAAAGAAAATATAAGATTGAAAATATCGATATGGGAATTGAATATAGACCAGAAACGAATATAAGCTTAACAAAAGAAATTGATACAGTTCAATTAGTTACATCAGATAATGAAGTTCTTGTTGATTTAAAAATGAGAACCAAAGAAGAAAATGGAGAAGTAGTTCATTATATAGATACAGAAAATTCAAAAGGTGCAGAAAACGTACAAATAGTATCAAATACATATGATGTTGATCCATTACTAAAAGGGATAATAGATGTATATGAAGAACAAAGACAAGGATTTATATATGTAGCAGTAGATAATGATATATTACAAGGTTGTAGAGTTGTATTAACATATAAATTCTTGGCAGAAAATAATAGTGAAGTTGATAGAATATCAAAACAATTAAACAACATAAGATTCTTTGCTAACGGTGATACAAATACTCTAAAATCAACTTATCCAACAGTAGAATCATTAAATTCTATTTCAACATTAGATACATCAGGTAAGGACATTGAAGGTACAGAATATACAGCAAACAATTTTGCTAGAAATATAGTAAAATTTGATGTATATAATGAAGATGATGAGAATGTTATTTATAGAAATAGACCAAAAACTATGATGTTAGATGAGATAAACAACATAAATGATATTGATGGTACAGATGGATACTTTGGTAAATATGTAGGATATACATATTATATAGGAGAAGATCCAAACGATTTAGATGTGATTTCAGAACTAAAATTTGATGTTATTATTGATTACGTTGATACAAATCTTGAATTTGAACAAGTAACTCAATCAAGTGATGTTAAATTTACAGAAGTTGGAAAAAAACCAGATTCAGAAGACGGCAGTGAGCTAACTAGTGTTTTACAACAAGATATAATTGAACAATTTGATATTGCAAATCAAAACTGGTCAAATAGATCAACATTGCCAGCAACAAACTTATCAAGATATTTATTTAAATTAAATAGTCCATGGGGAGCTATAAATAAATTATTGGAATCTATTGAAGAGTCACCAACAGAACCTACAAATCCAATATTGAAAGCAGAGCAACTGGCAGCAGATATGCTAACAGATATACAAGGAATCAAATACAAATCATTAGTTATGACAGTTGCAGATAAAGTTTCTGACAGTGATGATGCAAATAATAATAACTTATTCTCAAAATTTTTAGAGCCAAGTGTTATAAGTGAAGAAAGTTCAGTCGCAACAGTATATCTACCAGTGTCAAAATTATTAGCAACAGAAAATGATACAAATGATATGGTATATGAAAATATAGCAGAGGTATCTCAATTCACAGTATTAACAGGTAGAAGAACAAACTTTGATACAACTATAGGTAATGTGGATATTCATGAAGTTCTAAAACAAAATGAAGAAAATAAAGATGATGATCCATATGATAAATTTGGAAGTATCGAATATGTAACAGCTGCTCTAGAGACAGACACATCTTCTACAGAAACAATCACATTAACACCACCAACTGGTTTAATGAGAAATAGAAGAGTAATATTTGAAGCAATAGATACAACAAGCGATGTGGCTCGAATTGCTGTAATATCAATTGCCGTAGTAGTTACAATACTAATTATAACAAAAATTACGATAGTAAAAATCAAGAAGAAACGTTATAAATAGGATAAATTAAGGGATGAAGACGAAAAGTCTTCATCTCTTTTTTTTATGCAATACTTTTGCGCTACGGTTATAAGCAATTTAGGAATTATTTATTTTAATATTAATATAATTATAAAGGCAATATTATTAAAATTTCACACAAAATTAACAATTAGACAAAAAAATCGTTAAACACTATAAAATAAGAAGAAAAAAGTCGATAGAAAGTTTGAAAAAATGTCAAAAAGTTCCTAAAAAGCCTTGAAAAAGTTGACATAACGGTGTATAATAAATGATGTATGATTGCCTTTAAAAGCAACGTTTTTGAAATATATAATGTAATAAAAATTTTATATTTTTTAATAAAAAAGTTTTGAAAATGAAGTTCCGTAAAAGGTTAGAGAGAAAAAACTTAAAAAGGCGAATTTTAGGCAATCTTAACTATTGACTACTTATAAAAAAGTAGTAAAATTATACTAATAAAATAGTAATATTAGATACTATCTCAAAAATTATTATTATGTGGGAGGAATTAAGATTATGCGTAAAAACAAAATTCTAGAAAAATTGTTAGCAATAATCCTAATATTTACACTAACTTCTGCTAATTTTGCGTTTGTTACTAAAAGCTTCGCATCAAGTTTAGCAGAAACAATATTTGGCGTAAAATCAGATACAGGACATAAAAATGTCGAATTTGAAGCTTATTTTGGAACCGAAGAAGAAAAAGAGACTTCGGTTATTAGTGATGTAAATAACGAGGAATTGGCTATTAGCATGGATTTAAATGTTAAAGATAGTGGATATTTAAAAAATGCTAAAATTGAAATCGCTGAAACTGCAGAAGGAAATGGATTAAATTTCGAGCTAGCAGGTAATGAAGCAAAAGTTGAGCAAGAGTTTGTTAGTGAAGAAAATTCAAATTCACTTTTAGATTCAATGGTGTCAGCTACAGAGGAAAATGAGGAGTCAAGTGATCTTATGGATGCAATGGTATCAGAAGAGTTTTCAAATCCATTGTTTGATACTTTCTCAGGAGAATCTGAACAAGTAAACGAATCAGTAGAGCCAGAAATAGAAGAACAACCAGTTCTTCCAGAAGGTGTTCAAAGTATTGAAGATAATGTTGTAAATTTATATCAAATATCTTCAAATAGTGAATTAAAAATTGATTTACCAATCAAATATAAAAATGAATCATTTGTGAATGAAAAGAAATTCTCAAATGATTGTTTAGTTAAATTTTCAGGTATATATGTTGATGATGATGGTGAAGAAAACGAAGTTTCAAGAGAATATACTTTAAGAGTTTCTTGGAAAGATGAAAGAGAAGTAAGAGTAGAATCATCAATTGAAAAATATATAGATTATGAAAAAGGAGTTATAGTACAAACTTCAGTTAAAGTAGATAACTCAAGCAGTAGAAATACATTACCAGTTAAAGAATCTAATGTAATTATAGATGTACCAGAATTCTTAAATGTTAGACCATCAAATGTAACAGTAGTTGCAAATAGTACTATGGGAACAAACGGACAAACTCCAGAAACAATTACATTTAATGAAAACAACTGGTATTATAATCAAGATGAAAATAAATTAGTAATCAATGTAAGCAATCAAAAACAACTTGTTACAGTTAATGAATATGAAGATGAATACTTAAAAGAAGCTGATAAAGAAGTTGTAGAAGAAGAGAGATTCTACAATGGAACAGGTATTGATGAATATTTAATTACTTATACATATAATGATGTAGATTCTGGAGAGGGACCTACAACAGTTTATTCAAATGTAGAAGCTAGAATGGCAACATTTAGTGGTGTAGAACAAGATGAATTTATAAATATAGTAACAAATAATAATAATTATGAATTTTCATTAGAAGGTCAGACAGGAGATATAGTATCTTTATATATAGAAACAGAAACTGGAGAAGTTTCTAAAGCTTATGCATATGCAAACTATAATAATAGTGAAAAATATGAAGTAGAATTAAAATCTAATACTATAGTAAACGTTTCTTATCCAGATATAATAAATGGATTAAATGTAGAAGATGTAGAAAATGCATATATAGATAAAGAAGGAAATAGAATTCCAACTGATGATTTATATTATAAACAAATTTCTATAGCTAAAGAAGGTTTTACAAAAATATTAGGTGAAGAGGGTTCTATTAGAATTCTTGATGTAAATGGAAATGAATTAGCTACTATTAATAATGAAACAGAAGTTAATGAGAGTGGATTTATAGTAGTAGGGTTTGGAGAAAGATATTCAAGATTAAGTTATGAAATTTCTAAACCAGTTGCAGAAGGAAACTTAATAATCAATAATGTTAAAGCAATTAAAAACTCTACAATAGATAAGGCTACATTAGCAAATGTAGCATCATTAAATACAGCATCAGTAATAAGAGCTGATTATAATTATGTAGAAAATAGAGTTGATGTTGCTAGTAAAGAATCAAATGTAAATTTAAAAGATACAACATCAAAAGTAAACTTAGTTTTAGATAGAGATAATTTATCAACATTAGCAGTAAACTCAGATGTAGAAATGAGACTTGAATTAAACAATGCTATGGATACATCAGATGTTTTTGGACACTCAGTTTATGAAGTTACTTTACCAGAATCTATTGAAACAGTAGAAGTAACAAATGTAAGTATGTTATATGGTGAAGGATTAGAAATATCATCAGCAGAATTAATTGATGGTAGAATAATAAGAATTACAGTAGATGGAGTTCAAGAAGGAATTAACTCAGGTGTTTTAACAAATGGTACTAATATAGTAATTAATGCAAACTTAAAAGTTAATTTATTTACACCTGCAAAATCAGAAAGTATTAAATTAAACTATACAAATAATGAAGCAACAGGATATAGCGATAATGGAACAACAGAAACTGCAATTACATATTCAGCACCTACAGGATTAGTTGCTGTTAACAGTATATTTAACTATGATAATGTAGGAACAACACTTACATCAGTAAGACAAGGTGAAAAAGAAGATATAATTGATATTTATGCAGAAGCAAAAACTGCAACAATGGAAGTTGTTGTAATGAACAACAATGGAAATAAAGTTTCAAACTTAGCGGTACTTGGTAGAATACCTTTTAAAGGTGTTAAAGATATTGCTACACAAGATGATTTAGGAACAACATTAGATACAAAATTAGTTAGTGGAATTATTTCTGATGAACACAATAAAACAGAATTTAAAGTTTATTATTCAGAAAATGGTGAAGCTACAAAAGATTTAGATAATCAAGAAAATGGTTGGGTTTTAGAACCAGAAAGCTTAGAAAATATGAAATCATATTTAATAGTTCCAGTAGACGATAAATATGAAATGGAAGATGCAGAAGTTCTAAGATTTACATACAATTATGAAATACCAGCAAACTTAACTCATAATGAAAAATTTGTTGGAACATTTTTAGCATACTATACAAATAATTCAGATGTTGCTGTAACAGATGAAGAGACTGTTCCAGATAAAGTTGCCTTAACAACAGGTGCTGGACCAGAAGTTACTGTAGAAGCTACAATTAATAGAGAAACAGTAAAAGAATTTGAAGAAATTCAAATTAATTTAGTTGCTAAAAATACAGGTAGTGATAGAGCTGATAATGTTGTTATAGAACTACCATTACCAAATGAGGTTGAATACGTTTCACATGAAACTAAAAATGAAAATGCAGAAGTAAATGTTGAAAATAATGTATTAAAAGTAGCAGTTCCTTCTTTAGAAAGAGAAGAAACAGTTGAAGCTACTGTTGCCTTAAAAGTAAAAGAGGCTCCAAAAGATGGAAAACTAAACTTTACAGCTAAAGCAACTGCTAAAGATTTAGGAACAGCCGTAGAAGCTCAAGTACAAACAGTAAATGTTACATCTGCTGAGTTTGAAATCACAGAAACAGATAGATCAGATATAGATGAAGAAGTTGTTTATATATCAGGTAGAGAATTAAAACTTTCAATAAAAGTTAAAAACTTAACTAGAGATACATTAAAAAATGTAGCAGTAGAAAAAGTATTACCACAAGAGTTCACATTTGAAAAAGCATATGTTCTTGGATATGAAGCAGATGGAGTTACATCTTATGAAGAAATTCAAGGTACATATGATGAATCAAGTAGAAAAGTTACATTAAAAATTGATGAATTAGAAGGTAGAAGATCAAAACAATTATATGTAATTGCTAAAACAAATGGTTTATCAGATGATTCAACAAAGAAAACTGTTGGAACAACAACAACAGTTAAAGCAGACGGAACAGATATATATGAATCAAACGAATTATTATTAAATATTGCAAGTCCAGTTTTAGTAGTATCTCAAACAACAGATAAAGCAGATACATATATAAAAGAAGGAGATGCAGTAACATATACATTCACAGTAAGAAATGATGGAGATGCTATTGCTAAAGATGTAGTTTTAACAGATCAAATACCAGAAGGTTTAAAAGTTCAAAAAGTATCTTATATAGCAAATGGAATTCCAGTAGATAGAAAAGTATCTTCAAGTTCAGAAGCTGTTGTAAGAACAGATATAGAACCTGGAAAAGAATTAGTAGCAAATGTAAAAATGCTTGCCTCAAGTTTAAATGGTGCAGAAGAAAAAACAGTTACAAACTATGCAACATTATCTTCTAGCACAATGGAAGAAACATCAACAAATTCAATTACACATATAATTGAATCAAACGAAGAATATAAAAATATATTAGCATCAGGACAAACAACTGCAACAACAACACCAAATCAAGCAACACAATCAAATATAGATAAAACATATAAAATTACAGGTATTGCATGGCTTGATTCTAACGAAAATGGTACAAGAGATGATGGGGAAGAACTATTATCTGGAATATCAGCTAAATTAGTTAATAGTGAAACTGGTGTTATCCAAAAATCAGCAACAACAGATAGTTTAGGAGCATATAGTTTTGCAGGAATCAGCAATGGAAACTACTTAATAATATTTGATTATGACACAGTAAAATATACTGTTACAGCTTACAATAAAGATGGAGTTGCAACAGGAGTTAACTCAGATGCATTAACAACTAAAGTTGAACAAGATGGTAGATCAAGAAATGCTGCTATCACAGATGTTATAACAATATCTAATGGTAGTGTATCTAACATAGATATAGGTTTAGTATTAGCAGATACATTTGATTTAAAATTAGATAAAACAGTATCAAAAGTTACAATACAAGATGGAGCAAACAGAACAACACATTCAGAATTTGATAATGTAAAACTTGCAAAATCTGAAATTGCTTCAAAATATGTAAGTGGTTCAATAGCATATATCGAATACACAATGACAGTTTCAAATGTTGGAGATGTTGCTGGATATGCTAAAAAGATTATAGATTACGTTCCAGAAGGAATGACATTTAACTCATCATTAAAAGATAACCAAGGTTGGTATACAGGTACAGATGGAAATCTTTACTACACAGGATTATCTGAAACAGAGTTAAAATCTAATGAATCAAAAACAATTAAATTAGTATTAACAAAACAAATGACAGAAGACAATACAGGTCTTGTACACAACATAGCAGAAATTTATGAAGACTATAACATTTATGGTATCTCAGACTGTAACTCAACACCTGGAAATAAGGCTCAAAAAGAAAATGATTTAAGTTTTGCAGATACTGCTATATTAATAAAGACTGGAGAAGTATTTATCTATACTTCAGTAATAATAACAACGATATTATTAGGAAGCATAGTTATATTTATAGCATATAACAAGATTGTGCTATCAAAAAGAAAAGGAGGTGTTTAATATGAAAGTTAATTTAAAAAATAAGATTTCAAAATTATTTATAATTATACTAATGATATTAAGCGCTTTACTTGCTTGTAATGTATTAGCACAAGAACTAGAAGAACAAACCGAAGACAGTATAGTATATGGAAAATTTATTATAAAGTCAGAACATATACATAATTATCCAGATGGTACCTATATACCATACTCAGATTTGAATGATTATTATGATGTATTCTGTTGCCAAAAGGGAACAGCATTACCAAGTATAAATCAAACAAAATTTACAGCAAATGGAGTTGAGTATTCATTTCCATATTTAACAATGAATGATATTGGAATGACAATAGGAACTACAACAACAAGTGATGGGTCACCATTTGATGGACCTTATACACATAAAACAATAGGTATGTATAAATTAGAAGCTCATCATAAAGCAACTCCTGAAGAAGCATACATTTTATCAGAAATGATAAAAGTTGATGGAATGGGAGAATATAATGAGTGCCAATTAGCATGGTGGAAAACAGAGGCTGGTAGCGAAGGAAAAAGTGATGAAGTTGCAGTAAATGCACTTAGCTTAGAGGCAAGAGCTTTTGAAGATTATATTAAACAAATTTGGGAAAATACATCTTCTTCACAATTAAAAGAATCAGATTGTAAATATACAACAGCTAAATTTACAGATATTGATACAGGTGAAGAATTTGAAGTTCCAAATGCATTTGATATTGAATACAAACCAGAATGGAATTATGAAGGAGATTGTGCAAAACCAACAGTAATGTATGATCAAACATTACAAGCATATACAGTAGGACCATTTGCAATAGATTATGTTGGTGAAACAATTCAATTTGGAGATAGAGAACAAGTTCAATTTGCTGGAATTACAGGAATGGAACTATATACAGATGCTTCAGATGATCCATTAATTTTAGGAACAGAATGGGAAATAATTTGTGAAGAAACAGTTAGAGCTGATGACATAGATTATGAATTCCCAAAATCTGGTGAAAAATTCTATATTAAACTTAACTACATAGATGGAGCTACACAAATAACAAATATTAAAACACATTTTAGATATATGAATGCTGCTGGAGAATACGACAAACTACAAGGCAAATACTTTATGGCAACTTGGGAAGAAGATTCAAAAGATAATAAAGATGAAGATGGAGACGTTGTAAGTACAACTTATTGGTTAGAATTAACAAATCTAGAAGAATTCGATTCACAAAAATTAGCATTAGGTTTAAATGGTGCTAGATGGTATCAATATACAGATATAGATAGATCTATTGATATAAAATCTAAGAGCATTAAAATTATAAAAGAAGTTCAGAAAGATGGTAAAACAGTTGAATCAAACGATTTCTTCGATTTCAAAATAGAAGTTACAGGAGCAATTAATTCAGGAAGTGATAAATTAAGAGCAAGAGCAAATAAATCTGTAACATCACAAACATATTATTGGATGGCAGACAGCGAAGCTCCAGTATATACAGTAGAGGAAATTCCAACAGATGGATATAAACTTATAAGCATAGAAAATAATGCAGGATCTTTAGATAGTAAAGAACCAATTGTTGTTAAAGCAATAAATGAACCAACAGATATAAATACAGGAAAAATTCAAATTACTAAGGAAATTCAAAAATCAACATTAGATTCTTCAAAATTCTCTTTTGTTGGTAAACCATTCAAATTCAAAGTAACAGTAAGTGGTACATTTGATTATGAAGGTCAAACATATGAGAATAAAACACTTGAATTATATCCAGAAGTAACAGCTGTTTTAGAAGGTGAAAATAGAAATCCATGGACATCAAATGAATTTACTTGGTATGATGAAGAAGCACCAGTATATACAGTAGAAGAAATTGAAGTTCCACAAGGTGCAGAACTTGTATCAGTAAAACCATCAGCTGGTGTATTATCAAAAGATACTACAGTTGAAGTTAAAGCTGTAAACAAACATCTTGAAGAACAGGCTTCAATTGAAATCATTAAAAGATTAGAAAATTCAGATTACTTATCTGAAGAAGAAATTAAAGCTTTAGAGTTCTACTTCACAATTCATGTAGATGGATATGATGATGTAGAAGTAATAGCAAAAGCAAGTAGAGAAGAAGTAGATGGAAAATATGAATGGGTATGGAGAGGAGATAAAGCCCCAAACTATACTTGGTTATATGGAAATGCTCCTGCTTATACAATAACAGAACATGATAATCCAAAAGGAACATCACTTGTTTCTGCAAGTTCAGATAGTGGAGAAGTTACATTAGGTGGCTCAACTGTTTCTGGTACTCTAGTTGCAGATAAAGAGAAAAAATTCATAATTAAAAATACACTTGTAAATAGATATGATTATGAAAGCAATAAAGGAAAACTAGAACTAACAAAAGTAATTAATGATACAGAAAGATTAAAAAATAGAGACTACTCATTTGTAGTAACTTTAACTGGTAAATTTAGATTTGAAGGTGAATCTGAAGAATTATTAAAAACAGAAAGAACAATTCAATTTACAAATGATTCATATGTTGAAATAGTAAAAGGTGAAATTAAACCAGGAACATATGTAAATGTTCATATAGATAGTGGTTTAACAAATACTTGGTCAACAGATTCATTAGGAAAAGGTCAAATTGAATGGTATGGAGACAACACACCAGTTTACACAGTTGAAGAAGATTTATCTGGTAGCCGTGGTGAATATGTAAAATATAATACAGTAACACCTTCAGCTGGAAACTTAGCAAAAAATGAAATTGTAAAAGTAAAAGCTGAAAACTATGGAGAAGAAGTAGAAAAAATATCAGGAAGAATCAAAATTATAAAAACTTTAGAAAATGCTGAAAAATATGATGCAAATTATATTAATTCATTAGTATTTAAATTTAAAGTTGAAGTAAATGGATATGAACCATACACTGTACAACTTAAAGCTAATCGTGTAGCTGATAAATTTGTTTGGGAATATGTATCTAATGACTTTTATTGGAACAAAGGAGAAGCTGCTCCAACTTATACAATAGAAGAAATTGATTTACCAGAAGGCACAGAATTTGTATCAGCTCAAGGACCAGATGGTTCAAGTGTTTCAGGTACAAAAATTACAGGTACATTAAAACCAGGTGAAAATGGTGATGTATTAATTTGTACAGAAAACTCATTTGTAAATAAATTAAAACAAATTCATGAAGGAAAAATAGCTATTAAGAAAATAGTTACACATGAATCTTTAAATGGAAAAGAATTTAAATTTACATTAAAAATAAAAGGTACATTTACTTATAATGGAGAAGAAATTGTAAATGGAGAAAAAGTTGTTGAAGATATATCAATAACAGGAGGAAATACTTGGTCTTCAGATACAATTAAATGGGATGGAGATAATGCTCCTCAATACTCTGTAACAGAAGCTGAATCTGAAATAGCAAAACTTGTAAATGTTATAAATGGATCAGGAACTGTTTCAGATAATACTGTTAATGTAACATTTATAAACGAACCAATACAATTATCAGGACGTTTAAAAATTCATAAAACAATAAAAGATCAACCAGCTAATAGTAATGATAAATTTACATTTAAAATTACAGTTGGTGATGAAAAACCATTTGAAGTTGCAATAAAAGCAGACGAAACATATGTATCTCAAGCTTACACATGGTTTGCAACAGAAGAAGCTCCAAAATACACAGTTGAAGAAGTTAATTTACCAAAAGGAGCAAAATTTGTTAGCTTAAGTAATGAAACAGGAAGCTTAGTTAAAGATGAAACAATTGCAATAGAAGCTGTAAACCAATATGATGTTCATAGAGGTAAATTCATACTAGAAAAAGTAGTTGTTGAAGATAAAGCAAATCCAGAAGAATTACCAACATTCCAATTCAAAGTTTCAGTAACAGGTGAATTTGCTCTATCAGGAGATGAAAGCACAACAAATACTGTTTGGGAAGAAAATCCATCAATTACAGGTAATGGTACATATGAGTCACCAGAATTTGTATGGTATGGAGATGAACCACCAGTAGTTCATGTAGAAGAGCTTGATGTAGAAGGTGGATCATGGAAATTATTAGGAATTTCAAATAATGATGCAGCGCTATTTGAAGATGAAACATTAAAAATAGTTGCTACAAATCAATTCAACCCAGGAATAATAATAGACTTAACATTCCAAATGGCTGGAACAGTATGGAATGATACACCACTTACAAACGATAAAAACATGGAAGGTTCAACACCTAATGGAAAATTAGATAATGGTGAATCTGGTGTTAAAGGAATAGAAGTTTACATTTATAAAGCAGGTACAGATGAATTAGCAACAATTTATGCTGATTCAAGTAAAAATGAAATTGAGCAACCTTTAATAACATCTGGAGATGGTAAATGGGATGCACCAAGAGTACCAGTATTAAGAGATGGAACATATGATGTAAAATTCGTATATGATGGTCAAACATATAAACCAACAACACCTTTAGTTACAGGTAGTGCAGAATCATTCAAAGGCTCAAGCAATACAGGTACTAGTGGTAGAGCAGCTTGGTTAAATGACTCAATGGCTGATGATGTAAATAGAGAAGAAGTAAATAACAGATTAAAAGAAATAAAAGGAAATTCACCAATTGATGGTGCAGGAAATACTGTTGGTAAAGCAGTAGGTAGTGATGGAAGTGAAGCAAACATCCTATACGAAAAATCATCTGGTGAAAATGAAAGTAGAATATCTTCTAAAGTTATTACTGTAGATAAAAATGGCAAAGTATTTGATCTATACAAAACAGAAGCAAGAACATCACAAGTTGGATTAACATATCCATTCGATCAAAGAATGCACTTAGAAAGCTTCGATATTATACCTAGTGAATTAGGTGTAAACTACAGATATGTATACTCAGCAACATATCCATACACATTACACATTAACTTAGGATTAGTAAAAAGAGAAATTGCTGATGTTGATGCAATCAAAGATTTAGTAGAAGCTAAAGTTGTTGTAAATGAAAGACTATTAACATATAAATTTAATAAATTAGCTGATGTAGGAAAAGATGTTTTAACAAGAGAAGCTTACTTAAATGGAACAGATGGAAATAACAATATGGAATATCAATTAGGATTCTATAAAACAGATTACTACTATAGAGCAGAAATTTATAAAGCAAGTCAAGCATATGATTATATGCAAAACTTCTATAAGAGTATAGGTCAAACATTAGATGCAACAAACTTAGAAGTATACTTAAAATATAGAATTTCAGTTTACAATGAATCACCAAGTTATCAAGTTACAATAAATGAAATTGCAGATTACTATGATAGTACATTTGGTGAACCAATAAAAGAAGAAGTTAAAAAATATGTTCAAACAATAGACGGTAAAGAAACAAATTCTAGCGAATTAGAAACAGTTGCTAAAGCTTCTTATGTTGAACCATCAGGAGCACAAGTTAACTGGAATGTAAAAGAAACTGGAATAAATGGATCTGATGGAATTTCATATAATAAAATGACAACAGATGCATTAAAAGATATGAAACTTGCTAGTGGAGAAAAAGCAGAAATGTTTGTTTACTTCAAAGTTCAACCTACAACAGTAGAAGGAATTACTAATACAATTGAACTTGCAAGCAAATCAAATGTTGTTGAAATATCAAATTACTCTACTTATGGTAAAGATGGAAACATTGAAGGTAAGATTGATGTTGACTCAGCTCCAGACAATGTAAACATTAGAGATTACAATGAAAAAGCATACTATGAAGATGATACAGATTCAGCTCCAATATTACAATTAAAATTATATACAGAAAATGCTGAAAGAAGTATATCAGGTTATGCTTGGGAAGATAAACCAGAAAAGAATGAAGACAATAATACAGTAATCGGAAATGGTTTATATGATGAAGGTGATGAAGCATTAATTGGTGGTTTAACAACAGAATTAGTTGAAAAAATAAAAGTACCATCAGATGGTGGCTATGCAGAATATGATTTCTTATGGCCAACAAACGAAAACTTAGCTTGTTTAGGGGGTAGAACTGTAGAAGACTTAACAGGATTTGACAGTACTACAGAAACATCAAGAGAAGTTGGAGATGGAGAAGGATCAAAAGTAGGTTCATACGAATTTACAGGTATACCAGTAGGTAATTACATTGTAAGATTTATGTATGGAAATGATAAATCAGAATTAGATGATACATTTGGAGTTACAGGAGATCCAGTTGCACTAAATGCAGATTCTAGTAAATTTGCATCTGATGAAAATATATTAGTTGCTAACTATGATGAAGATGTATATAAAACAACAGCAGCTGTATATAATGGTCAAGACTTTAAATCAACACTATATCAAGCAAAGAATAGTGAAGAAAAAACAGAATGGCATAACTTAAAAGATTACACAGATTACAATACTGATTCAGACTTCGTAGAAAACGAAGCTAGAAGATTAGAGTCTATGGCAAATACAACAGTTATTACAAACGTAAATGGAACAGTTTTAGCAACAGCTAATAACTATAGTACATTAGAGGGTAATGATCCTGCAAACTATGATGCATCTGCAAACCATGCAGAATTATATAAAAATACTTATATGATTGCAGATAGTGGAAAAATTAACTTCAATTTAGAAAACATCGAAATCAATAGTGAAAATAGTGCTATGAAGAACTATGAAATCGAAACTGTTGAAAAAGCAAGTGAAGATGGTTCTATAAAAGTTATAGCTTATGAAAGAGCAAATGCATATGAAGTAAATGATGTTGCATTCGGTTTAATCAGAAGAGCTGAAACAAACATTGTTTTAGATAAAGAAATTAAAACAATAAAATTAACAACAAACGACAACAGAGTAATATTTGATGCAGAATATGATATCGATTACAAAGTTGAATCTTTAAGTGCAAGAGAATTAGCAGATAAAGTAATTGTTGCAGACTTAGGAAGAGGATTATTTAGAAATAAATATCTAGTTGCAGATGTTAAATTATCACAAGTTAATTCAATTGGAACAGATGTAATGCAAGCATTAGATAAAGCTGAAAATAAATTAACAAACGATGAGCAATATGGTTCAGGAGTACAAAACTTCAGATTTATCAATGTTGACGATACAATTTTACAAGGTACAACAATAGAAATTGGATATCAATTAACAGCATTAAATGTTGGTGAAACAGATACAGTAAGTCCAAGACTTGCAAATATCGCTACAGAAGAAATTCTAGACGACGATGGAAATGTATTATCAACAGCATCTAAGATTAAAATGTTAGCACAAGAAGTTGAAAATGAAAGAAAAACATTCTCAAGTAATCCACAAGATGTTAAAACATTAGACTTAGGAAAATATGTTGGTAGAGCATTCTACACAGGAGATACATCAGCTGATGAAATAGTAACAACAAGAGTTCGTCAAGTAGTTGATTATGTAGATACAGACGGAACATTTGCAGCAAATGATAATAATACTACAGATCATAGCTGGAGAAACACAAGTATTAATGAATTACTAGGAGATGGTTATGAATCTGAAAGATTAATTGAAACATCATTACTTGTTGAACATGATTCAACAGATAAAAATGGTATTAAATACATCACAGATCAAAGAAACAATATAGTTCTAAGTATTGATAATTACGATACAATAGATGAATTAAACAACAGCGGATTTGAAAAAACATTATATCCATATGCAATTGCAAATGCTGATGATACACGTGATTATAAATCATCAATTGATTTAACAATTACAAAAACAGTTTCAGCAACAGATGATGCAGACAACTTAGCATATGACAATATTGCAGAAATTGTAAAATTTGAAAACGTTGCAGCAAGAAGAGATGAAGCTACAATACCTGGTAATGCAAACCCAGGAGTAGAACAATTCTCAGAAGCATTACAAGAAAGAGACCAAAGTGCAACAGAGTTAGTAACATTTACACCACCTACAGGTCTTGAGGTTGGGTCAGGAATGACAATGCAAGTATTAATAATCACAGTAGTAGCATTAGGAGTTTTAGCTATAGGAATTGTAATCATCAAGAAAACAGTATTAAAATAAAATACTTCAATATAAGAAAATGAGATAGAATTTATTCTATCTCATTTTTTTGTGTAGAGGAAATAATATATAATTTTTTAAAAGTTCGGGACCTGAATGGCGGGAACTGTTATTGTTGAAAAATATTTCAACAATAATGGGCTAAAACTTTTAAAAAATTCATATATTACTTCCATTTATACTTGTATTTTTGCTATAAATGTAATAAAATAAATAAAAATTATCACAATTTGTATAAAACTTTTTATATATAAAGATTTTTTATGACAAAATCTTTTTTTATGTTATGATTAAATATTTGTATATTAAAAGTGAGAGGTGGTTAAGGATGTTTCAAAATATTGCAGATACGGGAGCTTGCGAAGAATTAAAAGAAGAAAAAGATAGTAGTGTAAATTATAGATTAAAACAAATTTTTAAATTTCAAAATATAATTATTTATGTCTTAACATTATTAATGTCTACATTATCAGTAAAAAATGAAATAATGCCTTTTGGTTTGGCAATGGTGGCATCTTGTGTAGGAGAATCAATTCCTATTATTGGTGTTTTTGTTATGGCAATTATTGGTACAGCTATAAAAGGTGGTGCAATAGCTGTATTAAATTTCTTGCTAATTGCGACTATTTATTTTGTTTTTATTCTAATATTCAAATCAAAAATTGCAATAGATGATAGAAATGAAACAGTAAAATCTGGTGGGAAATTATTTGCTGCAGCAAGTATTGTTGCCATAGTAAAATGTATAAAAGGTGGATTCTTATTTTATGATTTCTTTATGGGAATAATTTCTGCTTCTATTATTTATGTATTTTATAAAATTTTTGTCAATGGTTTAGTTTTTCTAAAAAACATAAAAATAAAAAGTGCTTTTACTACAGAAGAACTTATTGCAAGTGTTATAATTATTGCAATAGCAAGTCTTGTATTTAATAAATTAAACATATTTTCATTAAATATAAGTAATATTGTTATTATTTTTATGATTATGGTTTTAGGCTGGAAACATGGAATGGTAGTTGGTGCTGTAACAGGTATTGCTGTTGGATTGTCAACAAGTTTAATAGATGGTACAAGCTTTGTTCAAATTACTATGTTTGGAATTTCAGGTATTTTATCAGGAATATTAAATCGATTTGGAAAAATAGGAGTTATTATAGGATTTATACTTGGAAATGCAATTCTTACTTATTGGGTTAGAGGAGCTTCACCAGTAATATTATATTTTAGAGAAATTTTTGTGGCATCAATTGGATTACTACTAGTTCCTAAAAACTTTAAGATAGATTTAGAAGATTTAATTGGAAGTAAAACAAAGTTAATATCAAATAATGGTGACAATAGATTAGAATCTCCAAATGAAGATGTATCTGAAAAACTTAGAACAATATCAGATATGTTTAATCAAATAATGTCAACACCAACAAAAGATGAAATGATAGAAAATGAAAATTTTATTCAAGATTTTTTAGATAATTTAGAAGATATAAAAAATAATATCTTTTATGAAGAAATTTCGAATGAAGAAAATGGTATTGCTAGAGACATTTGTAAGGTTTTAAAAGAGAACGATATAATAGTTGATAAAGAAGTTGTAGAAGTACTAAAACAACATAATAATTATGTTGTAATGCAAGATGAGAATATAAAAAATGACTTACAAGAAGTTGTTAAGATTGCAAATAGAACATTAAAAATTGCTCAAATAAATAAAGCTAAAGAAGAAGAGAGAAAAAGAAATTTGAAATCTATGAATAAAAGCTTACAAAGTGTAAGCAAAGTTATAGATAATTGTGCTCAAGAAATAGTAGAAAAGAAAGAAAATATTTTTACGAAGAAAGAACGAGAAATAGAATTATTATTAAAGAGCAAGAAAGTTGATGTGCAAAAGTGTAAAATAAAATTACTAAAAAATGGAAAGTACATTATAGAATTAAAATATGAATATGATGATAGCTCAGTAAGAGAAAAGACTACAATTGCTAATGTTTCAAGAGTTATTTCAAAAGTTCTAGATACTAAAACTGTTATTCAAAGAGATAGGATCGATGAAGAAAATAAAGAATATGTACAAGTATATTCTAGTGAAGACAAATTTGTTCTTCAAGTTGGTAGTAGTAGAATAACTAAAGAGGGAAGCAAAATTTCAGGAGATTGTAGCCTTCAAATAAAATTGGCAGATGGGAAATATTTACTAGCAATTGCAGATGGTATGGAAAGTGGGGAAAGAGCAAGAGAATCTAGTAAAGTTACTTTAAGACTTATAAAACAAATGTTGTCAAGTGGCTTTGATAAAGAAGAGTCACTAAAAATGTTAAATTCAAGAATTAATCTTATGCAAAATAAAGAATCATATTCCACTTTAGATGTAACTATACTTGATTTATATGCTGGAAAAGCTGAAATTATAAAAAATGCAGCATGTAGTACTTACATAAAAAATGATACAGATATTAAAAAAATCGAACTAGATAATTTACCTATTGGAATAATAGATAATATAGAGTTACAATCAAATACAATAGATATAAATGATGGAGATATTTATATTATGTGTAGCGATGGTGTTTTAGAAACTAAGGACGATACTAAAACAGAATGGATTGAAGAATTTTTTAAAAATGTCTCTGTTACTAATATTCATAAATTAGCAGATATGATTTTAGCCGAGGCAATTGATAATAATTTTGGAATAGCACAAGATGATATGACAGTAATTGTAAGTAAAATAATTAAAAGAAAATAGTATAAAACCAAATTATTAAACTTTTGTTTAGTAATTTGGTTTTTTATATAACTTTGTTACATAGTTGTTATAGTTTTTTTTAGAATATATTGATATGATATTAATTGATAATAGTAATAAGGGGTAATTAAATGGAAGAAAGAAACTTGAAACAAATTTTTGTTGGTCCCAAATACGATAAATTTGAAAAGAAAGTATTTTCAATACCAGCATTTTTCTTTGGAGAAATATATTTTGCATATAGAAAAATGCTTGTGCATTCTATAATAGTTATGTTTATATTAGAAATAATAAATGCTGCTGCTATGCAGATACAAAACTTTGGGTTAGCAATTTTAGCTATATTATGTATTCGTACAGCGATAGGTCTTTTTTTCCCACTTTGGTATAGAAGGTTTTATAATAATAAAATAAATAATATTTTATCTAATAATATCGATAAATCTGAACAAGAGAAAATCAATTTAGCACAGAAAAGTGGTGGAACAAGTATTAAATATTTAATTTTGTTTTTAATAATAAGTTCTGTATTTTCAAGTTGGATTAATGGAATTGATATGTTTGGTTCTCAAAAGAATGTAAATAATAATGTCAATATGAGTGTTTTTGATAATAATTCTAACCAAGAATCAAAAACTGGTGCTTTAAATAATGATGGAAATGCTAAGAAAATAGAAAATGCTAAAATTACAGGATATGTTAATTTTGGTAATACTACTACTCTTTATATAGGTGATAATAATGAACAATATGACAGTATTGTTGGGAATTCTCAATTATTATCTCATATTGAAAATTATGATGAAGTGTCTGTAACTATATATTATACTGAACAAAATAATAAAAAGACAGTTGTCAAATATGAACTCTATGATACAGAAACAAACGAAAAAATAGAGAATGTAGAAAATGAAGATGATTTAAGAGAAAGATTAGGATATTATATTCAAGGTAGCCATGAAGAAATTTTGACTTTTGTTGAAAAGGATGGTATTCCAGGCTTTGGATCAGACGGAGAAAAATCATATACTTATCATGATTACAAATTTGAAAATGAAAATGGAAAAGAATTGGAATTTAGATATAAAATATATGATAATACAGAAGATAAAAGTGATGTGCTTGAGCAAAATAAAAAATATAAAATAAAATTTGATGTAGAAAAAGGTACATTTGGTGACTATGAAAATGTAATAACAGATATTGAAGAAGTATAAAAAATAAAAATCTGGCTTAAGCCAGATTTTTATTTTATTAAATTTAACTTTTTTAAAAATCTTATTGAGGGTTCATTATACTTTTGAGTTTGAATTTCTTCTTCTGAAAGCCAAATGATTTCTTTAGCATCAGAACCTGCTTTAATAGAAGAAATATCACTTACTTCGCTTGTATATCTTAAGAAGATTAATTGTGTTTCTCTTCCTTTATATTCTAATATATCACTATCAAAATCAAAAGGTACAAGAGTATCTAATTCTAAATTTACTTCTTCAAGTGCTTCTCTTCTTATTGCATTTTCAAGTGTTTCATCATCTTCAAGAGAGCCTCCAACTAGATGAACACAATCTTCATATGCTCCATCTTTTTTATTTTGTTTTATAAATAAATATTTATCTTTGTGTTTTATTAGTACACTAACAATTATTTTATTTGGAACTTTAACAAAGTCATCAAATTCATTTACTAATAGTTTGCAGATATTTGCTGTTGCTTTTGGTTTTGCTAAACTTTCTGCATTTTGTTTCATACTTTTTAATTTTTCTATGTTTTTTGAAAGATTTTTTAAAGTTCTTGCTATACTGTCTCCTTTTTTTAGCCATACTGCAACACCATTTTCTACAAGAAATTCAGCATTTTCTTCTTCCTGACCTGGTATAGGATTTATAACAAGTATAGGAAGATGAGATACTAGAGCTTCTGTAATTGTAAGTCCTCCGGGCTTAGTTATAACACCAAATGAAATATGCATTAATTCAGGAACTTTATTTGTATATTCTAGGATTTTTACCCTATTAGAAGAATTAGTTATTTCTACTAATTCATTAAATTTTTTGTTCATTTTTTTGTTTTTTCCAGATATAGCAACTACTTGTAAATCTTTGAAAAGTCTAATTAATGCTTTTAGTACCATATAAGTTGTGTTTCTTCCAAGACCAAATTCTCCACCAGCGAAGAATAATAAAACAGGCTTTTCAGGATTTAAATCAAAGTCTTCATATATTTTTTTATCATCAAACTTTTCTGAAAATCTGTTAGAAACAGGGATACCTGTAACAAAGATTTTATTTTCTTCAACACCTTCAGCAATCATATCTATTTTCATTTGATTATTAGAAACAAAGAAATAATCAACATATTCATATAAAACTAACCATTGTGGATGAATATGATAGTCTGTTAGTATTGTTGCAAGCTTACATTTTATTTTATCTCTTTTCTTTAAAACAGCACACATTTGAGTTGAAAATGGATGGGTAGAAATAATTAAATCTGGTTTAAATTCTTGTAATAAAGAATTCAATTTTACAGACATTAATTTATTTGTAGCTGTACTTATATGTGATAACGCACCATTTTTTGATTGCTTGTAAACTTGTTTCCATGCCCAAGGTGCTTTTTTCGCTAATTCCTTATATGCTTCAGTTGATACTTTATTTAGGTATTTGTTTATATATTCTATGCAATCTACCATTTGAACTTCAACATCTTTTCCATATGTTTGTTCTAATTCATTACAAATTGATTTTGCAGCAGATAAATGTCCTCCGCCATATGAACCATAGAAAACTAATATTTTTTTCATATATTTACCTTCCAATTAGTGTTATTTAATAAAATACATTATAGCATTGTTTTATAAAAAAAACAATAAACTCATAAATCATTAAGAAGTACTAAAAATAAATTTGTATAAATTTTTAACAACTGGAAAAAATATCTAAAAAATAAAGTTTGGAGGAAATATGAAAGAGAAAATATTAAAATCAATAATTATAGTGTTAGTAATTTCAACTATAATTACAGGATATTATGCATTTAGGCTAAAAGAACAATATTCAAATATAAATAATAACAATTATACAGAAGCATTTAGCAATTTAGTAAATTACATGAATAATATTGAAAATTATTTAGCAAAGGCTATGATTTCAAAAGGTTCAGAACAAGCAACTAAAACTTTAACTGAAATATGGAAGAATTCAGATTTAGCAATTGTGTATTTGTCAAGAATTCCACTTGATGAAGAGGGACTTTCACAAACGTCAAAATTTTTAAATCAAGTAAGTGATTATTCTTATTCTTTATCTAGAAAAAGTATAGGTGGTGAAGAGCTAAAACAAGAAGACTTTGATAATTTAAAAAATTTATATCAATATAGTTTAGATTTAGAGCAAACTTTAAATCAACTTTCAGAAGAAATTTATAATGGAACAATAGATTGGAAAGATTTGAATATGAATTCAAATACAAAGTTTGCACAAGCTGTTGATAGTATAAATGTATTTTCTAATATAGATGATAATTTAAATGAATATGAAGGTCTTATTTATGATGGTGCTTATTCAGATCATATAAATAAAATGGAAAAATTAGGACTAACAGGAAATGATATTAGTGAAGAAGATGCCAAAAATAAAGCAAAGGATTTCTTTAATGATTCAGAATATTCTGTAAAAAATATAGAGAATAATGGATTTATAGAGAATGCAGATATTCCTATGTATGATTTTACTGTAGAATTTGATAATGTAGAGGAAAAATGTAGTATATCAATTTCTAAAAAAGGCGGACATGTAGTTGAAACATCTTTTGATAGAAGTGTAAATGAAGAAAAAATAAGCCAACAAGAAGCAAATGAAATAGGTAAGAAATATTTGTCAGATAAAGGTTTTAAAGATATGAAAGAAACATATTTTGTAAAACAGGGAAATATAGTAACAATAAATTATGCTTATAATGATAATGGAATAATTGTTTATCCAGATTTAATAAAAGTAAAAGTTGCATTAGATAATGGGCAAATTTTAGGAATAGAAACAAATGGATATTTAAATTCTCATACTGATAGAACACATAAATCCCCAAAAATAACTATGGAAGAAGCAAAGTCTAAATTGAATTCAGATTTGGAAATAATGTCAGAAGGAAAGGCAATAATTCCAACAGAATGGAAATCAGAAATTTTATGTTATGAGTTTAAAGGAAAAGTAGATGGAAAAGAATTTCTTGTATATATAAATGTTGAAACAGGAAAAGAAGAAGATATATTAGTAATACTAGATACACCAGGAGGAACTTTAACAGTATAGATTAAGTAGGTAACTTCTATATTTATTACATAAATATAGAAGTTCAGAAAATGTAACAAGTAAACTTTAACAGTTTCTGAAAAAAGTTACCAAAAAGATTGAAATTGTTACAATATTGTTATATTATAATGGCAGTAACAAAAAACTGTTAATTTGAATAAATTATAGTAGAAAATTTCCACAATCTCTTAAGAAATTGTGGATTACATATAGGAGGAAATATTGCAAGTTAAAGTAAATAACTGGAATATTAATTATGAAGTAATGGGTAAGCGGAAATCCAGTAGTATTGCTACATGGATGGTTAGCAGATTTAGAAACAATGAGACCTATTGCTAATAATTTAAGTAAAAATTTCAAAGTTTATTTAGTTGATGTTGTTGGTTTTGGAAAAAGCGATTTACCAGAGCATCCATTAAACACCAATGATTTTGGTAATTTTTTAAAAGAGTTTTTAAATACTCTAAAAATAAAAAATCCAATTTTAATTGGTCATTCAAATGGCGGAAGAACTATAATAAATGCAGTTGGTAGGAAAATTGTTACACCCAAAAAAGTTATTTTAATTGATAGTGCAGGCTTAAAACCGAAAAGAAAATTAGGTTATTATTTAAAAGTTGCTTTTTATAAAACAGGTAAATTTATACTTAATTTATTACCAAATACTAAAAAAATAAAAGCCTTTAAAGAAAAACTTAGAAATAATGTTGGTTCTAGTGATTATAAATCTTCAAGCAATGTTTTAAAAGAAACAATGAAGCTTATTTTAAATGAAGATTTATCAGAGTTATTACCCAATATTAATGTTCCAACTTTGTTATTTTGGGGAACTTTAGATAATGCTACACCAATTAGCGATGGAAGAAAAATGGCAAAATTAATACCAGATAGCGGATTAATCGAATATCTAGGTTCATCACATTTTTCATACTTGGAAAATTTAAATAACTTTAATACAGTTGTGAATGAATTTTTAAAAAATGATATATAAAGGGGAAATTGCTAATGGAAAAAGTTTTATTAAACTTTAGTTTAGTTTTAATATTAGTATATTTTTATAAAATTACAAGGCATGGGTTACATATTTTACAATTAGAGAATTATTATGTAGATAGATATGCAGTATGGATGAAACGTTATATAAAAAAAGTTATAGATATAAAGAAAATAATTCTTTTATTAGTGCCAATTATATGTTTTATAATTAACACTAAAGTATCAGTTATTATTGGTTTTACAATAGAAATATTTGTTTTACTTTATTTTATAATTAGTACTAAAAAGCAAAAAGAAAAAAAAGCTTTTGTTGTTACTGCAAGAATCAAAAGAGTATATGCAACATATTTAGTATTATTTGTAATTGGTTTTACTTTTGCAAATGTATTAAATTATAGAATTGTTTTAAGTATTATAAATATTTGTACAATGTTTGCATATGTTTTTGTTTATATTGTAAGTGTTATAAATAAACCAATCGAGAAAAATATAAGAAGAGGTTTTTGCAAACAAGCAAAAGCAAAACTTGAGGATATACCAGGACTTAAAGTTGTTGGTATTACTGGAAGCTATGGAAAAACAAGTACAAAGTACATTGTAAATACTATACTTTCACAAAAATATAATACATTAATGACACCAGAAAGTTATAATACAACAATGGGAGTTGTAAGAACAATAAATGAAAAATTAACACCAATGCATCAATTATTTATTTGTGAGATGGGTGCAAAATATATTGGAGATATTAAAGAAATAACAGATATTGTAAATCCACATTATGGAATATTAACAGCTATTGGACCTCAACATTTAGATACATTTAAAAGTTTAGAAAATGTTAGAAAAACAAAACTTGAATTAGTAGATAGTCTTCCTGATGATGGAATTGCATTTGTCAACTGGGAAGATGAAAATATAAGAAGTTCTAAAATTACTAAAAATATGGTTAAATTTGGATTATCAAAAGAAGCCGATTATTATGCTACAAATATCAATATTACAGAAAGAGGCTCTTCTTTTGATGTTGTTATACCTAATAAAGAACCGATTAGAATTAAAACTAGATTGTTAGGTAATTTGAATATTTTAAATGTTGTAGGAGCTGTTGCAATAGCAGATAAATTAGGACTTACTGCAGATGAAATTAAAATGGGAGCTAAATATATTAGACCAGTTACTCATAGGCTAGAATTAAAACAAAATCCTAATGGAAGTATGATAATTGATGATGCATACAATTCAAATATAAAAGGTGCTAAGATGGCACTTGAAGTTTTAAAATCTTTTGAACATAAAAAAAGAATTTTAATTACTCCTGGTATAGTAGAACTTGGAGATAAAATGACAGAAATAAATCAAGAGCTTGGAAGATGTGCGGCTGATAGTAGTGATTTTATAATATTAGTAGGAGCACAGCAAGCAATTCCAATTTATAATGGAATTAAAGAAAAAGGTTATCCAGAGTCTAATGTTTATATTGCAAAAAACTTACAAGAGGCTTTGAGTAAAATGAATCAAATTATAACAAGAGATAGTGTTGTTTTATTAGAAAACGACTTACCAGATAATTACTTATAATGGAGGAATATAAAAATGAAAATAAAAGTTGGTGTGTTTTTTGGAGGAAACTCTGTAGAACACGAAATATCAGTAATTACTATGAATCAAGCAATTTCAAGCTTAAATCCTGAAAAATATGAAATTGTTCCTATATATATTGCTAAAAATGGAGTAATGTATACAGGTGATGATTTATTAGATTTAGAATCATTTAGAGATATGGAAGTTTTATTAAAAAGATGCTACAAAGTAGCTGTTATAAATGATGGAAAAGGTGTAAAAGTTGTTAGAACACCAGCTCCATGGATTGGAAGGAGAGTTTTAAATACAATAGATGTTGCATTTCCAATTGTTCATGGAACAAATTGCGAAGATGGTACAATAGCAGGTTTTGTAACTCTACTTGGTTTACCTTTTGTAGGACCAGATATAATGGCTTCTAGTATTGGAATGGATAAAATTTTACAAAAAAAAGTTTTAAAAGAATCAGGTATTCCAGTAGTAGATTTTCATGCTTTTTATTCTGTAGAATACGTAAAAGATGAAGAAAAAATATTAAAAGAAATTGAAGAAAAAATTGAATATCCAATGATAGTAAAACCGGGAAATTTAGGCTCAAGTGTTGGAATTAAAAAAGCTAAAAATAAACCAGAACTTGAAGAAGCAATTGAATTTGCAATGGAGTTTGCAGATAGAGTAATAGTTGAAAAGGCAGTTGAAGATTTAAAAGAAATTAATTGCTCAGTTATTGGAAATCAAGAGAAGCAACAAGCATCAGTATGTGAGGAACCATTCTTTTCAGATGAAATATTAAGTTATGCAGATAAATACATAGGCGATGGAAAATCAAAAGGTGGAACTATAGGTGGAGCAAAATCTGTTCCTTCTAAAACAGGAATGAAGGCTGGAGGTGCAAAAGCAGGAGAAAATCAATTTTCAAACAAAAAAATTCCTGCAGATATAAGTAAAGAAAAAACAGAAGAAATTCAGGGCTTAGCAAAAGATGTATTTAACATTTTAGGATGTAATGGTGTTGCTAGAGTTGATTTCTTAATTGATAATAAAACAGATAAGGTATATGTAAATGAAATAAATACAATTCCAGGTGCTCTATCATATTATTTATGGGAAGCTACTGGTAAAACATTTGAACAAGAACTAGATGAAATTATAGAACTTGCTATAAAAAGACAAAGTGATAGAGAAAAATTAACTTTCTCATATGATCAAAATATCCTTGCAATGCAAGGTGGAAGCAAGGGTGCTAAAGGTACAAAAACAATGAAAAATAAATAATTTTTACAAAAGATGTAGATTTTTAAAATAAAGTCTACATCTTTAAAATTTTATATAATTTTATTGATAAAAAACTTCACAAAAAAAAATGAACATGATATAATCAAATAGAATTTTTAGAAGAGTTCGGGGGATGTTGAAATGATATTTAAAGATTATTACAAAATATTAGGTTTACAAACAAATAAAGTAAGTGGGGCAGAAATAAAATCGGCTTATAGAGAGCAAGCCAAAAAATATCATCCAGATATCAACCAAAGATACGAAGAACGCTTTAAGGATATAAATGAAGCATATAGAGTATTGTCTGATGGAATTAGCAAAAGAAAATATGATAGAATGTGGCATAGAAATGTTGGACGAGCTAATTCATCTTATGAAGAAAGCAAAAGAAGTAAAGATTCAATTTCTAGCGACTTTTTTAATATGTTTTTTGGAACAGCGGAAAATAAAGATGTTTCAAAGAAGAAAGTTAAGAAAGAAGTTGCTACAAAAGGCGAAAATATCGAAACAGAAATTAATATTTCAATAGAGGATGCATTTAGAGGAAAAGAGCAAACAATAGGAGTAAGAACTGTTGAAGGAAACTTAAAAAAATTTAAAGTTCAAGTTCCTGCTGGAATTCAAAACAATGAAAAAATTAGAATTGTTGGACAAGGTAAACAGGGAAAAGCCGGAGGAAAAAATGGCGATTTGTTTATAAGAGTAAAAATTAAAAATGATGAGAAATTTACTCTTGATGGATATAATATAAAAACAAACTTGTACTTAACACCTTGGGAAGCTGCTCTTAGTACAAAAGTTACTATAAATGGTATAAATGAAGATGTTTCTGTTTATGTTCCAGCTGGTATTCAAAGTGGCGAAAAAATAGAAATCGAAAATAGAGGATATAAAGATGGAAAAGGTGGTAGAGGAAAATTAATTTTAGATACTAAAATTATGATTCCTAAAAACCCTAAAGAAGAAGTTTTAGAACTATTCAAAAAAATGGATGAAATGTCAAATTTTAATCCAAGAAATAGTTAACATAAATACAGCAAAATGATTGACTTTTAAGTTTTATTAAGATATAATTATTATGTTATTTAATAAACTCAAAAGAAAAAAACACATTTGTAACAAACTTTTATAAGGAGAGTAAAATAAATGGTTGAAGATAGTTTACAAGGAAAATATTTTAGTATTACAGATCCACAAGATATACGTACTGTAATATATCAGGTAAATAGGACAGAAAGAGAATTTGCAAAAAATGGTCCTAAATATACAGTTGAAAGATTAGAATATTCGGAAGAACTTATTGGAGCAAATAACAAAAAAACATTTTTTGTTAATAATCCTGCACCAGAAGGAAATCCACTCGTAATATTATCTTTTACAAAAGATAAGGTTGTAGTTAACATGGGATTTTTAGATTATGATATAGTAAAAATCTCAAAGAAACCTATGCCTATGAAATTTAAAACTTTGTACAATGAAGAAGAAACAGAATACAAAGATTTTGCATATACACCAAATATGAAAAGACCTATTTCTATAATAGATCCAGATACTGGTGAAGAAGTAAAACCGATTTTATATTTTGATGAAGAAGCAAATGAAGTTAAAGGAAAATGTAAGCTTAAGCCTTACAAAAAATATTTTGCGTTTGAAATTAGAGAAGGAAAAAAATAAAATATAACGACGATAGAGCCGAAAGGAGAAATTAGAATATGGCAGAGACTAAAGCTTCAAATGGAGTTAGTGGAAATAATAAGAAAAGGGTAAGTGCAGCAGTGGAAGAAGTTCCAATGGATGAAATTAATAAACATGTTGTAAAATTTACAGGTGGAAATGAATTATATGTAGATTATGTTGGATTTGAGCCAACAACAGAAAGAATAACAACACAAGAAGACGGAACAGGAAGTAGCTCAGATACAGCAGCTGCAGCAAAACCAGCTAAAGCAGGAGATTTTACAAGAGTAGATGGTTCAGGTTCAAAACCATTATCAGATGTTCTAAAAGCATGTGTTATTCTTAAAGCTAAAAAGACTAAAACAAAAGCTAAGGATGTTGAAAAGGAAGAAGAACCAAATATTGATGATGCACAAAAATAGTTCTTACCTAAATTATACTTATGAAAAGGTGATATAGAATGGGATTTTTTGAAAAAATAAAAACGGCTATAAGAAAAATAAGAGTAAAACTTATTGTAGGCCTTGTAATAGTAATAATTGTCCTAATTTGGGGAGGTGCTCCACTAGCATATGGAGCTGCACATGCAAAAAACGTTCCAGTAGAAATTAATTTTGATTGGGAAGTTTTTTTTGAGAAGTTATTTGCTGGATTACAAAATCCAATGAAAGCACTTACTTCATTAAACTCTGTACCAAATGGTGGACTTTATTTTTGGAATATAACTAAATTCTTTATGGGTGTTTATGCACTTGCAGCTCTTATAGGTATAACAAGAGCATATCCAAAACACGAATACCAAGATATTGAAAATGGTTCAAGTGATTGGAGTGAAGGCGGAGAGCAATATAAAGTATTAAGCAAGAAAAAAGGTATTGTTCTTGCAGAAAAGAATTACTTACCAGTAGATAAACGTGGTAACGTAAACGTACTTGTTGTACGGAGGTTCTGGTGCTGGTAAATCAGCTTCATTCGTTATACCAAATGCTTTACAGCTATTAGGTTCTTATGTATTTACAGATCCTAAAGGAGAACTTTATGATAAAACAGCAGGTTATTTTAGAGCAAAAGGATATGATGTAAAAGTATTAAACTTAGTACATCCTCAAAACAGTGATGGATATAACCCTTTACATCATATTAATAATGAAATAGATGTCGATATTATTGCAAACACAATAGTAAAAGGGCAAGGTGATGGAAAAAGCTCAGATCCATTCTGGGACGATATGTCAGAAATGTTAATGAAGGCTCTAATTTATTACTTAAAATCTACAAGACCACCAGAAGAGCAAAGTTTGGCAAGTTGTTCAGAACTTGTAAGAACTGCAAATAGTAATGGTGGAGATAACCTACTTACAAACTTAATGAATCAATTACCACTAGACCATCCAGCTAGAATGTACTATAAAAACATAGAAATGTTACCAGATAAAACTTTTGGTTCTGTACTTGGTACATTACAATCAAAACTTGGTAAATTTGATTCAAAGGAAATTGCAGAAGTTACATCAACAGATACAATTAACTTTACAGAAATTGGTAACAAGAAAACAGCCGTATTTGTTATTTCATCAGATACACATACAGCATATGACTTCTTATTAACAATATTCTTCTCACAAATGATACAACAGTTATATGATTTTGCTGATGTTAAGGGAGGAGAGCTTCCTGTACCTACATATTTCATACTAGATGAGTTTGCTAACATTGGACAAATACCAGATTTTGATAAAAAGATTTCTACATCAAGAAGTAGAAAAATATCATTCAGTGTTATTTTGCAGAACTTAGATCAGTTAGAGGCAGTTTACAAAGAAGCTTATGAAACAATCATAGGTAACTGTGATACTCACCTTTTCCTTGGATCTAACTCACAAAAAACAGTTGAATACTTCTCAAAAGCATTAGGTGAAAAAACAATAACAAGAGATAATATTTCTGTTAATAAAGATAGAGAAGACTGGAAACAAGGTAAGAGTGAATCTGACCAAGTTATGGGTAGAGCTCTTATGACACCAGATGAATTAAGAAGAATGGATAATGACCTTTGTATTATTTATGAAAAAGGTATAAAACCAGTTAAAGCTAATAAATATTACTACTTCAAATATCCAGAAGGAAAGCTTGTTACTAAATTTAAAACTGATCATAACGATGTTCATGTTGAAAGAGGAGTTTGGAGAAAATTCAATCCATATAATCCTTATGTTGAAGGAGATGAAAACTCTGGAACAGGAACAACAGGAGGTGCAGCAGCATCACTTGAATCATTAGATGATTTATTTGCTGATGAGGCTGATGAAATGAATGTTCCAAGTCCTATGGATAATGCTTCGAATTCAGCTCCTAAAACAACAGCTCAAGCAGCTCCTTTAGATCCTGCTGAAGAAGAAAAAAGACAAGCAGAATTAATAGATATTCAAAAAGAATTGGAAGCCAAATTTGATGAGTTATTCGGTTCAATAGATTCAGACGATTAATAAATTTTCAAAGAGTAAGAGAAATCTTACTCTTTTTTTATTTAGTAGGAAAGTCCTCCAGACATCCTACTAAATAAAGCTTTCGGCAATATTTGCACACAAAATTATTTTATAATTTTGGCGCAACGAACAAAGAAGTGGACAATTCAGTAAAGCTTTGTCTTTTTCAACTTAAATATTGTCCACTTTTGTTCTATATGTAGAAAATAAATTCTGATATTTTAGCAAATGATTGTTCGCTAAAATATTGACTATATTTTATACCTATGATAAAATTATAAAACTTAAAAAGAGAAAGAAGATGGTAAAATGAGATTTGTACATATTGCTGATATGCATTTTGATGCACCATTTACTTCTTTAAATCCTAAGGAAGGATTAGGAGATAAAAGAAGATTAGAACAAAGAAATGCATTTAAAAGAGTTATAGAATATATTAAAGAAAATAAAATAGAATATTTGTTGATTTCAGGAGATTTATATGAACATGAATATGTAAAAAAATCTACAATAGATTATATTGTAAAATTATTTAATGAAATACCAGAAACAAAAATATTTATATCTCCTGGTAACCATGATCCATATATCAAGAACTCTTATTATAATACTTATGAATTTGGAGATAATGTATATATTTTTAGAAATTCTAATATAGAAAGATATGAAGATGAAAATGTAAATATTTATGGGATGGCATTTAATGAATTTTATATGAATGAGTCTCCTTTAGAAAATATTGTATTACCATATTCTAATAAACCAAGTGTATTGCTTGCACATTGCGATTTAAATGGATCAAAGGATAAAGAAGGATTTTCATACAATCCAATATTAGAATCTAAGCTTAATTCTATTGGCTTTGATTATTGTGCAATTGGGCATGTTCATAAAAATAATATAAGTAATCAAAATAGAATATATTATCCTGGATCTACAATTTCTTTAGGATTTGATGAACTTGGAAATCATGGAATGATAGTTGGAGAAGTAACTAAAGATAAATTTAATATGACGTTTATAGAGCTTGATGAGAGAAATTTTGAAGAACTTATAATTACTGTAGATGAAATTTATTCAAAAGAAGAATTAATAGAAAAGATTTTAAATTATTCTTATAATGAAATGACAATGTATAAAATTATTTTAGCTGGAAATAGAAATTTTGAAATAAATACAAGAGATATATTAAGAGCTGTTTCACAAACTAATATATTAAAAGTAAAAGATAAAACAAAATTAAATTATAATTTAGAAGAACTATCAAAACAAAACAATCTAAAAGGTATTTTTATAAAAGAAGTTTTAAATATGTATAATCAAGGATTATGCACAGAAGAGGAATACCAAAAGGCTATAGAAATTGGACTAGAAGCAATGTAAAGAGGTGAGAAAATTTGAGAATAAATAATTTTAAAATAAATGGATTTGGAAAATTGCAAAATAAAGAAATAGAATTACAAAATGGAATAAATGTTATATTAGGTGAAAATGAGTCTGGAAAATCAAGTATGTTAAAGTTTATCTCAAGTATGTTTTATGGAGCTTCAAAAAATAAAAATGGAAAAGATATTTCAGATTTTGATAAATATAAGCCATGGAAAACAGAAGAATTTTCAGGAAAAATAAATTATACTTTAGATAATGGAGAAACATTCGAAGTATATAGAGAATTCAAAAAGAAGAATCCTATTATATATAATTCAAGTAAAGAAGATATTTCAAAAAAATTTAAAATAGATAAAACAAAAGGAATAGAATTTTTTGAAGAACAAACAGGAATTGATGAAGAAACATTTTACAGTACAGCTATATCAGAGCAAGAAGGATTAAGGCTTAGCAAGTCAAGTCAAGCAAGCATCATACAAAAAATTAGTAATTTAATTTCATCAGGTGATGATAATATTTCATTTAAGAAATCTATGGATAAAATAAGTAAAATGCAAAATGAAGAAGTTGGAACAGAAAGAACATCACAAAGACCAATAAATATCATAGATAGCAAGATTCGTAAATTAATAGATGAAAAATTAAGCTTAGAAAGCTATAAAGAAAACATATATGATAATTCATCAGAAAAAGAACGCCTAAGTATAGAAATTAAAGAAGATGAATATAAAAAAGAGTTTTTAAAAGAAATAAAAAGTAAATTAGATAATAATAGAATAAAAAATGCAGAAATTAATTTTAATAAAAATTTAGAGAAAGAATATAATAACAAAATTAGTGAACTAAACAAAAAAATAAGTAATAATAATATAGATGAAAACTATGAAAAAATAAATTTTAAAAATTATTATATCTCACTAATTGTTTTATTTATAGTTTTTGTAGTATTACTAATAGCTTCACCTTCTAAATTTTCTGCTATAATTCCAGTAATTCCAATGATAATAATAATATACAAAATATTGAAAGACAGAAAATATGCTTCAGGTATGAAATTAACACGAGAAGAATCAGTTAGTAAAATAATAAATGAAATAGAAGTTCTAAAACAAAATAAAGAAACTCAAAGAAGAGAAGCTGAAGAAAAAGAGGATAAATTAAATCAAGAAATAGAAAAGGATAGAGAAGAACTAATTTCAAAATATAAAAATAATATAAGTATAGGATATATTGAAGATTTTTTAGGTAAAAATTATGATGAAATAAATAAAGAAATAGAACTTAAAGAAAATAGGATAAATACATCTAAATTTAGAATGCAAACAATGGAAAATAATACCAAAGAAATTAATTCTAAGATAGAAAGTTTAGCAAATATTGAAGAAGAATTGATGGGAGCAGAAGAAGAAAGAGACGAATTAATATCATTAAACAAATCATATAATATAGCTAAAGAATGCTTAGAGAAAGCTTATGCTCAAGTAAAAGAAAATATTAGCCCTAAATTTACTCAAAATTTGTCAGACATAATTTCAAAGATTTCTAATAATAGATATAAAAATGTTACTATAACAGATAGTGAAGGTATAAATGTAGAAATAGACGACGGTAGATATATATCAGCTTCTAGATTAAGTGTTGGAACAATAGATCAAATGTATCTATCATTAAGATTAAGTGCTTTAAATGAAGTTTCAGATGAAAATATGCCAATAATTTTAGATGAGGTGTTTGCGTATTTTGATAATGATAGATTAACTAATATTTTACGATACATACAAAATAATTTTAAAGATAATCAAATTATTATTTTTACATGTTCAGATAGGGAAAAAAATGTTTTAGATAATTTAAAAATAGATTATAATTTAATAAACCTTGAAAAATAGGTAAAATTAGGTTATAATATAAATGTTGCAGTTTAATAATGAAAAGGCAACTTTATAAAATAATTTATAATAAAAAGGAAGAGGTTTTTATGTTTCAAAGATTAGAAGACGTAGAAAAAAGATATGAAGAACTAAATGGGTTAATTAGTGATCCAGAAGTAATTTCAAGACAAAATGAGTGGAAAAAATTAATGAAGGAACATAGCGATTTAGAAGACATAGTTATAAAATATAGAGAATATAAAACTGTTAGTAAGAACTTAGAAGAAGCTAAGGAAATGTTAGATGATCCTGAAATGAAAGAATTAGCTGAAATGGAAATGCTAGATGCTAAAGAAAAGCTTCCAAAAATAGAGGAAGAATTAAAAATTCTTTTAATTCCGAAAGATCCTAATGATGATAACAATGTTATTTGCGAAATTAGAGCAGGAGCAGGAGGAGAGGAAGCAGCTTTATTCGCAGGAGTATTATTTAGAATGTATTCTATGTATGCTGAAAGAAAACATTTTCAAATTCAAGTTATAAATGAGAACGAAACTGGAATTGGAGGATATAAGGAAATATCTTTCATGATTACAGGAAAAGGTGCATACAGTAGATTTAAGTTTGAAAGTGGAGTTCATAGAGTTCAAAGAGTTCCAGATACAGAAAGCAGTGGTAGAATTCATACATCAACAGCTACGGTAGCAGTTTTACCAGAAGTAGAGGATGTTGAAGTAGAAATAAATCCAGCAGATGTAAGAATGGAAGTATTTAGAGCTTCTGGTGCTGGTGGACAACACGTTAATAAAACATCATCAGCTGTTAGATTGATACACGAACCAACAGGAATTGTTGCTGAATGTCAAACAGAAAGATCTCAATTACAAAATAGAGAATATGCAATGAGATTACTTCGTTCTAGAATATATGAGCAAGAAAGAGAAAAACAAGAAAAAGCTGTTGCAAGCGAAAGAAGAAGTCAAGTTGGTTCAGGAGATAGAAGTGAAAAAATAAGAACTTATAATTATCCACAAGGAAGAATTACAGACCACAGAATTGGCTTTAGTATTTTTCAAATGGAAAATTTCTTAAATGGTGATATGGACGAAATGGTAGATAATTTAATTGCTACTGATAGAGCAGAAAAATTAAAAGGAAATAATGAATAATAAAAAGTGAAATTTAGGGATGTTCCTTAAATTTCACTTTTTATTTTGTTAAATTAATTGAGCCAATATTCCGAGAATTAATCCAAGCATATTACCTAAAGAAGCAAATCTTCCTTTATACATATTTTTAGATTCTGGAATTAATTCGCAAGAAACTATATAAAGCATTGCACCTGCTGCAAATGCTAAAGAAATTCCAATTAAATCTAAAGAAATACTTCCTAGAATAGAACCAGCGAAAGCGCCAATTCCAGTTGTAAGACCAGATAAAAATGTTATTATTATTGCTTTGCGTCTAGACGTTCCAGCACTTTTTAATGGTAAAGAAATAGATACACCTTCTGGTATATCATGAAGAGCAATAGCGATTGCAAGTTTAAAACCAAGAGTACTTGAAGATTCAAAACCAGCTCCTATTGCTAACCCTTCTGGAAAATTATGAATAGCTAATCCTATTGCTATAATAATACCTGTTTTTAAAAGGCTGTTCGATGATTTTTTATCAGTTTTATAGCAAGTATTAACAATGTTATCACAAAAAATCATAGAAATAATACCAATAAAAATTCCAAATATACATTTAGTAATATTAATTATTTTTAGTGATTCTGGAATTAAATCAAAACATACAATTGCAGTCATTAATCCGGCTGCAAATTCTAATATAAAGCTAAGAAATTTATTAGATTTTATATTTAAAAATGCTCCAATAATTCCACCAAGGGATGTTCCTAAAATCCCAAAAATAAGGCCATAAAAGCTAATTGTTCCAATATCCATAAAAAATCCTTTCTACTGAAGTATATTTAAAAAAAATTTTTTTATTACAAAAAAAGAACTTTGCTCTGAAACAAAGTTCTTTTTATACTTTTATATTTAATTATTTTCTTCATAATTATTATATTTAACAATCATTTTTCTTTGATAAGGTATTAAAGAAAGGATTGAAACAGAAAGTCCAATTACTAAAATAACTGTAGAAATTACTAAATTAGTTTTAGAAAAATTATAACTATTTATCATATCATTAGTTAAATTAGAAACATGATCATTTGAAAACACATCTTTATATTTTAAAATTGAATACTCAATTGTTATTGTTTGATAGCTTAGATTTAAATAAAGTAATTCTAAAAATACACAGATTGAAAGAACTATACAAACAATAAAAAATATATTCAAATATTTGATAATTTTTTTATAATTATTAGGATTAGTTTTTGAATTTTTGAAAACATCATATGTACTTAATTTACATATTCCATGAACTATAAAATACAAAATAATTATAGCCATTAGTGGCAATGTAATATATAAACCTCTTGTTGCTGATCCAGAAAAATTACTTAATAAATTATTTACTACAAATATTATAATGAAACAGATAAATCCAATAAGTATAGTATAGGAAACAAATCCCTTAATTATTTGACTTGCAGTAGTTTTTGCATCAATATCTTTTTTTATCATTAGTTTTCTCCTTTAATATTAAAGTATAATTTAATATATAAAATCATATCATAAACAATATTTAATTACAATATTTATAAAAAATATCTGTTAAAATGGAAAATCCCCCTGAAAAATCAGGAGGATTTCATTATTACTTCAACGTTTTCAAGAACTATTGCTGGCACAACAGGACGATGGATCTTCCGAGCATGATATAAAATGTGCTTTCCTTTGAAAAGCCACCCATTTGATGAAACAACAATTGGGTGAGGATATTGTTTAACTCTTTTGAAATAATCCTCAAGCTTTTCCATTTTGGATTTTTCGAGAAATCTAAAAGAAAGTGCTTCAATTAACTTACTTGCATCATACATTGTTACCCAGTCCTCAGGAAGAAGGAATTTTTTTGATTTCATAAAATTCGTATTTTCTATAATGCACTGATAATAAAATGCATGCTCTTTGTCAGATTTCCGAATTTTTTTAAACTTCTCGTACTGCTCTGGTGTCATGTCTGTTTTTTCGTTGTTGCAACTTCTACAGCAAGGGACTAGATTATCAGGAAGACTAATGCCACCCCAACTCCTAGGATGAACATGATCAAGTGTTCTATTGGAACTTGTTAAAGTACATCCACAATAGTGACAACGACCATACCCATTTAGAGTATATGAAAGGTTATACATTAAATGTTCGAAATTTACATATCCCTCGACATAGAGAGTGCCATTTGCTACATAAGCATAGTCATTGGGACCACGTGCTGCGTAAAAATAGTTTTCGGGCAACCGTATATTCATAAGATCACTCCTTTTCATATTGAGACAAAGCATTTTGTTTTCATTCATATAATATAAAATTTTAATACAGATGTCAATTAATAGAGTGAGAATTATCAAAAAATGTATAAAGTATATTTTATTATTTTGTAATTTTTATTAAATTTAAGAATATAATATTATATAGTGAATATTCGAAATTAATTTTACCAAATATATTAAAATATTAACTTGACTTTTCTTTGTTTTTCTGTTATTATAGTTATGCTTTGTTGTGATATACAAACGGCTCAGTTGATAGAATGCAGGTATAGTTTAGTGGTAAAATAAATCCTTGCCAAGGATTAGTTACGGGTCCGATTCCCGTTACCTGCTCCAAAAAAACTTGAGTTTTTTTAATTTATGGCGCCTTAGCCAAGCTGCTGAGACTGTTCGAGCATAGCGAGTTACAGTATCAGTATGTGGAAACTAGGCACATATAATAACGGCGCCTTAGCCAAGCGGTAAGGCACGAGTCTGCAAAACTCTGATGATCGGTCCGACTCCGATAGGCGCCTCCATTGGAGATAAACTCCAAACAATAGTAGTTGACTTTAGGAGAAGATCCTATTTGTCATACTCTAATCTCTGATTAGAGAAAGTACGGTGCATAGAAGAATGTATCGTCAAAAAGAGCCCCAGCAAATGCTGGGGTTCTTGCTTTTTAAAGTTTAAGAGTGGGTCGAAGCAATTATGCTAAGACCCACTCTTTGGTAAATGCAAGGCTTTGCCAGTTGATAAATATCTTATTCAGGAATAATGCTCAAATTTGCCTGCAGAAAATATTCGCCGTTGCTCAGAGAGCCACTGCTACTATTTTTTGCAGACAGGTCGTTAAAGTGCCACCACTCGCTAGCGAGCGGAGTAAAGCCGGCACTCACGCAGTAGTTCTGCAGCCGAATTGCTACATCGTTCATACTGCTAGCCAGAGGAACTTCTTTCCAAGCAGTTGCAGAGCTGGATTTTACACCATATGCAAGAGCAATGGAAGCATCAGAAAGTTCATGAATTTGAGTGGGCATTTGTACTTCTTCGTACTTAGAAACGTTCACATAGGCATAGTTTCCAGAAGTGCAAATTTCGGTCTCGTTTACCTTCACCAAAGTCAGGTCCATGGCATAACCACGCTGATGATTAGAAACGCTTTGCGCAATGAACCAAGATTCACCCCAACCATTTCCTTCGATACCATTGCGAACAGCAGGCTCAGAAGAAGCCAAAGACTTCAAATTGCTGCTAATAGTCCGCTGAGTATCAAGAGGACGGTATGTTTCGACTATGCAAAGGGAATATCCCTCAGAGAGGGCAGCCTTCTGCGCAGCCATAACCTTTTTGGCAGTCTCAAAGATGATAGGCATGTTAAACTCGGTTCTTCCGAGTCTCTGATTATACTGCTCTACATCATAAAGCTGCTTGCCAGTAACACTGGGGATTTCGTAACCAGAGGACATCATTAAGGATTCAGAGCTATTAGTGTCCATGTAGACAATGCTCGGAATCACATCAGGAAGATTTAACATGCACTCGTAACTGTTAATAATGCCGGTGAAACCGTCATCAGTCTTAACAGTCAGTTTGCCATCTTCTTCACTGATAATCTGAAGACCAGTGCCTGCGCAAACAGACTTCTTGTCGCCAGATTCGCCATACAAACTGGTATTTGCCAGTGTGTACACAGTTGCACCCTGCAGGGGAAGCTCAAATTCGCCTTCATAAATCTGAGGAATTACCTCATCTTCATGCTCGTTTTCGACAGGAGTCTCAGTTGCTACTTCCTGAGCGAGAGTCTGCACTTCGGGGATGTTAGGAATGTCTGCCGTACGGCTTGAGTCTTGTTGGGGATAGGTTGATTCAGCGGTGGGGGCGATTGTGTTTGTGGTCTGATTTTTACCAAGAACTTTAGTGCAAATAACAATCGCAGTTACTGCCAGAGCAATGAGTACAATGATAAATGCAATTCTGTAGTAGTGTGCCCGACGCTTGTGCCAACGCACTTTTTTGCTATAGCTTTTGTTTGCCTTCGAATATTTCATGTCATTCACCTCATAAAAGTTTTTAAATTAATTCGATTTTTTCAAATTGACTAATATAGTCTTAATATTATTATAGCACTAATAGAATTATTTGTAATACATTTTTATAAAAGAATCCCCCATACAATCACTTAAAATCTTATAGTGATTGTATGGGGGACATGTAACATTTTGGTGCTATTATTGAGCCAAGAACATGACAGCAGGACCGTTGTAGTCAGCAGTTTTGACCGAAAGTTTCAGCTGTTCAATGGAGCTCATATTGTTTAGCCATGCAATGGCGTCTTCTTTGCTTGCAAAGAGCGCTGTATCTCCAGATTGGCTTCCTGTGACTGTAACTGGGAGGTTGTCGGTAGGCACACAGTTAGTATTCAAACTGGCCGGATTCATGCATACTTTGCTGTTTTCATTATCCCAGGTGAGAGTGAAAAGCAAAGTGCCAACTTGAATGATGTTGCCGAGGTACCGATAGCCTCTGCCGAAGTGAGGACATTTTTCTGCATACGAGCCAAGAGATTTGGCTCCAAGAGCGTTCAGAACCCGAACAACTTCCTCTGCAGACATTTCATTAACGGACACTACGAACTCTACACCAATGCTATACATAAGTTACCTCCTATGTTCGAAAAGGTTATAAACGTACATCATAATTATAGCATTTTGCTATAGTTATGTCAACTTCGGCTGGCTAGAAATATTCGAGATTTTATGATATATATAATTATGAATTAATTTGAAACTTTTTTTATAATTACTGTTATATATAAATAAAAGGAGGTAAATATGGACGAAAAATTATATAGTGATTATTTAAAAGGTGAAAAAGAAGCATTTGAAGTTTTGTATAATAAGTATAAAGAAAAAATTCAATACTTTGTTTATAACATTGTAAAAGATTATCAAAAAGCAGAGGATATAACTCAAGAAACTTTTATATATGTTATGCAAAATAAAATGGAACAAACTTATAATTTTAAATATTACATTTATTTAGTTGCTAAAAGTAAAGCATATAATTATATAAATATAGAGAATAGAAGAAATGAAATAATTAAAACATATCTTTCTAATGAAGATGAGCAAATCGAAAAAGATATATTAGAAATGATTACGAAACAAGAAAGTAAAAAAGAATTAATAGAAGCAATAGAATCTTTGGAAGAAAAATATAAAAATGTACTATATCTTGTAAAGATTGAAGGTTTTTCTTATAAAGAAACAGCTCAAATCTTAGGTGAAAGTCTTCAAAATATAAAAAATTTAATACATAGAGGAAAATCTAAATTAAGAAAAATTTTATTAAAGAACGAATTGAAACAAATGAACAAACTGTCAAAAGTTGCTTTAATGCTAGTGGTTATAGCAATATTTACTTCAGGAATTGTATATGCTGCAACTTATTTATATAAAAAATATAATACTAATAATAATATAAAAATGAATCCAACTTTTGAAAGCACGTTAGATGAAAACACAGTAAATAACATATGGATTGGAACTTTAGATTTGGCATGGAAAGATTTAGAGGAAAAAATAGGAACTAATAAAATAGAATTTGAAGAAAATATTGAAATTGCTAATAAGTTAAATCAAAGTAATTTTTCAAAAGAAATGCTAGATTCTAATGATTACAATATAAAAGTAGAAAGAACCTGGACTAATGGTTATAAAATAGATGCTGAATTAATTAAAGAATTGAATTTCTTAGAACCGTTTGATAATTTAACTGATTCACATTCTTTAATATTTGGAGAAAGCGATAAGAGACTTAAATGTTTTGGAATTAACAATGCTACTTTAAAAAAAATAGATAAAAACGTAGAAGTATTATTTTATGATAAAATATCAGAAAATAATTTAAATGGTAAAACTTTTGCTGTAAAATTAAAAACAAAAGAAGGAGATGAAATAATACTTTATAGAACAGATGAAGAAAAATCTTTTGAAGAATACTATAATGATATAATTGAAAAAAATAATAATTATAATGGAAGAAGAGAGTTTGAAGGATTTGACGAACTAATAGTGCCATATGTTAGAATAAATGGAATGATTAGTTATAATGAACTGTATGCAAAAGAAATTAAAAATAGCAGAGGGCTTATAATGTATGATGTTACACAAAATGTTAATTTTTATTTAAATGAAAAAGGATGCAACTTATCAAGTAAAGCTTCAATGACAACAGAGTATATGGGAATTAGCGATTCAATGTATTGCTATTTTGAAGATAAATTTATTATTTTCATGAAAGAAGAAAATTCAGATAGACCATATTTTGCTCTAAAAGTAGATAATGATGATATATTAGAAAAATACGAAGAAACAGATGAGCCTAAGTTATATGACTTAACAATTGCGGATGAATTTTATAATAATAATAGAGTTGAACCAGGAGAGTATAAATTCTATGAAGATGAAAATTATGAATATTATTATCCGACACAAAAAACAAAATATGTACTTTTATACTTTAAAAACTCAGATATTATGACAGTAGAAGAGGCACTATCTCAGGGAAAAATTACTATAGATTTGTTAGACAAATATGAATATGAATATATAAAAAAGAAAAAATAAAGTGAATATTTATTAATTATATAGTATAATACATATAGTTTAGAATTTGAAAGGAAAAAATATGAAAAAAGAAAGATATCAATCTAAAGTTGCAGTATTTTTACTACTTACCAGAGAAAAAGATGGAATTACTGAGATTTTGCTTCAAGAAAGAGTAAACACAGGATATATGGATGGAAAGTATGATGCAGCATGTAGTGGTCATTTAGAAAAAGGTGAAACATTAGCTCAAGCTACAATAAGAGAAGCAAAAGAAGAAATTGGTATTGAAGTTAAAGAAAAAGATTTAAAAATGGTAGCATTAATACATCCATATCAAGATGATTATTTAAATGTATTTTTTGAAACAAAAAAATATGAAGGAACACCAAAAATAAAAGAACCAGAGAAATGTGACGATTTAAGATGGTTTAATATAGAAGAGTTACCAGAAAATATTTTTGATCGAATTAAGAATGTATTAGAAAATATAAAAAGAAATATCATTTATGATGATGGTGATTTTACAAATCAGAAACTAAGTTAATTTTATGGGGGAAAAAATGGAATATAGAAAATTTAATGATGATTATGTAGTACGTTTAAATAAAGGTGAAGAAGTAGTGGCTTCTTTAAAAGAATTATGTAAAAATGAAGATATTAAACTTGCAGAAATCACGGGTCTTGGTGCTAGTAATTTAGTTGAAATCGGAATATTTAATGTAAATACTAAAGAATATAACACCAAAGTTTTTGAAGGAATGTTTGAAATAACTTCATTAGTTGGAAATGCAACAAGAAAAGATGGAGAAGTATATCTTCATATTCATATTAATTTTGGTGATGAATCCGGAAATGTTAAAGGTGGTCATTTAGTGCAATCTAAAATTTCTGCTACTTCAGAAATAATTGTTAGAAAAATTGATGGTGAAGTAGGAAGAAAGTTAAGTAGTGAAATTGGACTTAATCTGCTAGAATTTAATGTATAAATTTGAAAAATATACCAATACTATTTAAATAAAAGGAGAATTTAATGAGTAAGAAAAGTATTGAATTAAAAAAGGGAATTAAAGTTCATTTTATAAATACAGATTTATATAAAACAGATTTAACTTGTATAATAATTACAACACCATTAAAAAGAGAAACAGTTACTAAAAATGCATTAATTCCATTTATGCTAAGAAGAGGAACTACCAAATTACCTAATCAATATTTAATTAGTAAAGAACTCCAAAATATGTATGGAGCATCTTTTAATTGTGGTGTAGATAAAATGGGAGATAATGTAGTTCTTAAATTCTGTATAGAATCTATAAGCAATGAATATGCATTAAATAATGAAGATATTTTAAAAATGAATATAGAAACATTACTAGACATTGTTTTTAATCCAGCAAAAGTAAATGATATGCTAAATGAGGAATTTTTGGAAGTAGAAAAAGAGAACTTAAAGGATATTATAGAAAGTAAAATTGATGATAAGGATAGTTATTCTCTTGAAAATTGTATTTCTAATATGTATGGGGATAGTGGATTTGGTCTTTATAAGTATGGATATGTTGAAGATGTTGATAAAATAACAATTGAAGAAATTTCAGAATATTATAATTGGTTAATTTCTAATAGTAAAATAGATTTATTTATTTCTGGAAATTTTGATGATGAAAATATAAAAAATCTATTAAACAATAATGAAAATATAAAAAAATTAAATCCTAGAGAAGAAAATTATATATTAGATTCCACAACAGGTAAACCAAAAGTGGAAAAAGTAAATGAAGTAAAAGAAGAAATGGATGTTACTCAAGGAAAACTTGTTATAGGATTAGATATAACATCAACCCAAGAGAATTTGCGAGGCATAGGAAACGTATATAACAGTATTTTAGGTAATGGGGCAAATTCTATGTTATTCCAAAATGTAAGAGAAAAAGCAGGACTCGCATATTCTGCTAAAAGTGTATTTTTTAAACAAAAAAATAACATTTTTATAAGGTGCGGAATTCAAATAGAAAACTTTGAAAAGGCTGTTGATATTATAAAGGTTCAATTAGAAAATATAAAAAAAGGAGAATTCTCAGAAGAGGATGTTAACAATGCAAAAACATTTTTAATTGCAGGAATAAAGAATGTAGAAGAGGAACAAGATACTGAAATTATTTATTATATAGGACAAGAAATATCAAAAACCAATTTAACTATACAAGAATATATGGATAATATAAATAAAGTATCAAAAGAAGATATTATAGAATTTGCAAAATCTGTGGATATTAATACAATTTATTTTTTAACAAAAAATAATTAATTGGAGGTAAATAGTGCAAGTTATTGAAAATAAGCAAATAAAGGAAAAATTATATACAGAAAAATTAGATAATGGCTTAGTAGTAATGGTTTTACCTAAAAAAACAAGAAAAAAATATATTGTCTGGAGTACAAACTTTGGGTCTATAGATAATAAATTTTATGCTCCAGGAGAAGATAAATTAACAGTTGTTCCAGATGGAATTGCTCATTATTTAGAACATAAATTATTTGAGCAAGAAAATGGAAGAAATAGTTTAGATGTTCTTACATCAATAGGTGTAGATGCAAATGCATATACTACAAATGATCATACAGCATATTTATATGAATGCACAGATCATTTTGATGAAGCGTTAGATGAATTTATGAACTACGTTCAAAACCCATATTTTACAGACGAAAATGTTGAAAAAGAACGTGGTATTATAGAACAAGAAATAATGATGTATGATGATTATCCAGAATGGAAAGTGTATATGAATGCAATGAAGGCAATGTATAAGGATAATGAAATAAACATAGATGTTGCAGGTACTGTTCAAACTATTGCTGAAATAGATAAAGAAAAATTATATAAGATTTATAATTCTTTTTATAGGCCAGATAATATGATTCTTGTTCTTGCAGGAGATTTTGTTCCAGAAGAGATTTTAGAAAAAATAAAATCAAAAATTACTATGAAAAATGTAGACAAAAAAACGATTAGAAAATATAATCATGAGCAAAAGGAGATTGTAAATCATTATATAGAAAAAGAAATGAATATAAGTATGCCTTTAGTATTAATGGCCTATAAAGACAATGATTTAACATCAAATAAAGTAAAAAAAGATTTAGCAATAGACATGCTTGGAAATATTTTATTTGGTAGAAGTACAGAGGTTTTTGAAAAATTATACGAGGATGGAAATTTAATAGCAGAACCAACAATTGATTATGAATTCTCAAAAACTTATAGCCATGTAATGATTCAATTTCAATCAGACAATCCTGATGTTGTAATTAAAGAAATTACAAATAAAATTGAAAAAGTAAAAAAAGATGGAATTACAGATGAAGATTTTCAAAGAGCAAAAAAGAAAATATATGGCGAAATAGTAAAAGATTATAATGAAGTGTCTAATATTGCAACAGCAATAGTTTCAGATTATTTTAAAAATATAAATACATTAGATTATTTTAATGCAGTTAATGAGATAGATAAATTATATGTTGAACAAGTTTTAAAAGAATTATTTGTAGAGGACTTAAAAGTGGTATCAATTATAAAATAAAATATATTAGGAGGATGGAATAATGAATGTAGTAACATTTCCAGGATTAAATTTAAGTTTTGAGGTATCAAAAGTTGCATTTTCAATATTTGGAATTTCAATTTACAAATATGCTGTATGTATTGTTTTAGGTATCGTTCTTGCATTAATATTATGTAAGTTAGCAAAGCAAAAATTTGATATTAAGTATAATGAAGTATTAGTTTGTACTGTACTTGGTATCATATTTGGAACAATAGGAGCAAGACTTTATTATATAATTTTTAACTTAGATTACTATTCACAAAATATTTCTGAAATTTTTAATTTCAGAAATGGTGGACTTGCAATTTATGGTGGGCTAATTTTAGGAGCTATTGCAATATACATATATTGCAAAGCAAAAAAAATAAATGTTTTAAACTTTTTCGACTATGTAATACCATATGTAGCAATAGCACAATGTGTTGGTAGATTAGGTAACTTCTTTAATGTTGAGTCTTATGGTACACAAACAACATCAATTGTAAGAATGGGAATAAGAACAGTAGAAGGATATATGGAAGTTCATCCAGTATTCTTTTATGAATGTATAGCTACTTTATTAATTTTTGCAATTTTAAAAGTTATACAAAATCATAGAAAATTCGAAGGACAAATTATTACATTATATTGTTTATTATACTCAGGAATAAGATTTTTCTTAGAAGGAATAAGAGCAGATAGCTTAATGATGTTTAATTTTAGAGCATCTCAAATAGTTTCTTTAATTGTTTTTGTAATTTCGTTAGTAGTACTTATTATTAATGTAAAAAAAATAAAAAAGGTGTCAAAAGAAGAAAATAAAGTAGAAGAAAAAGAAAATGCATAAAAACTGCAAAATATTAGTATTACTGTGATTGGACGTTCCTTTGTCGAAAAATGTCTTACGAAAAATGACTGAGATTCCTGTAATTTGTTGACTTTTGGGACTATTCTGTGTTATTTTTAAATTGTACACAAAAGAGTACAAACAAAATATAGCAAATTTATCAGGAACGGAGAGTGATAGTATGTTAGATAACAAAATTTGCAAATTGCGAGACGAATTAAACAAATGCATTTCTGACGGTGAGGATTACTCTAAAATATATAAAGTGAGTGTTGAACTGGACAAGTTAATTGCAGAGTATTATAAAACAAATAATTAAATATGTGATGTAAAGTAGATATGATTTGCTTGTCATATCTACTTTATTTTTGTCAGAATGTACTTAAAATTTTATAAAAAGGTATACTTTTTTTTATGTTTAATATATAATAACAATGTATTATTATAACGGAGGATTAGATGGAAAATTTTAAACAAATGATATCTTCAATAAATTTGAATGATTTATTGAAAATTTTTGATATACAAATAGCAATTGCAGTTTTATTATTTTTTGTGATTTTTAGAACAGTTTTTTCAAGAATTTTAATAAAAGCTTATTATAAAATTATTAAAAGCAAAAAACATCCAAAAGATAGTAGTATGTATAGACCATTAAATATAATGTTTATATTAATCGGTATATATTGCATGATAAAAATATTACCTACAAATGCTCAAGTATTATCTATAATGAATAGTATATATAAGCTAGTAATAATTTTTTACATATTTAAAATTTTTACAAGTTTTATTAATAGTGATTCAATACTTTTAAAAAATTTCTTTAAAGATCCAACAAATAAAACAGTAAATATGTTTTTATGTACAATAGCTAAATTTATCATATGGATGGTATATTTTTTCATTGCTATGACAGAAATTGGTTATGATTTAAGTGGATTGCTTACTGCATTAGGATTTGCTTCTGCTGCAGTTGCATTAGCAGCTCAAGAATTAGTAAAAAGCTTAATAAGTGGTGTTACGATTTTAACAGATAAGCCATTTGTTATTGGAGATTGGATTGAAGTAGACCAATATCAAGGAACAGTAATAGATATTACTTTTAGAAGTGTTCGTATTAAAGCTTTCAACAATTCAGTAGTTACAATTCCAAATTCAGTAATAACATCTTCTTATGTAGTTAACTGGAATAGATTAACAAGTAGAAGATTTGAATGTGTATTAAATCTAAGTTTAGAAACACCTTCTGAAAAAATTAAAAAAGTTGTTAAAGAAATAAAAGTTGTTTTAGAAAATGATCCCAAAGTTATAAAAGAAACAATACAAGTCAGTTTAATAAATATAACTGCTTATAGTAATGATATAAAAATAGTTTTATTTTTAAGAGAAGCAGAATATGTACCGTTTTTAAAAGCAAAGCAAGATGTTTTATGTAGTTTGTTATTCTTGGTAGAAAAAGAAAACATAGATTTAGCATATCCTACACAAACATTATTTGTTAAGAGAAAGGAAGAGGAACAAGCATAACATGAGTTTAGGAGTGGCTTTAGCTGGTGGAGGTTTAAAAGGATTAGCTCACATAGGAGCATTAAAAGCCTTAGAAGAATTAGGAATAAAAATAGATTATTTATCAGGAACGAGTTCAGGAAGTATATTTGCTACATTTTATGCAATGGGATATAGCACTGAAGAAATAAAGAAAAGAACTCTTGAAAATTATAAATTACTCACTACAATAAAGAAAAAGCCAATTTTTAAGGCTGGCTATACATATTTAACATCTGGTGTTGCTCAAATTTCAGGATTAATTGATGGTAAGAATATAGAAGATTTAGTGATAAATGGTTCAAAAGATAAAGATATAACAAATATGAATCAAATTGAAATCCCATATGCCATTGCTACTGTTGATACAATTTCAACTAAAGAATGTATTTTCTTATCAAAAAAATTTGATTTAAAAGATGACGATATTGAGTATATCTATGATGCTCCAATTGCGACTGCTACAAGGGCAAGTATGTCCTTTCCAGGTGTCTTTACACCATGTGATTATGGAAAATATAATTTTATAGATGGTGGAACAAAAGATAATTTGCCAGTTAAAATTTTAAAAGATATGGGAGCAGATAAAACACTTGCATTAAGTTTTAGAATTGATGATTATGAGCCTGAGAATGATGTTTTAGCCATTTTATTAAGAACAGTAGATATATTTTCACTTAAAGATGTAAGAAAGGCTCAAAAAGAGGCTGATTTAGCAATAGAGATAGATGCTAAAGGAGCAAGTTTACTTGAAATAGATAATGCAGATAAACTTGTAGAAACTGGATATCAAACAATAATGAATCATAAAGATGAAATACTTAAATTAATAAAATAAATAGATTAGGAGTGATAGATTTGCCAGGAATAAATGACACTATGATGCAATATTTTGAATGGTATTTACCTAGTGATTCTACACTTTGGAATAAGCTTACAAAAGAATCAAAACATTTAGAAAATATAGGAGTAACACATTTATGGTTACCACCTGCCTATAAAGGAGCTGGAGGTAAGAATGATGTTGGATACGGAGTATACGATTTATATGACTTAGGTGAATTTGACCAAAAAGGGGCTGTTCAAACAAAGTATGGAACAAAGGATGAATATGTAGAAGCAATAAAAGTATTACATGAAAATAATATAAAAGTTTTAGCAGATATTGTTTTAAATCATAAAATGGGTGCAGATGAAACAGAAGATGTTTTAGCTGTTGAAGATGATGCTTCAAATAGAAATATAAGTTTAACAGAAGCAAAAACTATTAGAGTATGGACAAAATACACATTTCCAGGAAGAGGAGATATGTACTCTAATTTTAAATGGAACTGGACTCACTTCCACGGTATAGATTGGGATGAGAATTCAGGAAAAACAGCTATTTATAAATTTTATGGAAAACATTGGGATGAAGATGTAGATAAAGAAAATGGCAATTATGATTATTTAATGGGTGCCGATATAGATTTAAATAATGTTGATGTTGTAAAAGAATTAAAGAGATGGGGGAAATGGTATACAAGTACAACATTAGTTGATGGATATAGATTAGATGCAGTAAAACATATTAGAGCAGAATTTTTTCCAGAATGGTTATGGGAAATGGGAAGAGATACTGATAAAAGATATTTTGCTGTGGGAGAATATTGGAGTTCAAATATAGATGTCATTAATGAATACATAGGAAAAACAAATGGATGTATGTCACTTTTTGATGTTCCATTACATTATAATTTTTATAGAGCATCTATAAGTAATGGGGAATTCAATATGAGTCATATATTTGATGGAACAATAGTTGGAACCAATCCATCCAAAGCAGTAACTTTTGTAGACAATCATGATACAGAACCAGGTCAAGCATTAGAATCATGGATACTAGATTGGTTTAAACCATTAGCATATGCTCTTATATTGTTAAGAAAAGATGGTTTTCCATGTGTATTTTATGGTGATTATTATGGAATTCCAGAGAAGCAAATAAATGGAAAAATAGAAATGCTAGACTTATTTATAAAACTTAGAAAATATTTTGCATATGGAGAACAGATTGATTATTTTTATGATAAAAATGTTATAGGCTTTACAAGACTTGGAGATTATGATCATCCAAATTCAGGATTAGCAGTGGTTATGTCAGATAGTACAGGTGGATGTATTCAAATGAATGTAGGAAAGAAACTTGCAAATACTATATTTTATGATTGCACAGGAAATATGCAAGAACCTGTATACGTTGATAATGATGGTAATGGAATCTTTTATTGTAAAGATGGAAGTGTTTCAGTTTGGATAAAACAAGGGCAACAGGTAAATTAAATTTTAAGCAGGGAATAATAAAACCCTGCTATTTTGTCATCAAAATAATTTACATAATATAGGTTTAAAATAGATATGTCACAAGTAAAATGAAAATAAAATATTGAAAGAGAGTACCAGAAATGATATTGTTTAAATAACCACAAATAAACAGTATTGGAGGCA
>CAPOZU010000006.1 GCA_948676835.1 uncultured Clostridia bacterium
GCTAGATTAAACGACATTTGCAGAAGATTAAAATTGCAGAAAAAAGAAGTTATCACTTTAAGAAATAAAGCAATAACACATTTTAAGAACAATTTAGCCACCTTAAATAAAATAACACTTATCAAGAAAGGTGGGAAAGGTTAATGAAACACAAAAAGAAATATAAGAATAAAATTGTTGAAAAATCAAGGAATACTGCACCTATTAGAGTTTTATATAAAAAAACAGGACAACCACCTGAAACCAAAATTATTGATAATGTATTTAAACTAAAAAAGGCTATTGTAAAAAGGAAACTTGATATTATTCCCTATGAAAAACTTTATATTATCTGTAATAACAGAAAAGCAATACCTAACACAAAATCAAACATTATCTTAACATTTAGCAGTATTTATGGAGATTTAATACTTGTTGATATAGATAAAAAGCAAAGAGAATTCAAAGGTTTATCACAAGAAGATATTATATGGTATTCACAAGATTTAATTAAGAAAATACCTAATACTACTTTGCAAACTACTAAAAAGCCTTTAAAAGAGCAGTGTACTAAAGTTTATGAACGAGATATTGAAAGAGATAATAGTAGTAAATCAAATAGTTCTAGCTTTGAAAAGGTTTTAATCAGCTTACTTTTTAATATTGAAATGACTTTATCTACTCTATTAGGAAATGGAGATAAGAAATGAATAAATATGAACTTCAAAAACGAATTGACGGACTAAACGAATATATGTTATCTGATAGTGATAAAAAACTACTAATGTTGAGTATTTCAAGTGATTATACATATAACAAAGCTATTGCTTTAGTTAATAAAAAGCATACTAACAAAGACTGGTATTCAGTTGATAACAAGAATTGCTTTAAAACTTGGAATGAAGCTGAAGCCTTTATAGATGGCTTATGTTTAGCGAAAAATACAAATTTTAATGATAATGAAAGATAAAAGGTATAAATATGAATAGTATAAATGAAAATGTAAAAGTAATTGATACTAAAGACAAAACCTTAAATGAACAAATAGTAATAAACTACTTAAACAAATTAAAAAATCCATTTATGATATTATCTGTAAAAGATGTTTCAAAAGACTTACATATTGGCATAAATCAAGCATACGACCTATTTAAGCAAAATGACTTTCCTACAATCTCTATTGGAAAAAGAAAGGGAATTGCACTTGCAACTTATTTACTATGGAAAATAAATAAGAAAGGCGGTGTATAATATGGCTGAAAAAGGAACTGGACAAGGTTGTGTATTTTTTAATAAACAAAGAAAGCGTTGGAACGCACAATATAAAGAGTATGACGCAAAAACTGGAACTACTAAACCTAAGACAAAAAGTTTTAAAACTGAAGAAGAAGCAAAAAAATATTTAGATACTATTATGTACCAAAAAGAAAATCCACTTTATATTGAACATAATGGCATACCGCTTTGTGAAGTTATGAAAGCAAATTTAAAATTAAAACTAGATACAAACCAAATAACACCTACGCAGTTTGGCAGAGTAACAAGAACAATAGAGAAAATTGAAAAAACGCCAATAGGAAGTAAGAATATTGACGAAATAACATCAAATGAACTACAAGACTATATGAACTCTCAAACACATTTAAGCAATTCTTCTATTAACAAAATATATCAACAATTTAATCAAACATTTAAAATTGCAATTAACAAAGGTTATATGTTAAGAAATCCAATGATAAATGTTATAAAACCAAAAAGTGTAAAACAAGATAAGGAAGTTAGAGCATTAACAGTAGAAGAACAACAATCTTTTACAGATTATCTATTAAGTAAAGACTTAAAGCAATGTAAATATAAAAATGTATTTCTTATTCAAATGTATATGGGATTAAGATGTGGCGAAACTTTAGCACTTACAACACACGACATTGACCTAAAACACAAAAAAATGAATACACATAGAACATTAACTACTGATGAAAATAATGCTATTATAATGGGCAATAAAACAAAAACTTATGCAGGAAAAAGAGTTATACCTATTCCAGATTTTATATACCCACATATAATAGAACAAATGCAAATAGCGGAAAATCAAGAAAACAACGAAGAAAAACTATTATTTAAACCTTATAACGCAAGATATACAAGAAGAACAAATGTAAATTCTGAATTGCAACGAATTTTAGAACGATATTTTGATATAACAGACATTTCCACTCATAGTTTAAGACATACTTTTGGAACTCGTTGTATTGAAAGTGGTATGGCACCTGTTGTTGTTCAAAGGCTTATGGGACATAAAGATATAAGTGTTACTTTAAATACTTATACAAGTGTTTTTGACGAATTTAAGGCAAGAGAAATTGACAAAGTAAATCAATATTATCTTAATGAAAATATGATTAAAAATAACTTATTAAATGAAGAAAATAGTATTGAAAATGAAAGATAAAAATTAATATGAATTAAGATTAGTTAAACAAAATTAAAATAAATAGCTAAAAATCAATTTTTAATTTGGCTTTTCTAATTGTTTAAAAATAATGTTTTTTAATCATTAATAGACATTTTATAAAATCCACTATTTTCAATACTTATATGGAATACATTGATTTTTACAATTTACAATATCTAAACAAATTCAAACTCTATGTCCATTGAAATACAAGCATTTGAATACTGTTTACTAAACATCAACTAAACAAAAAATAAATTTTAAAATTTTGTTTAGTTGATTGTTTAGTAGATGTAAAAATTAAGATTAGTTAAAAAACGTGAAAGTGCTTAATATTACAGTAAAACACAGTTTTTATAAATTAAATATAAAATAAATTCGTTATAAACAATAAAATAGCCTGTATCGACTGATACAAGCTATTTAGAACGATTAAATCGTTGGTTGCGGGGGTAAGACTCGAACTTACGACCTTCGGGTTATGAGCCCGACGAGCTGCCAACTGCTCCACCCCGCGATGCTTAACGAAAATTATTATACTACTATCATATTACTTTGTCAACTACTTTTTACAAATTTCTTTAGAAACAAGCTAATTTGATTTAATTTTTTGTCTTTTTATATAATATGCAATAATCTCTAAAATATACCAAGATTTACATCAAAACCTTGTAAAATCTAAAAAACCGTGGTAATATAATTGTGTTAATTTTTTAATCCTGTTTTACAGGTTAATATATATGTACCTTAAGGAAAAAATTTTTTCGGGAGGTAGGAAAATGATATTTTGGATACTTTGGGGAGTTGGCATTGTGATAACGATTATCACAAAATGTTTATTAACCAGAGCCTTGAAACCAGTCATAGAGAATGAAGGCATGTGGAACGAAAGGAAAGTGAGTCCATATGTAAGTCAACTTATGTCTTATGAAAAGGTAATTCTGCATCTTCTTGTATTTGTATGTATAATACTTGTAGGCGGAATTGCAGTAGCCAAATTTGTAGGCATGTTTTATGAAGCACCATTCTGGGGGCAAATATTATTGGGCATAATACCGGCATTTCTTACATACATGGTTGGTTCTTTGATATTATCATTGTATGACTTTGATGATAAGCGGTCACATGTTTGTTTCATAGTTGTTTTCATAATTGCAATTTTCGGTTGGACAATATTAATTAACAATTATAACCGAAATATTGAAAATGTAACAGAAACGGTTGTGGAGCAAACACAAGAAAGAAAATTGCTGTACTTTTGCAATGTGCCTGTGCAAGAAATAACAGGTGAAGTTAGCGGGAGCTCGTCAATTTTTGGAGGAAGTGTATCAGGAAGCATAGATACAACTCATGAACTCACATATTGGTATGTAAATGAAAACGGCAAAGGGATATTTGATGCTGTATCTGCCAATTCTTCTGAAATTGAATTCATAGAAGAAGGAGAAATCCCATATGTGGAAATTATAAGTTACTACCAGTGCAAAAAAAGAGTTGATCACAACACGGATTTTGAATCAATATGTGAGGAAAACAGATGGAATCAATATGTATTTCACCTTCCTCAAAGTATAATGCAATATTCTTTAGACTAAGCCAAAATAATAAATACCTAGCCCCCTAAATGAGGGCTAGGTATTTTTGTATAATTTATCTATTTTGTTCAGATTCTTTTTTGGTTGATTTAGAAGCTACTTGTGCTTGTAATTCATCAATAGATGAAGATATATCACTTAGTCCTACAGACTTTTTGGCTACGTCCATAACATTACCTAATAAACAATGATGAGCTTCAAATTTTTGACTTAAAGAAAGTATTTCTTGAAAACTTTTATTATCAACTTGAGATAGTAATTCATCAATATTTCTAAAACCAGTTGGTTCTGTATCTGCCATAATTTCTTCATCTTGAGAATTACTTAAAGAGCTGATTGCATTTCGATAAGTAGTTATAAGTTCTTCAGTTTGTTCAGCAGAAAGTTCAGAAGAAACAGATCTTTTTAATTTTTCAATGTTTTTTCTTGCAATATATTCTTTAAAAACTGAATTAATTAATGGTAAATTTTCATTAATATAATCAGAATTTTCTTCTTTATAAATACTGATTGCTTGTTTTAATTCAGATATACGTTCTTCAAAATATTTTCTTTTTTCATCATCAACACTAGAATTCAATGCTCTTTTATACATTTCAATATCTGTTAAATGTTCAATTATTGGGAACATTAAGCGTTGCATATCGAATTTTTGTTTATTACTTAAAGTATCATTTTTATATATAGAGTCATGAGTTGCTTCTTGAGCCATATACATACCATAAGTTTTTAATTGTATTTCAGCAGATAAGCCTTCTAATTCCTGATCATTACCTGTATTTAGAAACTTATTTGCATCTATACCAAGATGTAAGCTTGAATAACCATTATTTTCAGGCAAGGTACCATCAAAAAGATGTGAATATGTTAGCCCTTGAAGAGCAGATAAAAGAGATGCTTGAATTGATATATAATTTTCTGGAAGGTCAACAACAAACATGAAAGCAATTAAATCATAGATTTCACTTGAAGTGATATTTTTTTGAGCGATTTTTTTTACTGCTGAATTTGGCTTTTTTACTCTTCCATAAATGTTTATATTTTTATTTTGTAAAGGGTCAAGAGTAGTATCTTTAAACTGATTTAAAGATGCAGCTAATTTACCAAAAACTCCTGATTGTTTAATTCTATCAATTTTGGCTCTAATCTTATTTTGTTCATTTTCAATATTAATTTTTTTAGAATTTTCTTCCATTATTTTTTCCTTCAAAATTCAATTTCTTTATCATTTAAAAAATGTTTTATCATATCCATAGTTTCATTTAACTTCTTAGCTAGAATAGGCGATTGCTCTTCTGCGTGAGGAGTAATAGTTCTTAATGTTTCATCATATTTATATTTGATTTTTCCATAATTTTTAGTTTCTGGATATGTTCTCATATTGTGTATTCTGTCAGCTAATTTTACAGAGCCAAGCCATGGGAATTTTTCGGACTTAAATATTTTTTCTGCGTATTCATCGAAATCTTGACCATCTCTCCTTGATAGTAAATCAACTGCTTCTGCAATATCTGTTCCAAATTCTTTTTCAATATCTTCAAAAGTACAATCTGTATCTTCAATTGTATCATGTAATGCAGCAACAGTTAAAACTGTATCTGATGTGATATTAGCTTCATTTGTTAAGATACGCATTACTTCGTAAATATGTGTTATATATGGTATCTTTTCACCATTTTTACCAATTCTATATTGTCCAGCTTTTGTATGATATTTATTTGCGAAATCTACAGCCTTTTTCCACATAGGCTCTTCAATTTCCCATTCTTCATAATTATTCCAATTATCCATTTTGTTCCTCTTTACTTTTTTATTATAATATAAATATATATCAAATTTGCCTGTAATGTCAATCACTTACAGAAGATAAGAGTGTGATTAATACTAGTATAATGTTCAAATTTATGGTATAGTATTTATTAGAAATAATTTGAGGTGAAAAAATGATAGAAGTAGTGGCTGGAATAATATATAAAGAAGATAAATTTTTAATTGCACAAAGAAATTTTAAAAAATCTCAAGGAGGTTTTTGGGAGTTTCCAGGCGGAAAAGTAGAACAAGGTGAAACTTATGAGGATGCTTTAATAAGAGAAATAAAGGAAGAATTTGATGCAGATATAAAAGTAACAACATATGTTGGTGAAAATATACATCATTATCCGGAAAAAGATATTAAACTTATATTCTATAAAGCAGAATTATTAAGTGAGACAATAAAATTGCTAGAACATGAAGATTTTAGATGGATAACAAAAGCAGATAAAGATAAATTTGAATTTTCAGGAGCAGATAAGGCTGTTTTTGAATTTGATATCTAACCATTGACAAGAAATATAAAAATATCATATAATATACAAAATTAATTTTTAGAGGACAAAAGCCATGAATAATTTAAAAAATAATCAATTAAATAATATGTGGCAAGTATGGGCAAAAAATTGCTCATACAGTTTTGTCGTGCTATAAAATTCAAAATCAAGAATATTAAAGCACATGTATGAGTAATTAAAACTTATACATGTGCTTTTTTGTATTTAATAACAAAAACGAATAAAGGGAGGTGGTGCATATGGAAGTCGAATGGCACTGGTATAACAAAAAAATATATTTAAAGAAAGAAGGAAAAGGTTATGAATTATGGAGAATTTGGTGGTCAATATGTACCACAAGAATTAAAAGAAAAGCTAAACGAGATTACAAAGGAATTTGAAAAAGCAAAATGTGATAAGGAATTTAATAAAGAATATAATTATTATTTAAAACAATTTGTAGGAAGACCAAGTCCATTGTATTTTGCTAAAAATTTAACTCAATATGCAGGGGGAGCAAAAATTTATTTGAAAAGAGAAGATTTGAATCATACAGGAGCACATAAAATAAATAATGCAATAGGGCAGATTTTACTTGCTAAAAGAATGGGGAAAACTCATATAATTGCAGAAACAGGTGCTGGACAACATGGAGTTGCTACTGCCACAGTATGTAGCTTATTTAATATGAAATGTACAATTTTTATGGGAGCAGAAGATATTAAAAGACAAAGGGTAAATGTTGAGAAAATAAAACTTTTAGGAGCAACCGTAAAATCTGTAACTAGAGGAGAAGCAACTTTAAAAGAGGCTGTTGATGAAGCCTTTGATTATTTTATGGAACATCAAGATGCATTTTATTTAATAGGTTCTGCTGTTGGACCAAGTCCATATCCTGAAATGGTAAAGTATTTTCAAAAAATAATTGGAGAAGAGGCTAAAAAACAAATATTAGAGCAAGATAAAAAACTTCCTAAAGCAATAATAGCGTGTGTTGGAGGAGGAAGCAATAGTATAGGATTATTTAATGATTTCTTGAAAGAAGATGTAGAAATTTTTGGAGTAGAAGGAGCTGGAAAGGGACTAAATACAGGAAAACATGCTTGTGCAATATATGATAATAAAGTAGGTGTACTGCATGGAATGAAAACTTATATAATGCAAGATAATTCTGGAAAGGTTAAAGATGCTTATTCAATTTCAGCTGGTTTAGACTATCCGGGAATTGGACCAGAACATGCATATTTGAATACAATTGGAAGAGTAAAATATGATAGTGTAACAGATGATGAAGCAATAAATGCATTTAAAATTGTGTGTAAATTAGAAGGAATAATTCCAGCATTAGAAAGTAGCCATGCAATAGCATATGGCTTAAAAATTGCAAAAAACTACAGTAAAGAAGATTCGATAATTGTTAATTTATCAGGAAGAGGAGATAAAGATATAGAAACCATTTTAAATTTAGAATAAAGAACGCAAAAGATCCCAGCTCGTTAGAGCTGGGATCCTTGCCGCTAACCTAATTAGGCTGCGAGATGAGATCAGATTACGTGAGTTTCCACGAACTCGTCATGCCCGATGCGGTACACGCCAGAGTCGGTAACGATTACGTAATCGCCGATGGAGAGTTCAGTAGCTTCCGCCTCGCCGTTGCTGTCCACATCCATCCACTCGTCCACACAATGTGTGATACCCATGTTGAACAGGTCAGCAGTTATCTCGATGCAGGTGCGGCTCTCCGCAGGGGTGGTGACAAGAAGCAGGTCGCTTTTCAGCTTGGCGAACATATCCGCCACCAGTGCTTTTTCACCGTTGTCATTGACGCCATTCAGGACCTCGCACATGGCCAAAACGCCGTCAGCGGAATTGGTACCAATCTTGCGAACATCCTTAGCGGATTCCACCTTGGAAAACTTCCAGCAGTAGGTATCAGGATGATTGCTCATCAGAACCTTGCCGCCGATAATCCGCAGAACCGTCTGGAAAACGGCTTCATCGTACACATTGCCGGTCGGCTGTTCCTTAGTGCTTACGCACTGCCGAAACATCATACCAACCAGGCCCAGCTCGTCCCACTTGGGAAATACGATGTTTTGGAGTTCCAGTTTGGTGCAAGGAATCGCTTTGCCCATGTCAAGGATTTTCTGAGTCATCTGGTTTTTGTTCAGCTTCATATGATCTCCTCCTATGAGATACAAAAATTGTAAGGTACATAAACATTATATCATAATTATGTTAATTGGTCAAAAATGATTTGTTTATTAATTAGTATCATCAGTGACGATTTCAATTTGCTCTAAATCTTTTATTGCAGGACTATAAATATTTCTCCCTAAATAATCAAATCTTGAACCATGGCAGGGGCAATCCCAAGTTTTATCTATATTATTCCAACTTAAAAGACACCCTAAATGAGTACATATAGGTTTAACACAAAAGGTTTCACCAGACTCATTTTTATATACACCAACTTTTTCACCATCAACTTCTAAAACTTCACCTGTACCATTTTTAACAGATTCTAAGTGTTTTTCAGGAACCTTGAATTTGTTTAAAAGAATAGAATTTGTACTTTCCTTTAACATATTTCCAAATTCTCCACTATTTTTAATTGGATGAAATCTAGTAGATTTAAAAACATCCTCATAATTATTAATCTTACCTAAAATTTTATTTGTAATAATATTTGCTGCTACATTTGAAGATGTCATACCCCATTTATTAAAACCAGTTCCAATATACATATTAGGCATTAAACTTGAAAACTCACCAATATATGGAATCTTATCTAAAGTAATACAATCTTCTGTATTCCACCTGTAAAGAACATTGCATTTCGGATAGAATTTTTTTACTTCATTTTCTAGTATGGAGTAGCTATGAGATAAATCAATTTTACTTCCAGTTTTATGATCTGCTCCACCAACTAATAGAATCTTTTTACCATTATAATTAGCAAATCTGTATGAAAAAATAGGTGATTGCGTATTTATAAACATTCCGTCAAATACTTTATTTCCAATATCTACACCAATTACATAAGATGTTGATTGATACATTTTTAAAAAATAATATCCTGGAGCATTAACAAAAGGATAATGTGTTGCAAGAATCATATATTTTGATTTTATAATATTATTTTCAGTTCTTACTTCAAAATCTTCTCCATTTTGTTCAACATCGTAAACAGTAGTATTAGTAAATATTTTGCCGGAATTTTTGACTATCTTATTTGCTAATCCATAAGCATATTTAACAGGATTAAATTGAGCTTGATTTGGAAATTTTATTGCAGATTTTACTTTAAAAGGAAGAGGTGTTTCTGAAACTAATTCACTAGAAAATCCAAGACTATTTACAGCTTTATTTTCGAGCTCTATCTTTTTAACTTCTGTATCATCTGTTGTATAAACATAACTATCTTGAATTTCAAAATCACAATCGATATTTTCACTTTGAACAATATCTCTTATATTAAAGATTGCTTCCTGATTTGCATCTAAATACTGTTTTGCTTGCTTTATTCCAACAGAATCAATTAAATATTTATAAATAATATTATGCTGACTTGTTATTTTTGCAGTAGTATGACCACTTACTTTTTCCATAATATCATTTCTATCTAAAATTGTTACATTAAGACCGTTTTTACTTAAATAATATCCACAGCTTAATCCAAAAATACCAGCTCCAATTATACAAACATCAGTAGATATATTTTTATCTAATTTACTAAAAGATGGTTTATCTTTTACTGAATCTAACCAATATGAACTCATAAATTACCTCCAATTATTAGTATTATGGGCAAAATTTGTTTTTTTAATCAATAGAATGTTTTAAAAGTAGAAAATATATGATAGAATGTACAAAAAATCGTAATCAGGAGGAAATATGAAAGAAATAATAGAAGAAATAGAAAAATTTAATGAAGAAAGAGATTGGGGAAAATTTCATACTCCAGAAAATTTATCAAAAAGTATATCTATAGAAGCAGCAGAACTATTAGAATGCTTTCAATGGGATTCAGAAAATTATAACAAACAAGATGTTTATGAAGAACTTGCAGATGTATTTACATACTGCTTTCAACTTGCTATGGTATTAAAAGTTGATCCTAAAGAAATTATATTAAATAAGTTAGAAAAAACAAAAAAGAAATATCCAGTAGAAAAAGCAAAAGGAATTAGCACAAAATATAATAAATTATAAAGAATAGGAAGTAAAAATATGTTAAGAGAAAATATAGAAAAATATATTCCTTGTAATGAGGAAGAAGAAAAAGATAAGGAACTAATGTTAAAATACATCGATTTATCAAAAGATGTATTAACAAGAGAAAATGAAGCATTTCACTTTTCAGCATCAAATTGGATTGTAAATAAAGATAGAACAAAAATATTAATGATTTATCATAATATTTATAATTCATGGGCCTGGACTGGAGGACATGCAGATGGTGATGAAGATTTATTAAGAGTAGCCCTAAAAGAGGCAGAAGAGGAGACTGGATTAAATAACTTAAAACAAATAAAAGAAGGAATATTTGCACTACAAATATTACCAGTTGCTGGACATGTTAAAAGAGGAAAATATGTATCTTCTCATTTACATCTAGACTGTTGTTATCTTTTTGAGGCAGATGAAAATGCTCCAATCAGAATAAAAGAAGATGAAAATAAGGGGATAAAATGGGTTGATATTGATGATGTAGTAAAAGTTACAAGCGAACCATGGATGGTACCAGTTTATGCTAAATTAAATAATAAGTTAAAAGAGCTATAAAGAGCTCTTTTTTAGTTTCAAAATATGACAAAAAAATCCTTAAAAGTATAAATTTATAAAAAAGACTAGAAATTTACATAAAAACATGCTATAATTAGAAAGTGCTTAAAATAATTAATAATGAATAAATAAAATTAGAATTAATATAAATACAAAAAATGATAGGAGAGTGTTATAATGGATTACATATTTATAAATTATCCAAAATGTTCTACATGTCAAAAAGCAAAAAAATTCTTAGATGAAAAAGGAATAAAATATATAGATAGACATATTGTTACAGAGACACCTACATACGAAGAGTTAAAGGCAATTATAGAAGCTAGTGGTTTACCTGTTAATAAATTTTTCAATACAAGTGGAATGCTATATAGAAGTATGAATTTAAAAGAAGAATTAAAAAATGCTTCAGATGATGAAAAAATAAGATTACTTTCTAGCAATGGTATGCTAATCAAAAGGCCATTACTTGTAAAAGAAGGTAAAGTACTAGTTGGATTTAAAGAAGAAGAATGGAAAGAATTAGAATAAGTCAATAATAAAATCCTTATACATATAGAAAAACGTCGAAATGTTAAGATTTCGACGTTTTTTGTTTATAAATAAATTTATAGCAAAATATTGATATAAAAACAGCTATATGATATAAATTTTAAAATAGGAGACAGATATGAAAAATAAATATAAAATTATATTAATAGCTATATTTATTATAGCTATACTTGTTAGAACAATCTTCATATGTAAAACAAATATATCAGAGTTTCAATTCGATTTTGGGATTGAAGAATTAACTTCAGAAGTACAGTACGATAATTTATACGAAAATTTTGATAAGGAGCCAAACACAGGAAGACACATAAATTATATAATGCAACTATACACATATAATTCGCTTCCTAATAAAATTATAGGTCAATTTTATCATCCACCATTACATCATTTCATAATGTCAACATGGCTAAAAATTGCAGATAATATTTTTGATATGAGTAGCACTAGATTTGAAAGCATGCAGTTTATAACACTAATTTATTCTATAATTATCTTAGTTGCCTTATATAAATTATTAGATGAACTAAATATTGAAGATAAAAGTAAAATACTTCCAATGCTATTATTTGCTTTTTATCCATTATATATTTTCTTATCAGGATCATTAAACAATGATGAGCTTGTAACAATGTTTTCAATACTTGCTTTACTATATTTAGTTAAATGGGAAAAAAAACCTACAATGAAAAATGCTGTAATCATAGCAACATGTATTGGCTTAGGACTTATGACCAAAACATCAATAGCTGTTATTGCAATTCCAACAGTATATGTTTACTTTAAAAAATTAGGAGAATTTGTAAAACAAGAGAAAAGCGTAAAAGGCTTATTAATACAATTATTAGTTTTTTCAATAATTTCAATTACTCTAGGGGTATGGTTTCAATTTAGAAGTCTTGCAAATGGACTATATACTTTAGGAATTATTGAACCTTATGAATATCTAAGTATTGCAGATAGAAGTTTATGGGAGAGATTTGGAATATCGAATATTTTAAATACAAGTTTTATAAATATTTGGAGTTATTTAATATATTCTTCATTAAATTTTTATATAATGACAAGTGAAAATATTATGTATAATTTAATTATGGCAGTATTAGTAATAATATTAGCGATTGATACAATATACTTCATGATAAAAAATCAATGTAAAGACAAGATATTGTTAATTACTTTTATATCTTGGTGGATATCATATTTTTATTTAAATATAAGTATGCCATATACATGCTCAATGCATTCAAGATATATGGTTGTTCCTATTTCGATTGGAATTGCTTATTTAGGATTAGGAATGAAAGATGAAAAAAATAAAATAATAAAAATTCAAGTATATGCATCAGTAATATTACTTTCTGCTATGAGTATAATAGAATTTATTTTAATTTAATAAAATAAAAGAGAATTCAAATTCTAAAAAATTTGGATTCTCTTTTTGCATTGTTAATAAATTTATTTAAAAATAATTATTTTGTATAAACATCAAAGTTTAATATTTCTCCACATTTCGTTAAGTTTTCTTTTATAAAATCTTGTATTTCGATAACAAACTGGTCACATTCATCGGAATAATCTTTTTTTACAAGGAATTCAGTATATTCTTTTTCTAAAATATCTTGTTTTATTTTTTCAATTCCATTATATCCTAAATTTCCATAAAATATTAAATCATAAGCACCATGACTTTGTTTTAAAGGAATCATTACATATGCAGAATCAGCTGAACATATAATTACATCAGTGCCATTCTCATTTCTAAAAGAAATATAATTATCTAAAGTATTAATCATTTTTATATTTTCATCAAATAAAAAGGTTCCAAAAAAGGGACTGTTTTTATCAGAGACAAATGTAGCTTCTACATTTTTGTATGGTAAAATTATATTTTTAACATTGCTTAAAAGAAGTATAAATAATATAAAAACTGAAAGTATATATATAATAGTTTGAGTAGGTATATCTTGGAAGAAATCTTTAAATATACTATTAAATATATAAGCTAATACTATAAAGAAAAATGGTATTACCATTAATACATGTGCGATATTAAAAATTGGGTATAAAATTAATGATGCACAACTAGTAAATATAATTAAAAGAATTATAGTATCGAAAAAGCTTTTAGAAAAGTTAAGCTTTATTAAATTCTTTTTTGATATTAATATAGAAATTGTTAATATATAAGTAAGTAAAATAATGAAAACATAATATAGTTTAACATTAAAACTGAAATTGCTAGAAAAATCAAGTAATCCGCCAAAAGTATAATTAATACAACTTATTAAATTTCCATTCAACAATATTAGAATAATAATTAATGATGATATAGTAAATGTAATTAATTTTTCAAATTGATTTTTGAAAAATGTTTTTGAAAGTTTATATTTATATAATTCATAAATTAGAATAGCTAAAATATAAAATATACCAGTTGTTTGCTTTGTAAAAAATATTAGAAAACATATAAAACCTTGTATAAAATTAGAATTTTTATTTGAAGTATAATAATATAATCCAATCATAAAAAATAATAAAGCTAAAATATTATAGTTTGGTCCATTAGAAACTAAAAATAAAAATGTATTATTAAATATCAAAGCTAAAATTAGTATACTAATACATTTTTCTATTTTAAGATTTTTCAAGATTTTATAAATAAAATAGAAAAGTGGCAATATAATTAATAAATTAGTTATTCTAAAAGTAAGAATACTTGCGCCTAGAAGTTTTAGAATAATAAATTCAATATAGAAGAACAGAGGCGTAACAATAACATTTGAATCATTATAAATTTTAAATCCATTGCACATTTTAAGAATGTTTTGAAAATTCCACAACTCATCTGATGAAAAAAGAGGAATATAAATTAATGAAATTACGAATGAAGCTACAATTAGAATTATAGCAATAACTATGAGAATCTTATTAATATTTTTTTTCATAACCAGTTCCTTTACAAAATAAATTTCACTTAATATATTAAATTATATACATATATATATAATAATACAATATAAAAACATTTTCAAAAAATTATTTACAAAAAAAAAAGTATGTGCTAATATTTAGTTATGGATATATACTAAATATTGAGAAAATTGTTGAAAAAAGTTCAAAAATAGTATATAATTACTTTAAGTATGATTAAAAGGAGGATTTTATTATGAAAAGAAGTCTAATTAAAGTAATGCTTGTTGCTTTACTTGCTATTTTAGTAGTAGCATCAGTAGTACCAGTACTTTATGCAGCAGAAGCTGATCAAGGGGATACAATTTCTTTTGATAATGTTAATGAAAAATCAGTAACTAAAGGTGCTAAAGATACATCTGGTGCAGCATCAAGTGTTAACAGAATCATAGGTGCAATTTTAACAGTTGTTCAAGTTGTTGGTTCTGGTGTAGCTGTTATAATGTTAATTGTTTTAGCAATTAAATACATATCTGCAGCTCCTAGTGATAAAGCAGAAATCAAAAAACATGCTGTTGTATACGTAGTTGGTGCTGTTGTATTATTCGCAGCTTCAGGTATCATCGGTATTGTTAGAAGATTTGCTGGTAACGTTAATAATGGTGAAACAGATACTCAAGCAGGTGCATAATAATCTTAATTATAAAAAATACAAGATTTCGTATCTTGTATTTTTTTGCTTTACAAAAAAATGAAAAAGAATTATAATATTATTAAGATAATTTGTAAAAGGAAAAGATGCTTATGAAAAGAAATATTATAAAATTTGTTTTTATTTTGACGTTAATAATTATGATAGGAAGTATTATTACTGGCACAGTATCTCAAGCAGCATTTTCTGATATAGATGTGGATTTTGTTACAGAAAATGCGCAAGATACATCAGGCGCGGGTAAAAGTGTTTTAAATATTATACAGTCTTTATTGGTTATAGTACAAGTAGCTGCAATGGGGGTAGCTGTAATTATGCTAATTGTTTTGGCTATAAAATATATGGGATCTGCACCAAATGATAAAGCCAGCATTAAAAACAGTGCAATCCAATATGTAGTAGGAGCTATTGTTTTATTTAGTACTGCTGGAATAATTGGAATTATAAGAAAATTCTCAGGAAATATTACTGCATCATCATCTGCACCAGCTGGGGGAGATGAACTATAATAAAAAATATATTAATAAGGTATTAATACAAGAAATTGATAAAATTTCTTGTATTTTTTTATTATTTAAATATTTACAAAATACGACATTTAGGTTAAGATAAAATTGTTGAAATACATATGAAAAAATGTTATAATATATATAACTGGAAATACGTAAGAAATTAAAGGAGGATAATCATGAAAGTATGTAAAAAAATATTAATTATTCTTATGGTTTTAATGCTAGCATCTATTTGTGGTCAGTGTATTATTCCATCTGCTCAAGCTCAAGGAGAAAAAAGTGCAATAATGCAAAAAATTGATACATTAGCAGTAACAGATGCTGCATCTAATGGAGCAGTTACTTCTACTCAAAATATAGCAGGTGCTGTTATAAGTGTTGCAAAAGTTATTTGTGCAGGTGTGGCAATTGTAATGCTTACTGTAATAGCTATGAAATATATGTTAGCTGCACCTAGTGAAAAAGCTGATATTAAGAAACATGCAGTTGTATATGTAGTTGGTGCTGTTGTTATGTTTGCTGCTACAGGAATTTTAACAATTATTCAAAATTTTGCATCAGTATTAGAGTAAAAATATAGTTGAGGTGATAAAATGAAAATTAATTTAAAGAGAATAACTTGCATAATATTAGCAATTATGATTTTAAATTGCATGTTTGGAACATTAATGTCTTTTGGAACAAGTTTTAGTAGTAAAATGCTTGGTGAGGTTACAACAGTTGACGGAAAAAATGACAATACAGGTGCGACAGGAAAAGTTGAAAGCGTATTGGCTGTAATTATAACAATAGTAAGAATTGCTGGTGTATGTATTGCTATTACAATGTTATTGGCAGTTGCTATGAAATATATGACAGCAGCTGCAGGAGAAAAAGCTGATATAAAGAAAAGTGCAGTTCAATATGTAGTTGGAGCAATTGTATTATTTGGAGTTGTGGGTATTTTAGGAATTATTGATAAATTTGCTCAAAATATTAAAGGAAATAGTTAGGTGATAGATATGAAAAGAAATAGTATTATAATAAAAATTATATGCATATTATTATTATTAACTTTTTTTAATACGCTAGTTCCATATGTATCATCTGCAGAACTTTATGGGCAAGGGTTTGCAGAAGAAACAGAATTTGATGATGCAACCAGTGAAGTAGATACTACTGTTACAAAAGCTTCTGCTACAGTAATTGCTGTTGTTAGAATTGTTGGTGCTACTATTGCTGTTGTAATGTTATTTGTTGTAGCTATAAAATATATGACTTCATCAGCAGGAGATAGAGCAGATATTAAAAAACATGCTGTTGCATATGTTGTTGGTGCATTTGTATTATTTGGAGCAGTTGGTATACTAGGTGTTCTTGATAATATAGGTGGTTCAATTGGTAATGGAGAATAGTAAATCAAAGTAATCTGGAGGTAAATAAACAATGTTGAGAATAATAAAAAAATGTTTCGTTGTAATTTTATGCATTATAATTATTAGTTTATTGTATAGTAATGCTTTTGCTGTTAGTGACTCAGATATAACAAGTAATTTTCAAGGAAGCAAGCCAACAGGAGAAGTAAAAACAACTTCTCAAAATATTTTAAAATCTATAATTTCTGTTACAAGAATTGTTGCAGCTGCAGTGGCTATTGTTATATTAATGATAATTGCTTGTAAATATATTTTAGCATCAGCAGGAGATAGAGCAGATATAAAAAAATATGCTGTAAATTATGTTATTGGAGCTATAATATTATTTGGTGCTTCGGGAATATTAAGTATTATTCAAACATTTGTAGGTGAAGCATTATAAAGTAATTAATTTTAGAAATAAAAATATTATGCAAAAGTAGGTGAGAAAATGAAGAAAAGAGTTTGTTTAATTATATTGTTTCTAATATTCTTTCTAACTACTATAAATGTATGCTATGCAAGCATTGTAGATGAACTAGATATGGAGGGGGTTAGCAATGTTGATATAGAGGATAGTAGTACAGGAATACTGGGTGCTATTAATACAATTATTGGATTATTACAATATGTTGGTTCTGGTATTGCATTAATAATTATTACTATACTAGGTATAAAATACATATTAGCAAGCCCTGCTGAAAAAGCTGATGTAAAAAAATCAATTATGCCAATATTGATTGGTTGCGTTCTTCTATTTGGAGGCGTTAATATAGCAGGATTAATTGTGACATTTACTAATGGTGCGACTGGTGATGCAGGAGGAGATGGCTAAACAATATAAATATCAAAAAAGTGGTAATTTCATTATCGGAATTACCACTTTTATGTTTTTTTGTTGAATTCTTTTATTATTACATTTATGTTAAAAACGTCAAATCTTTGATAAATATGTTGAAAACAAGACCAGAATTAATGTATAATTAATATAAGAGTATAATTGGGTGAAAAGGAGTTTTTAGATATGATTAATATAAATAGATTAATTAAATGTATAACAGTAGCTATAATTTTAACTACAGTGTTGATATGTACGAATGTATATGCACAAGAGGGTGATATACCAAAATTAAAAGATATGACGGATAAAGCAAATGGTTTTATTGAACAAGGATCGGAAAATGCTGATGGTATTGATTTTAAAAAAGTGTCAAATCAATTTATAGGACTTGGCAGTATATTAACAACAATAGGTGCAGGTGTTATGGTTGCTGTTGTTACATATATGGGAATTAAATATTTAACTTCTGGACCAGAAGCACAAGCAAAACTAAAAACACAGTTAATTGGTGTTGTGGTATCTGGATTTGTAATATTTGGCGCTTATATTATTTGGAAAATAGTAGTACAAATAGCAGAAACATTCTAAACAAAAGATGGAGGAGAGTTTATGGGAACATATCAAATACCTCGTAATTATAGAGGTGAATCAAGAATTTTATATATTTTTACAGTAAAGTCACTTATTACAACAGCAGTTGGTGCAATGATTGGCTCAATATTCTTTTTAATATTTAAAAGTATTAATATGAATGCAATTGGAATTGGAATTATGGCATTTTTTGCTCTAGTTGGTTTTGCTCTAGGAGCGTTAAAGGTTCCAACAATCGTTATGTTTCCAATAACTAAAAGAATAGGCGGAGAACCTATTGGAGAAATAATAATGAGATATATGAAGTTTAAGAAAAACAAGAAGATATATACATATACAAAGGAGGAAAAATAAATGGATGAGAGTATTATTCCTTTATTACAATTATGCATAGTTGGTATAGTTGTAGTAATGTTTGCATTAATTGCATTTTACGTTTATTTAATGAAACCAAAGAATAAAAAACCTGTAGTTCAACATGAAACTATAATTGAAGATGAAGAAAAAGAAAAGAAAAAAACAGAACAAAACTATGGAAAATTTACTAGTAATTTAACAAGAGAATCAATTTTTGATTTTATGGAATTTGAAGAAATAGTTGACAACATGATTGTAAGAAAAAATGGTACACAATATGTAATGGTATTACAATGTAATGGTGTCAACTATGATTTGATGTCTGAACAAGAGAAAATATCAGTAGAAGAAGGTTTTGTTCAATTCTTAAATACTTTAAGATTTCCAATTCAATTATATATTCAAAGTAGAACATTAAACTTAAGAGATATAATTGAAGAATATAAAGGTAGAGTAGATAATTTAACTATTGAAATAGATAGATTAGATGCTAAGATAGCTCAAGCTAAAGCTCAAGGAAATAGAGCTTTAAGAGAAAAATTAGAATTTGAGAAAAAGAGAAAAATCAATATTTTAGAATATGGTATAAGTATTACTGATTATGTTGAAAAATTAAGTTCTAATAAAAACGTTTTACAACAAAGAACTTATGTTGTAGTTTCATATTATTCAGCTGAAATTGGAGGAGGTCTTGACAGATTCTCTAAAGAAGAAATCTATAATATGTGTTTCTCAGAACTTTATACAAGATGTCAAAACATTGCAAGTGCTCTTGCAACATCACAAATAACAAGTTCAATATTAGATTCTGAAGAACTTGCTGAATTATTATACATAGCTTACAACAGAGATGAGGCAGAATTATTACAACTTTCAAAAGCATTAGATTCACAATATGATGCTTTATATAGTACAGGAAAAGATGTATTAAAGAAAAAACAAGAAAAATTAGATAAAGAAATTAGTTTAGCTGCTATAGATATGGCTACAGATAGCATTCTAAAAGCAGACAAGAGAAGACAAATAGAAGAATTAGACCTACAAATAAACAAAGAAGAGAGAATAAAACAAAAAGCTAACGAATTATTAGACAGCTATAAAGATCAATTAGATAGCAGAGTGTTTAAATATGCTAAAGAAGAAGTTGAGAATAGCGGAAAAGAAAAAGAAGAACAAAAACAAAAAATAGAAGCAAAAGAAAGACCTAGATTAAAAGAAGGACAAAAATCTCCACAAACAACTACTGTTATTAGAAAAAAGGTAGTTAAGAAAAGAAAATTAGAAAACTAAAGAAGAGATGGAGGATAAGAAATGTTTGGAAGTAAAAAACAAGTATCTACTAATGAAATTGAAAATATTGAAACAGGAGAGATTAGTGTTCTAAAAAAGAATAAAAATGGTTTAAAAGAATTAATAGCTCCTGGTGGCGTTGATGCAAGTTATACAAATCATATAGAAATTGCATCAGCAAGAACAAGATATGCAAGAAGTATGCAAGTAGCAAATCTTCCTAGAATGTGTACATTCCCAGAGTTTTTAAGAGGAATGTATACTTTTGGTGATATAAATGTTTCAGTTTTTATAAATCCAGTTAGTGAATCATCTTCACAAACAGATTTAAATAGAACAATTAATGAATTAGAGTCTGAAAGAATTGTTGCTTTAGATAGAGGAGATATAAACAGAGAGAGAGTTATAGCTCAAAAGAAAGAAGAAGCAGAAGAACTTCGTGACTCTATAGCTGCTGGTTTTAACAAATTATTTGATTCATCTGTTATAGCAACTATATTTGCTTATAGTATGGATGAATTAGAAAGATATACAGAATTATTATCAAATGAGATGTCTAAAAACTTAATAGATATTAAACCATGCTGGGCAATGCAAGATGAAGCTTTTAGAAGTAATATGCCATATGGTGATAATAAAATGACAAAATCACATACATTCGACAGAAGAGCTATGTCAACAGTTTTCCCATTTTTTACATCAGATGTAGGACATGAAAATGGTATTCCTTTAGGATTTAATAAACAAACAGGATTACCAATTTTATATGATAACTTTAGTTCAAAATTAACTAACTATAATATGGTTATTTTTGGTAAATCTGGTGCTGGTAAATCTGTTACAATTAAAACATTAACAGCGCGTTCAGCAGTTCTTATGGGAATTGAAAGTTTAGCACTAGATGCTGAAGGTGAGTACACAGTTGTTGCTGAAGCTCTTGGTGGAGTTAATGTTACATTAAGTCCTAACTCAAAAACAGTTATTAACTTATTTGATATTGAACCTGAAAACGTAAAAGATGAAATAACAGGAAAAGAAAGAACTGTTTTAAGTGTTGAAAATAAAGTTGAAGACGTTACAAACTCTTTACTTACAATGGCTAGAGGTAGTACAAGAAGCCAGGAAGTAAATGAGCTTACAAAACAAATTATTTCTGAAGCTGTTGCTGAAGAATATGCAGCTTTAGGTATAACAAACAATGTTGAAAGTTTATATACAAGAGATGAACATGGTGGACCAATTGATATTTCTAACAACTATTTAGGAAGGACAAAAAAAGAAATGCCTACAATAGGTTCTTGGTTCAAGAGAATTCAGAGAAAAGCAGAAGAAAATGAGAACCCAGATTATCGTTTCCACTACAGTTACTTAGTAAAGGTTATGAAACAATATGTTAGAGAATATCAAGGGCAGATGGCTTATTTTGATGGTCAATCTACATTTGAATTACTAGATGGATTGCCATTCATAAATATAGATATTTCTCAACTAGAAGAAAGATTTGCAAGACCTCTTGCACAACAAGTTATGCTTTCTTGGGTTTGGGAAAAATATGTTAAGAAAAATAGTGAAGATAAATCAAAGGCTTCTAAAAAGAGAGTTCTTGTCGACGAGGCTTGGATGTTACTTCCTTACCCAGAAGCTGTTGATTTCTTAAATACAATGGCTAGACGTGCTAGAAAGAGAAATGTTTCACTTGCAGTTATTTCACAGAAATTCCAGGATTTCTATGAAAAGCAAGAAGTTCAAGCTGTTTTAACATCATCAGAAACAAAATTATTCTTAGCACAAGATAAATCAGAAATTCAATACTTAAAAGAGGTATTTAAATTAAGTGAAGGTGAAGCTGGATTCTTAATTACATGTAATAGAGGTGAAGGCTTACTTAAGGTTGGTGGAGATTCAGCAATCATAGGAATTCAACCAACAAGAAAAGAGTTTGAATTCGTTGAAACAAACTTATCAAAACAAGCAGCATTAGAAAAAGCAAGAAGAGAAGCAGAAGAAGGAAAAGGTTATTAATTCTTCTTAAAATATAAAATGAGGAAAATAAATGAAAAAAGTCTTAACTAGTATATTAGTTATACTATTAATGTTTAATTTCATATTTTGCAAGTATACTGTTTATGGACAACCTCCTCCTGAAGGTGGTGGAGAAGATGAAATGTCTCAACTCCAAGATTCTTATATGCAAGGAACAGATGCTACACCTGAAGACATTGCTGCAAATGAAGATGGGGATGTAGATAGGACAGGACAGGATGCGGCAAATCAAAATAATGGTATTGTAATTGGAATACTTGCAAGAATGATTAATTATATAGCTATTCAAGTAGATGTTCTTGTTAGTCATCTTGCTAATAATCCAGCAAGTGGAGGACTAGATGATGATGAAATGTTTTGGTTCTCTATAGATAAAGCAGTATTTAATAGGGTTGCATTATTTAATATAAATTATTTTGATACAAAAGATAGTTATAAGGTTGGAGATAAAGAAATTACTGCAGACCATAATAATCTTAAAATAAAAGAAAATATTACAACAAGTTATTATATATGCAGAATAATATCATTAGCATTAAGTGTAGTAATTTTGATTTATATAGGTATTAGAATGGCTATTTCTACAGTAGCATCAGATCAGGCTAAATATAAAAAGATGCTTATGGGTTGGGTAGAAAGTATAATAATTCTGTTTGTAATGCCATATATTATGAGTGCATTATTTACATTCGGAGAGAGTGTAACAGGAATATTTTATAATATAAGAAATAGTTTGTTAGGGCAAAAAGTACCAGGATCTGCAATTGGAGAATATGGTGTTTTTGAAGAAACTGTACGTAAACAAATATTTGTAAAAATGTATGATTGCTCTGGACTTAATTTAGCTTTATGGTCATTCGTATATTGGGCAATATTATTTAATGAATTAAGATTTTTATGGCTTTATTTAAAAAGAGTATTAATAGTAGGATTTTTAATAATTATTTCTCCTATAATTACGATTACATATTCAATAGATAAAGTGGGAGATGGAAAAGCACAAGCTTTTGGCTTATGGATGAAAGAATTTATTCTTAATGTACTAATTCAGCCACTTCATGCTTTATTATATTTAATATTTATTTTCTCAGCAAACTCAATTGCTATGTCTTCGCCATTAGTCGGTGTTGCACTATTGTTTGCAATGGGTCAAGCAGAGAGAATGGTTAAAGTAATATTTGATATGAAAGGTTCTGTAACATTAAGAGGTATAAATAAATTTATGAAGAAGGAAGGATAATACATTTGGAAAATAGAAGATTACTAAAATTTATTATTTTATTTTTGCTAGTATTATTCTTGTGTTTGTTATGCTTTTTGAGCTTTTTACTTAAAGATTTTATACCAGAAAATACAAATAATGTAGATGTTTCTGTTACAACTCAAGAACCACAAACTGTTGAAGAAATTGCAGAAAATACTGAATCTAAAATTTTGAAAAAAAGAGATAATACAGTATTTATAGAATTTGCTAAAGACTTATTTGATGAATATGGAAATAGTAATGAGCCATACTTTAACAATATAATAGATGATTTTAAGAAAATTTATGAAAAACAGGATTTTACATTACTTGATAATAAAAAACATATAAATATTTCAGTAAAATATAATCAAGATGATAAAAAATATTCAATTTTGATAAATGGATTAGAAGGATATTTTGAGATAATTGATGGAGATAATTATGCAAAAGCTAATAATATAACAATTGGAGATGTTTCAGTAATGTTTGCTGCTGATGATTATCTTAAAGTTTTAAGAGCTTCTCATATGGATCCACATTTAATGAAATCAGAATTTGTTGACGGAAAAGACTTAGGCAATGGATATGTTTCATATAAAGATGATAGTATTCAAATTAGGATGTCATTAATAAATACTGTAAGAAATATTATTTTTACAAGAAAACATGAAGGAGAAGTTGTAAAAGATGTTAAAGTAGGAAAATCTTTAAAAGAAATACAAAAACTATATCCAGATAATACTTTTGGTGGAATAAATGAAGATTATTTAGGATATATGACAAATGATTTTTACTATTTTTTCTATGATGATGAGATTTCAGTATATGGATTAACATATAAAGATGATGAACAATTCGAAAAGATATTAGTAGAATATTTAAATAATAAAGATTTAGATAGATTTATTAATTCAGTAAAATCAACATTAAGATATTATGATTATTTTGAATATGATCCAGAAATAAAAAAAGCACATATAATTTTTTCAAGTAGAGGATATGAAATAGATATAGAAGAAAATGATCCAAAAGGAATTATTTTATATAATAATTATCACTTTACAGATACTACTAGAAATCTTGCTAAAGAAGGAAAAATATCTATAAATAAAGATGTAAATCTAGTTGATAAAATAGAAAAAGACAGAAGAAAGAATAGATAAGGAGATATAAATGGGAAAAAAATGGAATCGCAACAATAATGACTATAGAATAAGAATCGTAGTGTTATTTTTTGCGATTTTTATTTTGCTTATTTTAAATATGATATTATCTAGAATTTCTAAACAATCCACAGATAATGTAGAAGTTGAGCATGATAATTTAACAAATGTTAGACAGGTTGTGGAATATTATAAATGTACATATATTTCAGAAGAAAAGAGTCAAGAACAGGGATATAGTTTAGATATATATTTGAATTTTTCTAAATTACCATATGATGAAAACGATGAAAGTAATGAAGAATTTTATAATAATATAATAAATGATATAGCTAAAGTAATTTATTATAAAAATTTTAAGATGATCGATAAGGAAAATGATATTACAATAAAAGTTACTTGTAAAAATAAGAAAGTTAATACTTTCCTAATAAATGATATAGAAGATTATTTTATATACATGGATTCTCAAATAAGTATGAAAAACTTTAAAGAATTTAAAACAACAGAATTTAATATAAGCTCTGAAGTTCTACAATCAGTTATTAATGATGGCTGGGACAATAGATATAATTTTGGTGAGAGAAATAGTATATTTGAAGAATATTACATATATTTTAATCAAGGAATAAAAGTAAGAACAATACAGGATAAAATATATAATATAATATTTGATAAAAATTATAATGGAAATGTTATAAATAATTTATTTCCAGGAATAACTTTTGATTCAGTAGAATTATCTCTAGGAAATCCTACATTTGAAGATAAAGAAAATGGTGTAATAGGTTATAAAGGTGAAGGAATATATGTATTTTTCTCAAAAGACGAAATATCTGTTTATAGAATGATAAATGATGATACAGATGATTTCTTTAAATTAGCAGATAAATTCATAGATTCAGAGTTAGATTTACTAGAATTTATGAATGAATTAACATATATGTGGCCAGATTATTCTAAATATGAATATACAACAGACTCTGTATATCTGTCATATCCTTTGAAAGGCATAGAAATTAAGATAAATTATGATGACATAAACGGAATTTTGGTGTATAATAATATTAAGAGCAGTCCGTCTAAAATACAGAGATACTTGGAAAATACAAATTTTGTTGCAAAATTACAATTGGATTCTGTATTTGAAGTGGAAGTTAAAAGAATTAATAATAAAACTACAGAAAAAGAACGTTCTGATAAATATTTAGAATCTCTATCAGATGAAGAAAAATCTAGTATAGGTGAATCTCTAAAATACTATTATTATCCTGAAATTGATAATACAAAAAGTATTTATAAAATGAAATTTATTTCTAAAACAGGTGATGAACCTAACAGAGAATTAAATGATAATATAAGTTCTTATATATGGATATCAAATGATATATTGGTATATTCAAAAAAAGGAAAAGGTATATATTCATATAATTTAGATGATGGTAGAGTTACTAGAATTACTGAAGGAAATGATGATTTTGTACTTGAAAAATATGAAAATGGAAAATTATATTATGATAATAAAGAAATAACATTGTAGTAAGAAAGGAGCATAAGATGGTACGAGAATTAAAATCAATTGTGAAAAAATTAGTTTTAATAATTATTATAACTTCTGTTATAATGAGTTCTTTTGCTGTGCCAAATTCTTATGCAAAATTAACTATTCAAGATGGTGAATTTTATTATGCTGGTACAACTAAAGGAAGTTACAAGCCAACAGAAGGAATCTTCTCTTGGGCCTTTAATCTTCTTAAAGAATTAGCTACATTTTTACTTACATTAATTCCTAATGCAATTAGAATGGCATTTGTTGGATATACAGCTTTAGCTGAAAAACTATTAACATGGGCGCTAGAATCAACAGCAGGAGTTAATTTAAAAGGAGAGGATGTAAATGCTACAGATCTTTCTAAACTATCAGATTCAACCAATAATGTAACAGTTCAAGCAATTGTTTATAATATGGTTCCAGCATTAAATGTAAATTTCTTTGATTTAGATTATAAAGAAATGTACAAAAGAAAAATCAAAGAAAAAGATGCAGATGGAAATCTTGTAGAAAAAGATGTAATAATTTCACCAACAGGTCAACAATTAAATTGTAAGAAATGTGAAAAATCTGTATTAGAGTGTTGTGGGGAATGGACAGATGATAGAAATGAAGTAAAATGTTATGGCGATTGTGGATGTAATAATTGCGATGCTTGTCAAAAATATGCACAATTGATGCTTGCACAAGATCCAATAATCATACAATTAAAGAAATTAATTGCTGTTTGGTATTACATAATTAGATTATTAGCAGTTGCTGCAATGTGTGTAACTTTAATTGCTATTGGTATAAAAATGGCTATTTCAACAATAGCATCAGATAAAGCTGTATATAAGAGAATGTTAGTAGATTGGGTTGTTGGAATGATATTAATTTTCACAATGCATTATATTATGTATTTCTCAATTATAATTACAGATATGCTTGTAAACACAGTTAGAGAATCTGCTAATCAAGTAAATAAAGTTAGTATGATGCAATTAGCAACTACATCAAAAGATAAAGATGAAGTTATAAAAAGTAATCAAGATTTAGAAGTAGATGTATATGAAGAAATTAGAACAAGAGCATATGATTTCAACTTAGTTATTGGATTAATGGGAATGCTTATGTATATTACATTAGTATTTATGGCTTTTAAATATACATTGATTTATATAAAGAGATTTTTAACATTAGCTGTTTTAACATTAATGGCACCAGGTATAGGAGTTGCATATGCATTGCAAAAAGTATTATCAGGAAAATCAACATCATTAAAATCATGGTTAACAGAATATTTATTAAACCTTTTAATACAAGTTGTACATGCATTAATGTATGCAATATTTATTTCAGCTGCTTTAAAATTTTCACTTGAAAATATTGCTGGAGTACTAATTGCTTTAATTTTAATGAATTTCTCATTAAAAGGAGAGGCAATTTTCAGAAGAATATTCAATTTAGACCCTGGAAATAAAGGTTTATTAGGTGCAACAGAAACAGCTGGTGATAGAGATAAAATTATGAAAAATGCTAAAGCAATGAAAGCGATGGCACTTGGTGCTAAGCCAGTTGCCAAAGCATTAGCTGCGCCTGGAAATCTTGTTATGGGAGGTGCTGCAAAATTAGGTGCAGCAGGAGTATTAATTGGTGGTGCGAAAGCTAGAGAAAAAGTTAATTCATGGAGAAATAATAGATCTTCTGATGACGGAAGTATTGGAGGAAGTGCGTCACCATCAGGTAGTGGAAACTCTGGATCACCAGAAGGTGGTGCAGGAGGTCCAGTAGGAAGCGGTCAAGGAGGAAAATCAGAAACTTCACATGGAGATTCACCAACAGGAACTTTAGATAGAGTAGTTGCAGAAAATGGGGGAGCAGGACAAAGAGTTAAACCAAGAAGAATTGGACAACATGCTGAGGATAAAGAATTATTAAAAATAGGAGAAGCAGAATTACAAAAAGAATTAAGTGAAGCGATTGCAGATTATGAAGAAGGTGATCCAAAAGATTCTGTTAAAATGGACAGAGTTTTAGAAGCTAATAGAAGATTAGATAGATTTAGAGAAATATCTGCAAGAAAAGCAGGAGACCTTACAGTTGGTGGAGTTATTGCAGGACATGTAAGTAATATGTTTGATATAAATACATATTTTGATGTCACAGTTGGTCCAGATGGACAAACTCACTATAAAACAAAACCAGGAGCTATTTTCGGAAGATATAAATATGATGAAAAAACAGGAAGATATGTTAAAGATAAAAGCAATGCTGCATATACACAATTTGGTGCTGCTAAATTATTAGGATTTTCTGATAAAGATAAAAAGATTTTCAAAGATCAAGTTTGGAAACCAACAATTAAAGGAATTGGTGGTATGGCATCAATGTTTGTTGGTATGGGAAATTTAGTAGCACATCCAATGATTGGTATGGGGATGCTTGCAGGTGGCGCTGGAATGACTGGAAGTATGCTTAAAAAATTCAAAAAGCCTAAAAATGGCGACCCAGGTCGAGCAAAATTCTTAAGACTAGCTAAGAAAGATAATCAATGGTTACCTGGAAAAAGGCTTAGATTTGGTAGTTTTGAAACACCTACTCTTGTACATATGAGAGACGAAGTTGTAAATGAAGCTAATAGGGAATTAGCTGAAAAATTAAATAGATATATGCAAAGAGTACATCCTAACCTATTAGCAAGAATAAAAGAAGATGCAGTTATTCCAAAAACTTTAGGTTTTGTAGCAGGTATGGGAATTGCTCCAGTAGCTACACTTGGCCTTATGGGGGCTAATGCAATAATCAATCCAAAACAAGATCCAAAAAATAATAGATATGCAGATATAAATAACCCATATCAATATGGAACAAGAAAAGAAGTAAGAGAAAGTGAAAGAGTAAAATTACATCCTGTAGGAACATCTGTATGGGATATAGTAGATAAACAACATTTTGAACAAGTTAAACAACAAAAAATAACATTTACAGATGAAGCAAATGCTTTAATTAATCAACGTGAAATTAGTGACGCAAAAATAAAACTAGAAATAATTAATCAAACAGTAGACCAAAAAGTTGATGAATCAAATTTAAAAGAATATACAAAAATGCTTGCAGCAAGTTGGGCTGCAAGAGGATATGATTATGATCCTAAAACAGGACAAATAACACCAAGAGTTGATGTTGAAAAAGAAGACATTCGTAAAAAAATTGAAATTAAAGATGAATCTGCTCCAAATGGTGTACAAATAAGAAGAATAACAGATAGAGATGTTCAAACAGTTAATAAGAAAATTGATGAAATTATCTCTAGAAGACTTGATGGAAGAGAAATAGATGTTAATAGTGAAAAAACAATGACAGAAATTATAAAAGATTTATCGAGTGAATTAGCATCTGAAGGAATAATTGGAAAAGACCAAAGTGCAGATATATTATTTGAACAAGGTTTAGGAAAATTAAAAACAACAATTAAACATAAAGCAACACAAGCAAATAATATAGTAAGAGAATCTCAAGAATATAAATTAAACACACAAGAATTTGATGCTGTACAACAAGCAATTTTAGAAGTTGCAAAAGAATCTGGGGCAGAAGACGGAGATTTATCTAAAGTTGACCAAGCTAAAGTACTTGCTAAAGTGCAAGAAACATTAAAGGGTGGGCAACCTCCAGTAGATGGAAAAGACAAATCAAAACCAAAAGGAAAAGTTGAAGGTCAAATTGATACAAAGATAGAGCAAATTTCTGAAGCTGATAGATATAAAAATGCTATTAGTACATTATTATCAAATGGAAATGGATTAACACAAAATCAATTAAATACAACTTTAATACGTGATAGAGTAATGTCAACAGATGGAACTATTTCAAAACAAGCAAGAAAAGTAAGTGATAAAGAAAATAGAACTATGTTGAAAAGAAGTCTTAAAAAACAAATAGCAGATGTTGTTGATAAATGTTCTCAAGATGATGTTGCAAAAACAGAAAAAGTTGTATCTAGAGAAGAAAAATTAAAACAAGCAGAAGCAGCAACAGCTGGATTAGATTCTATATCTAGAGATGCAGTTTTAAATTCATTATTTGTAATAACAGGAATGGAAGAAAATATAAAAGCATTAAATACATATGGAGAGGACACTTTGGTGGAAGCTTCTAAATTTAAAAAACCAACAAGTAAAACTCATGCAAAACATTTAAAAGCACTACTTGATGTGTCAGATGCTGAACTTGCATTGAAAAAAGTTCAAAGAGAAGCATTAACTGTTCCAGAAGGTGATACAACCAAGAAAATAAATATTCAAAAAGAAATAGATAAAGCAACAAAAAAATTAGAAGTTGCAAAAGAAGTATCTGCTAGAACAGGACCTGTTCAAGATGTTAGAAAAGCAACAACTGATGTCTTATCAATATTAAGGCAGAAAAGATATTAATAGTAGGAGAGAGGGTGAAATATAAGTGAAAAGAATTTTGAAAAAATTATTAATAATATTTTTAATATTTCTTACAATTAATACTTTTATAGTTTCTAATGTGAGTAATGCAGGTTGGGTTGAAGACACGCTAGATACAATTGGTGAAGGTATAATTGGACTTTTCGCATGGCCTGTTCAATTCCTACTAAAAATAGCTGGTACAGCAATAAGTTCAGTAACAGCTGCTGTAGCATATATTGATAATACTGGTGATAGTGAAACTTCGAATACAATAACTCCATTTGATATATTATTCAATACTACAGAAGAGCCAAAGGTTAAAATTATTAATATAAACGTATTTGATTTATCAGATACAGAATCAATAACTGGAAAAATTAGATTAGGTATTGCAACATGGTATTATGTTTTAAGAGTAATTGCTACTGCAATATTACTAGTAATTTTAATATATGTAGGTATAAGAATGGCAATAACAACAATTGCTTCAGATAAAGCAATGTATAGTAAAATGCTAATAGATTGGGTAACTAGTTTAGCGTTAATATTCTTGTTACAATATATTATACTATTTACATTCTATGTTAATGATGCATTAGTTGATGCAATGCGTAACGCTGGAACAGAAAGTGTTAATATAGATGAAGCTATTGAACAACTTAGAGAAGAAGCAACTGCATTCGGATATAAAGGAATAGGTGCAGCAGCAGTATATTTTATATTAGTAACACAAACAATAGGTTTACTTATTTCATATATTAATCGTATGCTAAAAGTATCTTTCTTAGTTATAATTGCACCGTTAATAACATTAACATACTCAATAGATAAAATGGGTGATGGAAAAGCACAAGCTTTAGGTACATGGCTAAAAGAATTCGTATTTACAGTTCTTATGCAACCATTCCATTGTATTATATATATGATAATGGTTTCAACTTCGCTTGAATTACTAACAAGTAATTTAGGATTAGGAGGCTCTGCTGAAAGACTTGGATATTCAATATTTGCAGTAATTTGTATAAGATTTATTCAAGAGGCAGAAAAAATTGTTAGAAAAATATTCCATTTTGAAGATGATAACTCAGGAACATCAGTTGCTGCTGGTATGGCAATGTCAGCAATGATGTTATCTCAATCTAAAAATATAGGTAAAACATTAAAAAGTGGTGTAACAACAGCTAAGAATTTAAAATCAAATGCAACTAATTTATTAAGACATGCTAAAACAGATGCTATGGTAATGGGAGCTGTTTTATCTAGAAATAATACGAAAACAGTTACAGTTAATAAAACAGATGATGATGGAAATGTTATAACAGATAATGAAGGAAAACCACAAACAGAAGAAGTAACTAGAAAAATGAGCTATGCTGAATTAAAAGAAGAAGCTATGGCAAAACAAATTGATAAAAAAGCAGATAAATTAGCGAAAAAAGTATATGGAAGATATGCTGGAGAATCAGCAATGTCTGATTATACTGCCAAAGATGGTAAAAAACGTGAAGATTTAAGCGATAAAGAAAGAGCAAGATATGATGATTTAAGAAATAGTGGTATGGGACATACAAGAGCAATGGCTACTTTAAGAAAAGAAGCATTAGAGAAGAAGAAAGATGAGAAATTTGATAGAGATCATCCTAATGCAAGTAGAACAATTAAAGCTGGAAGAGGTGTAGTAAACGGAGTTAAGGCATTAAATCAACTAGACGTTATTAAAGATCTTAAATCAGCAGGAAAAACTTATATATCAGCTGCTGTTGGAGCTGGTGTTGGAATTTCAATGTATGGAAATGGCAGAGATTTAATACAATCTGGTATGATGGGAGCAGCGGCATTTAGTGGTACACAAGAATTCATGAAAGATACTACTAAAAACTTAGTAACTTCAGCAGCACAAAGTGTATCAGCATTAAATGCAAGTAGTCCAGAAGAAGCAAGAGCAATTGCTATGGATGCTTTACAATCTGATCCAACAAGATTTGAAGACAATTCAGATGAAATGAATCAAATATTAGATAATTTAAAGAATCAATTAAAAGCTTTAGGAATGAATGAAAAAGCTGTAAATAGATTTTCTAATAAAATACATAAAGAAATTAGAAAAAATGCGATGAAAGGAAATCCAGAATCTATACAAAGTATAATGGAAAAGAATTTACAACAATATAATAGTACAGCAGAAGGAAAAGCCCAACCAATTAACATGAGTAAAAATATGACATTATTAGATGATGCTATGAAACAAACAAGTCAATTTGAAAATAAAAAAGTTATATTTGATAACTTTCAACAAGCTACACAGGCAAGTGGAATTAGTGCAGATGCTTATTTAGATGAACTTGTTGGCAGTTTTAAATCAATGGATTCTTCTTCATTTGCTAACCCAGGTTCTGAAAATGGAGGAAGAACAGATATAACAGATGATACAATAGCTACTGTAAAAGCAGAAAATGATGGTAAGGACGTTACTGATGTTACTGAAATAGCAAAGACGGAGTTAAAAGAAACAATTGAATCAACTATGAGTAAAATATCAGAAGATGTATTAGATGAATCTGAGAAAGAAAAAATAAAATCTGAAATGATAAAAGACTTAGAAGGAAAAATAGAAACAGAAGTAAAAGCAAATATTGAAAAAATACAAAAAGATAGTAAAGATGAAGTAAAAAAACTTACAGACAAATTATTAAAAGATTTAGACGAATGTGAAAGACAAAGAAAAGAACTTGAGCAAAAACAGCAGGAATTAGAAGCTGGAACAAAAGTAATGGATAGTGCAGAAAGAATAGAGTTTGAGAAAAGTAAGATAAGAACTGAATATCAAATACAAACTCTTACACAACAAATAACATATGCAACAAATTATACTGCTCCAACAAAAAAAGATGAAGGTCAAGTAGTTATTACAGAAAAATTAATAAGAAAATAATGGAGGAAATAAGATTGAAAAAAGTTATAAGTAAAATATTAATAATTTTTATATTAATAACTTTATTGTTTGAATTTTCGTTTTCAAACAGTCTTATTTCCTATGCTTCAAATGACAATGACTATCATATATATGGATTATCAGATGAAGATATAAAAAATATATCTGGTTTGAGCACAGGTATAATATCAATTATTCTATGGATACCTAAATTTATAGTAACTGGTGCTACATGGCTTGTAAATCAAGCTGTAAGTGGATTCGCATCAATGGAAAATACAGATGATCCTGGAACAATAACACCATATAAAGTATTTTTTACTGAATATGAAATATTAAAAATAAATATTTTTGAAAACAGAGAAGGGTCTTTTTTAACACCTTTTAGAACAACAGTTGCAACATGGTATTATATGATGAGAATAATTGCTACAGCAATTTTATTAGTAATATTAATTTATGTTGGTATTAGAATGGCTCTTGCATCTGTTGCAGATGATAAAGCCAAATATAAAAAGATGTTATTTGACTGGGTAATGCGGACTTGCTTTAATATTTGTTATGCATTACATAGCTATATTTGTTATATATTGTAATGATGCAATAGTAAATGCAATTAAAATAGCATATGAAACAATTGGTGATGGTGCTAACGCAGAAGAAACACTTGATGCGATATTCATGAAAGCACTTCTTGGAGGAGGACTAGTTGCAGATGCTGCAATGATTGTTTACATAGGAATAGTTTTTCAAACAATATTCTATCTAATTGCTTATATAAATCGTATGCTTAAAGTGGCATTTTTAATAGTAATTTCTCCATTAATAACAGTAACATATTCAATAGATAAAATGGGAGATGGAAAAGCTCAAGCATTAGATACATGGTTAAAAGAATATATATATACAATCCTAATACAACCGTTTCATTGTATAATATACTTTTCTTTTATAGGTGTTGCATTTACACTTATAAATGAAGGAGGATTTTTCGATGGTTCATTTAATCAACTTTCAGCAGGAATTTTAGCCATTTTATGTATAAAATTTATAAATGACGGTGAAAAAATTGTTAGAAAAATCTTTGGATTCCAAGATGATAATAGCAAAACATCAATGGTTGCAGGTGCTATGATGGCTGTTGGTATGGCAAAAGCAACAACTAATATGATTTCAAAAGCAAAAACTGGAGTCCATAAAGCAAGAACATCTGCAGAAAAACTACATAAAGATTTTATGAAAGACACAGGTCTTGAAAAAAGACTTAATGATCCAGATGCTATAAGGCTAAAACGAGAAAAAGCACTTGAAAAAGAAATGGATAAACGTGGTGGCGGATATGCAAGAGGAGTAAATGAATCAGATGCAGATTATGAAGCAAGACGAAAAAGTGCTCAAGATAGTATAGATGCAAGAAAGCAAAGAAGACAAGATGCAAAAAACAAGATAAGTGGTGTTAGAAATAGAATTGGTAATTTTAGAAGAAATACAAGAGCAGGTCGTATTGCCGATTTTGCTGCAAGAAAAACTTTATCTACATCAGCTGCAATAATGGCATTTGCTGCAACTTATGCAACAGGAGATACAGATGCATTATCTGCAATTGGTTATGGGGCAGCTGCTGGTAAAGGTATGGATAAGGCATTTGATACATCAGCAGGAAGAAATGATGCAGATGCTGCACAAAGCTATGCAGAAGCGTCAGAAGCTCAAAGAGAAAGTCTAGAGCAGAACATTGGAATACTAGAAGATAATATAAAGAAACATGAAGAATCAATGGATAATTTTGATGAAGTTGAAGAAAAATGTAAAGAATTGGATGAATTAAAGAAACAACCAGATGATAATCCAGAAAATCTAAAAAAAGCAGATGATGCAGATAAAGCTGCTGAAGCAGCAGAAGAAAAGGCAAGACAGGAAGAAGCGGCTGCTGCAAAAGCTTTAGAGAAAAAGAAATCAGGAAATTTATCTAAGAGAGAAAGAAATAGATTACAAGCAGAAGCAGATGCTCATAAACAAGAAGCAGCAAAACAAAAACAAATAGCAGAACAAAAAAGAAGAGAAGCAAATAATATAAGATCACAAAGCAAACAATTTAAAATGCAAGAACTACAAGATCAACTTGCAGAATTGGATCCAGATGGAACATTACAAAAATATGTAAATGCTAAAAAAACAAAAACTGACTTTGCAGCAGATATATTTAAAGAAAAACAACAACTTGCAGCAATGCAAAGAGAATTAAAAGATTTCTATACAGAAGCAAGTAGTAAAGCTAGAATTGATGCAATGAAGAATTCTGTAACAGATAAAGAGATAAAATCAAAAGCAAATGAGATAGAAAGATTAATTCAAGAACTTATTGCTGCACGTCATTTACTTGCAGTTACAGATGGTAGAGATATAAACAATGAAATTGTATCTTTAGACGATATGGAAACAGGATCAATGATAGCTAGTAATCTTACAAATGCTATAAATAGAGATTTTATTACACATTCTAATGCATCATCAATGGATTTAATTAGAGAATCTGGATTAGGTTTGCTATCTACAGATGAAGGTCATGGAGATGTTGAGAAACAAACTAGTCCATATATAGAAGGACTAATGAAACAATTAAATCTAGCTGTTTCACAACAAAAATATAATTATCGTGTTAGAGGAATTAGTCAAGCAGAAGAAATAAACAAAGCCATGGGAAGATCACAATCAGCATTTGATGCACGTTCTAAGAGTATGGCTATAACACAAATACAGCAAAATGGAAGAAGATATCAAAAGCAAAAAGAAAAAGAAGCACAAGGATAATTTTTATTTAATAAACGAAAGGAAAAATATTTATGAGAATTAAAGATAGTAATAAGCATGCAATTATCATAATAGCTGGAATTCTTATTGTTGTAATCTTAGTTTTTCTTGATTTAAGAGGAAACAAAGGAACAGATTATAGCAATTTAACACAAGAAGAAATTTCAGTAGCATTAGAAAAAGAAATTAATGATATGGAAATTAATACAGTAGCATCTCTAAACGAAAGAGATAGAATAGAATATTATGTTGCTAAATTTGTAGAAGCAATTGAAGAAAAGGATTATGAAAAAGCATATGATATGTTGTATGATGATTTTAAAGAAAACTATTTTCCAACATTAAGTAGTTTTGAAGAATATGCAGAATCAAAATTTTCAAAAGTTCTTTCTTTAGATCATACAAACTTTGAGAGAAATGGTGATTACTATATTTTATGGATAACAATGTCTGATCCACTTAGTGGTAAAAATTCTGGTAAAGATATAAATTTTGTTGTTAGAGAAAATGCACTAAATGATTTTGATTTATCATTTTCAGTTATATAAGAAAGGAAATTTAAACTATGAATTTTATAGAATTTAGATTAAAATTTAGACGTTGGTTTAGAAAATATAGAAATTTAATATTATTACTATTTTTAATTTGGCTTTCAATATTTTTAATAAATTATTTTTTAAAACATAAACCGATTGAAAAAGCGCCTACTACTACATATGAAGCTCATAAATCAGTTATAGATTCTACTTCTTCGGTTCCAAAATCGCTTCAAAACACAATAGAAGAGATGTTAGAAGAGTATATTGGATATTGCAATGAAGGAAACTATCAAAAAGCATTTAATATGCTATCTGAAGATTGTAGAAAATATGAATATAATAATAATGTAGAAAAGTTTATGGATCATGTTTTAGTAAAAATGCCAGTTCCAAAACACTATTCAATACAAGATTACTCAAACACAATGTATGATGGAAAAGATATCTATGTTTATGAAGTTAAATATACAGATGATCTTTTAGCAACAGGATTAACAAATAGTACATATGCATTTACTTCAGAAAAGATAGCTTTTTATAGAGAAGATAGTGAAGTATTAATGAATGTTGGCGAATATATTTATCATACAGATGTAAAAAGTATTTCTGAAAACGAATATTTAAAAATAGATGTTATTGATAAAATGGTTAATTATGATTCAGAAGTTTATGAAGTAAAATTAACTAATAGATCTAACTATACAGTAGTTGTTGCAGATGGAATTGAAACAGAGGAAGTTGTTCTTGTTTTGCCAAGTGAAACAAGAAATAGAACTTCAATATCAGATATAGTGTTAGAGCCACAGCAAAGTCAAACACTTAAATTTAAATTTACTAAATATGTAGATGATGGAGATAAATCTCAAAGCTTATTATTCTCATCAATTAGGGTTATGGAAAAATATTCTGGAGTAGAGGATATCCCAACATCAACAATTCAGTCTGAAATAGATAATGCAATTTCTAAATTTAGTATGACTGTAGCTTTAAAATAAAATTTATAAAGAAAGATTCTAATTGTTTAATTAGAATCTTTTTTGTGTTATAATGTGGAAAGTAAAAAATAAAGGATGTGAAGTTATGTCTTATATAGAATTTAAAAATGTTGAAAAAATTTATAAAATGGGTGAAGTTACTATAAATGCTTTAAATAATACAAACTTTACTATTGAAAAAGGTGAACTTGTAGTAATAGTTGGACCTAGCGGTGCTGGTAAAACTACTACATTAAATATTTTAGGTGGAATGGATACAGCATCTTCAGGAGAAGTTGTAGTTGACGGGAAAAGAATAGATAAATTGAAAAATAAAGATTTAATAAAGTATAGAAGAGAAGATATAGGATTTGTTTTTCAATTTTACAATTTAGTTCAAAATTTAACAGCTGTTGAGAATGTTGAACTTGCTACTCAAATTTGCAAAGAATCTTTGAATCCAATAGAAGTATTAGAAAAAGTAGGTTTAAAAGATAGAATAAAAAATTTCCCTTCACAGCTTTCTGGTGGGGAACAACAAAGAGTAGCTATAGCAAGAGCTATAGCTAAAAATCCGAAATTATTATTATGTGATGAACCAACAGGTGCACTTGATTATAATACAGGTAAGCAAATTTTAAAATTATTGCAAGATACCTGTAGAAAAGAAAATATGACGATTATTATAATTACTCATAATACAGCTATTGCACCTATGGCTGATAAAGTAATATATTTCAAAAACGGAACAACAGAAAGTATTAAAATAAATAATAATCCATTACCTATTGAAAATATAGAATGGTAATTTCTATTTTTTTCTATTTTGATTTTTTAATTGACGTTTTTTGGCTTTTCTATTTTTTAAATACTCATAAACAAATCCACCTTCTACAAACCATCCTGCGCTACGTCCCCAAAAGGTAAAAAAGCCAAGAACAACAATTACTCCAACAACAATATTAACTATAACTTTAATCCAAAATTCATTCATAATTATATTTTCCTTCATATAAAAATCTATAATTAAATTATATAGTTAATTATTATAAAAATCAATTATTGGATTTATAATTTTAATCTTGTGTAACCAAAATGTAACTCAAATTCCAGAAAAAACTATTGCTATAGACTTTTAAATAATATACAATATTATTGGATAAATAAAATAGGATAAATAGATATTTTTTTAGGAAGGGAGGAAGTAAATATGAATCAAATTAATAATAATTATGATGATAAATCACTTTCTGACCTTTTTAAAGAAGTAAAAGACATAAGATATGGACGAGCTAAACCAAAAGAAATCAAGGACCCTAGAGAAAATGTAAAATTCAATAGGATTTGTGTTGTAGATAAAAAGTTTAACATTTTCGGAGCTATAATAGGGCTTTTATTTGTTATTATGTTTTTTACATTAGTACATAGTAATAGCATATTTGCAACCTCAGAAGAAGAAAAAGTTGCAATTGCAGAATATGAGCAAAATCAATTTCCTATAGAAATGATGGAAATTATTTCTAATAATATTAGTTCATCAACAACAAAAGAAATAAAAACATCAGAAATTCAAATTCCTTATGAAACAACGTATGTTGATAATAACCAATTACCATTAAATGAAGAGGTTATAATAGAAAATGGTAGAATAGGATATTTAGATCAAACTGTTATTAGAACTTATGAAAATGGCGAATTAATAAATGAAAATATAATTAGTGAGATAACTAAAACAGAAGCTGTAACAGAAGTAATTGAAAAGGGAACTTCAGAATTTTTGTATAATATGCAAGCACATATTGGAGATATATTATATACATCTGATGTTGCAACAATGTATGAAAGTGCTGCTGAAGATGAAGAACATGTTGTATGTATGATATATCCATACATAGATATAAAAATTCTTTCAGTGAAAGAAGAATGGAGTTATGTAACTGTTGATGGATTAAATGGATATGTTAAAAATGATCTTATTACTTCATCAGCAATTTATCCAGAAGTTGTAGAGTTATGTAGAAAACAAAGAATTTTAGTTAGTGTAAATAGTGCTATGGCATTAAATAAACCAAGTGGGCTTACAAGAGATGATTTTATAAGAGTTCTTTCAAATAATGAAAAAGATAGAGAACATATAATAGAAAACTGCGCAGAGTATTTTTATCAGGCAGAGCAAAATTACAATATAAATGGATTATTTTTAGCATCAATAGGAATACATGAAAGCAATTGGGGAATGTCAAATATATCAAGACAAAAGAAAAATTTATTTGGATATGGATCATATGATTCTTCTCCATTTGCGTCATCATATACATTTGAGAGTTACCAATATGGTATAGATCTTGTTGCTAAAGTTTTAGCAAAATATTATTTAAATGAAGCAGGTACCCCAATATATGATGGTGAAACAGCTGTTGGAAGTTATTATAATGGCCCAACAGTGGCTGGAGTAAATATCAGATATGCAAGTGATACAAATTGGTCAAATAGAGTATATTCTATAATGGAATCTTTATATAAAGAATTATAAAATGAAAAGGAATGTGTAAAAGTTTGAAAAAAAGAAAATCTTTGGATATTAAGCTAATTATTTTAGCTGATTTAATATTAATGATTACTGTATTTTTTGCATATAAGCAAATTTTTGTAGTAGAAAAGCGAAAAGCAGTGTATGCTGATGCGTCAGAGAAATTTGTTGAAGAAAATAAACAACCTGTTTTTAAAATAGGAAAGATTATTTTATATAGCAGTGCAAATGCAGTAGACAATAGCGATGGACAATTAAAAAGTATTGACATCAGCCAATTTACAGATATGGAAATCTATATAGATAATACTAAAAAAAGTCAGGCAATTACTGCTGAAAATACATTAAACGAAATGTATATAGATAATATAAAATTTTCTACTAATTCGAGTGATGGAACAAAGTCTTTTAATTACAAAAATCCATTTGATTGTGGAAAATATATTGAATTAGAGAATTACAGAGATGATGGAATATTATTTAAAATTACAAATACTAATGAAAAAGATTCGTCTTCAGATTATAATGATAATATTTTTTATACTGATTGTACAAATCCTATATCTTTGGGGTTTGTTAATAAAGATATATTAAAAGGGTGCGAAGTAAATAGTACAAATGGTTCGATTACCTTTGATGGTAGTATTTTAAGAAGTGCAAATGTGGATTTAAAACAAATATCACCTACTATTTCATTTACAATCCATTTAACTAATAATTATAATGAAAAGTTCACTTGCAATTTAAGCTTGGATATAGATTTATCAGCAAGTGATGGTGGAATTTATAATGGATATGTAATGAAAGTTTTAAACACAGAAGATACAAAATATAATTTTATAAAGGTTTCAGACTCAAAATAGTCTGGAACTTTTTTTGCGAGAAAAATAAGTTTTTTATATTTGGGTTTACATAACTTGAAAAAAGAATCTAAATATGGTAAAATAATATATAGCAAAAAAACAGGAGGAAAAACGTATGAAACGGGAAACGAATGACGTAACTTTAAACAACGTATTTCAGGAGGTAAGGGTAAGTACTCTTTCCGAAAATGATGACATTTTCTGTTATACGCCTAAATCTGAGGAGGAGGCGGAAATAAAAGAAAACATCATTAAAGCAATAAAATCAAAGATTCCGGATTTCAAGTCACAAGTAGAACAGCCCTGTTTGGGGAAAGACGGCGAACTATGTTACACTGCTGGAGGTACAACATATGGACATAATATTGTCTGGTGGACTATTAAAGCAGAAAATGTATGGCCCGAGAGAAAAAGCAGGATAGGAAGTCCTGAGCAAAGATTTGCCTTTTTAGGTTATCTAATTAAAGAGCTCCATGAAAAGTACGATTATACAGTGGAAGAAGCATGGGATGCTGTATGTACAAGTACTGAAAATTTGAAAAAATACAATGGAGTATGGAAAGATTTAGATTCAATTCAGATAACATTAAAAGGCGTAAGTGATGCTATACTGTTTGGAGGTTCTGGAAGACCAATTGCTTCATTTGGAGAAGCAGGTTGGTGGACTGCATTTGAGGGTTTCAGTATGGCTAGAGCCTGGATTGTATGTGACTGTGATGAAGAATAATCTCCAATATGTAACTAAAAACTTCAACAACAAATAGGAGGAAAAACATGTTTAGTATGAATGGATTTCGGAAGATGCTTGCTACTGCTATGAGTGAGATGGCAAAAGATATCATGCCAAATGATGAGCACCCAAAGGATGACTGGTCAAAGGATGAGTGTCAAAAAGAAGCCACTTTCACAAAGAACGATGGGATTCTTAATGAACGGAGAACACAGAGTACAGTTGATGTAAATCGTATAAATGTGGATTCATCTAGCCTGGATGTTAAAGTTTCTGTGGCAGATGTATCTGACATTGAAGTTGCAATTAAGGGAAATGCAATCAAAGTTCCGGCGATTGAATTTACTACAGAAGTTGTAGAAAGAGAATTCTGTGTAAAAACCAGAATAAAGTCTGGAATTGTAATTGGACTTTTGTACCTTGAAGTACTTGTACCGCGTGAGAGCAGATTCAGAAGAATTTCCATAACCAGCAGCACAGGAGACATTGAGATTTCCAGAAAGATTTTGGTAGATGAACTTAATGTAAATACGAGCTCAGGAGATGTTTCTTTGGAAAAGCTCCGTGATTTGAGCACTATTAATATTAAGACAAGCACAGGAGATGTAGAGGTCACAGATTATGTTGAGGCTCATTGCTTGAAAATCGAAACGGCTTCTGGTGAAGTGGAAGTTTCCAATGATATTTCGGCTGATGAGATTGAGATTAGTACTTCAACAGGAGATATCGAACTTTCTGATACAGTTTATGCCAAAACAGTTAGCATTGATACTTGTTCAGGAGAGGTAGATATCAGCAAACTTACTGCCAGTGAGAAAGTTTTTGTTGAGACAAAAACGGGAGACGTTGAAGTGGCTAATACAAAGGCAGATGCTTTCAGGATTCAGACATATTCTGGAGAAGTGGACATTGATGCTGAGTTTGTAAAAGCAGATATTGATACAAGCACAGGAGATGTTACAGTAAGTACTACTGCCAAGCAGGATATTGAACTTAACGTTAACAGCAATTCTGGGGACGTATCGATTGAGCTTTATAATATCAAAACAATAATGCAGACAATTAGAACCAAAACGGGAGATGCCTATTGTAATGGTTCTGGTGACGGAGAGCATACGGCTGATATTCATGTAACCACAACAACTGGAGACATTGAAATCTCATAATTAAAAAATGATTTTGCAAGGAGTGCCACAATGCGTGGCACTCTTTGTTTATACATAAAGAATTACTTGATTTTTGAATATTATTCTATTATAATATAAAAGTATAATGTGCCTATAGCTCAGCAGGATAGAGCAGTCGCCTCCTAAGCGACCGATGGGGGTTCGAGTCCCTCTAGACACACCAAAGTTCAAAGTATATGCATATTTTGCATATACTATTTTTTTATATGAAAGGGGAAGAAATAGTTTTGAAAGAACTAATGGATGAAATTCTAAAAGGAAATACGAAAGCATTAGAAGAATTAGTACAAATTATATTACCTAAATTATATAGAATTGCATATGACAGACTAAAAAACGAAGCAGATGTAAATGATGCTATACAAGAGACTCTAATAATATTTTACAAAAATTTACATAAATTAGAAAATAAAGAATATTTTTATTCATGGATTATTAAAGTATTAAAAAATGAATGTAATAAAATCTACAATAGAAAAGTGAAAAATATAAATATTTTAGAAAGAGAAACAATATTAACAGAAAATAATTTACTAGAAAATCCAATGGAAGATATTAACAGAGAACTTGATTTCGATATACTGATGGAGAAACTGAACAAAGATGAAAAAATCATTTTAAAATTATATTATGATGATGGATTTGAAATAAGTGAAATTTCTAATATGTTAAACAAAAATATAAATACTATAAAAAGTAAAATATCAAGAGCAAAGGCAAAGCTCAAAAACAAAATGAAAGGAGGCAATTCAAATGAATGATAATCAAGAATTAGATGAAATGGATAAATTATTATTAGAATACTATAGAAGAAAAAGAAATAATGAATCTATAGTGCCTCCTTCAACTAAAAAAGTCGCTCAAAGATTTATAAAAAGAGTAAAGATGCAAAATACTATGAAAAAATTTAGTAAAGTAGCGGTTATATTTATTACAATTGGTATAATGACAACAGGAATTGTTTTTGCTAAAGATATAGCTAATTTCATAAAATCAATATTTACTAATACAACACCAGCAATAGAAACGGCAGTTCAAAACGGATATATACAAAATGTAGATATGGAATACGTATATAGTAATGATGTAGGAGTAAAGCTAGAATCTTTGATAATAGACAATTTAAATTTAGATATAGCTTTTACTTATAAGTATAATAACACTACAATAAATTCAATAAGATTGGAAGACTATATAATTATGGATGAAAACGAAGATGTTATTTATGATACAAACTATAGTCAAAAAGATAAATGCAATTTAGTAAATCTTATTACAAGAGATAAAGAAACTTTAAAAATTGATAATGAAACATATACAGAATCAATATTGTTTAAATTTATGAAAGGAAAAGATGTTTTTAAAGAAATATTTATAAATATAAATAAATTAAAGGTGACTAAAGAAGATAATAGTATAGATTATGTTACAGGAAATTGGAATTTTAAAATTAACTTGAATGAAAAGATGTTAGAAAATAGAGAATATGAATACATCACATTAAACAAAGACATAATTCAAGAATTACATGCAACAATGACAGCAACAGGATTTATTATTCAAATAAAATCAATTATACCAATAAATCTGGATATATTTGATTATTCTGAAAACTTTATATTAGAAAATAGTATAAATGAAAAAATTAATCCATATTTTATAGAAAATGGGGATATAGATTATAATAGTAATGTAGAGAATGGAATGTTTACAATATATTATAATAATATTAGTACATATTCTGATAATATTGATGAATTATTTTTAAATTTAAATGTTAATGGAGATATAAAGAAAATAAAATTAACAAAAAAGGCTAGCAATTAGATTGCTAGCCTTTTTGTGTGGAAAATGAATTATATATTCAATATTAATTATGAGATATAATCGTCATATGTACACGGAGAGTTTGTTGCGTTCCATAAGCAACAAGATATTGAAAATAATATAATTTTCCACTTGTAATACTAAAGTCATATAAATGAACAGGTTGACCATTTGCTGTACACTGAATTTCGGTTAACTTACTTCCAGTGTTATGGTCGTAGAGTCGCGCTGCTAATATTGTATTAACAGTACAACCATTTATATCAGTTGCAGACATAGTAACATTAAGTTTGCTTCCTTCATATGACCGACTTGCACCTCTATGAGAAGTAGTCATATTAAATGTTTGATCTACATCTGCATACAGCAAAGCAACTCCATTTTCATTTACTTTATCTGGTGTGACTTTAAATTCATATGTGGTTTCTGTTGAGCCATCATTATTTTGAGATACATCAACAATGTTTCCTTTAATAATGTTGGCTTGATTTGATGGTTCAGATGCAAAAGCAACTGTCCCAGTGGAAAAAGCGGCTAGTATTATTGCCATAATCAGTACATTAATGCGAGCTAATGTTTTCATAGTGCAATCCTCCTAGTTGTTTTAATGTTTGAGCTAGTAAGTATAATATCATTTTCCACTTTTTTGCTGAATTTCTAGAAAGTATTCAAAATTAACAGCAAAATATTGTCCAAATGAACAATATAATCTATATTTTACCACAAAAATATAAAAGTATCAAAAAATAATAGAACATAGTAGAAAAAAATTTTTATTTTTTGCACCGTATTAGACACAAACTAGTATTTACTATTTAAGGGAATAAAATAAAGGAGATTTTTTTGGATAATATATTAATAATTACTAAAAATTTGAAATATTGTAAAAACTTAATAAACAGAATTCATAAAGATATTAAAAATGTGAAAGTTTGTTCTATTGCAAGTACAAATAAGGAAATTGTATATTCATTGTTAAATTATAATATTGATTTAATTTTAATAGATGCAGCTTATGAACATTATAAAGAAATGAAAATAAATAAATTAATAACTAAGAGAAAATTAAGAAAATCTATTATTTTAATTTCAGATTGTGAAGTTAATGAAACAGATATAACCTCAAGCAAATATTTGTATGATTATGTTATTAAAAGTACAGATTTATCGTCTATTATACAGAAGATTAAACTCTTAATAAATACTAAAGAGAGTTTACATATATTTGACAGAGATAAAGCTCAAGAAGCACTACTTAGAGAAAAAATCCAAAATGAATTACTATATTTAGGATATAACCTTTCACATAAAGGAACAAAATACATGATTGATGCGATATATTTATTAACAACTTTAAGCAATTACTATGATAATAATTTAGAAAGAGATATTTATCCAATTATTGGAAAAAAATACGGTAAGCCAGTAAATGCTATAAGAGGCTGTATAGGATTTGCAACTGAAGCTATGACATACGAGTGCGAAGAGAAAAGATTGAAAGAATATTTGAATATGAAAGAATATGTGAAACCAGGAGGGAAAAATATTATAGAAGCAATTCTTGGTAAATTAGGTATATAAAATTTATATTTTCTAGTACATCCTATTATTTTTATATATTTAATAGATTATGTGCTAATATATATGAGTATTGTGCAGAGGCATGATATAAAAATTCTATTGCATGATAATTTATGCAGTGGGATTACATGTAGTGAGTTATACAAAACAACAATCAATAGGAGGATTTATCATGATGAAAAAAACATTAACTCGGATTCAGGCCTTATTCTTGGCAATGCTTATGATGTTTGGCGCTTTCAGCACAACGGCTTTTGCGGCTGAACCTCAGAATGAGGAAAATGTTGTAAAGGGAGAAGTCATTAAGCAAGAAGTACTTCCTGATGGAAAGGTTGCCACAACGGTAGAATATCAGATGAATGTTTCTTCAGAAGATTCTATTCTTGAAATTCCTGCCGAAATAACAGCAATCCCCAGAATGTGGGATGAAACAGATCCTTTTTCATTTGAAAGTGGAGATCACTTTGGAAATTGGCGTACTTTTTATGACGGGAATTACTTAGCTTTTGAAGTAATAGCTACTGGAAAGAGTGGGTATAATAAAGATCAGGTTGTAAAAGTCACTTTAATTGATGAACTTAAAAATGAACTGGGAACAGCTTGGGGTCATACGATAAACAAATCAGAAGATTCGAAAGCTGACTGGATTAGGTTTATCAGAGATACTAAATACAAGTGGCATTATACATCTGACGATGTTGACTCTTTTCATCCAGTTAAAGTTGTTATGAGATACTACACTTGGTATTAAAATTATTTATGTTGCAAAAATGATGATGCATTAACTTTTTAACTCACTACATGGATATAGGCGGTCTTTTGACCGCCTATATTTTATTTGAAATTACGAGTAGAGCACAAACTTACTTTAGCACATTTACGTTCTCATTTATTATGTATTAATTTTTCTAATTTTAATATTATATCATTTCCATTATCTAAAGGAATAATAAGTTCCATTAAATCAGTGGAATCATAAGTACTTAAATCAAAATTATAATTACATTTTGCATTATACCCACAATATTCATGTTCACCCATTCCTCTAAATTCTTTTCCACTTTTTGTTTTTATACAGGCATCTTTATTAATTGAAATATCTTCACCGTTTTTTGATATTATGCAAATCATAAGAAAATTCTACTTTACATCCTGTTTTAGTAACTATAATTTCCTTTGGAAAACAAAAATTATATTCATTATAATTTTTTATGGTGTATGTATAATTTTCTCTATTATATGTTTTTTCCGATAAATCATAATTCAATGTCCAATTTCCATTTATTGTAAATAAGGTAGCATCTTTCATTATTTCTAGATAAGTTTTTGGAGAATTATAATATAATAAGTTCCTATCAATAAAATTTAATTCATCAAATTTTATATTTATAGATTTTGATTTTGGAAAGCCATCAGAGCTTATTATATAAGAAAATGAATATGTATTTTCTTTTTTATCAACCCAGCCTATATCTGATGAAGTTTCATATGAAAAATTATTTATATCAACGTCTAAATTATTAAAAAAAGAATAATCAGTTTTTTTCATAATCATTTTGTATAAAATATTATTATTTTCATCATAAATTATAATATTTGGAATATGAATTCGATGTATATTATTTTTAGAATATTCTGGTGGCAATTCAAATGATAATGAAATACATAATTTGTAATCATCCATTAAAACACTATCAATAAAAGCTTTTACATTATTTGATTCAATAATTTTACTTGAATTAGTTTCTATAAAATTATTTTCAATAGCTGATATAATACCTTTATCATGACTTAAAAGTCCTTGGAAAACTTCGCTTATATCTTTTGCAAAACTAACTCCTGTTATTAAAATTAATAGACAACAACTTGTTGCTAATACAAGTCTTAAACTTTTAAAATTAGCTTTGTAAAAAGTTTTATTATCAGGAATTTGAGATAATGTTTCATTAATGATATTAATATATTTATTTGACATTTTAAAATTATTATTTTTAAACAATAATTTTAATTTCTTATCTAATTTGTCCATATTTATAAACCCTCCTTTAAACTATTTTTTATTTTTTCTTTACCTCTTGAAATCTTACTACGTATAGTATTTTCATTAATATTCAAAATATTTGATATTTCTTTTGTACTATATTTTTCCTTATAATATAAAATAAATATTTCCTGTTCATCTTTATTTAGCTTGTTAATTAGATCTAAAAACTCAATGTTTGAACTACCAATATCTTCAGTGGATAATATTAATTCATCATTAATTTCAAGACAATTATTTTTATATTTTAAATAAATTTTGTTGCACTCATTTATTAGTATTTTTATAAGCCATGATTTAAATTTATAAGAATTTTTCAATGAATCTATATGACTATAAGCATTTAAAATTGTTTCTTGAATTGCATCACAAACATCATCTTCATTATGTAACTTACATTTAGCAATATTATATAAATCATTTTGATAATAAATTATTAAATCATTAAATGCTTCTTTATCACCATTTTTTGCTTTTTTTACTAGTTTGATTGATATCATATTTTCTCCTTTAATTTAATTAATCTTATATAATAGATATTAAAAGTACAATATTTGTTGCATTAATTTTAAAAATTTTCTTTTTTCTCTATAATAAAAAAGGGAATAATTAATTATTCCCTTTTTTACTATTTATTTTCTTTTTCCAATTCTATACGAACTGGCTGTCCATCAAAATCAATAACAACTGTAATGTTATCAGTAGCATCAAATCTTGTCATTGAGAACCAACCATTAAAACAATATTTGTCTTTTATTGGCGATTCTGTACGATTATGATTTTTGTAGTCAAATAAAAATTTTTCTCCTTTTGAATTTATTACATAACATCCTTCAGTGCGTTGTATCCACGGAGATCCCCAAACACAACCATCAGTTCTTATTAAAGAAAATTGTCTATAATAATTTTCTGCTAGCTCAACAAACTCTTCTCCGTAAAAGTTTATATAGCTTTCTCGTGTGTAATCTCCTGAATAAACTTCTTCTTTACTTAAGAAAATTTCATCCATTCTGAATGGATATGCTGGTTTTTCTGCATTTGTTACTACTAGTCCTATTTCAAATCCTGTATTTGTAACTTTAGCTGTATACACATTAAAATTTTCATTTTCACATTTTGTAACTTTATAATATTCTTCTGTCGTATCATATAATTCTTCTGGTATGTCTATTTCCATAAACCAATTATCATCAGATTTCATATTAACTTCTATATTTTTGTTACTTTCTACTTTAGGTATCAAATTAAATTCTCCAAAAGATAAACAAAGTTTTTTAGGCTTAAGCGTTTCATCATATCTAAAATAAATTTCAACATTTGTTTTTATTAAATTAGAATCATTATTGTCTATATTATTTATTATACTATTTATTATATCATTTGCTTCATTATTATTTGGATAAGATAAATTATTGACTGTAAAATAGTTTTCACATTTTTCAATTCCGCTAGGTGCTAGGGCAAGTATATGATATTCATCATCTAAAACAAATATATCATTAAATTCAAAATGATGAGAATTTTCATAATCAATATTACCATCTACAGTATTTTTACCAATATTTGCATAATTGTTTAGTTTGCTATCAAATTCAAAATATACTTCTATTCCTATTCTTCCATTTGCAATAACTGCATTTTCTAGTTTTGCCTTTGTGTGTATTGTATCAATTATCTCACCAGTATTTTTGTTTGTAAGTAACATATCTTTTTCGATTAAAGGCATTTCTGATTTTGCTACATACCCATTTTCTACTGCTGTAGAAACTCCTTGACCTAGAGAACGGAATTTTTCTACAAAGATTTTCTCGATATCTTTGGCAAATACAACTCCTGTAATTAAAAATACAAAACAGCAAGCTGCTGCTAGACTTAACTTATTTCTATAATATATTCTTTTTTGTGGTTCTAATGAGTTTATAGTTTCTTTTATTTTGGCTTTATAACTTTGTGGAGATTTTATATCTTGTGAAAGAGTGTTTTTTAGTATTTTATCGATATCATCCATATATACTATCCTCCTTTAATTCTTTTTCAATTTTTCTCTTAGCCCTTGATATTATGTTTCTTATAGTACTATCATTAATATTTAAAATTTTTCCAATTACTTTTGTATTATATCCTTCTGAATAATATAAAAGTAATATTGTTCTTTCATCTTTGTTTAACACTTTCATTAAACTATCAAATTCTATATTTGAATTATTTTGGTATGAATCAGATATATAGTTTTTCTCTTCAATTAAATCAAAGGAAATAGTGTTATCTTTTTGTTTTTGTTTATAAATATAATTACATTGATTTATTAGTATTGTTATTAGCCAAGATTTTATTTTTGATGCGTTATATAACTTATGTATAGATTTATAAGCTGAAATAATAGTTTCTTGTATGGCATCTTCAATATCTTCAATTGAATTTAATCTCGTTCTAGCTACTTTATACAAAGTATTTTGATAATAATCTATAATTTGTTCAAAGGCGTGTTTATCACCTTTTTTTGCTTTTTTTATTAGTTCTTTAGTCAAATTAACCTCCTTTCATATTAAAATAATAAGTACTTATATATTATATAGAGTATAAAAATTTCTAATCTGTCCTTGAAAATTAAAAGAATTTTATCAAGTAATTTTGGATTTTACTATACCGAAACCAAAATAACTTTACATCCTTTAATTTCTAAGTTATAATTAATGCAAATTGAAATGAGGTAAAAGTTTTGGAAGAAAAGTTTATGAAAGAAGCCTTAAAAGAGGCAAGAAAAGCTCTAGAAATAGAAGAAGTTCCAGTTGGTGCTGTAATAGTAAAGAATCGGAAAAATTATAGCTAGAGCACATAATACTAAAGAAACAAAAAAAGATGCTACAGATCATGCAGAAATATTAGCAATAAAAAAAGCTTGCAAAAAGTTAGACTCTTGGAGGCTTTTAGATTGCGAAATGTATGTTACATTAGAGCCCTGTTCAATGTGTGCAGGAGCATTAATAAATGCTAGAATTAAGAAACTATATATAGGAACTGATGATAATAAAACAGGTGCATGTGGCTCTGTTTTAAATTTATTAGAAGATTATAAATTTAATCATAAAATTCAGGTAGAGAAATATATATTAAAAGAAGAGTGTGAAGACGAGCTTAAAAAATTTTTTAAATTTTTAAGAGAACGTAATAAATCAAGAAAAAATAATGATGAAGATTAGTATATGGTAAATAATAGGTAAATGAAACAAAATTATATTATGGAAGGAGAGATATATATGAAGCAATTTTTAAAAAAATTTTTATTCTTTTCACTTATAGTAATAGTTTTGTTAATTGTAGCATTTATTATTATTCAATATTATGCAGAAGGTGAGAAATCATTACCTTTTTCACTTACCAAAATACTTCTTGTAAGTACTGTTAATGGAGATATTACAGATGATCCAGAACATATATGGAATATAGATATCTCGCAAGTAAATGATGTTTATATGTACATTGATAAAACTCAGGAGACAGAAGAAACAATTAAAGAAATTAAGTTAGAAAATTTTGTTGTAAACAAAACACCTGAAAAAGGAAATATTAAATTATTAAGACCTACTGGAGAACTTTCAAATTTATATACTTATAGTGAGCAAGATTATTTAAATTCAGATATAACATACCAAGGTGGAGTTATAGATGATATGAAATCCTTAGAAATAGCTAATAATGGAGGAATATTAGGATTCAGATTTTTGATTAATGACTTAGGAAAATATATATCAAATGAAAATGAAGAAATAATCTATGATGGAAATTTATTAAAAAATTTAGGAATTAATTTAGAACAAATTCAATTTAGTGTAAGTTTTGATATTATTATAACTACAAGTGATGATATTGGATATAAAGGCACTGTAAATATAGATATGCCAATAGATAGCATTATTGAAGAAGGATCTTCTCATAAAGAAATCACAGATTTTTCAAATGTAGTGTTTAAAAGAATTTAATTTATAAAATAAATATTAACAATTTTATATTGCAAAATAAGAGAATCCATTATATAATCTAATCGGAAATTTGAGTGGCTTTTCTTAAGGAAGGTATGCTTCAATAAAAAGCTATGAATCTCGTCAGGTTCGGAAGAAAGCAGCGATAAGTAGTGTATTTATGTGATTCGCATGCCTTCCTTAAGGAAAGTCATTTTGTTTGGGAGGTAATATGTCATATACAGCGCTTTATAGAAATTTTAGACCATTAAAATTTTCAGATATGGTAGGACAAGAACATATAACTAAAACATTAAAAAATCAAGTAATGTCTGGAAGAGTTGGTCATGCATATTTATTTACAGGTGGAAGAGGAACAGGAAAAACAACTTCTGCTAAAATAATGTCTAGAGTTGTAAATTGCCTAAATCCTCAGAATGGTGAACCATGTAACGAATGTGAAATTTGCAAAGAAATCTTAGATGGTTCTTTAACAGATGTTGTTGAAATGGATGCTGCATCAAATAATAGTGTAGAAGATATTAGATCTATTAGAGATGAAGTTAATTTTCTTCCAACAAAAGCAAAATACAGAGTATATATAATAGATGAGGTTCATATGCTTTCAACAGGGGCATTTAATGCACTATTGAAAACATTAGAAGAGCCACCAGAACATGTAAAATTTATTTTGGCTACAACAGAGCCACAAAAGCTTCCAATGACAATACTTTCAAGATGCCAAAGATTTGATTTTAAGAAAATTCCAGAAGCAGATATAATCAAAAGATTAAAAATTATTTGCAGTGAGGCAAGTATTAAAATTGATGAAGAAGCTTTAAAAATAATTGCAGTTCTTTCAGAAGGACATATGAGAGATGCTATAAGTATTTTGGAAAGATGTAGTCAAGAGTCAGTAGAAAACATAACAATAGAGGAAGTTAAAGAATTAGTTGGGCTTCCAAGCTTAGAATACATAAATAAATTAGCTCGTGGAATATTAGAACATAATACAATAGCTTCATTAGAAGCGGTTGATAATGTTATAGATGATGGAAAAGATTTATATAATTTCTTATGGGAAGTAATAAAATATTTTAAAGATATTTTAGTTTATAAATCTACAAATAATTTAAATTTATATTCACAGCAAGAAATTGCAGAAATAAAAAATTTAGCAGATATAACAGATGAAGAAAGATTATTAAATATTATTTATCAATTATCAGATTTAGAAAATGATTTAAAATGGTCTTCTCAAAAAACAATTATGTTCCAAACTGGAGTTATTAAAGCTTGTATGGAAGAAACATATTCTAATACTGGTGGATCAGCTATAGAAAAAAGATTAACAGAACTTGAAAACAAGCTTGCAAATCTTAAATTTGGTCAAGATACAACAATTGGAATGAAGCAATTAGCAAAAGGAGAAGTTCCAGAAGTAGAAGTATATAAATTAGAAGATACTAAAGAAAAGAAAAATCCTACAAATATTAATAAGATGTCAGAGGCATGGAAAAGAGTAATAGATGGATTAAAACGAAATGGAAAAATAAGATTATATACAGCTCTAATTAATACTAGAATAAATGAATTAAATGATTTGATTTGGGAAATTGAATTTCCAAATGGATTAACAGATTTTAATAGAAATATTTTAGAAAATGTTGAAAATAATAATGAACTAAGAAAAGAAATATACAAAATAACAGGAAAAGAAATCCATGTAAAATTTAAGGATGGAAAGAACATACAAAAATCTACTAGCGGTGGTGGAACACCTAAATCTCCAATAAGAGATTTAGGGATAGATATAAATATTATAGAATAAAATATAGGAGGAATTTAAAATGGGAAAAAGAGGAGGATTTCCAGGAGGAATGGGAGGTTTTGGTGGTATGAACCTTAACCAACTAATGAAAGAAGCTAAGAAAATGCAATCAGATATGGAAAAATCACAAGAAGAGTTAGGAAATATGGAATTTGATACAACAGCAGGTGGAGGAGCAGTTTATGTAAAAGTAACTGGAAATAAAGTTGTTAAAGAAATTAAAATTCAAAAAGATGTTGTAGATCCAGATGATGTTGAAATGCTTCAAGATTTAATCTTAACGTCAGTAAATGAAGCTTTAAGAAAAGTAGATGATGCACAAGCAGCAGCTCTTGGAAAATATAATATACCAGGATTAATGTAAGGAGAAAAATAGATTATGTCTTATTATTCACCTTCAATTGAAAAATTAATTGAGAGCTTTGAGAAATTACCTAGTATAGGTCATAAAACAGCTCAGAGATTAGCTTTTTATATGTTAGATATAACCAATGAAGAGGCAGAAGAATTTACAAATTCTATATTAAATGCTAAGAAGAATTTGCATTTTTGTTCAAAATGTTTTAATATATCAGATACAGATCCATGTAACATTTGTTCAAACCCCAAAAGGGATGAAACAACAATATGTGTTGTAGAAGATGTTAGAGATGTTATAGCAATGGAGAGGACTCATGAATATAATGGAGTATATCATGTTTTACATGGCTCTATTTCTCCAATGAATGGAGTAGGACCTGATGATATTAAAATAAAGGAATTACTTACAAGAGTAATGAATGGAAATGTAAAAGAAATTATATTAGCTACAAACCCTAGAGTTGAGGGGGAAGCAACTTCAATGTATATTTCAAAACTTTTAAGACCAATGGGAATAAAAACAACTAGAATTGCTAGAGGAATACCTGTTGGTGGAGATTTAGAGTATACAGATGAAATTACTCTTACAAAGGCTTTAGAAGGTAGAAGCGAAATATAAAATTTATCTTGAGGAGCGTATTATGCAGAAAAAAAAGAAAGTCGTTATACTAGGTGGAGGTACAGGAACATCATTTGTTTTAAAAGGACTTAAATATTTCCCTGTTGATATAACAGCAGTTATCACAGTTTCAGATGATGGAAGTAGTACTGGAAGACTTAGAAAAGAATTTTCAACACCAGCTGTTGGAGATATTAGAAAGGTTTTAAGTAGTTTATCTACTTTACCAGATGAAGTTAGAGATGTAATGGAATACAGATTATCTACATATAGTGAATTAAATGGTCATGCACTTGGAAATCTTATTTTAACATCTTTAATAAATGAAACAGGAACTTTAAAAACAAGTATTCAATATTTAAGCAAAATATTAGATGTTAAACAAACTGTATTACCACTTTCAGAGGATTGCTTAACATTAATGGGAGAAACAACTACAGGTGAAGTTATAGAAGGAGAAGAAGAAATAACTAAAGCAAACAAAAAATATAAAAGATTCTTCTATAAAGAACAACCACATGTTTTACCAGAAGTTTTTGAAGCAATTGCTGATGCAGATTTAATTATTTTAAGTATAGGAAGCTTATATACTAGTGTTATGCCACATGTTATATGTGAAGATGTAGTAGAAGCTATTAGAAAAGCAAAAGCAAAAGTTATGTATATATGTAATGCAATGACACAACCAGGCGAAACAGATGGATTTGGAGTAAGTGACCATATAAATGTTTTAGAACAATATTTAGGAAAAGATGCTATAGATGTTGTTGTTGCAAGTAATACAGAAATATCAAAAGAAATGCTTGAAAAATATGAAACTGAAGAACAAAAAGGTCAAGTATTAATTGATTATGAAAATATTGCAAAAGCAAAATATGAACTAATAGAAGAAGATTTACTTACAACTGTAGATGGTACATTAAAACATAATAGCTTAAAATTAAGTTCAGTAATTTTTTCTTATTTGATGAGATAAATAAAAAGGTGAAATTTAAGGAAAAACCTTAAATTTCACTTTTTTTATTTTGTAATTTTTTCAATTTTTTTATTTATATAATTTAATTTTATATTAGCCCAAAATCCATTTTGAGCCATAATTTTTTCTTTTTTTTGCAATAATTCTAAAACTTTTTTTTGCCTTTCAGGAGAAAGGTTATATAAAAGTCTTGCTTTTATCATGTTTTCTTTAACCATTTCTTCATAATCTTTTTTATCACCATATAATCCCATTAGAAACACCCTCTCAAAACTATTAAAGAAAGTATAATATAATAAAATTACATTGTCAAATAATCCATTATTCCAATATAAATACTCCAAGCAAGTTCATTTTGGTATGAGTCTGTTTGAAGTAATTTGTTCTCCTCAGTATTAGATAAAAAACCACATTCAACTAATACTAAAGGAATTTGAACGTTTTTTGTAAGATAAATTCCTGAAATTGATTTTATAGTTCTAGTATTTTCCTTTTTTAAAAAACTATTTAAGCTAAGTTGTATTCTTTCAGCAATTTTTTTACTATCTTCATCTTGATTTTTATAAAAAGTTTGCCAACCACTATATTGTGTTTGTTCTAATTTATTCATATGTACAGATACAAACATTTCTGCATTTGAATTGTTTGCAATGTTTACTCTATTTTTCATATCAGATATTTTTTTTTCTCTTATTGTGTTACTATCAACTTCATAGATTCCATTTTCATCAGAACGAGTTAAAACTACTGTACAATTTGAACTCTCTAATAAATTTTGAAGTTTGAGTACAATATCTAAATTTAAATTTGATTCTATAGAACCATCTGCACCAGTGGCTCCTCCATCGGGACTTCCATGGCCAGCATCTAGTATTATTGTATGATTAGATACAGGTGTTGAAGAAGCAAGTTGAGTACGAGAAAAAGAGCTAGAACTTAAGCTGTAGATTAAAATTGATACAACAATACTTAAATTTATAAAAATAATTCTTTTTTTACTAAAAACAAACATAAAAAACTCCTAAATAAACTTAATTAATTTCTTAATTTATATTATTTAAGAAACAATATTTTATTACAAAAATTATGATAAATATATTTTTGCATATTTAATAAAATTATGGAAAAAATAGAAAAAAAGAATTTTAAGGGGAAATTTATGAAAAATTACAAAAAGTTAAATATGAATGGAACACTTCTAGATAAGAATCAATTTGCAAAACATATTGAAAAAACTGCTTCAGAACATAGTATTAAAAGTTCTTCTAATAAAAACACATATCCGATTTATAGATTAATAGATGATTACAAATTTATTTTAGAAACTTATAATTTACTTACTAAGCATTTAAAATTAGGAATAAAAATACATGCAGCAGGAGAATGGATTTTAGACAACTTTTATGTAATTGAAGAAACAGTAAAAATTATTCAAAAAGAGTTACCTTTAAAAAAATATAAAAATTTAGTTGGTCTTTCTAATGATAAGTATTTTGGTTTTGCAAGGATTTATGTTTTAGCAGAAGAAATTGTAGCCTTTTCGGATTGTAAAATCGATAGAGAAACAATAGATATTGCACTTAAAAGCTATCAAAGAAAAAAACTTCTTAGTATGGAAGAATTGTCTAGTGTCGGAATTTTTATTAAAATTTCGATTATTTCACATATTAGAGAACTTTGCGAGAAAATTTATTCATCACAACTTCAAAAATATAAAGCAGAAAGTATTATTGAGAGATTAGTTGAAAATAAGAGTAATAGTAACTTAAAATTTATAAGTTCTGCAAACCAATTAAAATTTAATGAAGAAAAATTAAAATATTCATTTGTTGAGTATTTATCTTATAAATTAAAGAAATATGGAAAAAAAGCGGTTAATTATCAGAATATATTAGAAAAAGAAATACAAAAGGTAGGTCTTACAATTTCTGAGGTTATACAAAAAGAACACTTTAATATAGCAAATATAAAGATATCTATGGGAAATTGTATAACAAGTATTAAAGAAATAAATAGAATTGATTTTGCAGAATTATTTAGTTATATGAATGCTTCTGAAGAACTTTTAAAACTTGATCCTTCTGGCGTTTATAATAAAATGGATGAGGAAAGTAAGAGCTACTACAGAAATATTATAGAGAAAAAGTCGAAAAAAACAAAAATTTCCGAAATTTATATTGCAGAAAAAATTATTGAGTTATGTAAAAGATATGAAAATTCAGAAGATATAGAAAATGTTAAAAAATCACATGTTGGCTATTATTTAATAAAAGAAGGTATTTCAGAACTAGATGATGCTTTAGAAATAAATAAACATAAAAAATTATCAATAAATCAAAGAGCTAGAATGTATGTTTCTATGAATATTTTAATTCCACTATATTTTTGCATAGTTCTTTATTTCTATATTTATAATAGTACTGAAAATATGATATTTTCAATAATTTCTTGCATTATAGCATATATACCAATTACAGAAATTTATCTAAGAATTCAAAATTACCTTATGGGAAAATTTAAAAATCCTATATTAATACCAAAGATGAACTTTGAAAATGGAATACCAGAAGAAAGTGCAACATTTGTTGTTATACCAACAATACTAAAATCAAAAGAAAAAGTTAAAGAAATGTTTGAAAAGTTAGAAGTATATTATTTAGCAAACAAATCTGAAAATTTATATTTTGCGCTTTTAGGAGATTGTTCAGAGGAAAAAAATAAAACTAAAGATTTTGATGAAGAAGTAATGGCAAGTGGAATAGAATTCTGTAATAAATTAAATGAAAAATATAAAACAGAAAAATTTAGTAAATTTCATTTTCTATATAGAGAAAGAATATGGAACTCCAGTGAAGAATCATATATAGGTTGGGAAAGAAAAAGAGGACTACTTACCACATTTAATAAGTATATAAAAAAACAAAGAGAAAATAATTTTTTGGAAAATACAATTGAAAAGGAAAGAGAAAAGCTTCCAAATATTAAATATATTATAACTCTGGATAGTGATACTAATTTAAATCTAAATACTGCATCAAAACTTATAGGTGCTATGAATCATATTTTAAATATTCCTGTGGTTAAAAATGATAAAGTAATTGATGGATATGGAATAATGCAACCTAGAATAGGAATGGATTTATCACTTTCTCAAAAAAGCTTGTTTATAGAGCTTTTTAGCATGAAGGGTGGAGTGGATTTTTATACAAATGCTATTTCAGATATTTATCAAGATTATTTTGAAGAAGGAATTTTTACTGGAAAAGGAATATATGATGTTGAATTATATAATACAATTTTAAAAGGTGAATTCCCAGAAAATACAATTTTAAGCCATGATTTATTAGAAGGCAATTTTTTAAGATGTGGACTTCTTACAGATGTAATGTTACTTGATGGATATCCTAGTAGATATATACCATATATTATGCGAAATCATAGATGGACTAGAGGAGATTGGCAAATAATAAAATGGCTTAAAAGTGATAGATTGAATGAAATATCAAAATTTAAAATATATGATAATTTAAGAAGAAGTTTATTGCCTATAATGGCATCTATTTTAATTTGTATATCAATAACTAATTATAAATTATTGTATTTATTAGTTATTGGACTTATAAGTATTACAGTTCCATATTTAATTGATATTATAAATTATATAATTTTTAAAGAAAGTAATATTACAGGAGCCGTATATGCATATAAGAAATTCTCTAAGGAGATAAACAGTATAAAGTGTAGTATTATTAGAATAATTTTGCAAATATTGTTCTTACCATATGAGACATTCAAAAATATAGATAGTATTATAAGAAGTTTATATAGAATGAAAGTGCGAAGAAAATTATTAGAATGGGTGACAGCAGAAGATGGAGAGAAAAATTCTAAAAGTGATTTAAATACACACTTATTAGAAATGAAAATTAATATACTATTTGGGATTATATTTTTAGCTCTACCAATATTTATTTTTAAAATTTTAGGAGTTGCTTGGATTATAGCGCCAATTATAGCATGGTATATTAGTTTAGAGAGAAAACAAGAGCAAATTATTACAGAGAAAAATAGAAAATATATATCAGATGCTGCAAGAGATACATGGCAATTTTTTGAAGATTTTATAAATGAAGAAAATAATTTTTTAATGCCAGATAATTATCAAGAGGATAGAAATAAAAAAATAGTAAATAGAACATCATCAACTAATATTGGTCTAGAGTTATTAGCTGTTATATCAGCATATGATTTAGATTTCATAAATTTTAAAAAGACTATAGAATATTTAAATAAAATTTTAGGAGTAATAGCTGGATTAAGTAAATGGAATGGACATTTATATAATTGGTATAATACTAAAACCCTGATTCCTTTAATTCCACGATATATTTCTACAGTAGATAGTGGTAATTTCGTAGGATATTTATATATAGTAAAAAATTTCTTGATTGAAAATAAAAATAAAGGCGATTTAGAAAACTTAATTAATTTAGTTACTGAACTTATTGATAATACAGATTTTTCAAAATTATATTCAGAGAAAACAAAGCTATTATCAATTGGATATAATTTAGAAGAAAACAAATTATCAGATTCATATTATGATTTTTTAGCATCTGAAGCAAGACAAGCAAGCTTAGTTGCAATTGCAAAAGGAGATGTACCAGTAAAACATTGGAATAATTTAAGTAGAACTCTTACAAGTTTAAATGGATATAAAGGATTAGTATCATGGACGGGAACTGCATTTGAATATCTAATGCCAAATATAAATCTAAAAAGATATAAAGGAAGTCTTTTAGATGAAGCATGTAAGTTTGCAGTAATGAGTCAAATTGAATATTGCAGGAGAAAAGGGGTTCCGTGGGGAATTTCAGAATCAGCCTTTAATTTAAGAGATTTAAATAATAATTATCAATATAAAGCTTTTGGTATACCATGGTTAGGGTTAAAAAGAGGATTAGACGAAGATACTGTAGTTTCTCCATATAGCACATTTTTATCTTTAGAAGATGAACTTGATCTTGGAATAAAAAACTTAAAGTTGTTGGAACAAGAAGGTGCTACTGGAAAGTATGGGTATTATGAAGCAGTAGATTATACTCCATCAAGAGTAAAATCAAAAGAAAAGGCTGTTGTTAAAACTTATATGGCTCATCATCAAGGTTTGATATTACTTTCTATAAATAACTTGCTAAATAATAACATTTTAAAAACCAGATTTAATAATAATCCAGAAATAGAAGCAGTAGATATACTATTACAAGAAAGAATGCCAATGAAAATGATTATTACAAAAGAACAAAAAGAAAAAATTACTAAAAATAAAAATTTAATTAGTAATAGTTATACTGAAAGAGTTATCGAAAAAGCTAGTAAACAAAATAGGAATTTAAATGTTATTTCAAATGAGAAATATAAAATTATTATAGATGATTATGGGGATAGTATCAGTGAATTTGAAGATGTAATGGTAAATAATTATAAGATTACATCAGATGTAAAACAAAGAATTAATTGCTATATAAAAAACGTTAAGTCTAGAAAAATTATAGATACTAAAGAAAATTCTAAAATTGTTTTTGCACCAGATAAAGCAAAATTTTTAAAACGTGAAAACAACTTGAAAATCGAAGAGATTGTTAGCTTAGATCCTAATAAACCAATAGAAATTAGAAGACTAGAAATAGAAAATTTAGGAAGTTCTCAAGAAGTATTAGAAATAATTGTGGATTTTGAACCATCAATGTCTAGAAAAATGGATGAATATTCTCATCCAACATTTAATAAATTATTTATGAAATTGGATGAAGCAAATGAAAATATTATATTTGAGAAACGTGATAGAAATTTAAAAAATAAAAAATATTTAGCAACTACTTTATACACAGAAAGCGAACAAATTGTGGATTTCGAATATGAAATAGATAAAGAAAAATATTTAACTAGAGAAAATTTGGGTATGTCAAATATGATACAAAATCAAAGGAACTTTTCTAAGAAAACTATGCAAGTTACAGAACCAATTATTGCAATGAAAAGAACTATTAAAATTAACCCAAAGGAGATAGCTAATATAAATCTTCTAATATCTGTTTCAAACAACAGAGAGGAAGCTTTGGAAAATTTAGAAAATGTAAAAAGCGAAGAGGAAATAATTAGAATTTTAAATATTGCTAAAGCAAGAGTAGAAGAAGAAAGCAAGTATTTACAAATTGAAGGAAATAAAATTGATATATATGTTAGATTCTTAAAATATATATTAAATTCAAAGAAACTAGAAATCAATAAAAATTTAGATTATGCAGATATAAATAGTTTATGGAAGTTTGGGATATCAGGAGATAATCCAATCTTACTAGTGAAAATTGAAAAAGTTGAAGATATTTATGTTATAGAAGATGTTTTAACTGCTTATGAATATTATAGAGCAAAAAATATTTATTTAGATATTATTATTTTAAATCAAGAAATTGATGTGTATGAAAGATTTGTAAGAGAAAGTATTAATGAAGTAATATCTAATAAACAATTGGAATATTTAAGAAATATAAATGGTGGAATTTTTATTTTAAATAAAGATGAGATAGAAAAAGAGGAACTAGATGCAATAGAATTTAAAGCAAGATTTATAATAAACTCAAGTTTTGGAAACATTGAAACTTATATAAAAGAATTAGAAGAAAAAGAGAAAAATACAAAAGAACTAAGAAGAGAAAGAAACACCACATTGAATCTAGAAGTATATCCACTAAAAAAAGAAGAACTTGTATATGATAATTCATATGGTGGTTTTACAGAAGATGGAAAAGAATATTTTATATATACAAATCAAGACAACAAGCTTCCAGCTGTATGGTGTAATATTTTAACTAATAAGTTTTTTGGAACAGTCGTAACAAGTAATCTTGGAGGATATACCTGGAATAAAAATAGTAGACTAAACAGGTTAACAGCATGGAATAATGATAGAGTTTTAGATATTCCATCTGAAATTTTTTATGTAAAAGATGAAATAAATAAAGTGGTATGGACTTTAAACTCAGGAGTTATACCTAATAAAAATTACTATTATATAACTCATGGATTTGGATATTCGAAATTAAAAAATACAAATGATAATTTAAATCAAGAATTAGAAATTTTTGTTCCTAACGAAGAAAGCTTAAAAATATTAAAATTTAGAATCAAAAATTTAGTAAATGAAGAAAGAAAAATAAAATTTGTAGTTTATATAAAAACTGTATTAGGTGAAGATGAAATTTTTACGAATGGAAATTTAAAACTTGAAAAGATGGATAATACATTGTTTGTTAAAAATATTTTTCAAAATGAAGAATGTTTTAAAAATAAAATAATGTATGTAATGCCTGATATTAAAATTAATAGTTTTACAGGAGATAAAGAAAACTTCTTTGGAGAGGGAGATATTTTAAATCCAGATGGTTTATATAGAAATTTAGATAATTCAATTGGACTTGGAAGAAATTCCTGTATCGGTATTGAGTTTATATTAAAATTAAAGAAATTTGAAGACAAAAAGTTTAATATAATAATTGGACAAGCGAATAACTTTAGTGAAATTGAGAAAATAAAAGATAAGTATGAAATAAATATAGAGACAAAGAATGATATAATTAATAACGAATTAGAATTGGCTAAATTAAAATGGAATAATTTATTAAGTAGTGTTTCTGTAAAAACACCACTCACAGCACTAAATATAATGATGAATGGCTGGCTTGCATACCAAACTTTATCTAGTAGAATTTATGGTAAAACAGGATATTATCAATCTGGTGGTGCATTTGGATTTAGAGATCAACTTCAAGATGCAATCGGTATGAAGTTTATAGATAGTAATATTTTAAGGGAACAATTAATAAATTGTGCAAGACATCAATTTATTGAAGGAGATGTACTTCACTGGTGGCATAATGATACAAAACGAGGTATAAGGACAAAGTTTTCAGATGATTTGCTATGGCTTGTTTATGGTACGATAGAATATGTAAAATTTGAGAATGATTATAGTATTTTAGATGAACAAATAGAATATTTAAAAGGAGATTTACTTGGAGAAGATGAAGATGAAAAATATAACATTTATTATGAAGGGAATGAGAAAGAAAGTTTATTTGAACATTGTATAAGAGCAATTGAAAACACAATAAATAAAGGAATTGAGCCTTTTCCTAAAATAGGAACAGGAGACTGGAATGACGGATTTAGTAATATTGGTAGCAAAGGAAAAGGACAAAGTGTTTGGCTTGCAACTTTTCTTTATGATATTTTAAATAGATTTATTCCAATATGTGAAAAAAAGGAAAGAAAAGATTTAGTAGAAAAATATGACACTTATAAAGATATTTTAAAAAGAAATGTAAATACAAAAGGTTGGGATGGAAGATGGTTTAAAAGAGCAGTTACAGATAATGATGAAGAAATTGGAAGTATTAATTCAGATGAATGTAGAATTGATGGATTAGTACAAAGTTGGTCTGTTATATCCGATATAGGGGATAATGATAAAAAATTTATTGCAATAGCAGAAGCCGAAAATTATTTAGTGGATAAAGAAAATAAAATAATAAAATTATTTGACCCTCCATTTGAAAAATCAGTTGTAAATCCTGGGTATATAAAATCATATCCACCAGGAATTCGTGAAAATGGTGGACAATATACGCATGCTAGTTGTTGGCTATTAATTGCTGAATGTTTATTAGGATTTGGAGATAAAGCTGAAGAACTAATTGAGATTTTAAATCCTATTGAACATTCAAAAAATAGAGAAGTGGCAAAAACTTTTAAACTAGAGCCATATGTGTTAGAAGCAGATGTATATAGTAATGAAGCATTAGTTGGAAGAGGAGGATGGAATTGGTATACAGGTTCAAGTAGTTGGCTTTATAAAGCTGTTTTAGAATATGTATTAGGTTTAAAAATTGAAGATGGATTCTTAAGGTTAGAACCATGTATATCTAAAAACTGGAAAGAATATGAAATAAAATATAAATATAAAACATCAATATATAATATAAAAGTTAGAAATAATAATAGAGAAAATACAGGAGTATCAAAATTTATAGTAAATGATGAAGAAATTCCAGAAAAGAAAATTTTATTACAAGATAATTGTAAAATTTATAATATAGAAATCTTTATGTAGCAATACTTACAAGATTTTGTAATAAAAAAATAAAAAAATTGAAAAAAAACTTGTACAAAATTGTTAAATATGATATATATTTGTTATTGATACAGTTTCTTTTAGAAAGGCGGTAGTTTAAGTGGAAGAAATAGTTGAAAAAGAAAAGAAAACTATACTTGTAGTAGATGATGAACAAAGTATAATGGAACTATTAGTATTTAACTTACAAAAGGAAGGATATAATACTTTAGAAGCATATGATGGTATTACAGCAGTTGAAATGGCAATAAATGAAAAACCAGATTTAATTTTATTAGACGTTATGATTCCAAAGTTAGATGGAATTTCAGTATGTAAAAAAATCAGATATGCTTTAAATATATCTAACATACCTATACTAATGATATCTGCAAAAGATACAGAATCAGATAAAATCGTTGGACTAGAAATGGGTGCTGATGACTATATTACAAAGCCTTTTCAAATAAGAGAAGTTATGGCTAGAATAAAAGCTAATTTAAGAAAAGCAGAACTAAACGCTAATTTAGATATCTTAAATAATAAAAAGAATGAAGAAAAGAAAGACGATATAATTAGAGTTGGTGATTTAAGCTTAGATTTAAAGAAAGTTGAAGCTAAAGTTAAAGGTGAAGTTATAAACTTAACTAAAAAAGAATTTGATGTTTTAAAATATTTAGCTAGCCAACCAGGTCAAGTTGTAACAAGAGAGATGCTTCTTCGTGAAGTTTGGGAATATGAAGAATATGTTGGAGCAATTAGAACTATAGATGTCACAATGAATAGAATTAGAGATAAGATAGAAAAAGATAAAGCAAATCCAAAGATTCTTATAACAAAAAGAGGAGTAGGATATTACGTAACAGATAAATAAAAATTAAAGGACAATTCTTAAATGAATTGTCCTTTTTGTTGCTAATTTCTTGTTAAAAGATTAATTATAAAATACACTAAATTAATTAAAAGCAATATCATAAAAAATGCAACAGCAATTATTATTGGAATTAGTGAAAGTGCTGCGCCTACAAAAGTAATAGCAAGTGCAAATGCTGCAGTAATTATTCCTCCAACAGAAATTGGAACTAAGCAATTATTTGCGTGACTACAACTATTATTTCCTCCACAAAGAGCTGGTATAATTATAGAAAGTAGTCCAAGAACACCAAGAACTAATGTTATATAAACAATAGGTAGTATTCCAATTAAGAAACCACCATAATATATTCCTGCAATACCTAAAGCTCCAAGTAAGGCTGAAATTATAGTTATAGCACAACAACAAGAATTATTTTCTCTATTATAACACATAATTATCACTCCTTTATAATATAAGATATGAAAAAAAACAAAATTAGTGATAAGAAATAAATTTATTTATTTGCTTGAATAAATAGGAGGTAAAGTATATAATATATAAATAGATATAATAGATGCAATTATAGGGAGAAAAGGATGTTAAAGAGTATACAATTTAAAATTGTTATTTCTTTTTTGATTGTAGGATTAATATTTATTATTTCATTAGGAGTAGTAAATATATATAATTTACAAGTAATAAAAAGTCAATTTATAGAATTAGAAATAGGTAATGCAAGTAGTATTATTGATAACCAAATAAATCAAACTAAGATTATTTCATTATGCATAATTCTTGGATTTGTATTATTTACAATATTAATTGGAATTTTTGTTGCAAAAGTTATTATAGCACCAATTTCTAATCTAATAAAAAGTGCAGAACATGCAACTAATGGAGTAAAATATTTAGGTGATGGAAAAAAGAAAAATGAAATCAATAATTTAGTTTCTGCATTTGATACAATTAATAATGAATTAAAAGAAAATCTTAACGAAACAACCAGACAAAAAAAACAAATGGAAACAATATTGCTTCATATGACAGATGGAATTATTGCATTTAATATTGAAGGTAAGATTATTCATATAAATCCTGCTGCTAAAACATTTTTAAATTTGAAAGATGAAGCAACTTTCGAAGAGATTTTTAATAAACACAATGTTGATATAAATTTAGAAAAAATAATTTATTTAGAGAATTGGACTTCATCAGAACAAAAAATAAATGTAGATGATAGAACATTAAATCTATTTTTTGCACCATTTAAAAATGAGAATGAGAGACCAGCAGGATTAATAGTTGTTATACAAGATATAACAGAGCATGTAAAACTAGATGCCATGAGAAAAAGATTTGTGGCTGATGTTTCACATGAATTAAAAACACCTATTACTTCTATAATGGGATATTCAGAAACATTACTTGAAAGTGAAGTTGATGAAGAAACAAACAGAAAATTTTTAGAAAGAATATCAGGAGAAGCGAGCAGAATGGCTAATCTTGTTAGCGATTTGCTTACTCTTTCTAGATATGATAGATCAAAAGCAAAAGTAACAAAAACAGAATTTGATTTAGGTGAACTAGTAAAGTATGCATTTGAGGGTTTAGATTTTGAAATGAAAAAGAAAAAGCAGAATGGAGAATGCTTTGTTACATCAAATGTACCTCTTGTGTATGCAGATAAAAATGGAATAGAAAGAGTAGTTATAAATATTCTTTCAAATGCAATAAAATATACTAAAGAAGAAGGCTCAATAAAAGTTTATGTTGGTTTTGTTTATAATGATGCTTATATAAAAATAATAGATACAGGAATAGGGATTCCAAAAGAAGACTTAGATAAAATATTTGAGAGGTTTTATCGTGTAGATAAGGCACGTACTAGAGAAATGGGTGGTACAGGACTTGGTCTTTCTATTGCAAAAGAAATATTAGATCAAAACGATAGTAAGATTGATATAAAAAGTGAGATTGGAAAAGGAACAGAAGTTGTAATTAGAATTCCGACAAAACAGGGTAAAAATAAGGAACAATAACAAACACTAATGATAGGAGAAATTTGATGAAAAAAGTAAAAATGTTTTTTTTAATTATAATAAACATTATGTTTTTTTATACTAACGAAATTTATGCTACAACAACAGGAACGTATGTGCCAACTGAAAGTAATGGAATAGAAAAATTTATATTAATTGGAATAGGAATAGTAGCAGTTGCTTTTGTCTTATTTATTGGTTACAAAATGGATAAAAGAGATGAAAGTAAAAAAAGAAGAGAAAAATTTATTAAAAACAGTAATAATGAAAAAGATATAATTCAAGAAAATAATATAGTAGATAACTATGATGAAAAATATATAGAAGAAGATGAAGAAGTATACGAAGAAGAAAATTATGAAGAACCACATATAGAAGAAAAAGAAGAAATACTTACAGGAATTAATGATGAAGATATAGATGTAGAAGATATTCTACAAGAATATGCAGAAGAGTATATTGAAAACGAAATTAATGAAAAAGATTATAATACAGAAGAATATGACGAAATTGAAGAAGATGATAAAAATGAGGTAGATGAAGAATACATAGAAGAACAAGAAGATGATGAAGAAGTAGAAGTTGTAAGACAAAATAGAAACATAGATGAAATGATAAATGTTTTAGGAAATTCAGATTCGACTATGGTATTTAATTCTCAATTATTAAGAGATGAAAATATAGATAATATTGGCAACGTAAAAGGATATGATTATGAAGATGACGATTTATCAGATCTTGAAAGTACAATAAAAGAAGCTAATATAAAAAAATATGTTAGAAATAAAGAGGCAGAGAATTTATTAAAAAAAGGAAAAAAACAAAAAAATAATGCAAAAAGATATACTAGAAAAAAAGAAAAAAAAGAGGAACTTAAAAATAAAGTAAAAAGATATACTAGAAAGAAAGTTGTTGTTCCAATAGATTTTCAAGATGAAGAAATTGTTGTTAAAACAAAAAATGTAGCTAAAAGAGGAAGGCCTAAAAAATCAGAAGTATCAGAAAAACCAAAAAGAGGAAGACCTAAAAAATCAGAAATGGCAGAAAAACCGAAAAGAGGAAGACCTAAAAAATCAGAAACAACATCAAAAACAAAAAAGAGCACAACAAGAAAAACAAGAACATCAAAGACTACAAAATAAATAAAAAATGATGATATAATCTTGAAAAAAACAAGAATGTAATATATAATTTCCATATTATAAGAAATTTTGTCAATTAACAAAGGAAGGCTGTTTAAATGAATGAAAAAGTAAAAAATATATTTGAATGGGGTTATTGTATTATAATTGCTTTAACACTTGCTTTATTATTTAGGTATTTTATAGCAACACCAACAATTGTAAAACAAAGATCAATGTACCCTACTCTACAAGAAAATCAAAGATTAATTTTAAATAGAACATTTAGAATAACACATAAGGAATTTAAAGCCGGAGATGTAATAACATTTGAAGCTCCTACGAAGCAATATTCAAAGTGGGAAGCAGATCAATCAAATCCAATAGCTGTATATGATGAAGAACCAAAAGGTTTAATAAATAAATTTATTTACTATAGTTTAGAATTATCTAAAAAAAGCTATATAAAAAGAGTTATAGCTGTAGCAGGTGATCATGTAAAAATAGAAAATAATACAGTAAAGGTAAATGGAATTGTTCAAGAAGAAAAGTATCTACAACCAGATGTTGTTACTGAATCAGAAGTTTTCTTTGATTTTGTAGTTCCAGAAGGATATGTATTTGCAATGGGAGACAATAGACCTAAAAGTACAGATTGTAGAGTATTAGGCTGTATACCTTTAAATAAAGTTGAAGGAATTGTTACTTTAAGATTCTGGCCATTTGATGTATTTGGAAAAATAGATTAGGAGTAAATTAATTGGAATTTAAAGATATTATAGGTAACACAGATGTTAAAAATTATTTAATAAAAAGTGTAAATAATAAAAATGTTTTACATAGCTATTTATTTTTAGGAACAGAAGGAATTGGTAAATTACTTGTTGCTAAAGAGTTTGCTAAAAAAATATTATGTTTAAATAATACGGAAGATGAGACATGTACATGTAAATCATGTACATGTTTTAACGGAAAGAATCATCCTGATTATTATATAATTAATGAAGAAGGTGAAAGTATAAAGATTGACACAATAAGAAACATTACAGAAAAAGCTTTCGAAAAACCTATATTATCAGATAAAAAAGTATATATAATAAATGATTTTGAAAAAATGACAAAAGAGGCTCAAAATTGTTTATTAAAAACATTAGAAGAGCCACCAGAATTTGTTGTAATAATTCTAATTTCTTCTAATGAAAATATTATTTTAAATACAATAAAATCTAGATGTATGACAATAAAATTTCATAATATAGATGATAAAGAACTTTTGGAATATGCCCAAAATGTACTAAAATACGAACATATATCTGAAAACTTATTAAAATCTTTTGATGGAAGTATAGGAAAAGCAATAAAATTAAAAGATAATAAAGATAATTATGATAAGATAGAAAATTTAATATCAAATTTAACTAAAAAAGATTTGGTAGATGTAATGCTAGATGGTAGAATACTTTATGATAAAGAAAATATACAAGATATACTAGATTATATTATTGTATGTTTATATTCAAAGAAAAACGAAAATAATAGTTATATAAATTGTATAAAATTTGTAAATGAATGTTCAAGCAGACTGAAATCAAATAGCAATTTTGATATGAGTATAGATAACTTGCTTTTTAAAATGTGGGAGGAATTAAATTAAATGAAAATTGTAACAGGTGTTAGATTCAAAAGACCTGGAAAGATATATTATTTTGATCCAGAAGAATTAAAATTAGAAAATGGCATGGATGTTATTGTTGATACAGCTATGGGAGAAGAATATGGAGAAGTAGTAATTGCCAAAAAAGAAGTAGAAGATAAAGATGTTACAGAACCACTAAAGAAAGTTATTAGAATTGCAACAGAAAAAGATAAAAAAATGAGATCAGATTATAAGTCAAAGGAGTCTGAGGCTTTAAAAACATGCGAAGAAAAAGTAAAAAAACATGGACTTCCAATGAAACTTATAGATGCTGAATATAAATATGATGGTTCAAAAGTTATATTTTATTTTACAGCAGATGGAAGAATAGATTTTAGGGAACTTGTTAAAGATTTGGCATCTATTTTCAGAACAAGAATAGAGCTTCGTCAAATTGGTGTAAGAGATGAAGTTAAAAGATGTGGTGGAAATGGTATTTGTGGTAGAGAATTATGTTGCTGTTCATTTTTAGGAAACTTTGAAACAGTATCAATAAAAATGGCAAAAGAACAAAATATATCATTAAACCCTTCTAAAATTTCTGGAAATTGTGGAAGATTAATGTGTTGTTTAAAATATGAACAAGATGTATATGAAGAAAAGCTAAAAAGATTACCTAGAATAGGTGCTATCGTAAAAACTCGGAGAAGGTACAGGTGAAGTTGTATCTTTAGAAACTTTGAAAGAAGTTGTAAGAGTTAAATATCAAGATGGTGATGAATACTACTTCAAAAAGCACGAAGCCAAAGATGTAGTAGTTATTAAGGATGCAGAAATAAATTCTGATGATTTAGAAGTTGATTCAGAAGAAGATTTGGCAGAATTAAGAAAACTTGAAAAGTTAGAAAAAGACGACAAAAAGAATTCATCACAAGATGATATATAACTCATAACTGTAACAGCATCAGCAATTAATAAGTACTGAGCCTGTAACAGCTAAAGCTTAACAGGCTCAGCAAAAACAAAAGAAGAATCGAATTCGAGAGGAAGCACAGATGAGGACACTTATAACAAATGCTAGTGTATTAGACATGGTAGGAGATACTGCCAACATTGAAAAAAAAGATATATTAATTAATAACAATATAATTGAAAAAATTGATAAAGATATAGATCAAAACATTGAAATAGATGAAAAAATAAATGCCAAAAATATGTTAGTAATGCCTGGGCTTATAAATACACACACACATTTAGCAATGAGTATTTTTAGAGGTTATAAAACAGATAAAAAATTAATGGATTGGTTAGAAAATGCAATTTATCCTGTAGAAGATAAATTAAAACCAGAGGATATTTATTGGAATTCATATTTATCTTGTTTAGAAATGATAAAGTCTGGAACTACTACATGTAATGATATGTATTTTGGAATGAATAAAACAGTTGAAGCAATAGAGAATACAGGATTAAGAGCAGTAGTTGCATGGTGTATAAAAGATGATTCTATAAAAGATAAAATAGAAAAAACAAGAGAGTATGCTGAGAAATACAATAATAATAAAAACAGTAAAATAAAAATATATGTTTCAGCAGATGCTCCACATACATGTAATCCAGATACAATAACAATGTGTGTAGATTTGGCAAAAGAATTAAATACAGGATTACATATACATTTGGCAGAAACAAGCAATGAAGAAAAGAAAATAAAATCAAGATATGGTAAAAGAAGTACAGAATATTTAAATGATTTGAATGTTTTTGATGTTCCAGTAGTTTTAGCTCATGGAATATATGTGTCAGATAGTGATATCGAGATTTTAAAGAAAATAAAGGGTGGAATATCTCATAATCCAGTAAGTAATTGCAAATTATCATCAGGTATTTGTAATGTTGTAAAACTAAGAAAAAATGGTATAAACATTGGGCTTGGCACAGATGGTATAGGAAGTACATCTACAATGGATATGTTTGAAGAAATGAAAACGGCTGCATATTTACAAAAAGTAAATGCAAAGCAGCCAAGTTCAATACTTGCTTATGATATTTTAAAAATGGCAACAATAGATGGTGCAAAAGTTCTAGGAATGGAAAATGAGATAGGGACATTAGAACCTGGGAAAAAAGCTGATATGATATTTATAAAAACAGAAAAATTACATATGTGTCCAGATAACGATATTTGCTCAAACATAGTATATTCCGCCAATGGAGCTGATGTTGATTCAGTTATGATAGATGGAAAACTAATAATGCAAAATAGAAAAATGCTAAATATGAATGAAAAAGAAGTTATGCGTCAAGTAAAGAAAATTGCGAAAAGGCTATTATAATCTATGAAAATAGAAAAAATAGATATTATCAATAAATTATGAAAGGAGGAGTTTAAAATGGCTTTTAAAATTAATGAAAACTGTATTTCTTGTGGTGCTTGTGCTGGTGTTTGCCCAATGCAATGTATAGCTCAAGGAGAAGAAAGATATGTAATAGATGAAAGCGTTTGCATTTCATGTGGTACATGTGCTTCAGTATGCCCAAAAAATGCTCCAGTAGAAGAATAACATATTGATAAATTAATATGTATACTTATGAGTAATAGAGCTTCTTAGATGTCATAAGACATTTTTGAAGCTCTTATTTAATAAAAATTATCTTTGAAAAAAATATATATCGACATTTCACATTGACAAACGCCTGTTTGTGTGTTAATATATGTGTACTTTATTACAAGGGGGAATATTATGTTAGAAAAAAATATTGAAAGAATAACTACAGTTAACCAATATTTAATAAAACATAAAGATAATTTTAATTATGAAATAGGTACAATTATTAAAGAAATTAGAACATCTAAAGATATTTCTGTAGAAACATTTTCCAAAATGATTTCTACTTCCAATTCTTATGCAAGTCAAATTGAGCATGGGAGTAACGGATTATCTTTAATAAAATTTATTTTAATTTGTAATGCTTTAAAAGTAAAACCAGAAAAACTTTTAAATAATTTTATTTATTTTGATGAAGATAATGAAGATGTATTGTATAAAGAACTACAACAAAGTAAAAATATTTCTAAAAATATTGTTAATTATATGAAAAATAAATTTTAAATATAGAGAGGTAAAAATGAAAGAAGAATTTTTAAAATTATTAAGAAGTACAAATAGAGAAGGAATGGATAAATTAATTGAATTTATAGAAAAAACAGATTTTTTCAAAGCTCCGGCTAGTACAAGATTTCATGGTAACTATGAAGGTGGATTATTAGAACATAGTATGAAAGTTTATGAAATTTTAAAACATAAAGTAAAAAATTGTATTATTGAAATGAATGTTCCAGAAGAAAGTTTAATAATAATTGCATTGTTACACGATATATGCAAAGTAAACTTTTATAAAGTAGACTATAGAAATGCTAAAAATGAATTTGGTGAGTGGGAAAAAGTTCCATATTACACTGTTGAAGATACAATTCCATATGGCCATGGGGAAAAGAGCGTAATGATGATTACAGAGTATTTAAAACTTACAAGTGAGGAAAAATACTGTATCAGATGGCATATGGGATTTACAGAAGCAAAAGAACAATATACAACTTTAGGATTAGCATTTAAGAAATATCCTTTAGCTTTATTAGTTCATGAAGCTGATTTAGAAGCTACATATTTTTTTGATATTTAATTTTATAAATAGAAGATGCCACTTAAAATATTCAAAAGTGGTTTTTTTATTCTTGATATAAATTTTTTTGAATGTTATAATTTAAATTGTATAAAAGTTTGTACTTAAAATTTTAAAAATAGAAAGTTAATAGGTAAATTATGGTTACTATATATGATTTATTAGAAGTAGATGAAAAAGCTTCTAAAGAAGAAATTGAAAAATCTTATCAAAGATTAATTTTAGAGTATGGTCAAGATCCAAAGTTAACACCTAAAGAAAATGCTGATAACGAAATTATTTTAAATAAGGTTAAAATTGCATATGAAATATTAATTAATGATGAAAAAAGAGCTATATATGATAAAGATTTATCTAAAAAGAGAGCTGAAGAACTTATAAAAAATGTTTCAGTAACAGAAGAAAAAGTAAAAGAAGAGCCTAAGGTACAACAGGAAAACTTAAATGAAACTAATAATTCTAATCAATATAATGATGATGAATATGACGATGGTGAGGATGAAGAAGAATTAAACTTTGAGGATAATCAAGAAGAAGTTGTATTATCAAAAGAAGAACAAAAAAGAGTTCAAAAAGCTGCCCAAAATGAATTTAAAGCTAATTTAAAAAAAGCTCAAAAAGCAGAGGAAGAATATAATAAAGCATATAATGAGGCTTATAATAGTTACATGAGAAAGATGGGATATAAAGTTAAAGAACCGATATCATTAAAAAGAATAATGAATATTGTTATATTTATTATTGCAACTATAATAGTATGTGCTATAGCTTGGATAATACCTCCTATCAGAAATTTACTTATAAATTTATATAATGAAAATATTATCATAAAAGCTTTAGTAGATATTGTAGGAATGTTATTTGAAGCTATAATAAGTGTATTTAAAAAGTAAAGAGTGGTGATTAAAATAAAGAATACTGCAAAGAAAACTAAAAGTATAAATTGGATGAATATTAGGTTATGTATTGTTATTATTTTTGCTATGCTATGCTTCATAATAATTGTTGGTCACTTGGCCATAATACAATTTGTACGAGGTAAAGAGCTTAAAGAAAAAGCATATTCACAGCAAATAGAAAATAAAATAATAAGTCCAAGTAGAGGAACAATTTATGATTCTAAAGGAGAGATATTAGCTCAAAGTGTAAAAGTTGATACAATATCAATAAATCCGGGAAAAATAAAAAATGCTCAAAATAAGAAAGTATCAGATGATATTGTTGCCAAAGGTTTATCAGAAATTTTTAATGTCACTTATGAAAAATTACTTGAAGATTTAAAATCTAATAAGTCTGTTATTGTAATTGAAAGAAAAGTTGAAAAAGACAAAGTAGATAAACTAAAAGATTGGATGACTGAACAAAAAATAACTGCAGGAATTAATATAGATGATGATGCAAAAAGATATTATCCATATGATACATTAGCATCAAATTTAATAGGATTTTGTGGAACAGATAACATAGGTCAAAACGGTTTAGAACAAAGATGGAACAGTGTGTTAACAGGGACAATAGGAAAAATTGTTACAGTTACAGATGTTCATAAACAAGCAATATCAGATGAAAATGAGCAATATATTGCAACAGAAAATGGAAGTAATATCTATTTAACAATAGATGCTTCTATTCAAGCAATTGCAGAAAAATATTTAGATCAAGCTATGGTAGAAAATCCAACAGCAACTGCTGGAAATGTAATTATAATGAACCCTCAAACAGGTGATATCCTTGCAATGGCATCAAATCCATATTACAATTTAAACCAACCATCAAATTATACAAATTTAGGATATACAGAAGAAGATTGGAATGCAATAGAAAAAACAGATAGATCAAATATTCTACAAGATGTGTGGAAAAACCGAGCAGTTTCTGGAACATATGAACCAGGATCAACATTTAAATTACTAGTGGCAGCAATAGGTTTAGAAGAAGGAATTGTTCAAACAGATACAGAAAATGATTTTCTATGTACAGGTCCATACTTAGTTGCAGAAGAGAATGGTGAACCACGATATATTAGTTGTTGGAGAAAGATACCACATGGCTATAATTCTTTAAGAGGAGCATTAGAAGGGTCATGTAACCCAGCATTTATGCAACTTGGGCAAAGAATAGGTCCACAAATTTTATATAAATATTTTGAAGCCTTTGGATTATTCGAATCAGTAGGAAATGATATTGCAAGAGCTTATAAAGGAACATTTACCGAATTAGATTCAATAGGACCTGTAGAACTTGCAACAACTTCATTTGGACAAAGATTTGAAATTTCTCCATTACAATTAATTACAGCAGTTTCTGCTATTTGTAATGATGGAATTTTAGTAAAACCTAAAATAGTGAAACAAATAGAAAATACTGATACCAAAAGTATTGAAGTTATAGAAACAGAACAAATTAGACAAGTAATTTCTAAGTCTACATCAGAAAAAGCAAAAGATATGATGCAATCTGTAGTAACAGATGGAACTGGAAAACATGCAGCAATTGAAGGATATTCAATTGGTGGTAAGAGTGGAACATCAGAGCCAAGACAAGGACATGAAGAAGATGGATATGTTGCATCATTTATAGGGATTTCTCCTATTGAAAATACACAAGTTGTGTGTTTAGTTACATTATATGGGATAAAAGATCCGGAACACCATCAAGGAGGTCAGCAAGCAGGACCTGTAGTTAGACAAATTCTAACAGAAATATTACCAATTTTAGGTGTGACATCGGATTCTACCGAACAGCCACAAGAAAATGAGGACAGACAGGTAGCAGTAATAAATGTAAAAGATATGACAATAGCTGAAGCTAATAGTAAGTTATTTTCTCTTGGATTTAATGTAATTTACAACACAGCTGAAGACCCTAATGTTGCAATAGTAGCAGATCAAGTTCCAAAATCTGGAATAGCGTTACCAGAAAACTCTACAATATGTTTATATACAGCAAGTGATACAGATAGAATAAAAGTGCAAGTTCCAAATATAAAAGGAATGACAGCAGAACAAGCTACAAATGTCTTAAAATCCAAAAATTTAAATGTTTCTATAGATGGAACAAAAGGAATTGTAGTAACACAAGAACCTACATTTGAAACGGAAGTTGAAGAAGGAACAGTTATAAATATAGTAGTAAAAGAAGAATTAAAAGATGGACAATAAAATAGAATAAATTAAATTTAAGGGCATACAATTACTTAAGAAAGAGGTGATTGTATGTTCTTTTTTTCTAAAATGCAAGCTACAGGAAATGATTTTATTATTATAAATAATTTAGAAAATGAGTTCGAATATAGTTTTAAATTATTAGCAAAGTATTTGTGTGATAGGCACTTTGGAGTTGGAGCAGATGGCGTATTAATATTAGATAAAGGTAGTAAAGCTGATTACAAAATGAGAATTTTTAATCAAGATGGAACAGAAGCGGAAATGTGTGGCAATGGAATTAGGTGTTTTGCAAAATATTTATATGAAAAGAAAATTATTCATGATACAGAATTTGAAATTGAGACAATGGACGGAATAAAAAAAATAAAACTAGAAGTAGAAGGTAATACGGTTGTTTTAGTGGAAGTTGATATGGGAATGCCTATTTTTAAATTTAGTCAAATAGGTGTATACTATGAAAATAATGCAAAAGATACATATAATGAAAATAGTTTAATTAATGGTATACAAGTAGAAGAATTTACAGTATATCCAATCTCTATGGGAAATCCACATTGTGTATGTTTTGTTGATAATGTAGATGAGATAGATATCAAACAAGCAGGAATGCTAATTGAAAATTATAAATATTTTCCTAATAGAACTAATGTTGAATTTGTACAAATAAAAAATAATAGTACTTTAAAAGTTAGAGTATGGGAAAGAGGCGTGGGTGAAACACTTAGTTGTGGTACAGGAGCTTGTGCAGCAACAATAATTTCTAATTTATGCAAATCCACAGAAAGAGAAGCAATTGTGGAATTAAAAGGTGGGAATTTAAAAATCAATTACGATGGAGAAAATGTTTTTATGCAAGGAAGTGCAGAATTTGTGTATGAAGGAGAAATGAATATATAAAGTGCTATTTGTGTGAGTAAATTATTATACAAAATTTAATTTTTGAATAATATATTTTTTTCACTGCGAATTCTCGGTATTCCGACATGTTTTATAGTAGATTGTTAAATTTTATCTAAATTCATGAAAGTGTTTTATATTATTTTCTTATACACCTTGGTGTCGCAACTTGCTAGTTGTAAATTATAAAATTCTTTTATAATTTACATAGTCTCGATAGTTGCTCCAAATCGCACTCACTTCGTTCGTTTGGTCGCTTACGCGGTGTATTTGAAAATGATATAAAACACTTTCATGAATTATATTAAATATAAATTTTAATAAATATTCTAAAATATCATATTATTGTATAGGTTTTCTTTCTCCTGATGCAATCATTTCATCAATTAACTTAGCTATAACTTTTCTTTCATCATAAGGATACTTAACTCCATTTTTTTCAAGATATAAGTCGTGTCCAAGTCCTGGAATAACAATGATATCTCCTGGTTTTGCAATTGATATAGCATATCTAATGCCTTCTGTTCTATCAACAACAATTTTATAAGGTTTTCCAGTTGGAATAATTCCAACTTCAATTTCTTTTAATATTTTTAGAGGATCTTCTGTACGAACTTGATCAGACATTAAAACTGTGTAATCAGCTAAGCGACCAGAAATTTCACCCATTATAGGACGTTTTGCGGCATCTCTGTCTCCACCAACACCCCATGCACAAATTATCTTTCCTTTAGCATATGATTTTACTGCTGTTAAAATACTTTCTAAGCTAGATGGAGTATGTGCATAGTCTATCATAATTGTTAAACCAAGTTTATTTTCTACTAATTCACTTCTACCTAAAACTTTAAGAGTTTTTAAAGCAGATCTTATTTCATCTGCTGTTACATTAAAATATGAGCAAACAGCAATAGCACCGCTACTATTATAAACACTAAATTTTCCAGGTATACAAGCTTCTATTCTTTCTTCTTTTCCATTAAACATAATTGAAAAATCTATATATGAATCAGTAATTATAATGTTATCTGGATTTACTTTAAAATCAGACTCATTTTCAAGAGAAAAAGATCGAATATCTTTTTCAGGAAGTAAATCTTTAACTTTTTTTACTGCTTCATCATCGTTATTTATTACTGCATGTTTTGAAATTTTTAATAGCTCTAATTTACAATTAAAATAATCTTCCATTGATGGGTGTTCTTTTGGACTAATATGATCTTCTGTTAAGTTTGTGAATAATCCTACATCAAATTCACAACCTGTAACTCTGTCAAGTTTCATAGCTTGTGATGAAACTTCTATAATTGCTACATCAACATTTCTTTCAACCATTATAGATAAATATTTTTGGATTTCAATACTCTCAGGAGTTGTTCTATCTGTATCTTCAATTTTTTCATCGTTAATATAAACTGCAATACTTCCAATTAAACCAACATTTAAACCATGCTTTTGTAAAATTGATTTTACCATGAAAGTAGTAGTTGTTTTTCCTTTTGTTCCTGTAATTCCGATAAGTTTTAATTTTTTTGAAGGATTATCATAGAAATTACAAGCAGTTTGTGCTAATGCCTTTCTGGTATTTTTTACAGAAATAGCAGGCATATTGTTTGGAATGTTCAGAGAATTTAAGTCAACATCAGGTTCAACAATAATTGCTTTAGCACCATTTTTTATAGCATTTGGAATGAATTCAATACCATTTTTGGTAAATCCATTAATTGCTATAAAAAGGCCTCCTTCTTTAATCTTTCTTGAGTCAGAATGTATATTAGTTATATCTAAATTTAGATCACCAACTGTATTTATTACTTCTACCTCAGAAATTAATTTATTAAGTAACATAGTCATCCCTCCAATTCTTACAAAGGTTACTATGCGTGGATTATATAACTAAATTGAACGATTTGCAAGCAAAAGTGTCCACAAATGTTTTGAGGTGAGACCTCTAACAAATGTGGACACTCTTGTGCTGGCTATAATTATTTGCCAGCAAGGAATTGCTAAAAGATTTTTGCCAGCAGAATAATAATTATCAGGATTACTGCTGTAATGAACTTGTGGTCCATCATGACTGAGAACAGCCAAATGATGGGGGTGAGCAAAAGAGCCCAAAGGGACAGGAAGATTTCCAGCGCTACAGGGGCAACGATGATCAAGAGTAAGAGATAAACCAACCACATAATAATAGCTCCTTTCAAAAATGTGAACGTACAACTTACATATATTATATCACATTTTAATAAAAAAATATATAGTATAGTAATGTTTTGAGAAAATAACTAATAAAATAAAAAAAAATAGTGTTTTTTATAGACATTTTTTACAAATTTATATATAATAAGGAAAAATGTTGGCGAATTGTTGCTGCAACATTTTAATAACTTTAGGGGGCAGTATTTATATGTATGAGAGAAGTGCTATCGTATTAGAAAGATATTTCGATAATTTACTTAATTATAGAAGAGAATGTAATTTAAGAGATAATTACAATAATTACTGTGAACTTGTTGAAAAATTAGAAAAATATCAAATTAATTATCAAAAAGAAGTTGCTGCGACAAAAGAGTATAACACAAGTTTAGAGAGAATAAAACAAATTCAATTAGCACAAAAAGGATTATATAAAAAAAGTGCTAAATTAGAATATGATAGAAATTTGTTATTTAATAACTTAGATGGAAAAATTGAAGATATTAGAAAATGCATTGAAAAAATAGAAGAAGATGTTCAAGAAAATAATGCATCAATGCAAGAAACAAAAGAAAATTTGTTGAGTGCATTAGAAGATTATAATGAAAAAAGATTTGAATTATCAAAGTGCAAGAGATATAAAAAAATGGCTGAAAACGATTACAATGAATTGTATGAAATTTCAAAAAATAATTATGATGGTATAACTGCAGAGAATATTGCTGAAGCTAAAGCATTTGCAAAATTTGATGATGAATCTGATATTATAGAAACATTAGCACAGAATGGTAAAGATGAAAAAATACCATTTAATGAGGAAGTTATCGAATGTGCAACAAAATTTGGAATAGAAATTGCCAAAAAGGAAGCAGCTTCATATTTAGTTATATACGATAAAATGACTAAGTTATTATCAGATATAGATGATGGAACAGCCAAAATAAATCTACATAAAAAATATGTTAGAAATGAAAAAGCTAAAATAGATTTTATCTTATCAGTAAAAGAATACCAAGTACAATTTTTAGATTATGAAAGAATGACAGTTATACATGGTAGAAAGTCTCATAATAGATTGATGAGTGAAGCTTGTGAAAACTTTAATACAGATATTGCTCAAATAGATAATTTATATGAATTATTATTAAAAGAAATTTCTAACAAGGCTACAAAAAAAGCTTATAAAGAACTTTATAATAAATCATATTTAACAGATATAAAAGAAAAAGAAGAAAAATTCAAAAAAGAAAAAAATCGTGTAAATTTAAATACTGCAACATTAATAAATTCAAACTATTGGAGAATTGATGGAATAAAAGGAATTTATACAACATTTTATAAAAATGTATCTGAAGTATTTGGAAGAGATGTTGCTGAATTTGATATTCCTAAAGAATTTGATTCAGATAATATTTCTGAAGAAACAGCAGCTCCTGTAGATGAAGAACAAAATGAAGAAACAGAAGTGGAAGCAGAAGTTGTAGAAAAAATTCCATTCCAAATTGAAGAAGTATATGAAGAAGAATTTGATGAATATGTAGATGATAATATTGCAGAAATCCTTAAAGAAGATGATAATAATGCAGAAGAAAATTCTGAAGAAGATGAGGAAGAAGAAACACAAACTTATAATAAAAAAGATATTTTTGCTGCAATAGATTTCTCAGAAGAAGATGATGATGTTGACGAAGAAGACGATGAAGAAAATACAACATTTTCTTCAAATAATGTTACTTCAATAAAATTTGGTTTTGATAATGATGATGAAACAGATGAAGAATTTGATATTTTTGGAGATAAATATAAAGAAATCGATTTTACAGAAGCAAATGTAGTTGCAGCAAAATCAAAAGTAGAAGAAGAACTAAATGCTGAAGCTAAAAAAGTAGTTAGAATTCCAAAAAAGGTAAAAAGTGAAAATATTTTTAAAAAAGTTGAATTAGATGATGATTTACCATATGAAGTTGAAGAAGATGAAGTAAAATTATTTGATAATTTTAATCAAGCACAAAATAATGATTTAAATGAAATTGAAGATTTTGATTTAACTAAAGAAACAGCTAAAAGAAGTGGCGGAGTATTTGGTAAATTAAAGAAAATAACTGGAAGCAAGAAAAATAAATTTACAGATGATATATGGTAGAATATAAAGTGCATTTCTATATGTGAAATGCACTTTTTTACTAAATAAATGTAAAATTTCTATAAAATTCCATTAAAATAACTATAAAACTACTTGATATGCGAAAGTATAGATGTTATAATTATTATGATAAATTGTATAGAAAGGCTAAAAAATGAACCAAATTCTAGTTTCTGAGAAATTGTATATTACACCAGAACTAAAAAGGAAAAAAAGAATGTACAAAATAGACTTCTTTATTTCCATTTTTTTAGTGTGCATTTTATTTTCTTACTATATATACGCAGAATATGATAAAAATAAAAATGAGGCAATTTCACAAGAAATATTATCTAATTTATCATTTGAAGATAGTGTTGTTGATAATACAACAATAAAATTTGCAAACAATTCAATTGTTGTTATATTAAATACTGAAGATCCAACTGAAGTTGTATATACGCAACCAGTAGAGGATCAAGATCCAACAGATAATAAACAATGGAGAACAACACAAAATGGAACAAGATATTATGCTATGGCATCAATAAAAATTCCTTCAATAGATTGTGAATATCCTATATTAAATGAAACAACTGATGAATTATTAAAAATCGCACCTTGTAAATTCTGGGGTGCAGATCCAAATGAAGTGGGTAACTTCTGTATAGTTGGACATAATTACAGGAGTGATAAATTCTTTAGTCATGTACCAGAATTACATATAGGAAATAATATAGAAATAACAGATTTAACAGGTCAAACAATTGTATATAAAGTATATGATAAATATGTAGTTGAACCAGATGATACAGATTGTACAACGCAAAGAACAAACGGATTAAAAGAAATAACATTAATAACATGTACTGACGATAGTAAACAAAGGGTTATAGTAAAAGCAAGAGAAGCTGAATAAAATATGATAATTAGTATTAAAAGACTTAACGAAAATTTTTCGTTAAGTCTTTTTTATAGTTGAAAATTAAATTTCATGTATTTATTTACGAACAAATATTCTTTTTTATAAAGAAAAATAAAATAGGAATTATTATTGATTTCTTTTGTAAATACAATAAAATGTAAGTAAAATTTTGATAAAATTGATTTTTTGAGTTGAAAATGTAATATATTTGAAATAGAAAAACTTGTGATCTTACAGTTACAATAGGTATGAATTTTTAACAAAATTTAACAAAGAAAATAATGTAAAAAGTAACTAGCAAATAATGCTTATATATCAAGGTTTAGTAAGATTTGGAAACATAAAAAGTATGAATTTGACATTACTTTTTAAAGTGTTAAAATCTAATCATGAGTTGAATACAAAAGATTATAAAAATAAAGGTTCTATAGTGGAGGAAAATTGAAATGAAAGTAATCAAAAGAGATGGAAGAAAAGTTGAATATAATAGCGATAAAATAGTAATTGCTATTAGTAATGCAAACAAAGAAGTTGGTGGAAAAGATAAAATATCTAGATCATCAATAGAATTTATAACAAAATATATAGAAAGTTTAAATAAACCATCAATGTCTGTTGAGGAAATACAAGACATTATAGAACGTAAATTAATGGAATTTGGTAAATTTACATTAGCCAAAAAGTATATATTATACAGAGATAAACATGCAATGATTCGTGAAGCAAATTCAACAGATGAAAGTATATTAAGTTTAGTAAGAAATGCAAATAAAGAGACAATGGAAGAAAACAGTAATAAAAATGCAGTATTAGTTTCAACACAAAGAGATTTAATTGCAGGTGAATGTTCAAAAGATTTAGCAGATAGATTAATGCTTCCTGAAAGAATTGTTAAAGCTCATAATGATGGAGTTTTACATTTTCATGATAAAGATTACTTTGTTCAACCAATGCATAACTGCTGTTTAGTAAATATAGGAGATATGCTTGATAACGGAACAGTTATGAATGGAAAGATGATTGAAAGTCCAAAAAGCTTCCAAGTTGCTTGTACAGTTATGACACAAATAATTGCAGCAGTAGCTAGTAGCCAATATGGTGGACAATCAGTAGATATTCGTCATTTAGGAAAATATTTAAGAAAAACATATGATAAAGTATATAAAAAGAGATTTTTAGGATATGTTGAAAAAGGATATTCTAAAGAAGAAGCAAATGATAGAGCTAGAGAAGATGCAATAGAAAGAAGACAAGAAGATTTATCATCTGGTGTTCAAACAATTCAATATCAAATCAACACTTTAATGACTACAAATGGACAAAGCCCATTTGTTACAATATTCATGTTCTTAGATAAAGATGATGAATATATTGAAGAAAATGCAATGATTATTGAAGAAATTTTAAAACAAAGATTACAAGGTATAAAGAATGATAAAGGTGTATATATAACACCTGCATTCCCAAAATTAATATATGTATTAGATGAAAATAACTGCCTAAAAGGAGGAAAATATGATTATTTAACAAAACTTGCAGTTAAATGTTCATCAAAGAGACTATATCCAGATTATATCTCAGCCAAAATAATGAGAGAAAACTACGAAGGAAACGTATTTAGTCCAATGGGATGTAGAAGTTTCTTATCTCCATGGAAAAATGAAAAAGGGGAATATGTTTTTGAATCTAGATTTAATCAAGGTGTTGTAAGTATAAACTTACCACAAATAGGAATTATAGCAAATGGTGATGAAGAAAAATTCTGGAAACTATTTGATGAAAGATTAGAATTATGCAAAGATGCATTAATGTGCAGACATGAAGCATTACTTGGAACAATGTCAGATGCTTCACCAATTCATTGGCAATATGGAGCTATAGCTAGACTTGCAAAAGGTGAAAAAATTGATAAATTACTAAATTCATGTTTCTCTACAATTTCTTTAGGATATATAGGTCTTTATGAACTTACAAAATTAATGAAAGGTGTAAGCCATACAAATCCTGTTGGAGAAGAATTTTCTGTTAGAGTTATGCAACATATGAGAGATACTGTAGATAGATGGAAACAAGAAACAGGTCTTGGATTTGCGTTATATGGAACACCAGCAGAAAGTTTATGTTATAGATTTGCAAGAGTAGATAAAGAAAGATTTGGAGATATAGAAGATATTACAGATAAAGGATATTATACAAATTCATATCATGTTGATGTTAGAGAAAAAATTAATGCATTTGATAAATTAAAATTCGAATCAAAATATCAACCAATTTCTTCAGGTGGAGCTATATCATATGTAGAAATACCAAATATGAAAAACAATCTAGAAGCATTAGAAGAAATCGTTAAATTTATTTACGATAATATTCAATATGCTGAATTTAATACAAAATCAGATTATTGTCATGTTTGTGGATTTGATGGTGAAATAACAATTAATGAACAAAATGAATGGGAATGTCCACAATGTGGTAATAAAGACCACAGCAAAATGAATGTTACTAGAAGAACATGTGGTTACTTAGGAGAAAACTTCTGGAATGTAGGAAAAACAAAAGAAATAAAATCAAGAGTACTTCACATTTAATCTAAAATACTTAAGATGAATATGAAGTATACAAAAGTTAATTAGTTACAAAGGAGCCGTTTGAGTTATTAATAATTTTGTATATAAAATTAAATTCAAACGGCTTAATTTATTTTTTGCAGCGAGGTAAGAAAAATGAATTATGCAGATATAAAAACAATAGATGTACAAGATGGAACAGGTGTTAGAGTTTCAATATATGTAAGTGGATGTCACTTTCATTGTAAAGGATGTCATAATAAAGAAGCTTGGGATTTTAATTATGGAAAAAAATTTGAAGATAGTACAATAGAGTATATATTAGATTTAATGGATCATGACTATATTGCAGGACTTTCAATTTTAGGCGGAGAACCATTGGAACTTGTTAATCAACAAGGATTAGTTAAATTAGTTGAAAAAGTAAAAGCAAAATATCCAGAAAAAACAATATGGTGTTACACAGGATATGATTTTGAAAAAGATGTTTATGGAAAAATGTATAAGGAATATGATTTTACAAAGAAGTTCCTAGAAAATATAGATATAATGGTGGATGGCGAATTTGTAGAAGAACAAAAAATTGTTAATTTGAAATTTAGAGGCTCTACTAATCAGAAGAAAATTGACGTACAAGCAAGTTTAAAAGAAGGAAAAGTAGTACAATTAAAATTTGGTGATGAAGAAAGATATGAAAAAGCAGAAGAAACTAAGAATCCAAAAGTATTATTCTTTCATGAATTTAAAAATGAAAATAATGAAGTTGCAGAGGAAGAACATGAAATCATTGCTGTTGCAAATAGTGTAATTTCTAAGGATGAAAAAGTTGTTGCTATTTCTCCAGCATTTGAAACAAAAGAAGTAGAAGAAAAAATTGCTGCTAAAGGTATTGGAACAGAAAATGATAGTAATTTATAAATATGGTATTAATGTTTTTAATTTATAAAATTGCCTATTAGGCACAAAAGATGGAGGTATTAATGGAAAAATTAAAAGTATTTGCATGCAGTAGTTCTGCAGAAAAATTTACAGATGAAATTTGTGAATATCTTAAAATTGAAAAAGGAAAAATCAATAGAATGAAATTTAAAAATGATAATAATTTTGTTCAGATTTTAGAATCAGTTAGAGATCAAGACATATTTTTAGTTCAAACCACAGAGCCACCAGTAAATGAAAGAATAATGGAATTGCTAATTACTATAGATGCAGTAAAAAGAGCATCTGCAAAAAGAATTACAGTAGTTTTACCTTACTATATGTACGCGAGATCAGATAAAAAAGATCAACCAAGAATACCAGTTACAGCAAAATTATTTGCTAATTTAATTGAAGCTGCAGGAGCAGATAGAGTTCTTACATGCGATTTACACAACAATGCAATACAAGCATATTTTAATATAAACTGTGATGTTTTAACTGGACAAAGCTTACTTCAAAAGTATTTTGATAGTAAGAATATAGATAACAAAGTTGTTGTTGCTACAGACGCAGGAAGTTCAAAAAAAGCATATAAATATGCGAAACATTTTGGGTGTCCAATCGCACTTGTAGATAAACGTAGAGATGGAAATGATGATAGAGCTATAGCAACAAGTGTTATAGGTGAAATAAAAGGAAAAAATGCTTTAGTATTTGATGATGAGGTAGATACAGCAGGATCAATAATGGAGACAGCTGAAGTAATCAAAAACTTTGGGGCAAATAAAGTTTATGTAGGATGTACACATGGAGTACTTTCTGGACCAGCAATTGAAAGAATACAAAACTCAGAAGTAGAAGAATTAGTTATGACTAGTACAATACCTCTACCAAAAGAAAAACAAATAGATAAAATAACAGTTGTTTCAATTTCTGAGCTATTTGGAGAAGCTATAAAAAGAATTCATGAAGAAACTTCAATAGGGGAACTATTTGAAACAAATTAAGTATTGACAATTTGCACTATTGTAATGTATAATATTAAACAGTTAAATGATTCTAGAGGATTAATTACATATAAAAAAATATAAAATCAATCCCACAAGATCAAGTTTTTTAGGCTTCGGAAGGAGGGGAAAACATGTCAGAGGTAAAAGTTAATAATGGAAATATAGAAGACGCTCTTAAAAGATTTAAGAGACAATGCGCTAGAAATGGAGTTATTCAAGAAGTAAGAAAAAGAGAACATTATGAAAAACCTAGTGTAAGAAGAAAGAAAAAATCAGAGGCTGCAAGAAAAAGAAAATATTAATAAGATAAAGGATAGTATGAACTATCCTTTATTTTTTTATTTTCCAACAAAAAGTTCAACAATAATTTTTCCATATGCAATACTATCAACAACAGCAATACCAGTATAATTGTAGTCGTTACTCAAAATATTTTCCTTATGTGAATCAGAGGATATCCACGCATCAAAAGCAGATTTGATACTAGAATTTCCAGCAATATTTTCACTAGCAGTTTTATAAGATATGTTGTGAGATTTTAACATTTCAAAAGGTGTTCCATATGTTGGAGAAATATGGGAAAAGTAATTATTTTGAGCAATATCTGTTGCTTTTAATTTTGCAACGTTTTGTAATTGCTCATCAATTTCTAGATTTGGCAAGTTATTTTTTTGTCTTTCAGCATTTATAATTGAAAGTAATTCAGATTCATCAGATGTAAGATTTATATTAGAAACTTCTTCAATTGCTTCTGTATTAGTTGCAGCTGCTTTCATATCATTTGTTGGTGAGATATATTTACTATGTGCTGTACCTATTTGGTTTTCTTCATTTTGAATTATATACCAATCACCAATTTTTCCAAAAATTCTTACATATTCATTTTTATTAAGTAAATCAATTGAAGAAAATGTAATTCCAGCTCCACTTCTCATATTCAGATAATCAGTATTTACTATCCCAAGTGAGTATTCGACATTTTGATAATCCTCCATACCAAAGCTTTTAGCAAATAGACTTATTGTTAATATTAAGATTATAAATGTAAGAATAATTGCAATTTTATTTTTAAATAAAAATGATTTCATAAAATCCCTCCTTTTATATTAAAATTTTAGACAAATAAAAAGTTTTTAAACATACAATTTGTTATTTGTGTAAGTCAAATTTTACTAATTATAATAATGACATAACAAATTTCCAATATGATATTGTAGAGTATTTATTAAAATTTATATTTAATATAATTCATAAAAATATTTTATATTATTTTCTTATACACCTTGGTGTCGCAACTTGCTAGTTGTAAATTATAAAATTCTTTTATAATTTACATAGCCTCGATAGTTGCTCCAAATCGCACTCACTACGTTCGTTTGATCGCTTACGTGGTGTATTTAAAAATAATATAAAATATTTTTATGAATCTAGATAGAGTCTAAAAAATATATAACTCTCTGGGAACGACTTTTTGTTTAATATTAAATTTCTATATTCACACAAATAACAATTTTTTGCATAAAAAGGTAAATTTTTGTGTTTACAAGAAAATAGCCTTATGATATAATTTTCCTTGAAGTTAAAATAAGATGAGGAGTTATGTTTATGAACCAAATATTAGAGTATAGTCCAAATAAAAATTCTGGTGGTGGTTCATCAGGATCAGATAAAATAGTTAGAATATTTGCATTAATACTTATTGTTTTTGCACTATGCTTTATTGGAATTGGCGGATATGGCTTTGTAAAGAAAAATAAAAATGTAGCTGATGTTGGAGCAGTTACACAAACAGAGGCAAAAATAGAAGTTGAAAAATTAGAAACAACAGCTATAATAAAAGTTAGTCATGATAAAGCAATTGAAAAAGTTATTTATAGTTGGGATAATGATAAAGAAATCGTAGATAAAGGAAATGGAACTTCAACAAAAGAGATTGAGATACCACTTCCAGCAGGACAACATACATTAACTGTAAAGGTAGTAGATGTTGATGGAGTTGAGACATCTTATAAAAAAGATATTAATTCAGAAAATGGAACAGATATTATTAGTCCAGAAATTAAAATAGAAGTTACAGATGAGAAAAAAATAAAAATAACAGCAACAGATGAAACAGAAATTGCATATGTTACATATAAATGGAATGACGATGAAGAAATCGTTGTAAATGAAAGAGATGAAGAAAAGAAAAAAATAGAGTTTGAAATAGATATATTAAAAGGAAAAAATGATTTAACAGTTATTGCTGTGGATGCTAATAATAGAACAACAACAGAAAATAATTCTTTTTCAGGAGTTACAAAACCAGAAGTAAAAGTAACAGTTTCATCAGATAAGAAATCAATAAATGTAAACTGTTCTCATGAAAATGGATTGAAAAAAGTTATGCTAACAGTAAATGGCACGGAATATGAAGTTGGTATTGGAGACGGAAATCCAACAAATGCTGCTTTTGATTACAACCTACCAGAAGGAAATACAACAGTAAAAGTAACAGCAACTAGTATTGATGATACTGTTACAGAGGCGACAGAAGAAATAGTTCCAGATGAACCAGAAGAACCAGATTATAATGAAAATATAATGATTAGCATTGGTAGATCAGTAGAAAATAGCAGAAAAGCTGTAATTTCAGCAGAATATAGTGAAGGTATAAAAGATTTAAAATTAAATGTTAATGATGTAGATTATACAGTACAACTACCAGAAGAAAATCCAACAAATGTTTCATTTGAATTAGATTTAGTTGAAGGAAATAATAGAATTACAGTTACAGTTATAGGAATTAATGATACAGAAAATAGTAAAGTAGAAGAAATATCAGGTGAATAAAATATAGCAATTTATAGGAGTTTATATGGTTCAAGATGTATATATAATAGATAATAATAATGAACTAATTGAAAAACTAAGAGAGAGCTTTAAAAGAGAGCTTGATGAATACAAGTTTAAGTCAGTTAAGACTTCTGAAATAGAGCTTGCTCTTAGAAACATTCCTGCTCTTATAATTATTGATGAAGATACTGCTGATGCCAATATAGTGGAATTTTGTAAATCAATTAGGTCAAATGAAGATAATAGTATTACGCCAATTATAGTAGTAAGTTCTAATAGAGATAAAGAACATGTAATTGATGTATTAAAAACAGATGTTGAATATTATATAAAGAAACCAATCAATGAAGAGTATTTATATTATACAATAAAAAATATAGTTGGTTTGTTAACTAAAAATAGAAGAGTTAGTCCTCTTACAGGATTGCCTGGAAATGTTCAAATCCAAGCTGAAATGAAAAAAAGATTATTAAATAAAGAAACATTTGCAATTCTTTATTTCGACTTAGATAATTTTAAGGCATATAATGATGTTTATGGATTTGCAAATGGTGATGAAATAATAAAATTTACAGCAAGAACAATAACAAAACATATACATCAAATACAAAATAGTGAAAATTTCGTTGGACATGTTGGAGGAGATGATTTTGTTGCAATAATTAGTCAAGCTGATTATGATTCTGTTTGTCAAAATATTATTGCAGAGTTTGATAAATTCTCTCCAGGATTTTATAATGAAGTAGATGTTGAAAGAGGATATGTTGAAGTAGCAAATCGTCGTGGAATAATAGAACAGTTTCCACTTACTTCAATTTCAATTGCAGTACTTGAAATTGATTCAAAAATTTACAAAAACACTTTAGAGATTGGAGAAATAGCAGGACAAGTAAAACATAAAGCTAAAGCCGTTTTAGGTAGTACATACGTAGTAAATAAACGAAGATTTTAAGAAAAATCAAGAACCCTTGAATATCAAGGGTTCTTGTGCTATAATATTAAATGTACCTAGTTATAAAATCCAATTTAAGAAGAAAGGAATATGCTTATGAAACGGTTAATTGGCTTTCTGTTGGTCGTAGTTGCAATCGTGGGTGGTATTTATGTTGGAGGATGGCTGCTTTTTTGTAAACCAATCGCAGACATTATCACAGCAGTGATGGCTGGTATGGTAGTAGAGGATATTGCTGTGGCTTTATTCAAAATAATCTTTGGCACCACTATTACAGAGATTATTGCTATCGTACTGGGAACTGTCGGTGCACATATGATACTTTCCTAATAGTAATCTTATTTTGGTAAAGGGCCCTCTCAAATTCTAGAAATAGTTTTTGAGAGGGCTCTTTTGTATTGAGATAAATATAAAAACTATGGTTTATTCTTTACTTTTATACATAAATAAGTATATAATATATTTTAAGTAAATAATGGAGAATGAAAGAAATGTTTAAAAACAAAAGAACTTATTTAATTCCAATAATAGGATTTGCATTTATAATTCTAATAGCCTCAATAATTTTAACATTACCAGTATGTAATTATAAAGAAATTTCATTTAGAGATGCTTTATTTACAGCTACATCAGGACTTACTACAACAGGATTTACAAAAGGTCCTTTGGTAGAGCAATTTAATTTTGGAGGACAACTTATACTTGCAATATTAATGGAAATAGGAGCAATGGGATTTATAATATTTGTATCTTATTTTTGGAGTATAAAAAACAAAAAAATCAAGATGTCAGATATATTGGTAATAAATGATAATATTAGCAGTGATAGTTATGGTCAAATTAAAGAACATTCTTTATTTATAGGAAAACTTATGCTTGAAGTACAAACTGTAGGAATTTTACTTCTTTCCATAAAATTTATCCCTTTAATGGGATTTTTTAAAGGAATATGGTATAGTATTTTTCATACAATATCAGCATTTAGTAATACAGGATTTGATTTATTTAACGGACATAGTTTAAAAATTTTTGCAAATGATATTTATATTCAAATAGTATTAATAATTTTAATGATATTAGGTAGCATAGGTATTCTTGTAATAGAAGACTTAAAAAAGAATAGAAAAGGAAAATTAAGTAAATTAAAGTTACAAACTAAAATTATTTTGACGTATTCAATAGGTCTTTTGCTATTTCCAATGATTGTTATGAAGATATTAGAACCTAATATAAGTATATTAAATAGTTTATTTATGTCTGCTACTTCACGTTCAACAGGTTTTTCTGTTGTAGACTTAGCAAGCTTTACATTTGAAAGTAAATTTATATTAATCATTTTAATGTTTATTGGTGGATCACCAACATCAACTTCAGGTGGTGTAAAAATAGTAACAGTTGCGATTTTGATTTCAACAATTATAGCTACATTAAAAGGAAAAAATGAAACGGTGATGTTTTGGAAGCAAATACCAAATTCTTCTATAAGAAGAGCATTTACAATTTTTACTTTATTTGCACTAATAATTGTCATAGCGTGTACAGTATTTTATCATTATAATCCAATTAATCTACTTAATATTGTATTTGAATCAGTATCAGCTATCAGTAATACAGGTTTAACAATAACAGATTATAGTTCAATCAATATAATAGGTGAAAATATTTTATTATTACTAATGTTTATAGGTAGAGTGAGTCCATTATCATTAGTGTTAGTATTTATAAATGAAAATAGAAAAGATAAATATATAGAATATCCAAGTGAAAATGTAATATTATAATTAAAGGAGAATAAAGTTTAATGAAAAAACAATGTGTAATAGTTGGTTTAGGGAAATATGGAATGAGTATAGCTAAAAAATTATCAGATTCAAAAGTTGAAGTGTTAGCTATAGATAATGATATAAAAGTTGTGGAAAGGGTTAGTAACTATGTTACGAAAGCTATTTGTATAGATGTAACTTCAGAAGAAGCCTGGAGCAAATTGCCATTAAAAGATTTTGATGTTGGAGTTGTTGGATTTGGCGAAAATGTAACAGCAAGTATATTATCTTGTATGGCACTACAAGAGGCAGGAGTAAAATATATAATTGCTAAAGCAGGAGATAGATATCATAGGCAAGTTTTAAATAAATTAAATATTGATGAAGTTGTTTTTCCAGAAGAATTTGTTGGAGAATTAACAGCAAAGCAAATTCTTGAAATGGAATAAAATTAGGAGGAAGAAGATGAGTGAAAAAATAGTAGGAGCAATGATAGGAGCTTTTGGAGGCTTAACTTCTATTGCTTATGGAAAAGAGATATTAGTGTTCATTATATCATTATTACCAATTCTTGAACTTAGAGGTGGATTACTAGCAGCAGCTTTAATAGGATTAGATCCAGTAAAAAGCTATATAATTAGTATTGTTGGAAATGTATTACCAGTTCCATTTATATTATTATTAATTACAAAAATATTGTCTTGGATGAGAGAAAGTAAAGTTAAATTATTTAATAAAGTTGCAAATTGGTTAGATGAAAAGGTTGAAAAACATAAAGGACAAATTGAAAAATTTGGATATTTAGGTGTAATATTATTTGTTGGTATTCCACTTCCTGGAACTGGAGCATGGACTGGTTCTTTGATTGCTTCTGTTCTTAATATGGATAGAAAGAAAACATTTTTAGCTGTTATGGTTGGAATTTTTATGGCAAGTATTATTATGATGTTAGTATCTTTTGGATTTCTTGCTAATATAATTCATTAATAAAGCTTTTAATTTTACATAATGTGTGATATAATCTCGTTATAAAACTTTATAGTTGCCTCGATTACACATCGACATCTGCTGGGCAAACGTAAAGAATATTTCGAGGGATACATATAAACACGTAAATGTGCAGCAGACATTATACGCATAACATTATGGAGGGAAAGCATTATGATGAACATTGAAAAACAATGTAACTGTTAAAGAGTGGAAGAAAGATTTTGCCGAAATTATCACTCGGCAGACGGGGTATCTGCTTAAAGCGGAAAATATTTTCTCTGACGAAAATGATTGGGAGTTCTATATCACCCAGAATAGTCTGCAAGATAATTCACCGCTTTTGCTGATGAATTACATGGGAGAACTTATGGCTATTATTCCTGAAAAAGAGTACAAGAAATTGGATTCTCGGAATGTATGGCCATTTGAATATATTCCAAAAGTTCGTTGGTATTATGGTCAGTATCTTGATAATAGTGAACATATTACAAATGTGTTTTGGTTGCCTATTGAAAAGAGGACTGGAATCAATAATAAAGAAAAAATAAGCAGGTATTTGCACATGTTGAAATGCAGAATTGATTTCTATCGTACTCAAAAGATGCCAGAATTCGAAGCTTGCAAAAGTTGCCCAGTTCAAAAATGTCCGTTTGCAGAAATATCTGTAAAAAAGGATGGAGCTGATTGGAATAATGAAATACAAGAACGTGATTATCGTAATGAACTAATTGATGCAATCAAGGAAAGGGTTAAACATGAGCTTGGTTTGGAAGTAACAAAATGTTCATGTTATACTGGGACGAAAGCTTTGCTTATTATGCCGTTTGAGTATTGCAAAACAACCAAAGACCATGTGGAGTTGTATCTGCCTATAAAAATGATGAATTTCCTTATGTATAATCCAGTCTATAGAAATTGGCAGCAGTATGCTAAAAGTTTCCTTTTTGAGTTAGGAGTAGAGAACAAGAAAGAGTCGTTATTCCAAATGAACAGCATAACACTGCTGAATATTGCAAGGAAATGTTTGAGAAGCTGTTAAAAATGGAAGATGAGATTTCTACTGATTATCCCATGGAACAATTAAATGATGATTCTATTAATCATGAGAATCAATCTGCTGATTCTGAAATATCAACAAATGAAAAGGCTGGAATTTTCAAACGATTTAAAGAGTTTTTCTTTGGTAAACAGTAAAGTAAGAGCAATGTTTCTTAGTAATGAAGTGAATATATGTTTTATGAAACGAGGTCCAAATTGGACCTCGTTTTTTGGTATTATAGATACTTATAGGTTTAAAATAGATATGTCACAAGTAAAATGAAAATAAAATATTGAAAGAGAGTACCAGAAATGATATTGTTT
>CAPOZU010000007.1 GCA_948676835.1 uncultured Clostridia bacterium
AGTGGCACGGCTGAGTAGCTAAGTATGGACGGGATAAACGCTGAAAGCATCTAAGTGTGAAGCCCACCCTAAGATAAGATATCCCATATCGTAAGATAGTAAGATTCCAGGAAGACGACCTGGTTGATAGGATGGAGGTAGAAGTGTAGTGATACATGAAGCTGACCATTACTAATAGATCGAGGGCTTAACCACAAGTTTTGCCAACAAAAAAAGTAAGTATTTATCTATGTATTTTTGAGTGTGCTGGAAGAAGCATACGAAAATTTTCTGGTGATAATAACGAGGAGGAAATACCTGTTCCCATGCCGAACACAGAAGTCAAGCTCCTGGGTGCCGAAGATACTTACGAGTTACCTTGTTGGGAAAATAGGACGTCGCCAGATTTTTTTATACCTTTTTTACTTAGTTGGAAGTAAAATTAAAGATGTTTTCTGTTCGAATCAGAAAAAAGGGAAAAAAAGATGAGGTTTAAGGAATATCCTTAAACCTCATCTTTTTATATTATAACTAATTATTTATTCAAATTTTGGATGTTTATTCAACATAAGTAATATCATTAAATTTCATTAGTAGACTTTTAACATTTTTTTTGATATAATATATAAGCTTTATGATTTAAATAATATAAGGAGAAATAATATGTACAAAACAATAATATTTGATTTAGATGATACTTTAACAAATGATTTTGAAAATACTAAAAGTGCTTTTAGTATTGCAATGAAATATAAAGGTCAAGAATTTACAGAAGATGACTTTTTGAGGTTCCATGAAATTGATGTACAAACATGGAAAAATAGAGCAGCTGGAAAAATTGTTACTCCTTATGATGATGATAAGATTAAAAAAACTGAATGGATTAGAGCAAGTAGATTTATAAAATTCTTTGGAGAAGAAAATATATCTTATGAAGAAGCAGTAGAACTTAATAATGTATATATGGAAGGAATGAAGGCAAAAGTTGTTGCTCGTCCAGGTGCTTTTGAAACGATAAAATATTTATCAGAGAATGGATATAGGCTTGCAATAGCAACAAATGGTCCAAGAATACCATTACAAACTAAAATAGAAAAATTGGGAATTTCAAGTTATGTTAATTTAATATTTTCAGCAGAAGAAGTTGGTTTCATGAAACCAAGTCCTATATTTTTTGAAGGTTTATTAAAAAAACTTGGAGTAACAGATAAAAAGGAAGTTCTTTTTGTTGGTGATGATTTGGATAAAGATATCAAAGGTGCTTCAGAAAATGGTTTAGATGCTTGCTGGTGTAATTATAATAATGAAGAAAATAGTGAATATAGATGTAGGTACCAAATAAAAAGATTAGAGGAATTAAAATCTATTTTAAAGCAAAAAGAACAAGATATTGATGAAGGACGTTAAAACTAATTTTTGATTTACAATTATACTATAAAAAAGTGTTTAAAAAGATAATAAATGGAGAAGATAACATAGGGGGATTAAATGACTAGTAAATTATTAGTACCAAAAGGATTTTTGGAGAAAATGCAGGATGACCATATAAGTGAATATGCTGCTGAATGTGCTTACTTTACAATATTTTCTTTTATACCATTTATAATTTTCTTTTTGACATTAATACAATTTACAACAGTAGATAAGGAAAATATATTTTATTGGGTAGGTCAAGTTGTGCCAACTTCAATGAATGATACAATTGTTAATATAATTGAGGAAGTGTATTCTAAATCTTTTGGAACAATTTCAATTTCTGCTATTCTCGCATTGTGGTCATCAAGTCAAGGTTTTTATTATTTGAGTAAAGGTTTAAGACATATTTATGAAACTAAAAAAACAAAAACTAATATAATAATAAGAATTGAAGGAATTTTGTATACATTAATTTTTATTATATCAATTATAGCATTTTTACTAATAATGCTTTTAGGAGAAAGGATTCATAATATATTTGATAATAAAATCGAAGCATTAAGTACCATTATTTCTTACATTTTAAAAATTAGAGGCTTTCTATTAGTAATACCTATGTTTATTGTTTTTTTATTTATATATAAATTTATACCGAAACATAAATTACCAATAAAATCTCAAATGATTGGGGCTATTTTTTCATCAATTGCATGGTATATTGTGTCATGGTTTTTCTCAATATATATTAATTTATTCGATGGATTTTCTAATACATATGGTAGTTTAACTTCTATTATTTTAATAATGATGTGGGTATATGTATGTATGTTTATTATTTTAATAGGTGCAGAAATAAATTATTATATATATTATAGAAAGTCAATGTTCTAAAAATATTAATAAAAATAAAATGTAAGCAAATTACTTTTAATAGTTTTAAAATATTAAGAATTTTGTAAATTATTGGAAGAAAATTGCTTAAAATACTTGAATTTATTTGACAAATTGTGTATACTAAACAATGGTTAAAATATCTTAGATAGGGGAGAATTAAAATGAAATCAAATTTAAGAAAAACAAAGATAGTAGGAACTATCGGACCAGCTAGTGAAACAAGATTAGAAGAATTGTTTGAAGCTGGATTAAACGTTTGTAGAGTTAACTATTCTCATGGAAGTTATGATGAACAAGAATGGAAAACAAACGAAATCATAAGAATAAGAAATGAAAAAGAATTACCAATTCCAATGATTCTTGATATGAAAGGTCCAGAAATAAGAACAGGAATGTTATATACTGGAAAAAATGATAAAATAAAAATAGAAGATGGACAAAAATTTACTTTAGTAAATGAAGACATCACTGGAGACGAGAATAGAGTTTCTGTATCTTACAAAGAACTATATAAAGATGTTAAGCCAGGTACAAAAATATTAATAGATGATGGTGCTATCGAATTAAGAGTTGATGAAATAGTAGATAAAGATATAGTTTGTACAGTAGTTCATGGAAATCCTCTAGGAAGTAGAAAAACAATGAACTTACCAGGTACAATAATTCGTTTACCAGCTTTAGCTGAAAAAGATATTAATGATTTAAAAGCTGCTTGTGAACATGAATATGATTATGTTGCAATTTCATTTGCAAGAAACTTAGATGATATTGCACAAGTTAGAAAAGTATTAGATGAAAATGGTGGTAAAGATATCAAAATAATAACAAAAGTTGAAAACGTTGAAGGTTTATCAAATATGGAAGATATCGTTCGTGTTGCTGATGCTCAAATGATTGCTCGTGGTGACATGGCTACAGAAACAGATTTTACAGAACCACCTGTAATGCAAAAAAGATTTATTAAATTATCAAATAGATGCTATAAACCAGCAATAACAGCTACACAAATGTTAGAATCAATGATGAGCAACCCATTACCAACAAGAGCTGAAGCTTCAGACGTTGCAAATGCTATCTATGATAGAACAAGTGCTATAATGCTTTCAGGGGAATGTGCTATGGGTAAATATCCATTAGAATGTATTCAAACAATGGTTAAAATAGCAAATAGAGTAGAACCAGAAATTAATTACTGGAAAAGATTTGATGATAAAGAAAAAATCGAATTAAATACATTAGAAGATAATATCACATATTCTACATGTATAATTGCTAAAAATACACATGCTGATGCAATTGTTGCTTATACTCATACAGGAGATTCAGCAAGAAGATTAGCAGGTATGGGAGCTGGATGCCCAATTTTAGCTATTACAGATAATAAAAGAACATTCCGTCAATTAGGATTAGCTTGGAACATTCATCCAATATATGTTGATCCAAAAGATTCTATAGACAATACAGTAGAAGCTGGACTTGAAAAATTAAAAGAAAAAGGAATATTAGAATCAGGAGATAGAGTTGTTATTTCTGGTGGACGTAACTATGTTAAAAATGCTAAATTAAGCAAAATGATTGGTGGATATGTAGAAATTTAATTTTATAAAATAATTAAAAAGTAAACTAAGATTTTATAAAAATGACATATTTTTTTAAAATATGTCATTTTTTTTGCTAAATTTACAAATTTATTTGAAAAATGCCTATATCCGTGGTATAATGTCAAAGACAAACACCTTGTGTGAACAGATAGAAGCTAAAAAGACTTTTTCGCTTTAAAAGAGGAGGCATTAGTTTGATATTTGTTAACCAAAGTGGAATAACTCTAAAAACATGATTCTAATGAAGGAGAGGATATTCTATGAAGAATAAACCAGCTTTCAGGGCATACTTGAGTGCGTATCACAACGAAGTAACTGGTTCTCGGCTTTTAGTCGTTGTTGAGTTTCCGGATGGAACTACAAGGCGGATTCTTATCGACTGTGGCTACTTCCAGGAAATCAAGTACCGACATTTGAACTATGTGGATGACCTTAATCCTGAGAGTATCGATGCAATGATTATTACTCATAATCATATCGATCACACGGGTCTTATCCCTAAGTTTGTACGGTATGGATACAGCAACAAGATTTATATGACCAAGATTACTCAGGAACTCTGTCCAGCATTTTTGCGCGACTGTTGTGAACAGCAAGAAGAAAATGCTGAAGATATGCGTCAGAGATATCCGGATCAAGCAGATAAGTTTAAGCCGCTCTATTTCCCTGATGATGTGGAAAGAGCAACTGATTTGTTTGTGGGTGTTTCTTATCGCAAGACTCTGGAAATTTTTCCGGGAATTAAAATGACTTATTTTGAAAATGGTCATATTCTCGGAGCAGGAATGGTTTTGCTGCAATGCCACTGCGATGGTATGCAGGACATTAACTTCTTCTTTACAGGAGATTATCGCAGGAAGAATTGCTTCTATGAAGTACCACCTCTACCTAAGTGGCTCAGAAAGTTGCCAATTATTATGGTACATGAGTCTACCTACGGTAAAACAAATGCGGATGAAATCAAAAAGTGTTTCAGAGAAAATATTTTGATGGCACTGTCCAAGAAAATGGATATTTTGATTGGCGCATTTGCTCAGGGGCGTATGCAGGAGCTTTTGTACTTCTTCAAGTGCTTGCAAGAGGAAGGGTTGATTCCCAAAGATTATGTAATTTTTGTGGATGGACCTCTTGGGATTAAAACTACCCACAAGTACCAATCAATTCTCTCGTGGTACAATCCGTCTAAGGCAGATTTCCTTCCTGAAGGCGTTGAATTTGTTACCGGAAAAGAGAGAATGAATTTGCTGAATGATGCCAGACCGAAGATAATCCTTACAACATCTGGCATGCTCTCTAATGGACCTGCGAAGTACTATGTTCCGCTTTTCCTGCAGATGCCGAATGCTATGATTCATCTGGCAGGTTATGCAGCAGAGGAAACTCTTGCACGAAAGCTTCTTGATACTAAGAGAGATGAGGTTGTAAAACTTGGCTCTCAGATTATTGAGAAAAAGTGCATTGTAAAGACTACTCGTGAACTTTCTTCACATATTACTGCCGATGAAGGTATTGAATTCATCAATGAGTTCGAAAATATCGTATTTCTGGCGATAAATCATGGTGAAGAGACTAGCAGGAATGTCTTTGCAGAGCGGGCCCGAAATGAGACATCTGTTAAAGAAGTGGGTTTGATTGATAGAGATAACATGTATGTGTTCTATCAAAATTCCACGAAGCATGTGGACTATACAGATATGCTTATTAAGCGGTTGCCTGCTAAGCTCAACAGTTCGTATGAGATGTCTTCCAAGCAGAAAGACCTCGAGAAGCGTCGAAAGCGCCAGGAGGAAAAGGCTGAGAAGAAGAAACTCCGAAATGCAGCCAAGAAAAAGCGCAAGTCTCAAAACAAGGCTAAATGCTAAATGTAGAGTTTAATTCCATAATGGGATTTACAATCCAATAGTAGTGCTAAAAGGGCAGACGGTATACCGTCTGCTCTTTTCTTATCCAAAACTAGTTTTTATATTGACTTTATGAGTAAAAAGTAATATAATGTTAACCTAAGCTAACAAAAGGAGAATAAAAATGATAAGTAAAGCTTTAGAAGAATATTTAAAAACAATATATATATTAAAAAAACAAAATGGTGATATTCGAGTTACAGATATTGCAAATAAAATGAATTGTTCAAAGCCAAGTGTAAATAAAGCAATTAATAATTTAAAAGACAATAATTTAATAAATTATGAATCTTATGGAACAATAGAATTAACAATTGATGGAGAAAATTTGGCCAAAAAAATTTTAGAAGCGTATGATATAGGTTATGTGTTTTTGAAAGAGGTTTTAGGATTAAATGAGGAAAGTGCACGCAGTGAAGCTGAGAAATTAAAATCTGTATTAGAAGATAATACTATAAATAATTTGGCTAAATATGTACATAAAGTTTTAGATTTTAATAATTTAGATTGTGATTATGATATAAATAAAGAAAAATGTAGATGTTGTGCTAGAAATTCTTTAAAAGGAAAGGTATAAATATGTTAGAATTAAAAAATATATGTTTTGAAAGAGATAATAAAAAAATATTAGATAATATTAATTTAGTAATAGATACAAACAAATTAGTAGTAATAACAGGTCCTAATGGATCAGGGAAATCAACATTAGCAAAAATTATTATGGGAATTGAAAAACCAGATTCTGGTGAGATTTTTTTTGATGGACAAAATGTTACAAGTTTATCTATTAATGAAAGAGCAAATCTTGGAATTGCTTTTGCATTTCAACAGCCAGTTAGATTTAAAGGAATAACAGTGTTTGATTTACTAAAATTATCATCTAATAAAACAATTAATAAATCAGAAGCATGCGAGATTTTATCTAAAGTTGGATTATGTGCTAAAGAATATGTTGATAGAGAAATTAGTAGCTCATTATCTGGTGGAGAATTAAAAAGAATTGAAATAGCAACAGTTGCTGTAAGAAATTCTAAACTTACAGTTTTTGATGAACCAGAAGCAGGAATTGATTTGTGGAGTTTTCAAAATTTAATTAAGATTTTTGAAGATATGAAAAAGATTATTAAAGGAACTACATTAATAATATCTCATCAAGAAAGAATTCTAAATATTGCAGATGAAGTAATTTTAATTAAAAATGGAAAAATAGAGCAAATAGGAAGTAAAGATGAACTTTTAGGAATAGTTCCTGAAAAACCTTTATGTTGTAAGTTAGGAGAAAATAAATAAATGGATAATGTAGATATAGATTTATTACAAGAAATAACAGGCGTAGAAAATGCTAAATTTTCAGGTGCATATAATATTAGAAAAGATGGTCAAGGAATTGAAAGAAAGATTACAGAAAATGTAAATATTGTAACTAAAAAAGATGTTTCTGGAATCGATATATATGTTAAAGAAAACACTAAATATGAATTTATTCATATACCAGTAATAATAACTGAAAGCGGATTAAATGATGTGGTATATAATGATTTTTATATAGGAGAAAATGCAAAAGTAACAATAATTGCAGGATGTGGTATTCATAATGACCATCACAAAGATTCTCAGCATGATGGAATACATCGTTTCTTTTTAGAAAAAGGAGCAAAAGTAAAATATATTGAAAAACATTATGGCGAAGGTTCTGGAACCGGAAAAAGAATATTAAATCCAGTTACAGAAGTATATTTAAAAGATGGTGCTACGATGGAAATGGATTCTGTTCAAATAAAAGGTGTAGATTCAACTGCAAGAGTAACAAAAGGAGTACTTGATGATAATACAAATTTAGTAGTAAGTGAAAAAATTTTAACACATGGGGAGCAATTTGCAAAAACATCTTTTGAAGTTGAATTAAATGGTGAAAATTCAAGTACAAAAGTAACTTCTAGATCAGTTGCAACAGAGAATTCAAAACAAGAATTTTCTTCAAAAGTGATAGGAAATAATAAATGTTTTGGACATGTTGAGTGTGATGCTATCATTAAAGATAATGCAAAAATAATTGCTATTCCTGAAATTGTTGCTAACAATGTAGAAGCTAATTTAATTCATGAGGCTGCAATTGGAAAAATAGCAGGTGAACAATTAACAAAATTAATGACATTAGGATTAACAGAAAAAGAAGCTGAAGATGCTATTATTAATGGATTTTTAAAATAAAGGATAAAATATGGAAAATAAAAAAGTATTAATTGGTATGAGTGGGGGCGTTGATAGCAGCGTGTCTGCTATACTTTTAAAAAAGCAGGGATATGATGTAATAGGAATAACAATGAAATTATTTGAACTAGAATTAGAAGGAAGTTGCTGCAATGTGTCTTCTACATTAGATGCTAAAAGAGTATGTGATTGTTTAGATATTCCACATTATACATTAAATTTTAAAGAAAAATTTAAAAAATATGTTATAAATGATTTTATAGATTGCTATGCAAATTGTAAAACACCGAATCCATGCATAGAATGTAATAAACATATGAAATTTGGTGCAATGTATGAAAAGGCAAAAGAATTGGGGTGTTATTATATTGCAACAGGTCATTATGCAAAAACTGAATACAGTGAAAAATATGGAAGATGGGTTTTAAAAAAGTCAAATGCAGGAAAAAAAGATCAAAGCTATGTTTTGTGGAATATTCCCAAAAGTTTAATAGAACATATTTTATTTCCATTATCAGATTTTGAAAATAAAGAAGAAATTAGAAAAATTGCAAGAGATAATGATTTAAATGTTGCAAATAAACCAGATAGTGAAGATATATGTTTTATTCCAGATGGAAATTATAAAAAATTTTTAGAGAAAAATTCTAATATTAAGCCTAAAGAAGGAAATATTGTAAATCTAGATGGTAAAGTATTAGGAAAACATACAGGATTATATAATTATACAATAGGGCAAAGAAAGGGACTTGGAATATCAAATCCAGTACCACTTTTTGTTTTAGGTTTTAATAAAGAAAAAAATGAGGTAATTGTTGGAGAAGAAGATAAGTTATATAAAAAAGAAATTTTAGTTACTAATATAAATTTATTATTAGTAGATGAAATAAAAACTCCAATTGAAGTTGGAGTAAAAACTAGATATTCATCTAAAATTGCAAAAGCTAAAATTGTACAAGAAAAAGAAAATATAAGAGTTACATTTGAAGAACCACAGCGTGCGATAACTCCAGGTCAGTCTGCGGTATTTTATATTGATGATATTGTTTTAGGTGGGGGAAAAATTATTTAATTATCTAAAGCGAGGAAATATATGGTAGTAGATGTTGAAGAAAAAATAAGAAATAAAAAAGAAGAAGTACAAGAATTATTAAATAGTGAGAAAATAAAAATAAAAGGATACTTAAAAAAAATTGATGAAGAGAATAGTAAACCAATGGAAAAACCTGAAAAAACATCAATTTGGAGCGTTTTAGCTTATTTTATAATATATAGCTTTTTAGGATTTGTAATAGAAACAACTTTTGCTTTATTAAATTATGGAGTTTTTGAATCTAGACAAAGTTTTTTGTATGGACCATTTTGTAGTATTTATGGTGTAGGTGCTGTTGTTATAATTTTAAGTTTAAGATATAAATTTTTCAAAAATAACTATACTTTATTTGCAGGTGGATTTATAGTTGGTTCAATTGTAGAATATACAGTTAGTTTTTTTGGTGAGATGTTACTTAATGTAAAATGGTGGGATTATTCAGATAGATTCTTAAATATAAATGGTAGAATTTGCTTTCTATATTCTATTTTTTGGGGACTTTTAGGAGTTTATTTAATGAAAGGAATTAATCCTAGAATAGATAAATTTATAAATTGGGTAAAGGGAAAATTAAATTTGCAATTTTTAAGAGTTGTAGTTAGTATTGTAATTATATTTTTATTTGTAGATTGTGTTATTTCTGGCTACGCTATAAATGCGTATTTAGTAAGAGTATGTGTTGAAAATAATTTGCCTATAGCTCATAAAATAGAAGCAGAAGCTTATTATCATCAAATCTATGATAATAAAGAAAAATCAGATTTAATATATAAATATTGGAATAATGAGAAAATGATATTAACATATCCTAATCTTACAATAACATTGGAAGATGGATCATTAAAGCGCGTTGCAGACTATTATCCAGATATAAGAGATTGTTATTATAGATTTAAAAATGCAAGAAATATAATGTAAATTGTTATTTAAAGAAAAGGGAAAATAATGGAGAAATATGAGGAAATAGAGAAAACTATTACTAAAAGATTTAGAAAAGAAATTTGGAAAAAGTTTGTTAAAGCAATTTGTGACTTTGAAATGATTTCAGAAGGAGATAAAATAGCAGTATGTATTTCTGGTGGAAAAGATTCAATGCTTATGGCAAAATGTTTTCAAGAACTAAAAAAGCATAGAAAAATGAATTTTGAACTTGAATTCATTGTAATGAATCCAGGTTATAATGAACTTAACAAAGAAAAAATCATTAATAATAGTAAATTATTAAACATACCTATAACAATGTTTGAAACCGATATTTTTAATAGAGTAGTAAACATAGAGGATAATCCATGTTATATATGTGCAAGAATGAGAAGAGGATATTTGTATGAAAAAGCAAAAGAACTTGGATGCAATAAGATTGCTTTAGGACATCATTTTGATGACGTTATTGAAACAATTTTAATGGGAATGTTTTATGGAGCTCAAATGCAAACAATGATGCCAAAAGTTCAAAGTACATCTCATCCAGGAATGGAGTTAATCAGACCCTTATATTATGTAAAAGAAGAGGATATTCTTTCTTGGAGAGATAGAAATAACTTGGATTTTATTCAGTGTGCTTGCAGATTTACAGAAGAATATAATCAAAATCATAATGAAGATGGAATGAGTAAAAGACAGGAAATGAAAACTCTTATAAAAGAGCTGAAGAGGAACTATGATAATATTGATATAAATATTTTTAATAGTGTACAAAATGTTAATTTAGATACTATAATTTCTTATAAAAGAGGAGAAAATACATATCATTTTTTAGATGATTATGAAGAAAGATTAGAAGAAAAGAAAAAAACAATATAACATACGTATTAAATTGGACAAAAATGTCCAAAAACTAGCGTCCCCAATTGGTCAAAAAGGAGAAAAAATGAAGAAAGTTAAGTTTAATATTCAAGGAATGACTTGTAGTAGTTGTCAATCTTATGTTGAAAAAGCAGTAAATAAGCTTGAAGGAATAAAATCTGCTTCAGTTAATTTACTTTCAAATAATATGATTGTTGAATATGATGAAAATAAAACAAATGATGATAAAATTATTTCTGCTGTTGTAGATGCAGGCTATGGAGCTTCTACAAATTCAGAAAATAAAAAAGTAGATGATAATAAAAAAGTTAATAATAGTGATATTATTAGTGGAATGAAAAAAAGATTAATAATTTCTATTATTTTCTGGATTCCACTAATGCTTGTAGCAATGCATCATATGATATTTGAATTACTTAATATTCAAGTTCCAGAAATTATTAGAAATCTTTTTGATGGAACAGAAAATTCTATTACATTTGCATTTACACAAGTTTTATTGTTATTACCCATAATGTATGTAAATAGAAATTATTTTATAATAGGATTTAAGAAATTATTCAAAAGAAGTCCTAATATGGATTCACTAGTAGCAATTGGCTCAGCAGCAGCGGTGGCTTATGGAGTATATGCTATTTATATGATAGGATATGGTTTAGGTCATGGAAATATAGAACTAGTAAATAGATTTAGAATGGATTTATATTTTGAATCTGCAGGAACAATTCTTACATTAATTACTGTAGGAAAATATTTGGAAACAAAATCTAAAGGAAAAACAGGTGATGCTATTTCAAAATTAATAGATTTAGCACCTAAAACTGCAATTTTATTGAAAGATAATAAAGAGATAGAGGTTAATATTGATGAGATATTAACTGGGGATATAGTAATAATAAAACCAGGAGCAAGTATTCCTATTGATGGAGTGATAGTCGAAGGGAAATCTACTATTGATCAATCAAGTATTACTGGAGAAAGTATACCAGTAGAAAAACAAGTTGGAGATAATGTTGTTTCAGGAACAATAAATAAAAATGGTTATTTAAAGGTGAAAGCAACAAAAGTTGGAGAAGATACAACCCTCTCACAAATTATAAAATTAGTAGAAGAGGCAAGTAATTCAAAAGCTCCAATATCACGCTTAGCAGATAGAGTTTCTGGGGTATTTGTTCCAGTTGTAATATCTATTGCAGTTTTGGCTACAATATTTTGGCTTTTACAAGGACAAAGCTTTGAATTTGCGTTAAGTATAGGAATTGCAGTTTTAGTAATTTCATGTCCTTGTGCGCTGGGCTTAGCTACTCCTGTTGCAATTATGGTTGGAACAGGAAAAGGAGCAGAGAATGGAATTTTATTTAAATCTGCTGAAAGTCTAGAATTATTACACTTAGTAGATACTGTTGTTTTAGATAAAACAGGAACTGTAACAGAAGGAAAACCTAAAGTTGTTGAAATAATTACAAATTTACAAATAATGCGAGAAAATTCAATTGGAAATGAAAAAGTTAAATTTGTAGAAAACATTAATAATAGTACTGCTTCTATTAATAATTTATTAAAAATAGCAGGAAGTTTAGAAAAAAATTCTGAACATCCTCTAGCAGAAGCAATAATAGAAAAAGTAAATGAAAATAATATAGAGCTTCAAGATGTAAAAGATTTTTTAGCAGTTTCTGGAAGAGGGGTAAAAGGAAAAATAGATGGAGCAAATTACTATGGTGGTAATTTATCTTTTATGAAAGAAAATAATGTAAATATACAAGATTATGAAAAAAAGGTATTAGATCTTTCAAATCAAGGAAAAATATGTTTATATTTTGCAAAAGAAAATAATATGCTTGGAGTAATAGCAGTTTCAGATACAGTAAAAAATACCAGTAAAAAAGCAATTGAAAATTTAAAGAAACAAAAAAAAGAAGTTGTAATGATTACTGGTGATAATAAGCTTGTTGCAGAATCTATTGCAAAAGAAGTGGGAATAGATAAAGTAATTGCAGAAGTTCTTCCGCAAGATAAAGAAAAGGAAGTTTCAAAACTACAAGAAAATGGAAAAAAAGTCGCATTTGTAGGAGATGGAATAAATGATTCACCAGCATTAGTAAAAGCTGATGTAGGACTCGCAATTGGATCTGGAACAGATATTGCAATTGAATCTGCTGATGTAGTATTAATGCAAAACAGTTTAATAGAAGTAGATACAGCAATTGCTTTAAGTAAAGCTGTTATAGGAAACATAAAAATGAATTTATTTTGGGCATTTTTCTATAATATTATAGGAATACCAGTAGCAGCAGGATTATTTTATTTAAGTTTTGGGTTAAAATTAAATCCAATGATAGGGGCTCTAGCAATGAGTTTAAGTTCTGTATGTGTTGTAACTAATGCACTTCGATTAAGATACTTTAAAAATAAAAATATCAAACAAGATATTATTCAAAAAGAAATATGCATAACTGATAAATGTGATATAAAAAAAGAAGAGGAGGTAAATATAATGAAAACAATATCAATAGATGGAATGCAATGCAATCATTGTAAAATGACAGTGGAAAAGGTTTTAGGAGCAATTGATGGAGTAACAAAAGTAGAAGTTAGTCTAGAAAATAAAACAGCTAGTATTGAAACAAATAAAGATGTTTCAGATGATACAATAAAAGCAGTTATAGAAGAAGCAGGATTTAAAGTTAATTAATATACAAAACGGATGGACCATGCCAGTCCATCCGTTTTTTTTGAAGCTTGCAAATTATTGCGACTTATTTACTTATTTACGTTTGCTTACAACATCCTTCCAGATTTTGTCCAGTTCGCTTTCACTCATAATATGCTTTTCAAGCAGAGCTTCCACGATTGCTTCAAGAATATCTTTGTTTTCCTCAAGCAACTGAGTTGCCCTATCAAAAGCCTTATTGATGAGCTTATTGACTTCCTTGTTAACGAGATTCTTAGCTTCCTCAGAGAACATAGGATAGTCTTCGCTGTTGAGATAAATCTGATTCCTGAGAATTTCAACTTCAGTGCCCATACCCAGCTTACTTACCACATGGAATGCAGTCTTGTTTGCGTTAATAAGATCCTGGCTTGCACCGCTAGTAAAGCTGCGACGGAACATGTTTTCTGCAACTCTGCCGCCCAAATCAAAGGCAATATCATCGATATAGTAATCGATATTGCAGAAAGGAACTTTCTCGTCATCATCTTCAGAAACAGTTACACCCAGATAGTCTTCAGCAGGCATAATCGAAACTGCCAGCCAGTTATAGCTGATCAACCTTCCAGAAGCCTTGCCAACAATATAGTGGCCAGCCTCGTGATAAGCGACTTCCTTTTTGGAATCATCACTCATATTTTTCCACATCTTGAAATAGATGCCGAAGTTTTTGAGAATAGATTTCTTATCAACGTATTTCTTGCCAGACCGTTTGGCAGCAACCATTGCTCTGTCAACCAAATCCAGAGTTTTATCCGGATTTTTCTTTTCAAAAGCAAAGCAACTGGCAATCATGATGGCATACTGAACCATTTCACGGGTGATTTTCACACCATGGAAATCAGAAAGTGCCTGGAGTTTGTTCTTAATCATAGGGTAGACGTCTTTGGATTTAGGCTCTTTAACTTCAACTTTCTCAAATCGACGAGAAAGAGCGGCGTCCTGTTTGAAATACTTTTCATACTCATTTTCAGTAGTGGCACCAATTACAATGGTATCACCACGAGCAAGAATAGGCTTCAAAGCATTTGCCAAATCCATTTCGCCCTCAAAACACGAACCTGCACCCAAGATAGTATGGACTTCATCAATGAAGAGAATTACATCATGATTGTTCTCCAAAAAGCTGATGACGTCTTTAATACGTTCTTCGGCATCACCTCTATAGGAGGTGCCAGCAATCAAAGAATTCACATCCAGAGAAATTACTTTGAAATTGGTAAACTCAGCAGGACAAGTGCCTTTGTTGATATCATAGGTGATTTTCTCGACCAAAGCGGTTTTGCCAACTCCAGCTTCGCCAACGATAACAGCATTACGCTTATTTTTCTTGAGCATAATATTCCAAAGCTGTTCAGCTTCTTTATCACGCTTCAAGATTTCGCAGGGCTTGTTGGAATCGACTTTGTCATTCACAGTGTTCATGAAACCCGCGAGAACAAAGGGGATGCAACCGAGTCTGAGAATACGTTCAGGTCGGAAATACTTCTTTGCCTCAAGGTAGTTCACGCCGATTTCTTTGCAAAAATGTTTGAATTCTTTGTGTTCTACCATAAACATTGCTACTGTGAAATGAAGAGGTTCGAGCTGTGTGACAGAGTAATTGCCAATAATATCAAGCAATTTCTCGTAAACAGCAGTGAGCTCATCATTTACAGGAATACGGATTTCTTTGCCTTCAAAATCCTTGAAAATCCAGGTGGTTTTGATGTCAGACATCATGGGGGTGGTAGACTCTTTTTTCTTAGACTTAGAATCTTTCTTTCCTTTTTTCTTTTTGGAAGAGTTAGATTCAGAGTCTTCAGATTTAGAATCATTTTCTTCAGGATGTTCCTTTTCGTACTTGTCCTGAAGTTTCGCACAGTAATCAGTAATCATCATGCTAACCGAATCTTCGATTTCGATAGGATAGATTTCCTGACTACAAAAGTAATTTTCGAGAACACTACCACCGTCTTTTTCCTCAGATGCGTTGAGAACACCATACAGAAGCATTGGGAAATTTACAGAATCGAAATTGTAACTCCGCATATCTTCCATAATGTTCTTGAACATCTCGGTAGAGGACTGGGATAAACGTACTTCGCTAGTTGTCATAAGTCTTCGCCTCCTTGTTATTTTATACGGCACTATTATATTACGGTAATTAAATTATGTCAATCAAAATAAAAATATTTTATAAAAAATGTATGAATATTGCAATTTCGAATACTTTATAATATAATATCCAAGAAATATGAAATAATAAATGGAGGAACATAATGAAAGATGTAGAAATATCAAAAGATATTATTTATATAGGAGCTGATGATAAAACAATAGATTTGTTTGAAAGTCAATATATTGTACCAAATGGAGTTTCTTATAATTCTTATTTAATTAAGGATGATAAAAACGTAATAATGGATACAATAGATAGAAGAAAAACAGATGAATGGATTGAGAATCTTGAAAAAGCATTAGCAGGAGAAAAACCAGATTATTTAGTTATTTCTCATCTAGAGCCAGATCATGCATATAATATTGAATTAGTGGCAAACAAATATCCTGAAATGAAATTAATTGGAAATGCCAAAACTTTTTCAATGATGCCACAATTCTTTAATATAGAAAATTTAGAAGATAGAATTGTTGTTGTAAAAGAGGGAGAAGAAATTTGTTTTGGAAAACATACCTTACAATTTTTTATGGCACCAATGGTACATTGGCCAGAAGTAATGGTTTCATATGAAAAAAACGAAAAGATATTATTTTCAGCAGATGGATTTGGAAAGTTTGGAGCTCTAGATACAGACGAGCCATGGGATTGTGAAGCTAGAAGATATTATTTTAATATTGTTGGAAAATATGGAGCTCAAGTTCAAATGTTATTAAAAAAAGCAGCAGGATTAGATATCCAAATGATTTGTCCTTTACATGGACCAATATTAAAAGAAAATCTATCTCATTATATCGAAAAATATGATATTTGGAGTAGCTATAAACCAGAAGATGACGGAGTATTTATTGCATATGCATCAATACACGGAAATACAGAAAAAGTAGCTAATGAAATGAAAAAAATATTAGAAGATAAAGGGGCAAAAAAAGTAGCTATTGCAGATTTATCTAGAGATGATATGGCTGAAGCAGTAGAAGATGCTTTTAGATATGATAAATTAGTTCTTGCAGCTGCAAGTTATGATGCGAGTGTTTTTCCACCAATGCATAATTTTTTAAATAAATTGCTAGAAAAAAATTATCAAAATAGAAAAATAGCAATTATTGAAAATGGTTCATGGGCACCATCAGCAGCAAGATGTATGAAAGAAATAGTTTCTAAAATGAAAAATATTAGTTTATGTGAAAATATAGTAACAATAAAATCAACAATGAAAAGTGAAAATATACCACAACTAGAAAATTTAGCAGAAGAACTATTAGAAAATTAATAATGATTTTTATAAAATTACAAGTACTGAGCCTATAACAATTAGATTATAACAGGTTCAAAATAAAAAGGAGATTAAAATGAGTCAAATTATACCATTAATTATATTAATTTTACTTAACGCATTTTTTGCAGCATCAGAAATTGCGTTTATATCTTTAAATGATGCAAAAATTGATATGCAAGCAAAAGAAGGAAATAGAAAAGCAAAAAAAATAAAGAAAATGCTTGAAAATCCAAGTAAATTTTTGGCAACAATTCAAATAGGTATTACTTTAGCTGGATTTTTATCAAGTGCTTTTGCATCAGAAGCATTTGCAAGTAGCTTAGCACCAATACTACACAACTTAATTCCAAATATAGATGTTGCAGTTTGGAATAGTATAGCAATTGTTTTAATAACAATTATATTATCATATTTTACTTTAATTTTTGGAGAATTAGTTCCAAAAAGAATTGCAATGAAATACTATGAAAAAATAGCTTTTGCAACAATTGGTATTATAAGATTTATTTCTATAGTAACAGCACCATTTGTTAAATTTTTAACATTTTCAACTAATGTTGTATCAAAAATATTTGGAATAACAGGAAATGAAGAAGAAACAGTAACAGAAGAAGAAATTAGAATGATGGTTGATGTGGGAGAAGAAAAAGGTTCTATAGATAAAGAAGAGAGAGAAATGATAAATAATGTTTTTGAATTTAATGATAAAACAGCTTCTGAAATTATGGTTCCTAGAAAAGAAGTATATGCATTAGATATGAACTTATCAATATCTAAAGTAATTGAAGAAATATCAGATAATGAGGAGTTTAGGTATAGCAGAATACCAGTATATGATGAAACAATTGACGAAATAAAAGGTATTGTTTATATAAAAGATATTTTATTATCAACTAAAAATAAAAGTGTAAAAGTAAAAAATCTTGTAAAAGAAGCATATTATATACCAGAAACAAAACCTTTAAATGAACTTTTTGAGGATTTAAGAAAAAATAGAAAACAAATTGCTATTGTTGTAGATGAATATGGTGGAACTGCTGGTATAGTTACAATGGAAGATATTTTAGAAGAGATTGTTGGCGAGATTTACGACGAATATGATTTGGTAGAAAACAATATTGAAAAAGTGGATGAAAACACATATTTACTAAATGGTAGTGTATCAGTAGGAGAAGTAGAAAAGGTATTAGATATAGAAATACCAGAAGGAGATTATGAAACAATTTCTGGATATTTAATAGAAGAACTTGGAAGAATTCCAGATGAAAAGGAAAAACCTATTATTGAGACAGAAACTGTTATTTATAAAATCGAATCTGTAAAAGATAAAAGAATAATAAAAATTAAAGCATGTAAAGTAAATAAAATTGAAGAACAAGAGGAAGAATAGGAGTACACATTAAATCCTTTTAAAATTCACATAAAAAACACTCAAAAAAATGTAGGTAATGTTATAATCAAATCAATTTAAAAGAGAGTTTAAAAATTTTGAAAGGGTAAATGTGAACGGCTATGGAAAATTTAAAAAATATAATGGATGTTAATGAAAATATTGTAGGAGCTTCTTCTTTAAATAGAATTATGATTGATGAGAAAATAGAACAAGTAAGAGTATATTGTGGAGCAAGTGATTCTTATTTTGAAGATATGTAATTTTATTTAAAATAAAATTAAAAACTGTTTGAATTTTTTAAAGTTTTGTGATATTTTATATATGTAAATTTTAAAATTATACATATTAAGGAGAGAGTGAAATGCAAAGAGAAGTTAACGAAGAAAAAAGAGCAAAATTTATGGAATTCGCAGGAAAAAGAGTAAATAATGTATTACATGACATTCAAATTTTAGAACCAATGGCAAGAAGCAATTCGTATGATTTTACTAAGCAAGATGTTGATGAAATGTTTGATGCTATGCAAAGTTCTTTAAATGATGCTAGAGAAGAATTTTATAGAAAGTTTGAAGAAAAAGCAAAAGCTGCTAAAAAAACATTTTCGTTTGGAACAACTGTTGCTAAAGATGAGGGTGAAGAAATAATTTCAGAAGAAACAAATATAGAAGAAAATGTTTAAAAAACATCAAATATATAATTAAATAATATAAATAAAAGTAACTAGATAATTATATTTAGTTACTTTTTTATGTAAAAAATAATAGCATTCTTAATTGATAATCGAAATAAATGAAAGTGATAAAGTTTTTATGTCCTGTGTTTTTTAACAAATAAATAAACTATAACATATTATGAATTACAAATAAATATGAAAAGGAGAGAGTTTATGAATTGTCAATCTGTGAATGAAAGCAGAAAATATTTATATGAATTTTTCCAAATATTAAATAATATGGAAAATAAAGTGTTAAATGCCCCTATTACAGATAATATAACAATAAATTTTATTAGAACGATGGTTTCTTATCATCAATCTGCAATATATATGTGTCAAAATTTATCAAGATTCACACAATATGAATCTTTAGAAGAAATTGCAAGAAATATTATAAGTAATCAAACTAAAGGTATTTCTGAAATGAGAGAAATAGCAATTACAACTTCGGGATATTCTAATTCTAGAAGAGATGTTAATCTTTATGAAAAATCTTTTTTTTGTATAACTAAGCAAATGATTTGTAGAATGAGAAATACACCAAGAAGTAATGATATTAATTTGAATTTTGTAGATGAAATGATACCTCATCATGAAGGTGCAATAAAAATGTGTGAAAACGTGATGAAGTATAGAGTTGATCCAAGACTTTTGGAAATTTCCAACTCTATAATTAAAAAACAAAGTGAAGAAATAAAAGAAATGGAAGAAATACAGAGAATACTGTATAATAGCTAAGTTGGTTTTCTTGACAAAGATAGGAAATGGTGATACTATAGGTTACATAATTTGTAATATAAGATTTAAATGTAGCTATTAATTAGTTTTTTTAAGGAGATGGATATTATGTTTAATATCAGGGAGAAAAATGTTGAAGTATTTGAGGATACAAAACGGTTATGTAAAACTAATAATCGTTTAATTAATGTAATCCGAGAATCAAGTAACAAACAGTACATTGTAATGGCAGGCGAGAATATTGAAACTACAAAGGAGCACAGATTTAAAGAACCTGCTATGGTTTTGGTATCAAAGAAAAGGAGTTTGGAAGCGGCAAGTAAATATGTTGGACAAAAGGTTTGTGTTCACAATTTTGCATCTGCAACAAATCCAGGTGGCGGTGTATTAAAAGGATCCAGTGCACAAGAGGAAGCTATCTGTAGGTGTAGCACATTATATTTTAATATAAGCGAGCCTAGTATTGTTGATGAATACCATGATTTTCACAAAAGGATGTTAAGTGAAGGAAAAATGGATGTCACCTATAATGATGACTGCATTTATACTCCTGATGTGGTAGTATTTAAATCAGATACACGTATTCCGGAAGTGATGGAAGAATGTTATTGGTATAATGTAGATGTTATCACATGTGCAGCGCCAAACCTTAGACCAGATGCAAGTAATTATATGAATCCTGATTCGGGAAGTGCTAAAGTAGAACTTACTGATGAAGAATTGAAGAACTTGCATATAAAGAGAATGCGTAGAATTCTTGATATTGCAAAGCGAGAAAATGAAGATGTAGTAATTTTAGGAGCATTTGGCTGTGGAGCTTTTTATAATTCTCCTAAGGTTGTTGCAGAAGCAATGCTGATTGTAATTAAGGAATATTTATATGATTTCAAAACAATCGAGTTTGCAGTATTTTGTACAGAAAAAGATAAGAAGAATTATGAGGAATTCAAAAAGATACTTCAGCCATAACAAATTAGAGGCAGTAGAGGGAAACTCTACTGCCTTTAACATTATATTTTAGAAATATGATGATTCTAAAAGTTACTTATTGCTTGAAAATTCTGGGAAATCGTGCTATAATAGTAAACGTTAACATAAAAATATAATAATCTGAAAGGAGATTTTGAATATGGTAGCAATTGATACAATTCAAAACGAAACTAATAACAAGGTTGTAGCTGCAACAGTAGTAAGACTTCAACCGCTTCACAATGGACACAAACAATTTCTTGTCAAATGGGCACGGAAGGGAAAAATCGTTGTAATGATTGGATCCTGTTACGAAAATGGTGAAGAACGGAATTGTATACCAGCTTCTGAAAGAGAAAAAATGGTGAGAGCTGTTTTTAAAAGAGCTGGAATTACAGAATCTCAGTTTGAAATCATAACCCAGGAAGATACCGAAACATTTGATGAGTGGATTGGCAATGTCAAGGAAGCCTGCAATATGTATGGCGTTACTCATTTTATAACAGGAAACCAAAAAGACATTCTTGATGTTTTGAGGCAAAGAGGCGAATCTTTAGGAGCCGAAATGATAAATCCGGAAGAAGATTCAGATTTTCCTTATCATGCAACAGATATAAGAAAGCTGATAATTGACGGAAATTACGAGGAATTAGATAAGTTAATTCCAGATGAAGTAAAGCCAATTCTTTTCAAGTATACCTTTAAAGAAATTATTGCAGCAAGCAGAAATCAGGGGATTAAATTTGTTCCTGGACGCCAAACAGTAGATGTTATTTTACTTGTGAGAAATACTATTGATGGTAAAGTATATGTCATGCTGGGAAAGCGTTCCAATAAAAAGGTAGATTTCCAAGGATATCTTGGACTTCCTGGAGATGAAATTAAGAAATTTGAAACCCCGATGAAGGCCGCAATACGAGCTTTTAGAAAGGTTACAGGATTGGAAATTAAGATGCTAGACAATTCATTAGAACCTGCAATTATTAGATTTTCTAATATTCCTGGTTCCAATTTGGAGCAGATGCATATTATTGGAATTTATAGTGCAGAAGATGAAAGTTTGGCAGGAACTCGTGGTGGATCTTCTCAGTGTTTTGGCATTTTCTTTGAAGATGATATTTCCAAATATGAGAAATATATAAATTTGGAAGATGACACAGTAACTGATGTGAAGTTTTATGAAGTAAGTCAAGTTCTTAGAGAAGGTCTTGCTTACCAGCAAACTGAAATGTTAGAAAAAGCGATAGCAATGCTTAATGCTTATCCTAATTTAACAAAAGAACAGTAACCTGATGTATGAGAACAATGTAAGTGATTGAAGAGGAGAAAACTGATGAAAAAGTTGAGTTCAGAAAATGTTCGGTCTAAAAGTCTTATAAAGTCTTTGGAGGGTAAAAAGGTAACTATTCTGGGACATGATAATATTGATGTGGATGCAACGCTTTCTGGAATATTGATGTCCAGACTTCTTGATTTTCTTGGAATTGAAAATGAGTTTTGCATCTTAGAGAAAGTAAAAGAAAATGATACCTATGAAATTATTCGGGAAATGTTTGGAATGGACATGAGAAAATGGGAAAAAGTTGGAGAAGATAAGAAAAGAAATCTTTTGCTCCTTGACCATTATGAAACAATCCATGCTGGAAATGTGATTGCTTGTATTGATCATCATCCAAACAATGCAGGTAAGAAGTATCATTTCATGTATACCAGAAATGCATGTGCAGCGGCATTCCTCATTTATGAGATTATGCTGGAAGTAGGTTATCCAATTGGTGAAGAAGAAGCAAAAATGATTATTGTCTCTATGTTGGTTGATACTACTGCTTTTAGGAGTAGTAAAACTATCAAAGAAGAGGCAGATCAGGCCAAAGTTTTGGCGACAGAATTCCATTTGGATTATGGAGTTCTGGAAAAATATTGCTTATGTTTAACACCAATTAACAAGCTTACCATTGATGAGATTATTTCCAATGGTCAGAAGTGGTATGATTACAGTGGTAATAAAGTAGGCTCTGCATATTTACAGTTGTATGGATTGCCTGAAGAAAATGTTCTGAATAACTGGTTGGAAAAATTGGAAGAAAAAAGATATGAAACTGATAGCACTATGTTGGTATTTATCATTTTCGAAACAGAAAAAAATCTTACCTACGAATACAGAATTACAGAAGATGGCATTGATAAATTTGTGAAACTTGGCATCTTGTCCAGAGGAAAAGATATCATGCCTGTGATTGAAAAAAGATATCTTCCTGATTAAAGGAAGGATAAAAGAGAGCTCATCTGAGAAGGATGGGCTCTCTTTTTATTGTTGACAATATATAAGAGCAAGTAATACAATTATTTTATAAAAAAAGAAAACTTTTTCTATACTTAATCGTATAAATCCTTTTCAATTTTAAACTTTTAATATATAATTAGAAAAACTGTTAACAATATATTAAAAAATAAAGGGAGGAAAACATTTATGGAAAAATCAAAAGTTTATTTTTGCAAAGAGATTACACCAGAAAATGTTGTGAAAATGTTTGAAAAATTAGAAAAAAACTTACCTGGAAAAGTAGCAGTTAAGGTACATTCGGGAGAAGAAGGAAATCAAAATTATCTTCATCCAGAATTTATGAGACCAATAGTAGAAAAAGTTAATGGAACTGTTGTTGAGTGTAACACAGCTTATGATGGTGAAAGAAACTATACAGATAAACATAAAAAATTAATGGAAAATCATGGATGGACAAAATATTTTGATGTTGATATTATGGATTCTGAAGATAATGATATAGTATTAAATATTCCAAATGGAAAAGTTATTAAAGAGAATTTTGTTGGAAGAAATATGGAAAACTATGATTCAATGTTAGTATTATCTCATTTTAAAGGACATCCTATGGGAGGATATGGCGGAGCATTAAAACAATTATCTATTGGTTGTGCTTCTTCAAGAGGAAAAGCATGGATTCATACAGCAGGAAAAACAAAGGATCAAACAAAATTATGGGATTTTGTAGCCAAACAAGATGAATTTTTAGAAGCAATGGCAGATAGTGCAAAATCTGTAGTAGAATACTTCAAAGGAAATATTGCTTATATTAATATTATGTGTAATATGTCTGTAGATTGTGATTGTTGTAGCATAGCAGAAGATCCTTGTATGAAAGACATTGGAATTTTAGCATCTTTAGATCCAATTGCTATAGATCAAGCTTGTATTGATTTAGTAAAAAATTCTGATGATCCAGGAAAAGAACATTTCTTAGAAAGGGTAAATTCAAGACATGGAACTCATACAATTGATTCTGCAGCAAAATTAGAATATGGAAATAAAGAGTATGAATTAATTGAAGTCTAAATAAATTAGAAATCTCACAAATATGTGAGATTTCTGACTTTAGATAAAAATGTTAATGATAGTTGACAAAATTTCAAAGTTAAATTGGTAGAATGCAACCCATAAAAATCGTATAATTTTATCAGAAAGGAAAGGTGCATAAAATGAATATAGGAGAAAAATTATTTGAATTAAGAAAAAACAAAAATCTATCACAAGAAGAAGTTGCAGAAAAACTAAATGTAACAAGACAAACAGTTTCTAAATGGGAAACAAATCAAAGTACACCAGATTTTGATAAAATTGTACCATTATGTGAGTTATTTGAAATAAGCACAGATGAATTATTAAGAGGTAAAAAATCAGAATCACAAGTAGAAGAAAATGATACAAATATTTTGGAAAAGCAAGAAAATAATACAGAATTAAAAGATGATATTAAAACAGAAGAAAATATTATGACAAAAGATGAGCTTAGAAGAAAAGCAGCAGGAGAGATAAGTACATCAATATTTATTTATATTGCAGCAATAGGTGTGTTTATTGCTATAGTTGATAATACAAATATAGATGCAAGTATAGCTGTAGGATTACTTTTACTAGCTTGTGCATATGCAACAGCTAGAATTATAAAAGGTTGTATGTCTATGCCAAAATCAGATGAGACTAAGGAAGAAATGAATAAAAAAGAAAAAAAGGAAATATTAAAATCTATAAGATGTATTATATGGTGCTTAATTACAGCTCTTTATATAGTTTTAAGCTTTGTAACTATGGCATGGCACATTACATGGGTAATATTTATAATAGGTGCGGTAATAAGCGAGATTGCTAAATTATGTTTTTTATTAAAGGATGGTGAATATAATGAGAAATAAATCTTTAATAATAACATTAATAGTACTTTTATCAATAATTGCAATATTGCTAACAGTATTTTTAGTACTTGCTATATTGGGAGTAGAATTTCCCTTTTTTTCTAATAACAACTTTAGAGAGATAAATAAAAATATAATATTTGAGCAAAACTTCGAACCAGAACATATAGATAAAATTGATATAATATCAGATTGCGGAGATATTAAAATTCTTGAAAATTCAGAAAATAATATAAAAGTAACAATATATGGAAGAAATGATAGAAGTTTGAAAGATATAAATTTTTCAAATGAAGAAGGAATTTTAAAATTTGAAATTAGAGGAATGAGCAATAAAATTATAAATTTTGGTTTTTCTGAAAATGATATAGTTATTTATGCTCCTAAAGAAATTATAAAAGAAATAGAAATAAAGAGTAGTTATGGAGATATTGAAATTGGAGAATTTGAAAATGCTTTAGTAGATTTAAAACAAGATTGTGGAGATATAGATATTGTGAAAATACAAAATGCTATAATAAAATCTTCATATGGAGATGTAAAAATAACTTCTCTATTAAATAAATGTGATATAGATTTAAGTTGTGGAGATATAAAGATTGAAAATCTTCGAATAAATGAAGACTCAATTATAAAAAATGATTTGGGTGATATTAAAATCGAGAAAACAAATGATATTTTTATTGATGGAAAGACAGATTTAGGAGATGAGAAAATAGAAAATAATAATAGACATTCAGAAATTACATTAACTCTAAAAAATAGCTGTGGAGATATAAAAGTTAATAATTAATTTGAAAGTGAAATTTAAGAAATGTTCTTAAATTTCACTTTTTTCTTAAAAAATTATTAAGATAAAAAAATAATGTTGTTATATGTTTTTTATAGTGATATGATAATAAAGTAATAAAAGGAAAAATTTTACATAAATTTATACGAGTAAATCAAAAAAATAAGGAGTACATGTTATGACAAGAGTTGCTAAAAAAGATAAAAGTAAAAAAGAAAAAAGTAAGAAAAACAAGTTAAAGAAAATAGTAATTATTGTAGCTATATTAATTATTATTGGAATTATTGTTTTTTGTATGTTTAATAAGTTAAATGAAAATAATCAAAAAGATGAAAATAAAATTGCAGTTCAAGCTGTTAGTATACTTACAGGAAGCATGAACACAATGGAAAATCGTTTTGCAGGAGTTGTAGTTTCTCAAAAAACTATAAAATTGCAAAAAGAAGAAAATAGAACTGTAAAGAAAATTTATGTCGAAATAGGACAAGCAGTAAAAACAGGTGATAAATTATTTGAATATGATACAGATGAAATAAGTACAAAAATAGATCAAGAAAGTTTGGAAGTAGAAAAATTGCAAAATAGTATTGCCAATTCACAAAAACAAATAGAATCTATTAATGCAGCTAAAGCTGAGAATCCAGGTGGAGATCATACTTCATATAATTTGGAAATACAAACACTAGAAAATGAAATAAAACAAACTCAGTATAATATAACATCTAAAAATAATGAAATAACAAGATTAAGAAAATCTCTAAAAAATACCGTTGTATTATCTGAGATAGATGGAATTGTTCAGAGTATAAATGATTCAGAAAATCCAGATTCTACTAATATGGGATATGATTCTGGAACTCAAGATAATTCATATATGTCAATAATGCAAACAGGGCAATATAGAGTTAAAGGAACAATAAATGAACAAAATATGTTTTCTATTAATGTAGGAGAAAAGGTTATTATTCACTCAAGAGTTGATGAAAATAAGACTTGGGGAGGAACAATAGAAAGTATAGATACATCAAATCCGGAAAAAAATTCTGATGGTTATGGATATGTAATGATGGGAGATGATTCTTCAAATAAATCTTCTAAATATCCATTTTATATTACATTAGATTCAATGGATGGACTTATGATGGGACAACATGTTTATATTGAAAAAAATATTGGTCAAGGAGAACCAAAAGAAGGATTATGGCTTTCAAATTATTATATAGTTGAAGAAAATGGAGAAAGTTTCGTTTGGGTTTCTAATAAAAAAGACAAGTTAGAAAAAAGAAAAATAAAAATTGGAGAAAAAGATGAAGAACTTGGCCAATACCAAATAGTAGAAGGACTTACTGAAGAAGATTATATAGCAATTCCACAAGAAAATTTAGAAGAAGGTTTAGATGTAAATAAATTTGATACAATGGATGTACCGATAAATAATCTAGATACAAACTTTGATGATTCTATGATGATGGAAGGTGGAGAAGTAATGACTATGGAAGAAGTTCCAGAATCAGGAGAAAGTCAAGCTATAGAAAATAGTGGAGAAGTAGCTTTATAATAAATAAAATAAAATGAGGATTAGAAATGATTGTAGAGATTAAAAATGTTAATAAAGATTACATTCAAGGGAAAATGAGTGTAAATGTTTTAAAAGATATAAATCTTTCTGTAGATAAAGGTGAGTACATTGCTATAATGGGGCCATCTGGTTCAGGAAAAACTACTTTAATGAATATAATAGGTTGTTTAGATGTTCAAACTTCAGGAGAATATTTATTAGAAAATCAAGATGTTTCAAAAGTAAATGACGATAAAATGTCAGATATAAGAAACCAAAAAATAGGATTTGTATTTCAACAATTTCATTTATTACCAAAGCTTAACGCAATGGAAAATGTAGCTCTTCCTCTATTATATAGAGGATATGAAAAGGAAGAAAGAATGAAGCTTGCTTCAGAAGCTCTAGAAAAAGTGGGGCTTGGAGAAAGAAAAAAATTTATGCCGAATCAATTATCTGGTGGACAATGTCAACGTGTTGCTATAGCAAGAGCTATTGCGGGAAATCCAATTTTATTATTGGCAGATGAACCAACAGGAGCTCTAGATACAAAATCTGGTGAGCAAGTTATGGAATTATTTAAAAAATTAAATGACGAAGGTGCAACAATAATTATGATAACACATGAACAAGAAATAGCAGAACATGCAAATAAAATTTATTATATAAGAGATGGAATGCTTAGAAAGGAAAAATAGATGAATAAGGGAAAAAGTAAAAAATGGCTTAAATACATAATTATAGTAGCTATTATTTTAGCAATTATTGCAGGCATAATAACTTTCTTTGTAACTCGTAAGAAAAATGAAGTACCAGTTTATTCGGTAAGTGATGTTGGAAACATAAATTATTGGGAAAATAATTCTAAAACAGAAGGCATGATAAAAGAAGATAAAATGCAATCTGTATACTTGAGTTCTACTCAAAAAGTAGAAAAAGTTATGGTAAAAGAAGGTCAAAAAGTAAAAACTGGTGATGTATTGTTAAAATATAATACAACACTTTCTAATTTAGAATTAGAAAGAAAAAACTTAGATATAAAAAAAGCTGAATTAGAACTTTCAAATGCACAAAAAGAATTAGAAAAAATTAAAACATATAAACCTGGGGAGCCAACTTATGGTAGTTTGCCAGAAGAACCAATAGTAGAGCCTACTGAAAAGCCAAAGTTTCATGATACAGTACCAGAACTTACTCCTCCTAAGCCTACAGTGCCTATAGAAAAGGAAGTGAAACCTGCTCCACTTACAGGAGATGGAACTATTGATAAACCATATTTATTTGTTTGGAAAGAAAATAAAGAATATGAACAAGAATTTATTAAAGCTTTAATTGAAAGAACTGGTGAAAATAAAACCGAAGTTATTGCTATATTTATGATTAGAGAAGATGATAGTATAACTGGGAACTTAAAAAGTAGTTCAAAGATAAAATTTATTAAAAAAGATGAAAACTATACATTTTCTATATTAGGAGCTTCTACTGGTGATGAAAATGATCCTTTATATCCTAATGAAAATAATACAGATAATAATGAAACACCTGTTGTGCCAGAACTTCCAGAAGTTGGACCAATTTATACTGCAGCTGAGTTAAAACAAATGATTGCTGAAAAAGAAAATTCAATTAATGACATAATATTAAATATTAAGGTTGCTAAAAGTGAATTAAAAAAATTACAAGAAGAAGCCAAAAATAATGCTGTTTATAGTAAAATCGATGGAGTAATTAAAACAGTTTTAAATGTTGAATCAGAAGAAGCTAAAACCAAACCAATAATAGTAGTATCAAGTGGTGGTGGATACTATGTACAAGGAAGAGTTGGAGAATTTGATTTAGAAAGAATTAAAGTAGGACAAAAAGTAAATGTGCAAGCTTTTGAAAGTGGTGCTTCAAATCAAGGTACTATTGAAAAAATAGCAGATGTTCCTTTAACAGATAGATACTATAATGGTATGGGAAATAGCAATACGTCATATTATCCTTATACTGTAAAATTAGATGATAGCGTTAATTTTAAAGAAGGTGAATATGCATCAATAGAACCAATTTTTGAAGAAGAACAATCAAGTTCATTTTATATAACTGGAGCTTTTGTTCTTTCTGAAAATGGAAAAAACTATGTTTACATGGCAGGAGAAAATAATAAATTAGAAAAACGCGAATTGAATATTGGTAAAAATATGCATGGAAGTTTAGAAGTTCGTGGTGGAATAACAATGGAAGATAGAGTAGCTTTTCCTTATGGTAAAAATATAAAGGAAGGAACTCCAATAGTAGACGGATCTTTAGAAGATTTGTATAGTGGAATGTAGAATTGAGGTGAGTAAAATTGATTGAAAATATATCACTTGCATTTCAAGGAATATGGTCGCATAAATTGCGTTCGTTCCTTACAATGCTTGGAATTATTATTGGTATAGCTGCAATTATGACAATTGTTTCTACTATTCAGGGAACAAATGAACAAATAAAACAAAATTTAATTGGTTCTGGAACAGATGCTGTAAAAATAGAATTATATCAAGGAGATATGCAACTTGAATTCATGTGGAATCCAATTCCAGATGGTGTTCCAACAATATCACAAGATGTAAAAAATCAAATCTTGGAATTAGAAGAGGTACAAAAAGCTTCTTTATATAATTCAAGAAGGTACTCAGAGAATATTTTTTATCAAAATACAGCATATTCAGGGGCTTTACTTGGAATAGATAAAGATTATTTTGATGTATATAATTATTACATACAGTATGGAAGAAATTTTGAAGAAAATGATTTCAAAAATTACAAAAAAGTTGCAATATTGGATTCTATAGCTGCTAAAAGTTTATTTCAAAGTGAAATTCCTATAGGAAAAACAATAGAAATAAATAGTGAAGCATATATTGTAATAGGCGTTGCAGACAAAAATTCAAAATTTAAGCCTGTAATTAATAGTATATCTGATTATATGACATATATGGAAGAATCAAATGGAGAGATATTTGTACCAATATCAAATTGGCCAATTTTATATAATTTTGATGAACCAGAAAATATAGTAGTAAAAGCAACAAGTACAGATGATATGGCAAAAGCCGGAAAAAGAACATCTGAAATATTATCTGAAAGAATTGTAAATCAAGATGAAAATAATCAAATAAGTTATAAAAATGATGATTTACTAAAACAAGCAAAACAATTACAAGAATTAGGCTCATCTACTAATAATCAATTATTATTAATTGCTAGTATATCACTTGTTGTTGGTGGTATTGGTGTTATGAACATAATGCTTGTATCTGTAACAGAAAGAACAAAAGAAATAGGATTAAAAAGAGCAATAGGAGCAAAGAGAAAACGTATTTTATGGCAATTTTTAACAGAAGCTTCTGTTCTTACAAGTATAGGTGGTATTTTAGGAATAATAATAGGAATTATAATTTCTCAGATTATTTCAAGAATTTCAATGATACCAGTAGCTATAAGCATACCAGCAACTATAATATCAGTTGTATTTTCAATGGTAATTGGAATTATTTTTGGAATAATTCCAGCAATGAAAGCATCTAAATTAAATCCAATTGATGCATTAAGATCAGAATAATATAATTTAGATAAGTTTCTTAAATTTTATATTAAATATAATAAATACAATAAATGGTATATTATATTACTTTCTTATACACCTTGGTGTCGCAACTCGCTAGTTGTTAATTATAAAATAAATTTTATAATTAACACTTACAGGATAGTTGCTCCAAATCGCACTTACTTCGTTCGTTTGGTCGCTTACGTGGTGTATTTAAAAGTAATATAATATACCGTTTATTGTATTAGATTATGTAGAAAAATAAAAATTTATCTAAATTTGTTTTTTCTAATTAGTAATTATTTTAATAAATTTTTCTGTAGCAAAACTACATATCATATTTTTAGGTAAAACAATTCCAAGACTTCTTTTTGGAATTGTTTCTTTTATAGGAATTTCAAAAAGCTGATTGTTATTTAATTCATCTTGTGCAAATTCTTTAGTTATATATGCAATTCCAAGTCCTATTTTAGCAAATTCTTTAACTAAACCATAACTTACTATATCAAATTTTGGATGGAATTTAACATTATTTGAACTCATTAAGTTGTTTAAAAAAGTTCTTGTATTAGAAGGTTCTTTTTGAGTAACAATTGGATAATTAGAAACTAGTTCTTCAAGAGAAATAGGTTTTTTTATTTTTTCTTTATATTCTAGATTTCCAGCAAACCCATCATGAAGAATCGCACATTCTGTGATTTCTAAATCCTCATCATTTTCCATAGGAAGATTTACTATTAAAACATCAAGACTTCCTTTTTTTAAATCTGATATCAAATTATGAGTCAAACCATTTGTAACAGAAATATCAATATTAGGAAATTCTTTATGAAATTTTGCTATATATTGAACTAAAAAGTATTTGGTTACAGTACTACTTGCACCAATTTTAATAGTACCAGTTTCTAAATTTTTTAGAGAAGTAAGTTTGTGTTCACCATTCATAAAACTTTCAACACCATTTTTTATAAAATTATAAAAAATTTTTCCATTTTCTGTTAAAGTAACACCTTTTGGACTTCTATTAAAAAGAGTAATACCAAGTTCCTGTTCTAATTTTTGGAGAGATTTTGTAACAGCAGGTTGAGAAATATATAGGAAATTAGCAGCTTTTGTAATACTACCATAAAGAGCTACTGTATAAAATATTTTATAAGATTCGTAATTAATATCCATACACATAACCTCACGTTATAATAAATATAAATAATATATATTTGAATTATACTACAAAAGGGAATATAATGCAATCATCAAAGAGAAAGGAGTATATAAATATGCGGATGAATGATTATTTGTCGGTATGTATGTTTCAATTAAAAGTTCATTTAGATTGCAATAGTGAAAATGAATATTTGATTGAAACAGAAGATTCCTTGATGCAAATTGAATCTGCTTTTCGTATTATTGAAGAAAAAAAGCCAGACGTATCGCTCTTCCCAGAAATGGCATATTTAGAGAGATATGATAAGAGGTATCAGGAATTATCGATATCAAGAATTATTGTAGCAGGAAGTTATTACAAAGATGGAATTAATACAACTGTAGTATTTGAAAATGGGAAAAAGCATGAACTTGCAAAGGACTATGCATCTGGTGCAGAACCTATGGCAAGAAAAATTACTTTTATTCAGCCTAAAGATTTCTTGAGAAGTAAACTAAAAAGCCATGAATTTTGGGTAAAAGGAAAAAAGATTTATATTCTTAATTGTATGGAATATTATCATGCAGCTTATTATATTGCAAGAGATGAAAAACTCAAAAATAAGCTGTTTGGAATATTTACAGTTTGCTCAAATTCTAATACTCATGTTTTTGAAGAAGAAACGGTGTGTATTCATAATCATAATGAAAGCCTGTATACGTTCACCTTAAACTGTGTTAGCACATACAAGGGCGAAAGTTATGGAGATGGGCAAAGTTATATTTATGGACCTGTTTCTGTTCATGAAAAAGAGTGGCTTGTGAAAGAAGGAATTGAGAGTAAGAAAAATGCATGTCATATCCTTTCGCTTTCTAAAGAAAATGCTCAATTTATTTATGGAAAATTTGTGTTTTCTGAAAATTTGAGCAGATTTGGCAGAAGCGATAAGTATTTGAATAACCCCAGAGATGTCATTGTAAATAATTTATAATAGGAGGAAAAAACAATGAAAAAGAACATTATTATCACATCTGGTCCTACCAATGAGAGAATTGATGCTGTAATGAAAATCACAAATATGTCTACTGGAGCACTTGGCAATGTTATCGCTGAGACTTTTTTGGAAGATAAATATGATGAAATTGGAACTATTTATTATGTTTCTACCAAAATGTCTTATAAACCGAGAATTGCAAGTGAGAAAGTACAGTTTGTGACTGTTGAATCTACTCAGGATTTGATAGATAGCCTTCAGAGAATTTTTGCTACTACCAAAATTGATATCATAATTCATTCTGCGGCAGTTGGAGATTACGCAGGTAAATACACCATCAGAGCAGAAGAATTGATTGATGAAATTTGGGATACTATTCAGAAGGCAGAAGATAAAGATGAGGTTACTAAAGATGTTCTTATGAACATTTTTGAAAATCCGTCTACTGTCTGCAATGATAGTACCAAAATTTCTTCTTATGAACCTCATTTGATGACAATGATGAAACTTACTCCTAAGGTTATTAGCCAGATCAAAGAGATGGCGCCTGATGTGACCTTGGTGGGATTTAAACTTCTTGAAGGTGTCAGCAAAGAGGAACTGTTCGGTGTTGCTGATAGATTGAGAATTAAAAATCATGCGGATTACATTGTTGCTAACGATTTGGCAAAAATTGGTGGTGGCAAGCATTGGGCAATGATTTTGAATGAAAACGGCATTGTAACGGAATGTAATACTAAAAAAGAAATTGCAAAAGCATTGGAAAATATTCTCTTTTAATTAAAAGAGAATGGCAAAGAGCCGGGAGAGATTTTTCTCCCGGCTCTTGCTTGTTATTCTTAAGCAAAAAAGATTTTACTTATATTTTACCACCTCTTAAAAATGTTACTGAGAAACTCCGCTTACCCAGGCAGGTACTTCTTCAAGAGTACAAGTACTGAAGTCGCCAGTTTCCGCATTTACGAACATCATACCTTCAATGTTTCTTCCAGCACGAAGCCACTTGAAAGTACCGTAGGTACAGACATAGTATACTTCATCCTCGCCATTTTCGGTAGGTTTGAGCTGGAAGCTCCAGTTTCCAAAGAAAATCTTGGTAGGCATGTATTCACGAGCAACCATAGAAGGATTACAGGTGCTGTTATGATTAGGTGTGTAGCGCAGATTCTTTTTTATGATAGTAGGCTGATTATCCTCAATCACAACGTATCCTGCAAAGTTTACATTTTCCTCACGGCTCAGGGGGATTACAACTTTTCCATTACGATTGATTGCATTCCCAAGCTGATAACCATCAATGAGAACTTCACTTTCCAGAGTCTTAAGCGTATCAACACTTACAACAGGTACATTTTCTTCCTGAAGGAATGTTGTAGTCTCCTGCTGATGGCTATAGTTATAGCAAGAGCCAGCAATGTCACCACCCCAGGAAATAACAAGCAACAGAACAGAAATAATTACTGCACAGCAAGTAAATCCTTCAGGACAGTCATGTTCAAACCAATACCCTTCAGTGAGTACAGCAACTATGAACCAGTTGACTAAATGGGCAATGCCGATAACCCAGCCCGTTGAAATAAGGAACTGAGATACTGTTCGATCGGCTGCTGCGAAATAGTACCAGCATAAGAGGATTACGAATACGATGATGAAAATGATTATCTGAGTAATCAGGAAAGGGATAAATTCATCGAATGCGAAATCGAATTTTTTCTTGCTGATTCTGGCTGATCCATATCCGTTCTTGGAATCCTTTTCGTTATCAGGCGGAGTTTTTACAAAGCAGAGCCGAAGCCCCTTGATAAACTGCCTGATGAAGTGGATGTTGACGAACAGGGTGCTGAGCAGACCTCCGATAAGTGCCATGATGATAACAGATGTCATGATGTTTCTCCTTTCAATGTTGTTGGTAAAATGTTTATAGGGTTTACTAATATATTATAGCACTTTTTGAAAATAAAATCAATGTTATGTAAATTACCACAATTTATTTTCTTAAAAATAAATTAATTTTACAATTTTGATACAATTTTGGTTTATAATACTTATTGAGGTGAAAAAGGTTGAAAAATAATTAGAATTTTGGCGTTGTCAAACTTCATTTAAAACGCGGTTACATACAAAGAGTATGCGCCCTTGCCTTTTAAATAAAGTTTTCCTAGCCAAAATTTAATTCTTTTCCAACCAAGTTTGTGCCTTAGAAAGGAATGAGATTAAGAATGAATAAAATATTAATTGTAGAAGACGAAATTGCAATTAGTGATTTAATAAAAATAGGTTTAGAATCTCGGAGGATATAAATGTGAAACAGCAACAGATGGAGAAATTGCTGCAGATTTAATAGAAAAAAATCAATATGATTTAATCTTATTAGATGTGATGCTTCCTAAAGTGGATGGATATGAACTCTTAGAATATATAAAACAAATGCAAGATACACCTGTAATTTTTATAACTGCTAAATCACAAATTAAAGATAAAATAAAAGGTTTAAAAGAAGGAGCAGATGATTATATAACAAAACCTTTTGTAATGGAAGAACTTTTAGCAAGAGTAGAAGCTGTTTTAAGAAGATATAATAAATTAAGTGAAAATATATGTATTGATAATATAACAATAAATTCGGTAGCAAGAACAGTAAAAAAAGATAATGAAAAAGTTGATTTAACACCAAAAGAGTTTGATTTGCTTATGTTACTTGTGCAGAATAAAAATACAGCATTATATAGGGAAATAATTTTCGAGAAAGTTTGGGGAGAAGAACTAGAATTTGAAACAAGAACTCTAGACTTGCATATTCAAAGATTAAGAAGAAAATTAGATTGGAAAGATAAAATAAAAACAGTATATAGAATAGGTTATATGCTTGAGATTGATTAGAAAGGAATAAATATGAAATTTTGGATAAAGTTGATGCTAGGTATTGTAATAATTATATCTGTTATCTTATCTTTTAGTAGATATATTACCGTAAGACAAAATTTTATAAATTCATTAGATAAAGAAATAAAGCAAAATGCTAATAAACATAAACTATCAAGATATTATTTAGATAGTAATATTATTGCTAAAATTCAACAGGGAGAAGAATTTACAGAAGAGCATATGTATGAATATATAAAATCTTTATATGAATATATGGAAGATGATATTGAAAGTGTTGAAATATATACAGAAGATAATGTAAAAATAATATCTACTTTTGGAAAATCCCATAAATTAAAGATAGATAATATAGACGAGTTATTAGATAAAGAAGTAGATAAATACATTATAAGAGAGATAGAAAATGAAAATTACATGATATTTTCTTCATATTATACTGTAAGTAATTTTAGTATATATATTGTAAATATTTATGATATAACATCAATTTATAATGAAAGAGCAAGACAATTAAAAGATATAATGTATACAGATTTTGTTGTTTTAGCAATTTCTTCAATTGTTATAGCAGTTTTTTCAAAATTTTTAACAAAGCCAATTGAAGAATTAAATAATGTTACAAAAAAGATTTCTTCTGGAGATTTTAAAGAAAGAGTAAGTGTTAAAGCAAATGATGAAATAGGAGAACTTGCAAACAGTTTTAACAAAATGGCAGAAGAAATCGAAAATAAAATTAACTCACTTAACTTATCAATTAAACAAAAAGATGATTTTATATCAGGATTTTCACATGAAATAAAAACTCCTATGACAGCAATAATTGGATATTCAGATTTGCTTAGATTGAAAAATTATGATGATGAAGTAAGAATTCCAGCATTAAATTATATCTATTCAGAATCTAAAAGACTAGAGGAACTTTCTTATAAATTATTATCTTTAATGGAAATTTCTGAAGATAAAATTGAATTTAAAGTTCTTAATATAAAAGATTTTATAGAAAAAACATGTAAGAAAATTATTTTAGATAATATTGACTTAAAGTTAGATTTGGAAGAAGCAAAAGTAAAAATAGATGAAAACCTATTAGAAGTAGTTATGAGAAATTTAATTCAAAATGCTAAAAAAGCAGATCCCAAAGATAATTGCATTTATGTAATGGGAAAAAATATAGAAAATAGATATATAGTTTCTGTTATTGATAATGGAATTGGAATTCCAAAAGAACATATAAAAAGAGTTACAGAAGATTTTTATATGGTAGATAAATCTCGTAGTAGAAAAAATGGTGGAACTGGAATTGGTCTTTCACTTTGTAAGAAAATTTTAGAGTTCCATAATTCTAAAATTAATATTGAAAGTGAAGAAAATTTGGGAACTAGAGTGTTTTTTGAATTGGAGGTAATAGATTAATGAAAAAGAACTTTTTATTAGTATTTTTTTCAATTATAATAATTGTTTTTTCTTTTGTTATGCCTAATTTATTACTTGGAGCAGAAGATGTAGCACGAGAAAAAGAAATTTTTATAAGACAGAAAAAACAAAATAAAAAAATTGATGTTCAAGCAGAAAAAATATATTTAGTAACATTTATTCATGATATATATCAAATTAAAGATGAAAAAATATATAATGTAAAAACAAAATCTACTTCATATAGTGGACCTGTAACATCACGTATTGAGCAAGAATCTCCAACAGAAAAATTTAAAAATGAGATATCAAAATTAATTTCAAATGAAATATTAAATGAAATAAATTTTGATGAATATATAGATTACCTTGAAGTAGAAAACTATTTCCCGTTAGATTATATTGTTCGTTCATGTAGTATGCCAAAAGAAAACGGAGATTTTATTGAAATTAATGTTGAGCAAAAAACCGGAAAAATAATTAGTATTTATTTTTCAGAAAACTTTTTAAGAACAGATGCTGAAGTTGAAAAACAGCTTAGAAATTATGCAAAATATTTGGATTTAGATATAATAGATGATTGGGAATTTCATAATAATATTTTAGAATCAGAAAAAGCACAATTAACTATTATGTTAGATAAAAAAGATAATTCTTATATGCTTACTATTGCTCCAATAGATATATATGATGAATATGTTGCAGAAGATACTGCATTTAGTCATGAATATGAAATTGTAGAATCAACCAAGAAAAAATAGATACAACTCAGATACAGTAAAACTACAACTTTGATACAATACAAATACAATTTAGATACCTGCGAGTGCTATATTAAATATAGCACTTTTAATTTGTTATTGACATAACAAATTAAAACATTTTAGGAGGTATTTATGGAATTTATTGCAAATGAAGGTAAGAAAGTTGAAATAGAAGTACAAGGAGAAAAATATCTAAGACATGCAATTAAAACACGATTTGTAAATCAAGGAGATAGTTATATAGATCTTTTTAGAGAATATGTAAGCCCTATATATGAATATGGAGACATTGTTTCAAGTAGTGAAAAGATTATTGCACTATGCCAAAATAGAGTTGTAAAAAGGGAAGATATAAAAATTGGATTTTGGGCAAAATTTCTATCGAAGTTTGCTTGTCACAAAAATAGAGGTGGTTATGGTGTTGGAATGACTATAAATATGCAATATGCAATTAATAAAGTAGGACTTCCTAAAGTACTATTTGCAAGTATTATTGGAGGAATTACTAAATTAATTGGAATTAAAGGGATGTTTTATAAAATTGTTGGACAAGAAGTTACAGGTTTAGATGGATTTTATGATGGAGCATGGGATGAATATAGAGATATAGGAATAGAAATACCAGAAAATCCAGATAAAGTTTGTAATGAAATAAAAGATAAACTTGGAATAAGTATGATGATAGTTGATTCAAATGATTTTGGACGTGAGATACTTGGAAAATCTTACGATATTGATTTACCAGATAATTATTTAAAAGAATTAATAAGAGATAACCCAGCAGGGCAAGGAAAACAACAAACTCCAATTATATTGATAAGAAAAAGTAGTAACCAAATAAACAATTAATGTCAATATATTAGTAGAAGGGCATAGGGAGTTTTTATGAAAAAAATAGTTGTAATTATAGTAATATGTATAATTTGCGGAATTATAAAAAATTATGGTAATACAAAAAAAGTGGAAAATATAATCAATAATGATATTATAAAAGAAAATGATAATGGTATAAAAACAGAAGATAAGAAAAAAGAAATTGATGATTGGAGACTTGTTTTAGTAAATTATGAAAATACACTGCCAAAAAATTTTGAGCCAGAATTAAGTGATATAGATAAAACAAGAAAATTTGATTCAAGAGCAATAGAATATTTAATGCAAATGCTTCAAGATATGAAATCTCAAGGATGTAAAAATATTTGGCCCCAATCAACATATAGAAGTGTTGCAAGACAAGAAGAAATATTTAATAAAAAAGTTAATTCATACATAAGTATGGGAAAAACAAAAGAAGAGGCAGAAAAATTAACTTTGCAAAAAATTAATAAACCAGGAACTAGTGAACACAATTTAGGATTAGCAGTAGATTTTAATAATGTTGATTATAATTTTGAAAAATCAAAAGAGTATAAATGGTTAATGGAAAATGCTGAAAACTATGGATTTATACTTAGATATCCAAGAGAGAAAAAAGATATAACAAAAGTTGACTGCGAACCATGGCATTGGAGATATGTAGGTGAAGAACATGCTAAAAAAATGAATGAATTAAATATGTGTTTAGAAGAATATGTTGAATATTTGAAACAAAATTAAGAATAAAAAGTAAACAGTTTATTGATAATTGTTTACTTTTTTGATAATATATAATTCTAAAATACAAGCAGTGTCAAGGTTTGCAACTTAAAGTAGCAAAGAAAATTTAAGTTGCAAATAATAGTTGGTAGAAAAAATATCTATGCAACTTTAAAATTGAATATAGGAGGTGTATAGATATGAGTTTTAGTGAAAACTTACAAGTATTAAGAAAAAAGAATAATATGTCACAAGAACAATTGGCAGAAAAACTTGAGGTATCAAGGCAAGCAGTATCAAAATGGGAAAGTGGAAATGGGTATCCAGAAACAGATAAACTAATGTCTATTTGTGAAATATTTGAATGTAGTATTGATGAAATATTAAAAGGAAAGATTTCAGAAGATACTAATGAAGACAAAAAACAATATGAGAATCTAATGAATAGATTTAGCAAAGGTATGGCTATAGCTGTAGGACTTATATTAGTTGGTGTAACAATTTTTATGTATTTTGCGGGAATGGAGGAAAGATATTCTACAATTGGTCTTGTAATACTACTACTTTTTGTACTAATGGCAGTTCCAATATTTATAATATTAGGAATGGAGCAAGAAAATTATAAAAAGAAACATCCTGTACTTCCAAATATGTACACAGAAGATGAAGTTGAAAAATTTAATTCTAAATTTGCAAAAGCTATAGCATTAGGAGTAGGATTAAATATATTAGGAGCGATACAATTAATTTTCTTATATGGAATGGAAATTTTTAATGATGAAAGTACAATACCAGTAGTTATTTTATTAGCATTAACAACCATTGCAGTTCCAATATATATTTTTTACGGAATTCAAAAATCTAAATACGATATTGAGTTATATAATAAAATGACTTTAAAAAAACCAGATGATAAAGCAGGGAAAATTTGCGGTGTTATAATGTTAATTGCAACAATAATTTTCTTTTGTTTAGGTGCTTTTAGAAGTTTATGGCATATTGCTTGGATTGTATATCCAATAGGTGGATTAATATGTGGTATTGTTTCAATAATACTTGAAAAAGATTAGTTTAAAAGCTAATCTTTTTTTGTATAAAACGAAATTTCTTGAAGAAAATAACCTTATGAGAAAAAAAGTTTTTATTAAAAATCCTGAAATTTTTCAAGGTGAAAAATATTTAAATACAAATAAAAATTATTTTGAAGGATGGTATTTTAAATGTAATAACAGTGAAGAAGGAATTTCGTTCATTCCAGGTATAAATATAGAAGAAAACGATAAAAAAGCTTTTATACAAGTAATTACAAATGAAGAATCTTATTTTATAAATTACAATATTAATGATTTTAAATTTAAAGCCAAACCTTTTGAAATTCAAATTGGAAAAAATAGTTTTTCTAAAAGTGGTATAAATATAGACATTAAAGATGATTCACAAAAACTTGTAATCAAAGGAAATGTTAAGTTTTCAAATAGAAGAAATATTGAAACTAGTTTGCTAAATCCTAATATAATGGGACCATTTTCTTATATTCCTTTTATGGAATGCAATCACGCAATACTTTGTATGAAAAATACTACAAATGGCACTATTAATATTAATGATAAGATAATAGATTTAAAAAACGCTACTGGATATATTGAAAAAGATTGGGGATGTTCTTTTCCTAAAAGATATATTTGGTGTCAAGGAAATAATTTTTCTAAAGAAAATATTAGTTTTATGCTTGCAATAGCAGATGTTCCTTTTGGGTTATTTGATTTTAGAGGAATTATTTGCGATTTGATAATAGATAAAGTTGAATATAAATTTGCAACATATAATAATACAAAGATTTTAGAATATATAATAAATGATGATAATGTAATTATAAATTTAAAAAAGAAAAATTGTTATTTGAATTTAAAAGTAATTTATGATAAAGGAAATAAATTATCAGCACCAGTAAAAGGAAAAATGTCAAAGGATATTTTTGAGAGTATTTCATCAATAATTCAAGTAACTCTAATAAAAGACAATAAAATTATTTTTTCTGATACAAGCAAAAATTGTGGGTTAGAAATAGTTAAAAATTAAATTATAAATTTGACAAAAATATGAAATTATACTATGCTTTAAAAGTATAATCTCGTATTTTTTTATATAAAAGGAGGGTGCCAAATGAATAAAATTATAACAATAAGTAGAGAGTTTGGAAGTGGAGGAAAGGAAGTAGGTAAAAGATTAGCAGACGAGCTTGAAATTGCATATTATGATGAAGAAATTATAACTAAGCTTGCAAAAGAAACCGGAATGTCTGAAGAATATATCCAAAATATTTCTGAAAAAGGAATATATCCTCAAAGTTTTAATTTTGGAAGAACATTTACAAGGTTTGGCGTGCTTCAAAGCAATCAAACTGAAATATTAGTAAAACAACAAGAAATAATCAAAAAAATTGCTGAAAAAGGAAATTGTATTATTGTTGGTAGAGGCGCAGATGTTATTTTAAGAGATTATAATACATTAAATATATTTGTTTACAGCGATATGGAATCAAAAATTAATCGTTGCAAAATGAAAGCACCAGAAAATGAAAATTTAAGTGAAAAAGAATTAGAGAAAAAAATTGTGCAAGTAGATAAAAATAGAAAGAAATTTCATGAATTAATATCAAACTTAGAATGGGGAGATAAGAAAAATTATCATCTTTGCATAAATACAGCAGGACTTGAGATAAAAGAAATAATTCCTGCACTTACTGAATATATACGAGAATGGTTTAGGAGGAAAATATAAAAATGAGAATACAATTATCAGAACATTTTACATATAAAAAATTAATAAAATTTACAATACCAACTATTATAATGATGATATTTACGTCAATTTATGGAATAGTAGATGGAATATTTGTATCAAATTGTGTTGGTGCAAAACCTTTTGCAGCTTTAAATTTAATTTATCCTGCATTAATGGTTTTAGGAACTATTGGATTCATGGTAGGTACTGGAGGTAGTGCCTTAGTTTCTAAAACAATGGGAGAAGGAGATAAGAAAAAAGCAAATGAATATTTTTCAATGCTAATATATCTATTAATAATTATGAGTATTATATTTACAGTTTTAGGAGCAATATTTATAAAACCAATAGCAAAACTTTTAGGAGCAGATGAAAGTATGCTTGCAGACTGTATAATTTATGGTAGAACTTTAATGTTTTTTCTAGTTCCATTTGCTTTGCAGAACTCTTTTCAAAGTTTTCTAATTGTTGCAGAAAAACCAACTTTTGGATTAATTGTTTCTATAGCAGCAGGAGTTACTAATATGATATTAGATTTTCTTTTTGTATATGTTTTGAAAATGGGATTGTTTGGTGCTGCTCTTGCAACAGGAATAAGTCAAGTTGTTGGTGCAATTATTCCACTAATTTATTTTATAAGAAATAAAGATAATACATTAAAATTAACAAAAGCAAAATTTGATTTAAAAGCAATTTTGCAAACCTGTGCAAATGGTTCATCAGAAATGCTAACAAACTTATCTATGTCTCTTGTTACTATATTATATAATATGCAACTTATGAAATATGCAGGAGCAGACGGAGTTGTAGCTTATGGAATTATAATGTATGTAAGTTTTATATTTGTGGGAACATATTTAGGATATTCAATTGGTACAGCTCCTATTATTGGATATCATTATGGAGCTGGAAATACTGATGAATTAAAATGTTTATTAAAGAAAAGCTTAATATTAATTGGAGTAACAGCAATAATTATGACTGGACTTGCTGAGATTTTATCAGAGGTGTTAGCATCAATATTTGTTAGTTATGATAAAGAGTTATTAGAAATGACAACAATAGCAATACGTCTATTCTCATTATCTTTTATAGTTAGTGGATTTAATATTTTTGCTTCATCATTTTTTACAGCTTTAAACAATGGATTTGTTTCAGCAACAATATCATTTTTAAGAACTTTAGTATTTCAAGTTGCTGTAATAATTATACTTCCATTACTTTTTGGGTTAAATGGAATTTGGTTTGCTGTTGTGATAGCTGAAATTTTGGCATTAATTGTTAGCATTACATTTTTAATTTGTAATAGAAAAAAATATAAATATGCATAGGAAAAAGGAGACCTTGAGAGGTCTCCACTTTTTTGCCCAAAGTATTAGATTACTTTTTGAATTCTCGAAATCATGATTTCAAAAATATTGTCTAAATTTCCTACTGCTGTAAAACCTGCTGAGTAGCTGTGTCCGCCACCTTTAATGAATTTTCCTTCAGCTACAAGCTCACTACAGATTGCATTTAAATCCACATTAGAATTTAAAGCACGCATTGAACCTTTCCACTGTCCTTTATCATTCATTATTGCAAAAATCAAAAAATCATATTCTATAGACTTTTGAAGTTCTGCAATAATAGATTTATGATTTACAGTATTCAGATTTCTTTCAGAAGCTAACAAATCTTCTTGAGTCAAGTAAGTACAGAAAATTGAATCAGAGAAAAATCCTCTATCTTTAGCAATTTTGGCAAGTTTTATAGTACGATCGCTTGGAGATGTAAGTTTGTGTACAATAAAGTCCACATCTACACTAAATTCACTCAAAGATTTGATAATCTCTTTACCTTTATTACTTGTGTTCAAGGTTAAATTGTTTGTATCAGAAATTAAACCAGTTGCAACACATGTAAGGAAGTTCCTGTTTGTAGAGTAAAAAGTTTCATAAATAATGCAGGTGCAAGAAGGAGCGTTATGATCAATAATACCATAATTAAAAGGAATTGTAGTTTCATCATGATGATCGAAACAGATAATACAATCAGAACGCTTCAAAATATCTTCACCTTCAAGTAAATGCATGCAAGCAACATCAACAACAATTACCACATCATATTTCTCTTTTGAAGGGTATGTCTTTAAATACTCGATACCTGGAATAAATGAGAAATCATCAAGAAATTCAGGGATAATAACATCAATATTATCTTCCTGTTTTCCAGTACTAATAAGATGCCAAAGAACAGCTAAGCTACTGGAAATTGCATCTCCATCAGGCCGAGTATGTGTGATAATTGCAAAAGTTTCTGCTGTAGAAAAAATGTTGGATAAGTTTTCAGTTGAAATAGTATCCATATAAAAGACCTCCTTTAAGTTTTTCGGGTAACATAATAACATGAAAAGATGGAATTGTAAAGTGAAATTTAGGAATGCTCGAAAATTTCATTTTTAAACTTTGATGAAATTTAAGGACGTTTGAAAAGTTTTATTATTAAGAAAGATTTAAGAAAAAAATTTTATAATAAATGCTATAATTTTATTTGAAAAGGTAAATATAATTATAGGAGATATTTAATTTATGAAAAATAAAAATAAATTAACAAGTATTTTGCTTGGGATATATGTAATACTTATAAGTTGGATTATTGTATTTAAAATGCAATTTAATTTTGAACATTTGCCATATATTCGTTCAATTAATTTAATTCCATTTGGAGAATCCGTTATTATAAATGGAAAAATATATTTTGGAGAAATAATAAATAATTTAATAGTATTCATTCCAGTTGGTTTATATTTAGGAATGATATGGAAAGACAAAAAGTTTATTAAAAAAGTTATGCCAATACTATCATTAACTTTAATTTATGAAATGTTACAATATATATTTCATGTAGGTGCGACTGATATAACAGATGTTATTATGAATACTTTGGGTGGAATTATAGGAATTTTAGTTATTAATTGTTTATATAAAATATTTAAAAATAATGAAAAAGTAGATAAAATTTTAAATATTTTAGCAACAATTTGTACTTTGGGAGTAGTTTGTTTAATAATAGTTTTGATAGTTTGTAACTTGTGAGGAGGAATATTTTGAGTTTAATAATTTTTATAATTATTTATATATTCATTTATTTTATGTTTTTAAAAAATAAAGAAAAATTGCAAATCTTAAAAATATCAATGATGTATTTTTATTTATGTGCAGTTCTTTTTGTAACAATACTTCCAATCGATTTTACATTAGATTTAAAATGGGAATATCACAGCTCTGTTAAAGTAACTTACATACATTTGAAGCCATTTAATGATTTAATTATGGGATATAGAGGAGCTGTAAAGCAAATTATTTTAAATATAATAATGACAATTCCTTTTGGATTTTTATGTTGTATTTTAAAAAAGAATAGCACAATTATAGGAGTTACATTAAAAACGTTTATACTAAGTTTTTCAATAGAATTTTTACAGTTAATTATGACTATATTTTTATTGCATCATAGAAGCTGTGATGTAACAGATTTAATTACCAATGTAATTGGAGGAATAATAGGATTTATATTGTATAAATTAATTAGATGGATTATTAATAAGAAAGGAATTATAGTATTATGGACGAAAAAGAAAAGATGTTAGCAGGAAAGCTTTATGATGCAAATTATAATGAAGATTTAATGAAAGAAAGACTTATGGTTAAAGATAAGTGCTTTGAATATAATAATATAAAACCTTCTAAAATAGAAGAAAGAACAGAAATTATGAAACAAATATTAGGGAAAACAGGAAATCAATTTTTGATTGAACAACCTTTTATTTGTGACTATGGTTATAATATTGAAGTTGGAGAGAATTTTTATTCAAATCATAACTTAGTTATACTAGATGCAAATAAAGTTAAATTTGGAGACAATGTTTTTATAGCACCAAATTGTGGATTTTATACAGCAGGACATCCTTTAGATTATGAAACAAGAAATAAAGGATTAGAATACGCAAAACCAATAGAAGTTGGAAATAATGTATGGATTGGCGGAAATGTGGTTGTTCTTCCAGGAGTTAAAATAGGAGATAATGTTGTAATTGGAGCTGGAAGTATAGTTACAAAAGATATTCCATCAAATTCAGTAGCTGTTGGAAATCCTTGCAGAGTTATAAAAGAATTAAAATATATGTAGCTTCTGAATTTATTTAATAAATTCAGAATTTCACTAACTGTAACAGGCATAGCCTTAACAGTTAGTGAAATTTAGGGACGCTCGAAAAAATTCACTTGTAATAATAAGAAAAATGTTATATAATATTACCTAATATTTAAAAAAGGAGTAAATATGGATAAAATAATTGGTTTTATTGGAAGTGGAAATATGGCAAATGCAATGGTTGGTGGAATTATAAATGCAAATTTAGTTCCATCTATTAATGTTGTTTGTTCAGATCACTCAATGGCTAAATTAGAAGATATGCATAAACGTTATGGAATTACAATTGCAAGTAATAACTCTGAAGTAGCAAGCAAATCAGATATTTTAGTTTTATCTGTAAAGCCACAATTTTATCCAGAAGTAATAGATGAAATAAAAGACCAAGTAAAAGAAAACACTATTGTTGTTAGTATTGCTGCTGGTCAAAAAATTGAAACTATAAATAAACTATTTGGAAAAGAAATCAAAATAGTTCGTGCAATGCCGAATACACCTGCTTTAGTAGCAGAAGGTATGACGGCTTTAAGCCCATGCCCCATGGTGCTACCCGAAGAACTAGATTTGATTTGTAATATTTTTAATAGTTTTGGAAAATGTGAAGTAGTATATGAAAAATTAATGGATGTTGTAACTGGTTTAAGTGGTTCATCTCCTGCATTTATTTTTATGGTAATTGAAGCTATGGCAGATGGAGCAGTACTTGAAGGAATGCCAAGAGATAAAGCATATAAGTTTGCCGCACAAACAGTTTTAGGTTCAGCTAAAATGGTATTAGAAACAGGAAAGCATCCAGCAGAACTTAAAGATATGGTATGTTCACCAGGTGGAACAACAATTGAAGGAGTATCTGTTTTAGAAGAAAATGGCTTACGAGCAAGTATGATAAATGCAGTTAGAACAGCTACTAAGAAGTCTAAAGATTTGTCAAAATAAAAATATATTAAAATCAAACTAGGGAATTGGGTTTTAAATACTCAATTCCCTTTTTTGCATATAGGAGGAAAGAAATGAAAAATTATTGGGAAAAAATTAAAGATAAGAAAAGAATTGTTATTAAAGTAGGTTCATCTACTTTAACTTACAAAGAAACAGGAAATTTAAATTATACTAAATTAGAAAAATTAGTTAGAGCAATTAGTGATTTAAAAAATAGTGGCAAAGAGGTAATATTAGTTTCATCTGGAGCAGTTGCAGTTGGAAGAGAAACACTAAAAATAGGAAGAAGACCAAAAACAATGGCAGAAAAGCAGGCTTGTGCAGCAATTGGACAAGGAAAGTTAATTATGAATTACTATAAGTTATTTGCGGAATATGGATTAGTTGCTTCGCAAGTATTAATGACAAGATATAGTTTAGATCATGAAAAATCATATAATAATTTAAAAAACACATTTCAAGAACTATTAAATTATGGAGCAATTCCTATAGTAAATGAAAACGATGCTATTGCAACAGATGAAATTGAATTTGGAGAAAATGACACATTATCTTCAATAGTTACAGCAATTACAGAGTCTGATTTACTAATTTTATTAACAGACACAGATGGATTATATACAGATGATCCTTTTCAAAATAAAGATGCGAAATTAATTGATATTGTAACATCAGAAATAAATGATATCCAGAAAGTTGCAAAAAAGTCTAGTGATAGTGATGTTGGAACTGGTGGAATGTATACAAAAGTGTTGGCAGGAAAAATAATAAATCCTATAGGAATTGATATGATAATAGCTAATGGAAAAAATCCTAATATAGTAAATAAAATTATGAGTGGTGAAAAACAGGGAACATTGTTTGTTGGACAAAAAACAGCAGAAAATAATATTAGAGAATATTTGCTTTCAAAAATTGAAAAATAAAGGAGATTGAGAATGGAAAGTTTAGAAGAAATAGGAAAAAAAGTAAAAAATAGTGCAAAAGTGTTAAACAATATGGGAAGTATAGAAAAAAATATTATTTTGAAAAAAGTTGCAGAAGAAATTATAAAATTGCAAAAAGAGATATTAATTTCAAATGAAAAAGATATAGAAAATGCAATAAAAAATAATATGAAAGAAAGTTTGATAGATAGACTAAAATTAGATGAAAAAAGAATTATATCAATGGCAGATGGCTTAATGAAAATTACAGATTTAGAAGATCCAATTGGAGAGATAATTGAAGGAAAGAGATTGAAAAATGGATTAGAAATTTTGAAAAAGAGAGTTCCTCTAGGGGTTATTGCAATTATTTATGAGTCAAGGCCAAATGTTACATTAGATGCTTTTGGATTATGTTTCAAAACAGGAAATACAGTTATATTGCGAGGAGGAAAAGATGCAATAAATACCAATATTGCTATTGCTAAAGTTATTAGAAACGTTTTGAAAGAATCAAAAATATCAGAAGATTGTGTGTATTTAATAGAAGATACAAGTAGAGAAAAAAGCCTAGAACTTATGAGATTAAATAAGTATGTTGATGTATTAATTCCAAGAGGTGGAGCTGGACTTATAAAAACAGTTGTTGAAAATAGTACCATACCAGTAATTGAAACTGGAACAGGAAATTGTCATATATATGTAGATGAATTTGCAGATTTTGAAATGGCTCTTTCAATTATTGAAAATGCTAAAACACAAAGAACTGGTGTATGTAATGCTTGCGAATCTTTAGTTATTCATAAATCTATTGCAAAAGAATTTATTCCTTTATTAGTTCAAAAGTTATTAAATAAAAATGTAGAAATTAGAGGAGATGAAGATTCTTGTAAGATTTCTGATAAAATAATTAAAGCAACAGAAAGTGATTGGGGCGAGGAATATTTAGATTTAATTATATCTGTAAAAACAGTAAATAATATTGATGAAGCAATTGAGCATATTAACAATTATAGTACAAAACATTCAGAAAGTATTATTACTAGCAATTATGAAAATGCAGAGAAGTTTTTAAATCAAATAGATAGCAGTTGTGTGTATGTAAATGCTTCTACAAGATTTACTGATGGAGGAGAATTTGGTTTTGGGGCTGAAATTGGGATTAGTACACAAAAGTTACATGCTAGAGGTCCAATGGGATTAAAAGAATTAACTACCACTAAATATGTAATTCATGGAAATGGTCAAATTAGGTGAAATAAAAGACATTTGAAAAATTTTATATTGACAAAAAAATAAAAAAATAGTATCATTGTATTATGCAAGTGATACAATGATAAAAGGAGAAAATTGTGGATTATATTTTTGATAATGAAAGACCAATTTACATACAACTGGTTGAAAAATTAAGAATTGAGATTGTTTCTGAAAAGCTAAAACAAGGAGAAAGATTACCTTCAGTAAGAGAGCTAGCACTTATTGCAAGAGTTAATCCTAATACAATGCAAAAAGCATTAGTAGAGTTAGAAAACGAAGGATTAGTTTATACAGAAAGAACAAATGGAAAATTTGTAACAACAAATAAAGAATTAATTGATAAAGTAAAAAAAGAATTAGCAGAAGAAAAAATAATCAATTTTTTAAATGATATGGAAAATATAGGTATAACTCATAATGACGCAATAAGATACTTGCAAGAATTAGGAGGAAATAAATAATGGAATTACTAGAATGTAAACATCTATGTAAAGAATTTGATAGCAAAAAAATTCTAAAAGATATTAATTTAATAATTCCTAAAGGAAAAATTATAGGACTTTTAGGAAAAAATGGTGCTGGAAAAAGTACATTTATTAAATTAATAAATGATTTATTAATACCTACAAGTGGAGAAATCTTAATTAATGGAAAAAAGCCAGGTATAGATTCGAAAGAAATTATAGCTTATTTGCCAGAAAGAACATATTTAGATAAAGAAATGACAATAAAACAGTCTATAATATATTTTGAAGAATTCTACTCAAACTTTAATTCTGAAAAAGCTAAAAAACTATTAAAAGATTTAAATTTAGATATCAATACAAAAATTAGTAAAATGTCAAAAGGTATGCAAGAAAAATTACAATTAATTCTTGTAATGAGCAGAACAGCAGAACTATATATACTAGATGAACCTCTTGGAGGAGTTGATCCTGCAACAAGAGACTATATACTAGATACAATACTTTCCAATTTTAGTGATGGTGCAAGTGTAATAATTTCAACTCATTTAATATCAGATATTGAAAGAATTTTAGATGAAGTAATTTTTATGAATAATGGTGAAATAGCATTAACTTCGTCAGCAGATGAATTAAGAAATAGTGAGAAATCATCAATAGATGATATTTTTAGGAGGTATTTTAAATGTTAGGAAAATTATTGAAATATGATTTGAAATGGGTATATAAAGTTGTAACTGTATTTTATATTCTAGCTGTGTTTTTTTCACTACTAGGGAGATTTTTTAATAATATTGAAAATTCAGTAGTATTTTCAGCAATAACACAATTTACTTTTGGATTTGCAATAGCAATGATGGCAAGTAGTTTAATTAATTGTTTAATGAGATTATGGGCAAGATTTATAAAAAATTTATATAAAGATGAATCATATCTTACACATACTATTCCAGTAGAAAAGAAAACTATATTTTTATCAAAAGTACTTGCTGCTGCTATAAGTGTATTTACAACTGCTGTTGTTATAATAGTTTGTTTATTTATATGCTATTATTCAAAAGAAAATTTACAAGCTCTTAAAGGTATGCTTGAAATAGCTGCAACAACATATGATACAACTGTTGTAAACTTGCTATTATTAATGGCTTTTGTATTCTTTTTAGAAGTTATGTTTATGATTTTAATAGGATATGTAGGTATAATATTAGGTCACAAATCAAACAAAAATAAAATGACAAAAACAATTTTAATAGGTTTTGCATTGTATATGCTAACACAATTTGTAACTTTAGGAGTAGTTTTTATATTTGGCTTATTTAATCAAAGCGTTATGAATTTGGTTAATACAACAGATATTGTTAATATGGAAGCAATAAAGTTAGTTATGACAGGTGGAATTGGATTATATACTATATATATTGCATTTTATTATTGGTTAGGAAAAAAAGCTTTTCAAAAAGGTGTAAATGTAGAGTAAAGATAAAATTTAGAAAGATAGTTAGCCTTGCTAACTATCTTTTTTAATGATATTATAACTTCAAAAGAAAGGGGAATAGTGATATGAAAAATAAAAATGTAACTTGGAAAATAACTCAAGGGATGTATGTATTAACTACTGAAAATGGTGGTTGTGTTGTTGATGCAGTATCACAAGTAAGTGGAGGAGATAATCCACTAATTTCAGTAGCTGTAATGAAGAAGAATTATACAAATGAATTGCTAAAAAATAATACAAAATTTGCTATATCTATATTAAGTAAAGAAGTAAATCCGGAAATAATTAAGACTTTTGGATTTAATTCTGCAAGAGATATTAATAAATTTGAAAAAACAGAAACAATAAAAATTGAAGGATTAGAAATAATAAAAGATTCTATTGGATATATGATATGTGAAATTGTAGATAGTATTGATAATGATACACATACTTTATTTATAGGAAAATTGATTGAAGGAGAGGCTTTTGAAGAAAAAGAACCTATGAGTTATGGATATTATCAAGAACATAAAGAAGAATTATTAAAAACTAAAACAGAAAAAGGCGAAACAGCGTGGATATGTACAGTTTGTGGTTATGTTTATTATGGAGAAGTTGTGCCTGATGATCACAAATGTCCAATATGTCAGGTAGGAAAAGAATTATTTAAAAAGAAAGAATAATTGAGGTATTTATGAAAAAAGTAAGAAATGTAATTGTTGCGATAATAGTTTTATTAATAATAATTATTATTGGTAAAATATTATATAATAAAATGCAACCAGAAAATATGCGAGTAAAAATGAAAGCAGTTATAGTAAAAGTAAATGAAAATAGTATGTTAGTTACTACTGATACTAAAAATACTAATGGTTTAATGAATATTGGATTTGCAGATGATGGCAATATTGGATATAAACAAGGACAAGAAATACTAATTTATTATAATGGAATGATTGATAGTATGTTTCCAGGACTTATAGGGAAGCCAGGAAAAATTAAGATAAAAAAGGAAAAAAGCAATATAGAAATTGCAGAAAGTATTTTAAGATATGCTTACAGTTCTATAAATAATGTTTCTATTGAAATATCAGAATTAACCAATAAAGGAATAACCTTGAAAATTACAGATACTAATGAATTAAAATTTGTGTTTGCTAATAGTTATAAAATTGAAAAGGAAATAAAGAATCCAAATTATACAGGTGGTAGTGGATATAAAATCGGAGAAGATACTACAAATTCCACTGCAGCATATGTTCGGACCAGGATCAGAATATATATATGAAGAATTAAGTGAAATTTCAAATGTATTTAGTGAAGATACTCAAAAGTTTAAAACATTATCAGCTGATTCCATTGAGAAAGAATTTAATTGGGAACCACTTTATGGCAAATTAGATACTGGAAGATATAAATTTATTTTAAATGATGAGAAAGATTCTCAAGGAGTTATTATTTATTTTTCAATAGATGAAAATGGTGAAGTATCTTATGATGAGCCAGAATTTATGTTTTAATTAAAAGGGGAATTATTATGGAAAAAAAGAAATTGTATTTGATAGGTGGTATATCAATATTAATTATTATTCTAATTAGTATTATTGGATATTTTATTTATAAAAATAATAATACTGTTTGGATAACAGATCATGAATATTTATATGATAAAGCAATTGAATACTTAAATAAAAAAGATACAGCAGAAAGTTATGATAAAAATAAAGAAGGATTCAAAATATTTTTCGATTATGAGCCATTTGGAATAGAAATAAAAGGAAAACAAAAAATTGCGTATATGTGGATACTAGAAGAAGAATACTATATGGAAAATAATGAGATAGAGTCTGGAGAAGGCGCTTCTATGCCATATAAATTTATTTTTGAAAATAATGAAGTAGTAAAATATGAAATTCCTAGTGATGGAAGTGAATACGGTCCTTCCATAGAAAGAATTTTTCCTAAAAGCATAGAAAAAACAGTAATGGGATTTCGAATAGATGGTACAAAATTAAGAGCTGATGTAGAAAAGTATTATTCAGAGTTGAAAACTAGTAGTTCGGAAACTAATGCAAATTCAATTAGAAGTTATTCTTCAAAAGATGGTCATAATGGCGTAATAATGGATGCAGTAGTTGTGAAAGTAAATGAAAAAAATATGTTGGTTATAAAAAAAGATAACACTTCTACATTAATTAGTGTTGGATTTTTAGAAGAAGGAAACATTGGATATAAACAAGGACAAGAAATTGAAATATATTTTAATGGAGATATTTTAGAAAGCTATCCAGAGCAGCTAGGAAGAGTTGATAAAATCGAAATTGTAAAAGATAAAAGTGATGTAGAAATTCCGGATAGTATTTTAAGATATTGTTATAGTTCTAAAGATAATGTTAGTATTCAAATATCAGAATTAACTAATAGTGGAATATATCTAAAAATCACAGATACAAATGAATTAAAATACAATTATTCTCACAATTATAAGATTGAGAAAGAAGTAAAAAATCCAAATTATACAGGAGAAAGTGGATACAAAATTGGCGAGGATACAGAGTATTCAACATCTGGGTATGTTGCTCCTGCTCCAGAATATATATGGGAAGAAATTAATAAAATTTCAAGTTTTTCATGCGAAGATACAGAGGAGATTAAGAAAAACACATCTAAGGTGCTTATAGATAGAAAGTTTGATTGGTCAAAACTATATGGAAGGTTAGATGCACGGAAAATATAAATTCTATTTAATTGATGATGATTGTTTAAGTATAACAGTATCATTTTCAATAGATGAAAATGGAAATGTATCATATGACCAACCAGAAATTTTACATTAAGAACAAATTACTGAGGCTGTAAAATTTAATAGATACAGCGTCAGTATTTTTTTATATTTATTTGCAAACAAATGTTTACAAATAATAAAAATGATGTTATAATTCTACTAAACAAAAGTTTGCGTGCAGAGGTAGATAAAATGAATCATATTTATATTTGTATCGATTTAAAAAGTTTCTATGCTTCGGTAGAATGTGTAGAAAGAGGGCTTGATCCATTAAAAACAAACTTAGTAGTAGCAGATGTTACCCATACAGAAAAAACTATATGTCTAGCAGTAAGTCCAGCACTAAAGAAATATGGAATTCCAGGAAGAGTGAGATTATTTGAAGTTATACAAAAAGTAAATGAAATAAATTCAAATAGAAGAAGGTATGCTCCAAATAAAATGTTTACAGGTTCATCTTATGATGATGATGTATTAAATAGAAATAGAGATTTAGAATTAACATATATAGCAGCTCCGCCAAGAATGTCTTATTATATGAAATATAGTGAAAGAATTTACAATATATATTTAAAATATTTTTCATCAGAAGATATATATTCATATTCGATTGATGAAGTGTTTATTGAAATTACACACTATTTAAAAACTTATAAAATGACGCCAAGAGAGTTGGTTACTAAAGTATTACAAGAAGTTTATGAAAAGACAGGAATTACTGGAACCTGTCGGAATTGGAACTAATTTATATTTGTGTAAAATAGCAATGGATATAGTAGCAAAACATACTAATCCAGACAAAAATGGAGTAAGAATAGCAGGACTTGATGTAATAACTTATAGAAAGTTACTTTGGAATCATATGCCAATAACAGATTTTTGGAGAGTTGGACACGGATATGAAAAAAAGCTTAAAGAACATAGAATATATACAATGGGAGATATAGCAAGAACTTCTATTGAAAATGAAGAATTATTATATAAACTGTTTGGTGTAAATGCAGAATTATTAATAGATCATAGTTGGGGCTGGGAACCTTGTACACTTAAAGCAATAAAAGAATATAAACCAATTTCTAAAAGTATTGGATCAGGTCAAGTTCTGCATTGTCCATGTAATTATGAAGAAACAAAAATTATTGTAAAAGAAATGGCTGAATTACTTTCTTTAAATTTGGTTAAGAAAAATATTGTTACAGATCAAATAGTTTTAACTATTGGATATGATATTTGTAATATATCACAAAAATATGATGGAGAAATAACAACAGATAGATATAATAGGAAAATTCCAAAACATGCACATGGAACAATTAATTTAGAGCATACAACATCATCAACTAAAATTATTATGAAATCTGTAGAGGAACTATATGATAAAATTATCAATAAAAACTTATTAACAAAGAGAATATATTTAACAGCTAATAATGTATTAACTGAAGAGGAAGCAAATAATAAAAAAAGGTTTGAGCAAATTGATTTATTTACAGATTATAAAAAAAAGGAATTAGAATTACAGAAAGAAAATTCAGAAAAGAAAATTCAAAAGGCGATGCTAAATATAAAAAATAAATATGGGAAAAATGCAATTATAAAAGCAATGAATCTTCAGGAAGGGGCAACTACTATTGAAAGAAATTGCCAAATAGGAGGTCATAAAGCGTAAAATGAGAAGAAATTATAATGATATTATAAATTTGGAACATCATGTTTCAAAAAAACATCCTCAGATGTCATTAGAAGCAAGGGCTGCTCAATTTGCACCTTTTGCAGCATTAACAGGATTTGATGAGCAGATAAAAGAAGCTGAAAGATTAGCAAATGAAATATATGACAAGTGATGATTAGTTGATAATAATTTACATATATGCTATTATTTTTGTATAAATAAAGTAAAAAAGTGGCTGGAGAATATATGAAAATAAAAAGCAGAACTATATTTATAATAACATTTACTATTTTAATATTAGTAGTATTAGGAACCATTTATTATAAAACTGTTCCCAATATACAACAAGAAAATATACATTATACAGATATTTTAATATTAAAAAACAAGTATCCACATAAAGTGAATTCATTTACTCAGGGATTATTCTTCTATAATAATCAAATGTATGAGTCTATTCGGACTATATGGGAAATCAGCGTTGTATAAGAATATCGATTTAAAAACTGGTAATAGTGAAATTCAATATAATTTTGAAAATAATATTTTTGCAGAAGGTTCTATTGTATTTAATCAAAAATTATATGTTTTAACATATAAAGAAAATAAAATTTTTGTGTTTAATCCAGAATCTTTAAATCTTGAAAATACATATTATTATAAAAATGAAGGTTGGGGACTTACTACAGATAATGAATATCTTATAGCTAGTGATGGTTCATCAAAACTATATTTTATGGATAAAGATTTAAATATTACAAAAGAGATTATAGTAACAAATAACGGAAAAGCAATAAATAACATTAATGAATTAGAATATATAAATGGATATATATGGGCAAATATTTGGCAAACAAATAATATTATAATAATAGACAAGCAAACTGGTAATGTTATAAAAACAATTGATTTTACAGGATTATATAATAATTTTAATGATACAAGAAATGTTTTAAATGGAATTGCATATAATGAGGAGAATGAAAGCATATATATAACAGGAAAATGTTGGGATACATTGTTTGAATTCGAACTAAAGTAATATTACTTTTTCTTTAATCAAATTTTAAGCATTATAATTGATAATAGTAAATGTAAATTTATATAAAAGGAGAGATTTATGAGAATTTTAATAATAGAAGATGAAAAAGCATTATCAAATGCGATTAAAGATTCTTTAAAAACAGAATTTGAAATAGATCAAGCATTTGATGGAGAAGAAGGATTACTTTATATAAAACAAGATATATATGATGCTATAATTTTAGATTTAATGCTTCCAATAAAACATGGATATGAAGTTCTTGAAGAAATGAGAAAAGAGAAAATATTAACACCTGTTTTAATTTTAACAGCGAAAGATTCTTTAGAAGATAAGTTACAAGGATTTCAAAAAGGAGCAGATGATTATTTAACAAAACCATTTGCAAAAGAAGAATTGAAAGCAAGAATTCAAGTAATGATAAGAAGAAACAATCCAAGTTTTTATAAAAATGAAATTACTTTTAAAGATTTAAGAATTGATATAAATAATAGACAAGCATATGTTAGGAATGAAGAATTAAAACTTCAGGGAAAACAATTTGATATGCTAGAATATTTAATGAATTATCAAAACAGAATAATTACTAAAGAGCAAATTTTTGACAAAATATGGGGATTTAATAGTGAAACAACTACAAATGTTGTAGAAGTATATGCAAGTGGAATTAGAAAAGAATTAAAAAAATATGATTATGATAAATACTTTAAAACAATAAGAGGTGTAGGTTATATGATTTCATAAGAAATTATTGGAGGAAATAATGAGTGAAGAAGAAAAAGTAAAAAAACAGATAATAAAAAATGTTATTTTAAATCTAATAACTTTTTCGGTTGTATTTTATATTCTATGTATATTTATATATGCTCAATTTAATAGCTCTTTATATCTTTCTGCAGATACAGCTTTAGAAAAATTTATAGTACATGAAAGCGAAGAAGTTGGTAGAAGATTACCTAATGGAGTAACAGAAATTAGAGTATCAGTTGAGGATCAAAACCCGAGATTAATTTTTATAAGAAGAAATGAAAACGGTAGAATATTAGATGATAATAATAATTTGAATACTATTTTTGAAAATACAGGATTTAATTCTAATAATTTAAATACAATATATGAAATAAATATAGGAGGATATTATTTTAGAGGAGTTAATTATAGGTTAGATAATGGTTACTATAATCAAGTTTTAATAAATGTAGATTCAGAGAAAATGATAGAGCAAAAATTTATAAAGAATTTATTAATATCTACAGTACTTAGTTTAGTATCAGTTTATATTGCGAGTCATTTTTTAGCAAGAAAAACTTTAAAGCCAATTATAGATTCATGGAAAAAACAAGCTCAATTTGTACAAGATGCATCACATGAATTAAGGACACCGCTTGCTATTATAAAAGCAAAGCAAGAAAATTTATTAGAAAAGCCAGATGATAAAATTATAGATAATATAGAAGATATAGGATGTACTTTGCAAGAGGTTGATAGGTTAACAAAACTAATAAAAGAATTAATGGAACTTGCAAGAAATGATTCTAATAAGCAAAAACTAAATAAAGAATGTTTTATGTTAGATACAGAAATTAAATCTATTGTTGAATTATACAAGGAAGTTGCTGTAACAGAAGAAAAAGAATTTTTACTTGATTTAGAATATAATGAAGAAATTAGTGCAGATTTAAATAAAATAAAAGAATTACTTATTATTCTTTTGGATAATAGTTTAAAATATACAGAAGAACATGATTCTATAGAAGTTAAAACTTATAAAAAGGATAATAGATGTGTAATAGAAGTTATAGATACAGGAATAGGAATTAGCAAAGATGCTATAGATCATGTTTTTGAAAGATTTTATAGAGAGGAAAAATCAAGAACAAGAAGCAAAGGTGGTATGGGGCTTGGACTTTCAATTGCATATAATATAGTAGAACTTCATAAAGGAACAATTAAATTTGATAAAGCAAGAGAAAAAGGTACAAGAGTAATTGTTAGGTTACCAATAAAATAGCAAAAAAGACTACACAAAATAATTATAATATGCTATAATTAAAAATGTTCAAAATAATTGAAGGTATAAAACCTTTAAAATAAATAAGAATTAAAGGAGGAATTTATCATGTCAGGACATTCAAAATGGCATAATATTCAAGCAAAAAAAGGAAAAGCTGATGCAGCAAGAGGAAAAATATTTACAAAATTAGGAAGAGAATTATTAATAGCTGTAAAACAAGGTGGACCTGATCCTGCTGGTAATTCTAAATTAAAAGATGTTATTGCTAAATGTAAAGCAAATAATATGCCTAATGATACAATAAACAATGCTATAAAAAAAGCTTCTGGTGCAGGAAGCAATGAATCTTATGAAGAAATTACATATGAAGGTTATGGAACAAATGGAGTTGCAGTTATAGTTAATGCTTCAACTGATAATAAAAACAGAACTGCTGCTGATGTAAGACATGTTTTCAGTAAAGCTGGTGGAAGCTTAGGTACAAATGGTTGTGTATCTTATATGTTTGAGAAAAAAGGTGTAATTGTTATAGAAAAAGAAGGATGCCCAATATCTGAAGATGATTTAATGATGCTTGCTGTTGAAGCAGGAGCAGAAGATTTTTCAAGTGAGGAAGAAGTTTATGAAATTACAACAGCTCCTTCAGATTTTACACAAGTAACAGAAGAATTATCAAAAAATAATCTTACATTTTTAGAAGCAGGAGTTCAAATGGTTCCAAATAATTATGTTGCATTAGATGAAGCAGGAGCAGAAAAAATGCAAAGATTAATAGATAATCTTGAAGATTTAGACGATGTTTTAGAAGTATTCCATAACTGGGAAGAATAAAATAATAAAAATATAAGAGTGAAATTTAGGAGCTTTCTTAGATTTCACTTTTTTATTATATAATATAATAAATTTAAGGAACCCCTATATTTTAGTGAATAATTTTCATAAATTTGGAAAAAATATTTGAAAGTTTATAGGAGGTACGTGATATGTTTTTTAGAACAGATATGGCAGTAGAAAGAAGAGACTTATATAAGAATGCGAATAAATTGGAAGATGAAATAAGAGGAGTCGAGTGCGAAGAAGAAAAAATTGATGATATAAATATAACTAGAGTAAAGATTACCAATAGTGAAGGAGAACAAGCACTTCAAAGAAGAATTGGAAATTATATAACTATAGATATAAAGAAAATTCATAATATAACTGAAGCTAAAGAAAATCAAATTATTGAAACCTTTTCAAAAGAACTTAAAGCAATTATAGATAAACATATAAAACCAAATGAAGAAATTTTAATAGTTGGACTTGGAAATTCGTTTTCTACACCAGATTCATTGGGGGCAAAGGTTGTTCAAAATATTGAAATTACAAGACATATAAAAATTTATTTACCAAATGCTATTGATAGAAATACAAGATCAGTAAGTGCTATTACACCTGGAGTACTTGGAACAACTGGAATTGAAACAGTTGAAATTGTAAAAGGAATAGTTGACAATATAAAACCAAAATTGGTTATTGCTATAGATAGTTTGTGTTCAAAGAATATTGATAGAATTAATAAATCAATTCAAATATCAGATACAGGAATTGTACCAGGTGGTGGAGTAGGAAATAGACAAGCAGAGCTTTCGAAAGAAACTTTATCAGTTCCTGTTATTGGAGTAGGAATTCCTACAGTATTAGATGCTGCTACAATAGTAATAGATACTTTAAATGCATGTGATGTAAATATTTCAGAAAATGAAATTGTGGATAAGATGAAATTAAATAATTTTAATTTTATAGTTACACCAAAAGAAATAGATGAATTAATTGAAAATATGACAGCAATAGTTTCAGAAGGAATAAATATGAGCTTTTAGTTCTAAGAAATTATCAAATTTTACTTTTTTCTATTGTTTTTTTTATTATTTTAGGTTAATATTTTTATATAATAATTAATATAAAAATAGGAGCAAAATATGGAAGATAAAAAAGGATTAAGCGCAGAAGTTATAATAATAGCTATAGTTGCAGTAATAATAATAGGAGTTGTTATATCTATGGCAATAAAATCAGCCAATAAAGAGGAAATTATATATGGTACTACTGAAGCAACATCAGGACCACAAGAAAATCTTATACAAGATTACAAAACTTATAAGAAATATATAAGTAAATGTGGGGTTAATGATAATATAACAATAAACTACAAAAAAAATTCAATGAAGGAAAGATATACAGAGGAATTTTTTGAAACTAAAAAATTAGCTGTTATAGCAGTTAGCGAAGATACATCAAAAGATTATTTTCATGATATAACAAGTGTTAGCTATAATGATGACAAAACACAAGCAACAATAAAATATGTATATAAAGCTGGTGGATATGCAGGAACACTTTCAAGAAGTTGGTATGAATGGATGATAGTAGAACTTGATAATACAGTTACAAGTGTTAATTTTGTATTAGATAATGAGAGTTTAGATAAATAAAATAGGTAAAAGAAGTTAGTTATAAACTAACTTCTTTTTTTGAATAATATAAACACAAAATGGAAAAATATGAATAATATATTTTAGTAAATTTAGGAATTAACTTGAAAGGGCTTAAGAGGTATTGGGATTGAAAAGTGTTTGTATAAAAACTATTAGTGAAGAAAAAATTGAATATTTAATAGAACAATTTGAAAAAATTCCAATGAATATTTATATTTCAAATTATAGGTTTAAAACTTTTGATAATTTAATAATACATTATACGGAAAAGGAATATATTGATGAGTTCTATGAAATTGTTAGTTTGATTATAAAGAAAACGATAGAGAAATTTTTTGAAGATGATTTTATAAAAAAGACAGTTGAAAAAAATTATTTTTATTTAAGTAGTATTGAAAGATGTTATATATATGAAATTACCAAAAAAGTACTAGAACTGCCAGATGAAAAAATAGGACATAAAAGTAATATGCTAAAAAACTTAATAAAAGATTACTTATTAGAAAATAAGAAAATTGTTCTAGAAGGATTTATTAATTTTAGGATTTCTGAGTATAAAGAATTATTAGAAAAGATTGTTGAAGTTTCAGTTTTTAGTTATCTTGATTTAATAACATTTTAATGAAATTTTACTATTGATAAATGAATTGTTTTGTAGTAAAGTAATAGCAGAAAGAGGGGGATAAATATGTTAAAAGAAAAATTAATGAATGATTTAAAAAATGCAATGAGAGAAAAGGATGAGATTAAGAAAAATACAGTACAGATGGTAAGAGCTGCAATTTTACAAATTGAAAAAGATAAAGGAATTACTGTTGAAGACGAGAAAATTATAGAAATAATTGCTAAGGAAGTAAAAGGTAAAAAAGATGCTATACAAGATTTCGAAAAAGGCGGAAGACAAGATTTAATAGATCAAACAAATAAAGAAATTGAGATTTTACAAGAATATTTACCAAAGCAATTAACTAAAGAGGAACTAAAAATTGAAATTGAGAAAGTTATAAATGATTTAGGTGCTACTTCTATGAAAGAAATGGGAATTGTTATGAAAGAAGCAAAAGCAAGAATTGGAGCAGCTGCAGATGGAAGAACAATAAATGAAGTTGTTAAAGAATTATTAAATTAAAATAGGAGAGTATTTTGACTAGTTTTATAATAAAAATAATTGCATGTATTACTATGGTATTAGATCACATAAAGTATGCAATACCACAAACAGATTGTTTTATAACAGAATATTTAGGAAGATTATCGTATCCATTATTTGCTTTTTTAGTTGTAGAAGGATATGTACATACAAGTGACTTAAAAAAATATTATAAAAGATTATTAATTTTTGCTATTATTTCTCAAATACCATTTATGTTATTTAGAACATTAGTTGGGCAGTGGAAGATGCTTAATATAATGTTTACATTATTGTTAGGATTACTATGTATTACAGTATATGATAAAATAAAAAAAGAATATATATCATTTCCAATTTGTATAGTCTTAATTTTATTAGGAGAATTTTTAAATGTAGATTATGGTTGGTTTGGTGTGGCAATAATTTTTATATTATATGTTTTTAAAGAAAAAAATATTTTAAAATTAATAGCATATACAATTCTGATTATTATATATTTTTATTTTATAGGAATAAAAGTAATAAATAATACAGTTGTAATGTTGTTTATTTCAATGCTATTACCAATAATTATAATACTTGCATATAATGGAAAACAAGGAAAGAAAATGAAGTATTTCTTTTATTGGTTTTATCCAATACATATGATAATTTTATATGCTTTAAGTTTTATGCAAAACGGCACTTTTTAAGTGTCGTTTTTTGTAGCATAAATAATTTCTTGAAAAAAGACAAGAGCTATGCTATAATTTTTGTGACTTAAAAAATTATGGAGGTAAGGAGCATGATAGAGATTATGACAGCAGAATCAGTAGCACGGGAAACAATAAAAAATGTTTTAGAAACCGAAATTCCTAAAGTAAATGATGCAATTGCTTCAGCAAGAAAAAAATGCATGAGATTTTGTTTTCTTAAAATGGGGATTTCTGAAGGAACAGCAAAGCTTTTGCGAAAAGCAGGATATGCTGTTGAAACTGATGGGGATAGCACAGAAATTTCTTGGGAGGGAGTGTTTCGTCGAATGATGGAAGATGAGGCGCTTATGGAAGAAATTTCAAGGGAGTTAAATGTCAAAATCGTTGAAGCCGATAATGGAGGAAATACCATTGATCCAAAGTGGAGACCTTCGAGAGATGAAGATTAATATCTGAATACAAAAAAGCGTCACACATATGTGTGACGCTTTTGGTTATTTATTTATATGAAATTCGATTTTCAAAGAGCTTAAACTGTAATATCTAAAACTTAACAGATTAAGCAAAAGCTTGACGGCTTTTTTTGAATGAAAGTAGATTTGTAATTTCATTTGATTTTTTAATTTCTTTTTGAGCTTCTTCTTGAGATATTTGTTTTGCTTGTCTGTTGGCAACTGTTTCTGCAATTGCTTTTTCATAAGCAAAGTGAGTATCATTAGTAATTTTTGTCCAGTTATATTCACTTTTTACTTTTGATATAGCATTTTTTGTAACTGTATCACAAAGTTTTTGATCAAACAACAATGTAAGGATTGAATCTGCAAAAGAATTTGCATTTCCAGCATAACTTTTCATTCCATTAATACCATGATCGATTATTTCATTTAAACCACCAACATCAGATACAACAACTGGTGTTCCAGAAAGCATTGCTTCAAGAGCAACAATTCCAAAAGGTTCATATGTGCTAGGAAATACAGAAACATCTGCACATTTATACATTTTTTGAACATCTTTAGAACCAAGATATCCAGTAAAGTAAACTTTATTTCCAAGTCCCAAGTAATTTACTTGATTTCTTAATTCATCAATCATTCCACCTTTACCAGCAATAAGAAGCTTAGCATCATGATAATGATTTAAAATTTTTGGCATAGCAGAAATTAATGTTTGAATTCCTTTTTCATATACTAGACGTCCCATGAATAGAATAATTTTTTCATTATCCATTGCGTATTTTCTTCTAAAATCATAATCTTTTTTAATTCCATCATACATATTTAAATTAACACCGTTTGGTATAACATTAATTTTTTCATAAGGAAGACCAAATAATCTTTGTAACTCACTTCTCATATAATTACTATTTACAATTACTTCAGAAGATTCATAAGTAAGCATCCATTCTGTATCATTTATATATCTTTGTTGCTCATCACGAATACCACTATTTCTACCAGCTTCTGTAGCATGAATAGTAGAAACCAAAGGAATGTTATAAGCAGTTTTTAATGTTTTTGCAGCATAGGCAACTAACCAATCATGAGCATGTATAACATCAAAACTTCCTTTTTCAGCAATTATTTCACCAGTTTTTGCTATCATATTAAAATTAAGTTGCATAGTCCAATCAATAAGATTGTTTGAAGAAATCATAAAATTATCAACTCTATAAACCATTACACCATTATCATCTTCAATATAAGGTACATTTCCATCTTTATATGTTACAACAGTAACTTCATGACCTTCATTAACAAGCTTGTGTGATAAGTCGTGAACAACTCTTGATATTCCTCCTACAACTCTTGGTGGGTATTCCCATGACAGCATTAAAATTTTCATTTAATCTATGTACTCCTTTCAAAAATATCTTTTGTTATACGAAATTTAATTAAGAATAAAAAAGCATTTTGTCAAGTCTTAAAAAAAATAAGAAAATTTTTGAAAACCTTGAAACAAAATAACTATAAAGTTATGACTTTATTTTACATTTTTATAAATTCTTAGTATATTGTATATAAAATGTTTGCAAAAGTAAACAGGTTTTGACAAAAAAATAGTTTAAATGTATTACATTTTTGTTACAAAATGTAATGCTTAGGAAATGTTTGCTAAAGAATAAAAAAAACTTTAAAATACTATTGAAGTTTGAAAGTATTATATATATAATACATATATTATTGAGATGCAATTTATATACTAATTAATACTAAGGAGGAGTAAAAGTAGAATGCCAAAGAATGAAGAGTTCCCAAAAGAGCAAAAAGAAAAAGATTTAAAGGTAAAAAATAAGACAAAAAAAGTATCTACTAATACAAAAAAAGTGGAAAAAAGTCAGAAATCTCCAAAAGTATCAAAAACTAATAAGAATGTGGCTGTAAAAAAAGATACTGTAAGTAAAGCTTCTGAGAAAAAAACACTAGCAGAAAAAAAAGTAGATGAAGAAACTGTAATAGATAAAATAAAAAACTTTTTAGCAAAAATTGCTTTAATGCAAGAAGAAGCTCAAAAAGAGAATGATGATAAAAAAGTTAAAAAAAGTGTTGGGGAAAAGAAATTAAATATTGAAAAAATAGAGAAACCTAAGTATATGCTTGAATATTATGATTTACCTTATAGATATAACGAAACTGTGGTAAAAGTACTTGCTCAAACTCCAAAAAAACTATTTGTATATTGGGACGTTTCAGATAGTGATAGAGAAAAATATTTAAAGGCTTTTGGCAATGATTTTTTTAATAAAACTTATCCAGTATTATTATTGTATAATGAAGATAAAAAATATGTAAGAGAAATAACAGTAAATGATTTTGCAAATAGTTGGTATATTGATATACAAGATCCAAAAACAAAATATACAATACAATTAGGAAGAAAATTCAAGAATAAACCAGAAATAATAAATTTAGTAGAATTTGAACAAAATAATATTGTTCTTCAAACTGATTATTTACCATTTGCTAATTCTAATGAAATGGAAGCACCAAATGATCATGTATTGTTTGAGTCTTTACCAAGGTATTTTGTTTTTAGAAATGTAAAAACAAATCAAGAAATAACAAAAGACTTAAGAAGCTTTAAAGATACATTTGGAAATAATTATAATGTAGAAGAATTTTATCAGGAACAATATAATGAAGAGCTTTCAGAAGGAAGGTTTGATATGTCAAATCCATCTTCAGGATTTAGTAGTTCGAGTTTTAAATAAAAGTTAAATAGCGTGTATTAACTTTTAATACACGCTATTTATATAATAGGAGAAAATGTAAATGAAAAAAATAAAAGGATATGTAAATTTTATTTTACATGCACATCTTCCATATATTCATCATCCAGAATGCGATACATATTTGGAAGAAGAATGGCTTTTTGAAGCAATTTCAGAATGTTATATTCCACTTTTACTTAATTTTAAAAAATTAGAAGAAGAAAAAGTAGATTTTAGATTAACAATGACCATGACACCTACTTTGTTAAGTATGCTTGATAGTAAACTATTACAGGAAAGATATATAAAATATTTAAATAAACATATAGAGTTATGTGAAAAAGAAGTTAAAAGAACTGTGTATGAGCCTCGATTAAATAGTTTATCACATTACTATTTAGATAGATATACAAATGATTTACATGTGTTTAGAGATACTTATGGATGTAATATAATTGCTGGATTTAAGCATTTTCAAGATGCAGGATATTTAGAAATTATAACTTGTGGAGCAACACATGGATATTTTCCAATTCTCTACGTTAATGAAAAAGCTGTAAGGGCTCAGATTGCTGTTGGTGTTCAAACCTATGAAAAGTATTTTGGAAGAAAACCAAGAGGTATTTGGCTTCCAGAATGCGGCTATGTTCCAGAAGCAGATAAATATTTAAAAGAATTCGGAATAGAGTATACAATAGTTGAAACACATGGAATGCTATATGCTGATCCAACTCCAATATATGGAACTTATGCACCAATAGTATCTCATGGAGGAGTAGTTGCTTTTGCAAGAGATTTAGAATCTTCAAGACAAGTTTGGAGTTCTATTAATGGATATCCAGGAGATTACAATTATAGAGAATTTTATAGAGATATAGGATATGATTGTGATTATGATTATATAAAACCTTATATTGCTTGCAATGGTGTAAGAGTAAATACAGGAATAAAATATTATAGAATTACAGGAAAAGATTGTCCAAAAGATTATTATGATATTCAGTGGGCACAAGATTCTGTTGAAAAACAGGCTGGACATTTTATGGATTGTAGAACAGCTCAAATAAATCATTTATCTAGTTATATGGATGTTCCGCCAATCATTACATGTCCATATGATGCGGAACTTTATGGACATTGGTGGTATGAAGGACCATATTGGTTATATATTTTATTTAAAAAAATTTATTATGATGATTGTAACTTTAAGTTAATTACGCCAAGTGAATATATTGATAAATATCCACAAATGCAGGTATCAACACCTTGCCGTTCTAGTTGGGGAGCAAATGGGTATAGTGAAGTTTGGCTAAATCCTACAAATGATTATGCACATCGTCATTTGCATAAGGCTGCAGATAGAATGTGTGAACTAGCTCAAAGTTATCCAAATGAAGGAGATACATTGAGAAGACAAGCATTAAATCAATGCGCAAGAGAATTACTAATGGCGCAAACTAGTTGTTGGTTATTTATAATTACAAATGGAACAATGGTTGAATATGCACATAAGGCAATAAAAGAACATATAGGAAGATTTACTAAAATTTATTATCAAATAAAAAAAGATAAAATTGATGCAAAATTTTTATTAGATGTATTTGATAAAGATGATATTTTTCCAGAAATTGATTATATGATATATTATTAAGAAAGGAAGTAAAAAATGAACGTATATGATGCAGTAAACAATTTAGCAAGAGCTATAAAAGATTCAAATGAATACAAAGAGTATAAAGAAATTAAAGAAAGAATTGTAAAAGAGCCAGAATTAAAATCTCAAATAGATGAATTTGAAAAAATTCGTTATGAAGAACAACTTCTTGCTATGCAAGGAGAGAAACAAAGCGAAGAAAAAATGGCAAAATTACAAGAATTATATAAAATATTAGTACAAAATCCAGATGTTAAAGAATATTTTGATAAAGAAGTTAAATTTAATGTTATGATTGCGGACATAAACAAAATAATTGGGGAAGCAATAAAAGATGTGTTGTAGATTAAAGATGGAATTTAGGGATGTTCCTTAAATTTCATCTTTTTTTATAAAAAATCTATCTTTTATTCAACTTTTGTTATATAATATTGTAGAAAATTTGTATTTTGGGAGAAAAGGATGAACAAAAAATGGGAATTTTATAATCAAGAAACAGACAAGGTAAATAAATTAGTAGAAAAATTCAAAATTTCAGAATTACTTGCCACAGTCTTGGTTAATAGAAATATAGTAGAAAATGAAGATGTAGAATTATTTTTAAATCCAACAAGAAATGATTTTCATGATCCATACTTAATGCCAGATATGAAAGCAGCAGTTCAGAGAATTATAAATGCAATAAAAAACAAAGAAAAAACAATAATATATGGGGATTATGATGTTGATGGCATTACAAGTATAACTGTTTTATCAAAGTTTCTTAAAGAAAGAGGATTAAATGTAGAATCTTACATACCAAATCGTTTAAATGAGGGGTATGGTTTAAATAAAGCTGCAATTAAAAAAATTGCAGATGAAGGATTTAAATTAATAATAACTGTTGATTGTGGAATTTCTGGGACAGAAGAAGTAGAATATGCATATAATTTGGGAATGGAAGTTATAGTTACAGATCATCATGAGCCTTTAGATGAGCTTCCTAAAGCTTTAGCGGTAATAGATTGTAAAAGGAAAGATAGTAAATACCCATTTAATAGTTTAGCAGGTGTTGGTGTTGCTTTTAAATTAATACAAGCTATTGGGTTGGAACTAAAAATAGATGAAAAAGAATATTTAAAATATTTAGATATAGTTGCTATTGGAACAATTTCAGATATAGTGCCATTAGTTGATGAAAATAGAGTTATAGCAAAACTTGGATTAAAACTTGTTGAAGTTACTCGTTCTCCAGGAGTTAGAGCATTACTTAATGCTGCTGGATATAAAGAAGTAAATTCAAATACAGTATCTTTTGGAATAGCGCCTAGAATAAATGCCTGTGGAAGAATGGGACATGAAAGAGATGCATTAAATTTATTTCTTACAGAAAATATTGTAGAAGCTAATAGAATTACTAATATTTTAAATGAGTATAATAAAGATAGACAAAATATAGAAAAAAGAATTTTTGAAGAAGTTGTAGCAAAAATAGAATCAGAACATTTAGATAAAAAAAATAGTATAGTACTAGGAGCAGAAAACTGGCATCATGGAGTTATAGGGATTGTAGCTTCTAAAATCACAGAACTTTATTTTAAACCTAGTATATTAGTGTGTTTTGAAGGAAATGAAGGAAAGGGATCAGGAAGAAGTATTCCTGGATTTGATTTACATGCAGCGTTATGTGCCACAAGTGATTATTTAGAAAAATATGGTGGACATGAAATGGCTGTTGGACTTAGTTTAAAAAGGAATAAATTTGAAGATTTTAGAAAAGTTTTTGAAGAAAAAGCAGAAGAATCTCATACAGAAGAAATTATACCAGTAATAAAGATAGATAAAGAAATTGAATTAAAAGATTTATCTTTAGAAAATGTTAAAAGCTTAAATTTATTAGAGCCATTTGGAGAAGCTAATAAAACACCTATATTTATTTATAGAAATTTAAGAATTGATTCTATTAGAGCTCTATCAGAAGGTAAACATTTAAAACTAACATTAAAAGATAAAAATACAATAATAAATGCTATTGGATTTAATATGGGCATGTATTCAGAAGAATATCAATTAGGAGATAAAATTGATGTAATAGGAGTATTGGAAATTAATTCTTTTAATGGAATGGAATGTGTACAAATTAATATGAAAGATATTAGAAAATCATATTAATTTGTTTAGGGGGAGTTAAATATGACAGAAAACAAAACAATTGATGATATTATAAATAAACAATTAGAAACATATCCAAATTCAGATGTGGCTTTAATAAGAAGAGCATATGAATATGCGAATAAAAATCATGGTGACCAGTGTAGAAAATCAGGAGAACCATATATGATTCATCCAACTAATGTTGCCTATATTTTAGCAGAACTTGGTATGGATGATGAAACATTGTGTGCAGCACTTCTTCATGATGTTGTTGAAGATACACCAGTAACACATGAAGATTTAGTTAGGGATTTTGGAGAAGCAATTGCTGAAATGGTAGCAGGTGTTACAAAGCTTGGTACATTAAGATATACTTCAAAGGAAGAAGAACAAGTTGAAAATTATAGAAAAATGTTTTTAGCAATGGGAAAAGATATAAGAGTTATTCTTATTAAGCTTGCAGATAGACTTCATAATATGAGAACATTAAGATTTTTAACTCGTGATAGACAAATTGCAAATGCAAAGGAAACACAAGATTTATATGCTCCTCTTGCAAATAGACTTGGTATTTATTCTTTAAAATGGGAACTTGAAGATTTAAGTTTTAAATATTTACATCCAGAAGAATATCATGAAATTGTAACTGGATTAGATAGAAAAAGAGAAGAAAGACTTAAATTTATAGAAAAAATTCAAGATGATTTAGATAATGAAATAAAAGTACAAGGAATAAAAGCAGAAGTTACAGGTAGAGCAAAACATTTATATAGTATATATAGAAAAATGCAAAGAGATAATAAAACTTTAGATCAAATATATGATTTATTTGCTTTAAGAATTCTTGTAGATAATGTAAAAGATTGTTATTCTGTACTTGGTATTGTACATGAAATGTATACACCAATGCCAGGAAGATTTAAAGATTATATTGCTGTTCCAAAGAAAAATATGTATCAATCTATACATACAACTTTACTTGGACCAAAAGGAACGCCATTTGAAGTTCAAATTCGTACTTGGGAAATGCATAGAATAGCTGAGTTTGGTATTGCTGCACACTGGGCATATAAAGAAGCTAGTAATCAGGGAACAAAAAAATCTGTTGTTGTTACATCAGATAAACTTGCTTGGCTTCGTGAAACATTAGAATGGCAAAAAAATACTGAAAATCCAAATGAATTTTTAAATACATTAAAACAAGAATTATTTGAAGATGAAGTATATATATTTACACCAAAAGGTATGATAAAAGTTTTACCTAAAGGTGCTACTCCTATAGATTTTGCATATAGTATCCATGAACAAATTGGTCATAAAATGGTAGGATGTAAAATCAATAGTAAAATGATGCCAATTATTACACAATTAAGAAATGGTGATATTGTAGAAATCATTACCTCTGAACAGTCAAAAGGACCTAGTCATGATTGGCTAAAATTTGTAAAAAGTTCTTCTGCAAAATCTAGAATTAATCAATGGTTTAAAAGAGCGCAAAGAAGTGAAAACATTGAAAAAGGAAAAGATTTAATAGAAAAAGAAGTAAAAAAGCTTGGAATAAAATATTCAGATATTGTAAAACCAGAATGGTTACAACTTGCAATGGATAGATATAAGTTTGCAACCCCAGATGATTTATATGCAAGTATTGGTTTTGGTGGAATATCTGTGAATAAATTAATGGCAAGGCTTTTAGATGAGTATAGAAAAGAGCATGAAGAAGAAGATTTAGAACAGAAAATAGAAGAATTAGCTCAAGCAAAACCAGTAAGACCTAAAAATTCTAAAACAGGTATTGTTGTTAAAGGAATAGATAATTGTTTAGTAAAATTATCAAAATGTTGTAATCCGTTACCAGGAGATGAAATCGTCGGATATATAACTAAAGGAAGAGGTGTTTCAGTTCATCGTACAGATTGCACAAATGTTAAAGATTTACTAAATGAAGAAAATAGAATGATAGATGTATATTGGTTTGATGATGTTAATGGCTCTTATAAAGTTGAGATAGAAATTTTAGCAAATGATAGAAATGGATTATTAAGAGATATAATAAAACAAGTGGAAAATAATAAGGTGAAATTAACTGGAATGAATACAAAAACAACAAAGGAAAATATTGCAGTAATAGATATTTCACTTGAAGTACTAAATACAGAAATGTTAAATAAAGTTATTTCTTCTTTTAGAAATGTTGAAAGTGTTTATGATGTAAATAGAAAAAGAGGTTAAATAAGATGATACTAAAGAGATTACAAGTAATAACTCCACAAAAGGGGTTAAAAACAAATTCATATATAATTTGTGATGAAAAATCAAAAGAAGCTATGGTTATAGATCCTGGTGGAGAGCCAGAAAGAATTGCAGAAACTTTAGATATATTAGGCGCAAATTTAAAATATATATTTTTAACTCATTGTCATGCAGACCATATTGGTGGAATTGCTGAATTAAAGAAAATAAAAGGCGGAAAAATATTAGTAAGTAGACCTGATAGTGAAGGGTTATATAAAAAAGAAATAAATTTAGCGGAATACATTAATATGGAAGTTCCAGAACTTGAAGCAGATTCAAGAGTTGATGATGAAGATTTGATTCATATAGGAGAAATCGAGTTTAAAGTTATAGCAACTCCAGGACATACAAAAGGTGGACTTTGTTTATATGCTGAAAACGAAGGCTTAGTTTTTACAGGAGATACGATGTTTTCTGGAACTTGGGGAAGAACTGATCTTCCAACAGGAAGTTTTGTAGAATTAATAACTTCAATTACTGATAGATTAATGCCGCTTCCAGATGATACAATTGTTTATCCAGGACATGGAAAAATTACAATGATACAAGACGAAAGAAATATTTATATAGAATTAAGAGAAAAAGATTTCTAAGCCGTAGATTTCTAAGCCGTAGGAATGAAATGACGTACGGATTAGTTATGCTATGGATTTTATAGGGAGGAATAAAAAATGATACAAAAACCAAAAGGAACTAAAGATCTTTTGCCAAATGAAAGTTATAAATGGCAAGAAGTTGAAAATAAAGTAAAAAAAGTATTAGAAAGTTATAATTTTAAAGAAATAAGAGTACCTGTTTTTGAACATACAGAATTATTCCAAAGAGGTGTTGGAGAAACAACAGATGTTGTACAAAAAGAAATGTATACATTTGATGATAAAGGTGGAAGAAGTATTACTTTAAGACCAGAAGGTACTGCTGGAGTAGTTAGAGCATTTTTAGAAAATGGTATGGGAAGTATGCCAAGTCCAGTTAAACTATGGTATAACATGGGAATGTATAGGTATGAAAATGTTCAAAAGGGTAGACTTAGAGAATTTCATCAAATAGGTGCAGAGCTAATTGGCTCAAGTAGTTATTTAGCTGATGTAGAGGTTATTTTATTAGGAAAAAGTATGTTTGACAGCTTAAATATTCCAAATATAAAATTAACTATTAATAGCATAGGATGTCCAAAATGTAGAGGAGAATATCAAAAAGTATTAAAAGAATTTATTGGAAAGAACCTAGACGAATATTGTGATACTTGCAAAACAAGATTTGAAAAAAATCCAATGAGAATACTAGATTGTAAAGAAAAAAGATGTAAAGAACTAAATGTTGGTGCTCCAATGATGATAGACTACCTATGTGATGAATGTAAAGAACATTTTGAAAATGTAAAATCAATGCTTAACTCTGCAAATGTAAAGTTTGAAATTGATGCAGGAATTGTTAGAGGTCTAGATTATTATACAAAAACAGTATTTGAATTTATAGATGAAAAATCAGGATTAACAGTTCTAGGTGGAGGAAGGTATGACGGATTAGTAGAAGAATTTGGTGGACAACACACTCCAGCTGTTGGATTTGCTACAGGCGTTGAAAGATTAATGGAAATGTACAATGAAAATAATCCTGAAAGTGAAGATAAAAAGCCTGATTTATATATTTTATCAATTGGTGAAGCCGAGAATAAAAAAGCACTAGAATTAACAAATCTTCTAAGAAAAGACGGATTAATGATAGAAAAAGATATATTTGAAAGAAGTTTTAAAGCTCAAATGAAATATGCTGATAAAATAGGTGCAAAAAATTTAATTGTTATTGGAGAAAATGAATTAAATTCTAATATAGCAAAAATCAAAAATATGTCAACAGGAGAAGAAAATCCAATACAATTAAACAATAATGATATTAAAAATTATTTGAATAATAATATTTTTTAACTATTAAAAGTAATATATAAATTTTTTAAAGTTCAGGGCCTGAATGGCGGGAACCGATATTTGTTGAAGGCTTTCAACAAATATTGGGCAAAACTTTAAAAAATTTCATATATTACTTTTAATTTTATACTTATTTATTATTCAAATAATTTTTAATATCATATTTTTTATTTTCTTTAATATAATTTTAATATTGGAGAGAATAGTATGATTAATTTGACGGTTATAAATGTAAAAGATATTTTTAAAGTATTAAAAAAGATAATGTTTGTTGTTGCATTCACATTTATTTTAATGAGTGGTTTTGGTAAATTAGAATTTAATATGGAATACTTAAAAAACAAAATTAGCTTTAATAATAAAGTAATTGATGATAGTATAATAATTTCTAATTATTATAATGTTAATACATCAAAAAAGGAAAGTGGTTTAAAAAAGATACTTGTTTCTGAATTTGCTTTATTTTCTAATGAAGAGGAATTGATGGAAAAAGAAAACCAAGAAGAAACTTTAGAGTTTGAAGAAATAAATTCACAAAGCAATAATGAGAATATAAATAATAATGATAAATTAGATATAAATTATGAATCTCTCGAAAATGCAACTTATAATATGAATAATGTGAAATCAATTGCGGAAACTACAGTAATTAAAGAAAATAATAAAACAGATGCTTATACAAATACATATAAAAGTGTAAAAATAAAAAATGAATCATCTTACAATTTAACAGAAGAAATGGTTTTGCCTAATGTGGATTTTCAAAATAAAGAAGATATTATAATATATCATACACATACATGTGAGAGTTATACTCCAACAGAAGCCAATAATTATGTAGCAAGTGGGAACTTTAGAACAATAGATTTAAATTATAGTGTAGCAAGAGTTGGAACAGAACTTACAAATAATTTATTAAGTTTAGGATTTAATGTTAATCATAATACAACTTATCACGATTATCCAGCATATACAGGATCATATACAAGATCTTTGTCAACTATAAAAGAAATGCTTTCTAAAAATCCAACTTCTGAATTTATTATAGATTTACATAGAGATGCAATTGGTAGTATGAGTAATTATGCACCATCAGTTAAAATAGGAGATGATATAGGAGCACAATTAATGTTTGTTATAGGTACAGATGGTGGAGGATTGGATCATAAAGATTGGTTATATAATTTTAAACTTGCAGTAAAAATTCAGGAAAAAGCAAATGAAATGTATCCAGGATTATTTAAACCTATAATATTAAGAAATTCGAGATATAATCAACATGTTTCAAAGGGAGCGTGTATAATAGAAGTTGGTGCTACAGGAAATACTATTGAACAATGTAATACTAGTATGAAATATTTAGCTAAAGTTATTGGAGAAGTTATGAAATAAATAAATTTTGACGAGCTTAACATAATATGCTATAATGGATACGTAGCGTTTTAAACAATAACATTTTAAGAAAGGTTGGTAGAATTATGATGAATGAGAACATTAAGAAGGTTTACGTGGAGCTGATTGACATCGAGAACACCCTGATGCATTCTGAGGCTATGGGCAATCTGCCTATCTTGGAGTGTGTGGACCGGATGTCTGCCTGCGTAACTCCGCTTCTGGACGAAGAACAGTATGCATTCTTCGCGGCGAGCCTCCAGCAGTATGCTAAGGACTATGACGCCATGAAAATCGAACTGGACTTCATCAAGAAGTATCTTTCCAAGCTTATCGAGCTGATTGAAGTGACCAACAAGCCGGATCGCTCCGAAGAGGCCAAGGCAATGTATGAAGGTGCCAAAGCTGTATGCGGAGATATCGCAAGTACTGTCCAGACTGGCTTTCATGCCGCCAAAGAGACAGTGAAGGCTGAAGGCCCCAGGTATGCTGCCGAGGCGGTGAGCACCCTGAGGGGGATGGGAAGGAAAATCGGTGATGGCTTCAAAAGATGGCTGGAAGAAGACGAAGAATGAGATTCTGACAGCAAAGAAGAGTAAAGCCAACTTATATTTTCACACGACAATTGAATAGAAGACCTTGTGGCGGGAAGAAAATTTCTTACCGCCATTCTTAATTGACAAACTTAACATAATATGATAAAATCATGCAGTAACATTTAAATTTAAAAACTTATGAAAGGTTGGTAAACATCATGAAAAAAGAAGACATTCAGTATGAAGTAACCGAACTTGCCCGGATGATTCAAAATCTGCAGGATGCTAATACTGCAGCAGATATCACCGCATATTTGATGCCTGTGTATTATAATATGTGTGATTTGATGTCTGAGGCTGATTATGCTGATGCTGCAGAAGCAATTATTCAATGCATCGAAAAGTATGAGGAACAGGACATTTCTAAGGCAAAGGAAGAGATCCTTGGCCAATTGAAGGCCCTGACTGAAAGAATGCATGAAGATTGGCAAAAACCTGAAGAAACCAGTAAAGTGCAGTCTGTATGCAAAGAAATCAAGGATGTGTGCAGTAGTGTTGCTAGCATTATTTCTCATGAGGCGAAAGCTGCTTGGGAGGAAGCTGGTAAAGCAATCAAGCAGCAGGAAATGCCTGAATGTGCTGGCGCAATTGCCGATATGAAAAAGATTCCTAAAAGGTTTGAAAAAAACCTTAAAAGGGGGATTAAGAATTGGCTCAGAGAGGATAAGTAAGCAGAAACTGTAAATCTGTTCATCAAGAAGAGGAGACAAATATGAAGAGACAGCCAACAATTAAGGAGTATGTTCTTGAACTGAGAAAGATTAAGAGCACACTACTTAAAATCGAAGATTCTGTTGAAAGCGAAGTTTATCTTAAAAGGCTTACTGAAATAGTTGTTCTTTTGAGAGAAAAAGATTCTGCCAAAAAAATGCGGAGCCATATTATGCATTACTATATGAATCGCATAAGTAAGGCTGAACTTTTGGAGTATCTGGGAGAATTTATTCAGGCACTGAAAAAGGAAGCTGAAGCAGACGGCGAAAATGTAGATGAACCTACTTTAGACGGTATGTATTCTGAAGTGAAGGAGGCGTGTGTTAACATACTTGGCGTATTTGGCAGAGAGGCTGGTAATGCATGCAGAGATATCGGAAAAACTCTTAAAGAAGGAACTCCGAATTGCGTGAGTGCAATCCAGTATCTGAAAGATACTCCAAAGAGAGCTGAAAATGTGCTCAAGGAAAAGCTGAGAAATTGGCTTAATTCTGATAAAGAAGCTTAAAACAGATTACATGAAAGGTATGGTAATATATGAGTATTGAGGAAATCAGACATAGTACAGCTAAGCTAAAAGAAATCCGCGATGGGCTTCAGAAAACGGACAATTATATGTGTATCGACTGCCATATCAGGCGGATGATCGAATATGTAACTTTTCTGAAGTTTGTAGATGGCTGTGGAGAACAGGTGGAATTGATTCGAGCAAAAATCGTTCAGTACTATATGAGCAGGTTGGATAAGAAAACTGTTATCGAACCGTTGTCTAAGCTGATTGAAATTCTGGAAGAAAAGGTAGCATGAGTTAACCAAAACTTTAAATGGCGAGGATGTAATATCCTCGCCGTTTTTCATATGAAACCAAAGTTACAAAGTAAATTTTGGAGTATTTAGCTGTTACAAGCTAAGTACTTTCAATTACTTTATGAGTATAATCTAAATTTGCAACTGGATTATTTTTATATCCCAAAGTATAAACATTAGTTGCAAATATATCTTTAGAAATCATATTTCTTAATGTATTATCATTAGAATTTTCCATGAATTTTTTTACAGAAACAATAATTTTTAATTTTGGATTTGCAGCAGCAATTGCAGAAATAATTCTTTTACCATGTTTGTTAAACCCAAGAACTCTAATATAGGGGGTAACTCTTTTTGAAGCATTTATATCTTTTCCGAGAGATATTTAAAAGAGCATATAATAAAATTCTTTGAATTCTACTTTGAGTATATCTTTTGGTTTTTATATTAGAAATTAAATCATTTAAATTATTAACAGTATTGGCTGCAAGTTTTATTCTATTTTCTAATCCTTCAGAAACATCTGGAAGATTAGCAATTTCTGATAATGTCATTTTTCTAAGAACATATAATATTTCTTTTTCAAATACAGATAAATCTGGAATGATTTTTCCATTTTGTTTACATTCATCAAGTAGCTCATAAGTTTGGAATGGAACAACTCTATGAATATTTTTTCCGTTTTGAATCATAGTTCTTATAGCAGTAGCACTAGCAATTCCGTTTTTTACTGTAGTACTATTGTAATCACTATAATCTCTTTTTATTGTTAGAGGTTTTATATGACTTCTATGTTTTTTTATGGACTTTAAATATTCAACACCTAGTATATTATTGGGATTATTTAAAACTTCAGTATATTTTTTTGATGTTCCAAAAAATTGAGATAGTGCAATTTCACGAGCACGGGGATAAGATAAACCAGATCTTAATTGAGCAGTTATTAAAGAAGAAAATTCTTTTGGCTCTTTATATAATATAGATGCAACATCATTTAAAGGAGATATTTCACCAATTTCACTTCCAAAAGAAAGGTAATCAACGACACCTAAACTATTTAAAATTTTTATTGCACCATCTGCAAAATTTTCTGCACTAGAAAGAGCGTAAACTGCTGGAAGCTCTATAACTAAATCAATTCCACTTTTTAATGCCATTTCAGTTCTTGTCCATTTATCTACTAATGCTGTATCTCCTCTTTGAACAAAATTACCACTCATTACAGCAACTGTAAAATCGGTTTTTGTTAATTGTTTAGACAACTCTAAATGACGAATATGTCCATTATGAAAAGGATTATATTCAGAAACTATACCTAATATTCCATCCAAAATAAATCACCGCCTATATTGTAATATTTTCAATTTACTGGTATAATATCATAGATTTATAAAAAAAACAAATTATTTTAGAATTTAAGATTATTAGTTAAATTTTAAATAGGAGAAGATATGAAAAAAGTTACAATATATACAGATGGTGCATGTTCTGGAAATCCTGGACCAGGCGGCTGGGGTGCAATTTTAATGTACAATGAAACTTCAAAAGAAATTTCAGGTGCCAACAAAGATACCACCAATAATATAATGGAAATAACAGCAGTTATAGAAGCACTAAAATTGTTAAAAGAAGAGTGTGAAGTAAAAGTTTATAGTGATAGTGCATATGTTGTAAATGCTTTTAAACAAGGTTGGATATATAATTGGAAAAAGAATAATTGGAAAACTGCAAGTAAAGATTCTGTTAAAAACAAAGAACTTTGGGAAGAACTATATAGTTTAGTACAAAAGCATAAAGTAGAATTTATAAAGGTGAAAGGTCATAGCGATAATGAATATAATAACAGATGTGATTTTTTGGCAACAAGCGCTATAAAAACAATTTAACATGGAGAGGATGTTTAATATGAAAATATTAGGAGTTACAGGGACTTCAGGGTCTGGAAAATCAACTTTTAGCAAAATCTTAGGAGAAAGAGAAGATATAAAAGTAGTAGATGCTGATAAAGTTTCAAGGGAATTATCTGTTCCTGGAACAGATTATTTGCAAGATATAGTAAATGCATTTGGAGAAAATATTTTGTTAGAAGATGGAAATTTAAACAGAAGAGCTTTGGCCCATATAATTTATAGTGATGAAAATGAGAGAAAAAGACTAAATTCTATAACTTTTCCTCATATTGCAAGAGAAATTTATGCAAGAATAAAAGCTTTTGCAGATCCTAAAATTAAATATGCAGTTATAGATGCACCACTATTGTTTGAAGCTGATTTAGATAAAGTTTGTGATAGTGTTATTTCATTAGTTGCACCAGAAGAAGTTCAAATAAAAAGAATTTGTAATAGGGATGGAATCGATATAGATACTGCTAAATCAAGATTAAGTTCTCAAAAACCAGCAAGTTTTTATGCTGAAAATTCTGATATAGTAATTATAAATGCAGAAAATACAAATTTGAGAGATGAGGCTGAAAAACTATTGAAAGAACTTGAAAGGTCAGATAAAGCATTAGAAAAAAAGCAAAATAGAAAGGATAAAGTAGATGAAGGTCGCTGATTTTAATTATGAGTTACCAAAAGAGTTAATAGCACAACATCCATATGATAAAAGAGATGAAGCAAGACTTATGGTATTAAACAGAAATGAAGAAAAAATAGAACATAAAGTATTTAAAGATGTCATAGATTACTTGAATCCAGGAGATTGTTTAGTAATTAATAATACAAAAGTTATACCAGCAAGACTTTATGGTAAAAAGGATACTGGTGCTAATGTTCAATTTTTGCTTTTAAAAAGGATTGAAGGTGATACTTGGGAAGCAATGGTAAAACCAGGAAATAAATTAAAACCAGGTAGTAAAGTAGTTTTTGGTGATGGTGTTTTAAAAGCAACAGTACAAGAAATTTTAGAAGGTGGAAATAGAAAAGTAGAATTTGAATATAATGGTATTTTTAATGAAATTTTAGATCAAATAGGAATGATGCCATTACCACCATACATCACAGAAGCTTCAAGAGAAGATAATGAAAAATATCAAACAGTTTATGCAAGATATGAAGGTTCAGCAGCAGCACCAACTGCAGGTTTACACTTTACAGAAGAACTTTTAGAGAAGATAAAAGAAAAAGGTGTAGAGGTTGCAAATGTTACACTTCATGTTGGTATAGGAACATTTAGACCAGTAAAAGTTGAAACTGTTGAAGAACATGAAATGCATTCTGAGCATTATTATATAAAAAAAGAAGATTCAGAAAAAATAAACAGAGCAAAACAAAATGGAAATCGAGTAATTGCTGTTGGTACAACTTCATGTAGAGTATTAGAATCAGTTGCAGATGAAAATGGAATGGTAAAAGAAATCGAAGGAGATACAAGTATTTTTATTTATCCAGGATATAAATTTAAATGCATAGATAGTTTAATTACTAATTTTCACTTACCAGAATCAACTTTAATAATGTTAGTATCAAGTTTGGCAGGAAAAGATTTTATTATGAAAGCATATAACGAAGCTGTAGAAAAAGAATATAAATTTTTTAGCTTTGGTGATGCAATGATTATATTATAAATGGGGGAAAAAATGAAAAACGCAATAACATACGAATTATTACATACATGTAAACAATCTGGAGCAAGAAGAGGTGTAATTCATACTCTACATGGAGATATACAAACACCAATATTTATGCCAGTTGGAACACAAGCAACAGTAAAGGCTATGACACCAGATGAACTAAAGGAAATGGTACAAGCTCAAATTATTTTATCAAACACATATCATTTATTTTTAAGACCAGGACATGAACTTGTAAAACAAGCAGGTGGTCTTCATAAATTTATGAATTGGGATAGGCCAATTCTTACAGATAGTGGAGGATTTCAAGTTTTTAGTTTAGGAGCTTTAAGAAAAATAAAAGAAGAAGGTGTTGAATTTAGATCACACTTAGATGGAAGCAAACAATTTATAAGTCCTGAAAAAGCAATGGAAATTGAAGAAGCTCTAGGCGCAGATATTATAATGGCATTTGATGAATGTTGTCCATATCCTTCAACTTATGAATATACAAAAAAATCTATGGAAAGAACTACTAGATGGGCTGCAAGATGTAAAGAGGCTCATACTACTGTAGATAAGCAAGGATTGTTTGGAATTATTCAAGGAGGATTTTATAAAGATTTAAGAGAAAAAAGTGCTAAAGATTTAATAGAGATGGATTTTCCAGGTTATGCTATAGGTGGAATTAGCGTAGGAGAACCAAAAGAAGAATTTTTAGATATTTTAAACTATACAGCACCACTTATGCCAGAGAATAAACCAAGATATTTAATGGGAGTTGGAACACCAGACTATTTAATAGAAGCTGCTATTGCTGGAATTGATATGTGTGATTGTGTACTACCAACAAGAATTGCAAGACATGGAACAGCAATGACTTCTCATGGAAAATTAGTAGTAAGAAATGCAGCATATGAAAAGGACTTTACACCATTAGACCCAGAATGTGATTGCTATACATGTAAAAATTATACAAGAGCATATATAAGGCATTTAATAAATACCAAAGAAATTTTAGGTGTAAGATTATTGTCAATTCATAATTTAAGATTCTTGACTAAATTAATGGATAGAGTTAGAATTGAAATAGAGAATGATAATTTATTATCATTTAGAGATGAATTCTATAAGAATTACGGATATACAAAAGAATAAAATAGGAGGTTTTTTATGAATCTAGAAGAAAGCAATTCTTATAATCAAGAAATTGAAAGCAGAGATAGAAAAAGAAGGGCAGTAATGCTATCTATTATATTGTGTGGAGTATTTATTGCATTACTATTTGTAATGATAATAATTATAAGCTATCAAGATTCTATTACAGAAAAATTTTATATTGATGGTGTACAAATAAAATCATTTAATAATAGTATGTATACACAAATTGATGGAGTAACATATGTAGATGTTAGAACTTTATCTAGTGCTCTGGGGTATACATATACAAAAGGTGAATATAAAAAATATAATGAAAATGAAGATAGTTGTTATTTACAAAGTGATTATGAAATTGTTACATTATCAGCTGGTAATGATAGTTATGATAAATATATTGAAATAACAGCTCCTAGTCCTAAAATTGCAGAAATACCTATAGTTGTAAATAATAAAGGAGGATATTCAGAAACTTATAAATTACAAAATGAAATTGTTTACCAAAATGGAAAAATTTATGTACCATTGGATTCACTTCAGAAAATGTTTAATATAAATATTTCTTGGAAAGAATATAGAAAGAAAATATATACTTTAGCTAATAGAGTTGCAAATGCTAAAGCTACAATTGGAAAATATGGTTATACAGAAATGAGTGGAGATTATGAAAATTTAAGAGCTATAATAGATGGATTAGTGATTGTTGCTGACACACAAGCTTCTTCTAAATATTATGGAGTATTTTCTTTCGGAAATGAAAATCAAAAAGCTGGAGAAATATTAAGTAGGAAATATGATAATATAACTTACGCTCAAAATGTTGGAGAATTTTATATAACAGTTGAAAATGGAACAATGGGTCTTTTAAATTCTGAAGGAGGAACGATAATTGATTCATCATCAGGATATGAAGAAATTTCTTTATTAGATGATGATGGAGAAAATCAATTATATTTAGTAAAAAAAGGTAAAGAATATGGTGTTGTTAGTAGAACAGGTGAGGTTTTAGTACATCCAGAAAATGATGAAATTGGATTAAAAAACGAATATGTTAGTTCTTTTTCTTTAGAAAAAATTAGAAATCCAAAAGTTTTATTTGATGCATGCATTCCAGTAAAAAAAGATGGTAAATATGGATTGGTAAATAAAGATGGAGAACAAAAATTGAACCTTTCTTATGAAGGTTTTGGATACAAAACAACAGCAACATCATCTACATCTGGTAATGAGCAAAGCGTGTTATTAATACCACCATCAGTTGGAATAAAGGGAATTGTTGTAAACTATGATGATTTATATGGTATTTTTGATGTAACAACTCAAAAATTAATTTTACCATGTGTTTATAGTAAGATATATGCAATAACTAGAAATGGAAAAACAACATATTATATAGAATATAATGGAGCTTCAGTAGAATTGAAAGACTACTTAGAAGATAATGGACTAAATAATGTAGATGAAACTGGAAATCCTATACAATCAAAGCTAAAAAAAGAATTACCAAAAGAAGATGAAATTGAAAATAATACAAATACAGTTCAAACTAGTGGAAATGTAGTTTCATCAGAAGACTTAAATAATAATGTATCAAATAATACAATTTTAGAAAATGATAATGATATGAATAGTGAAAATATTGTTTCAGATGAAGATTCAGGTGTTATTGAATTGAATTAATAAAGGAATAAAAAAGAAAATTTTTAATATAATGTATTAGAAATTTTCTTTTTTTTGTGAGGTGTTTATGAAAGTATTTTTAAAAAATTTATTATTATCAATTTTAATTTCACTTATATTAATTATTATTTTATCAATAATTATGAGTAATACAAATATAAATGATAATCTATTAAATCCAATAATCATAGGAATCGTAACTTTTTCTCTTTTAATAGGTGCATTTAATATGACAAGAAATAAAAAAGAAAAAGGTATAGTTTTTGGGAGCTTACTTGGAATTTCTTACATTTTAATTTTATACATAATTTCTAGCTGCGTTTTAATGGATTTTTCTTTATCATTAAGTTCATTAATTTTTATAGTTTTGGGAATATTAGGAGGAGCTATTGGTGGAATATTAGGAGTTAATTTTTAAATTTTGTATTAAAATATGTTGATATTTTTTTCTATTTAATATACAATTTACAAGTATAAAACTTACGCCTAAGTATGTTTACATAAATAATGGAGCAAAGGAGGATATATGATAACTTTCGAGGATATTGTAAATAATGCTGAAGTTAATGAACTTATAATAAATGCTCAAAAACAAATGGATGTTATAGGATACACAGAACATTCAATAAGACACGTTTCTCTTGTTGCAGCAAGAGCTGCACAAATTCTAGAATCATTAGGATATGATGAAAGAAGAATTGAACTTGCTAAAATTGCAGGATATATGCATGATATTGGAAATTCTGTAAATAGAGTAGATCATGCTCATACAGGTGCGATTTTAGCTTATAATATTTTAAAAGATATGGGAATGGATGTAAAAGAAAGAACTGAAATAATTATGGCAATTGGAAATCATGATGAATCGACAGGAACACCTGTTAGTGATATATCAGCTGCTTTAATTTTAGCAGACAAATCAGATGCTCATAGAAGTAGAGTATCAAAATCAGATAGAAGTCTTTTCGATAAACATGATGAAGTAAATTATGCAGTTACAAGTTCAGAATTAAAGATAGATACAGAAGAAAGAAAAGCTATCTTAAATTTAAAAATAGATACAAAAATTTGTCCGGTTATTGATTATTTTGAAATATTTATGGATAGAACTAAAATGAGTAAAAGAGCAGCAAAATATTTAGGATTATGGTTTGAATTAATAATTAATGATACAAACTTATTATAGGAGGTAGTTGTTTTGGAAAAAAATTTAAAAAGATTTAAAACATTAGCTGTAGTATTAATTGTAATTTTAATATCAGCAATAGCATTTGGTGGATTGTATATTCAAATCCAAGGTGTATGGAAAAATGTATTACCAAAATTCAGTTATGGTATGGAACTTGATGGAGTTAGAGAACTAAGATTTGTTCTTAATACATCAGAAGAAGAAAAAGAAGTTTATGTAGATGAGAACGGAAACTATGCTGGCGATGTTGTAAGTAACGATTCAACAACAAGTAGCCCTGAAATAGATTTAGTTGATGAAAATGGTCAGCCTATATCTTCTGAAAATGCGGAGAATTCAAACACACCAACTGAATCTCAAGAAAAAAAAGAAGATAAAACATTAGAAGGATATAAAACAGAAAAAAGAGTACTAAAAGCAAATGAAGATGCTGATATAAATATAACTAATTTTGAAAAAACTAAAAAAATAATTCAAGAAAGATTAGAGACTCTTGATTTATATGAATACAACATTAGATTAGATGAAGTTACTGGAGAATTAGTTGTAGAAGTTCCAGATAATGATAATGTTGAAATTCAAGAATCTATGATTGCTACAAAAGGAAAATTTGAAGTAGTAGATCACCAAAATGGACTTATTTTGTTAGATAATTCACATATAAAAAACGTATCTGCAACATATACAAATAATGATAATCAATATCAATCATATTTAATTGTCCAATTAAATAAAGAGGGAACAGAAAAACTAAAAGAAATAAGTAAAACTTATGTAAGACAAACAGACGAAAAAGGAATAGAAACAACAACATATGTAGGTGTTGAATTTGATGATCAAGAATTGTTACAAACATACTTTGGAGATGAGTTAACAAATGGGGTTCTTCAAATTCCTTTAGGACAAGCTTCATCAGAATATGAAGATTTTGTAATAACATACAATAGTACAGCAAGAGTTGCTGGAATCTTAAATTTAGAAAAAATGCCTTTATCATATAAATTAAATGCAGATAATTATGTACAATCACATATCACAACTGAGACAAGAATAATTGCAATCGTTTCTTTTGCTGTAATTGTTTTAATACTTTCAATTGTAATGATTGTAAAATATAAATTAGCAGGATTAAAATTTGCAATTCTTAATGTAGGATATATCGCTATTGTAACTTTAGCATTTAGATATACAAATGTTCTTATTACTTTAAATTCATTAATTGCTTTTGCAGGAGTAGTAGGAATTAATATGTTATTTGAATATAAACTACTTGAGAATTTAAGAAAAAACGATGATATTAAATTAGTGTTTACAGAAACAATGAAACAATTATATCTTGCAATTATTCCAGTAGCAATAGTTGCTATTATATTTACATTTATGCAGAGTGCTGTAATTAGCAGTATAGGAATGGTTTTGTTCTGGGGTATTGCTATACAAGCATTATATAGTGGATTACTATACATTATTGGTATGATTTAAGAAAAATAATGTAAATAAAAATATGGAGGATATAATATGAAATTAAGTGGAACAAAAAAAATATTGCTATTAGGTCTAATTCTTATTATTATTGCAGGAATTGTAGTAGTGGCTTTAAAAGGAGTTAATGTGTCTTTATTATATGAGCAACATGAATCTGTAAATCTAGTAGTAGGCAAAGAAATTGATATAAATGATATAAAAGATATTTGTAAAGAAGTTTTTAATAATAAAGAAGTATTAGTGAGAAAATTAGAATTATTTGATGATGCTGTTAATATAAATGTTGAATCTATGACAGATGAAGAAAAACAAAATTTAGTATCAAAAGTAAATGAGAAATATGGGACAGAATTTACTGCAGAATCAATTAATGTAAATGTAAATCCTAAAGTAAGAATAAGAGATATTGTGAGACCATATTTAATACCACTTGTGATAGTAACAATTGCTATAGTGGCATATATGGTAATAAGATTTAGAAAAATAAAGATGACAAAACTTTTAGGAAAAATATTAGCAATAATTCTTTTAACAGAAGCAACAGTTACAAGTATTGTTACAATAGCTAGAATTCCTGTGACACCAACTTTAATAAATGTAATGTTTGCAGTTGCTATTTTAGAATTAGTTTTATATGTTGATTATACAGAAAAAAATTATAAAATAATAAAAGATTAATGAAGATGCTTGATTTTTTTAAATAAATGTAGTAAAATAATTAACGTAAAATACCATATACTTAGATTAAAGGAAAAAACCTACTTTATTCCCAGTACATGGCAAATATAAAAAATAGGAGGAAAAAGAAAATGACTAAGGAAAGAAAACAAGAAATTATAGCTACACATAAAAGAGAAGAAAATGATACTGGTTCTCCAGAAGTTCAAATTGCTCTTTTAACAGAAAGAATTTCAGAATTAACAGAACACTTAAAAGTTCATCAAAAAGATAATCACTCAAGAAGAGGATTATTAAAAATGATAGGTAAAAGAAGAAACCTATTAAACTACTTAGCTAAAAAAGATGTTAACAGATATAGAGAAATTGTTAAAAAATTATCTTTAAGAAAATAATTTTAAAAGCCTGCACTTTAATGTGCAGGCTTTTTGAAATTCATGGACGTTAGTATATACCAAAATAGTTAACATATCAAAATATTGATAATGCTATCGCTAATTTTGTTAAGGTTTAATATCTATGCCGAACGCTTTTTTTATGTTCTCCGCCATTTCTTCCCGAGATATGATAGAACAAGGATCTTCAGTACGAACTATTTCAGTAAGTGCTGCGATTGCCAATTCTATATTATCATCATCAGGTTCTTTTGTTGTAATAAACTGGATGAGTTTTCCCAAAAAATTAAATGGGAAAATGGAATGTAGCAAAAAAGGAACAAAAAATAGTACTTTTTCAGGAATCATAATTCCATAGTTGATAAATATGAAAAAGCCAATTAATTGTCCAGTAATAAGCGCAGAATAAATAGTAGCTCCACATACATTACAAATACGTGTAAAACTTTTTGCTTCAGTAGCTGTTGGTATACGTTGTAATACTTTGTATGCAGTAAGAATTTTGTGCTCTGCGCCATGGTTTTTCCGCAACTCATATCTTGGATCTTTAACAACAATTATTACTACACTTATAATTGTTATTAAGATTAAAAAAGGTAAAGAAATGAGATAATAATTGGAGCTGATTTCGTGGTTTTTGATTAAAGAATTTAGCTTATATCCTTTTAGTAAGGGAATGATGTAGATAGTCAAAACCGAAAGAAGCCTAAACAAAAAATCGCCAACCGTGTTCATTATTAAATCTCCCCAATAAGGTGGTGGGGTAATTTGCATTACAGCCTCTGTTGTTATTTCACCATTTTTGTGTCGGATAGCCCGAGCTGTATGCTTTCCAGCAGTATAGCTTATCCAATTTGTGTAAGATTTGGCACTAAGAATATTCAGCATAAAGTATTCCTCCTGTTATATAATTTTTATAAAAAAAATTATAGCATGATTTACATAAAAAGTCAATTTACATAATACTTTTAAATTCTTATTGCTTTTTAAATTTAATTATAGTAAAATATATGTGGTTATTTATTTGAAGAGTAGCTTGCACAATGTATATTTTAATATTTTCTAGAGAATATATATTGTAGAGGTTACATTTCAAATAAATTACTAAAATAATAAGTAGAAATGGAGATGTAAAAATGTTTAAAACTTATAGTATGGAGTTAGCTGGAAGAACTCTTACAATTGAAAACGGAAAAATGGCAGGCCTTGCCAATGGTAGTGTTCTTGTAAAATATGGAGAAACTACAGTGCTTGTAAATGTTACAGCATCAAAAGAGCCAAAAGAGGGAATAGATTTTTTCCCACTTTCAGTAGATTATGAAGAAAGATTATATGCAGTAGGAAAAATACCAGGAGGATTTACAAAAAGAGAAGGAAAACCTACAGACAAAGCAATATTAACAGCAAGAGCAATAGATAGACCAATAAGACCATTATTCCCAAAAGATTTTAGAAATGATGTTGTTGTAAGTTGCTTAGTATTATCAGTAGAGCAAGATTGTTCACCAGAAGTGTGCGCAATGATTGGTACATCAGCAGCTTTATCAATATCAGATATTCCATTTGGTGGACCAACAGCAGCAGTTGCAGTTGGATATGTAAATGATCAAATTGTTATTAATCCAACAGAAGAGCAAAGAGCAAGTAGCAGATTAGTTCTAACAGTTGCAGGAACAGCAGATAAGATTGCTATGATTGAAGCTGGTGCAGATGAAATACCAGATAATACAATGTTAGAAGCAATAAAAATAGCACATACAGAAATTAAAAGAGTTTGCGAATTTATTCAAAATATTAAAAATGAAATAGGTAAACCAAAATTTGAATATACATCATTTGCAGTAAATGAAGAAGTATATGATATTATAGCTGGTGAATTTTCAGAAAGAATGAAACAAGATGTTCAAACACCAGATAAGCCAGAAAGAGATGAAAAAATAGACAAGCTTACAGAAGATGTTAAAGCTTGGTATGGCGAAAAATATGGTGAAGAAAAATTAGAAGAAGATAGTAAAGCAATAGCAGATGCTTTATATAAATTAGAAAAGAAAACAGTTAGAAAACTAATTTTAGATGAAGGCAAAAGAGTTGATGGTAGAGGAATTTATGATATAAGACCTTTATCATGTGAAGTTGGATTAATTCCTAGAGTTCATGGAAGCGCTTTATTTAATAGAGGTAGAACACAAGTAATGTCTATTGTAACACTTGGAATGAAGAGTGAAGAACAAATGCTTGATGGATTAGATACTGAAGAATCAAAAAGATATATGCATCAATATAATTTCCCAGGATATAGTGTTGGAGAAGCAAAATCTTCAAGAGGACCTGGAAGAAGAGAAATTGGTCATGGAGCTTTAGCTGAAAAAGCATTAGTTCCAGTATTACCATCAGTAGAAGAATTTCCATATGCAATAAGAGTTGTATCAGAAATTTTAAGTTCAAATGGCTCAACATCTCAAGGAAGTATATGTGCTTCAACATTAGCATTAATGGATGCTGGTGTTCCAATTAAGAAACCAGTAGCAGGTATTTCAACAGGATTAATTACAGATGAAAATGATCCTTCAAGATATGTTGTTATAACAGATATTCAAGGAATTGAAGATTTCTTTGGAGATATGGATTTTAAAGTTGGTGGAACAAGAGATGGTATTACAGCTATTCAAGTAGATATTAAAGTTGATGGATTAAGTTATGAAATTATTGCAGAAGCATTTGAAAGAACAGCAAAAGCAAGAAGATATATTTTAGATGATATTATGGCTCCACAAATTGCAGAACCTAGAAAAGAAATTTCAAAATATGCTCCAAAAATTATTAATATGAAAATCAATCCAGATAAAATCAAAGATGTTATTGGGTCTGGAGGAAAAGTTATTAATAAGATTATTGAAGAAACTGGAGTTAAAATTGATATTGAAGAAGATGGTTCAGTATTCATTTATTCAGATAATATTGATGGAGCATATAAAGCAAAATCTATTATAGAAGATATAACAAGAGAAATCGAAGTAGATGGAATATATACTGGAAAAGTAACAAGAATAGCTACATTTGGTGCATTTGTTGATTTAGGTGGAGGAAAAGAAGGATTACTTCATATTTCAAAAATTTCAAAAGAAAGAATCAATAAAGTTGAAGATGTATTAAAAGTTGGAGACGAAGTTACAGTAAAAGTTTATGAAATAGACAATCAAGGAAGAATAAATTTAACAAGAAAAGATTTATATTCAGAAACTGAAAATGAAGAATAAGTTTTTCGAAAAGAGACATAGAAATATGTCTCTTTTATGTTAGATAAATTGTTATTTGTGTGAGTAAATTTTGCTAATTATAATAATGAGATAGCAAATTTCCAATATGATATTGTAAAATATTTATTAAAATTTATATTTAATATAATTCATGAAAGTGTTTTATATCATTTTCTTATACACCTTGGTGTCGCAACTTGCTAGTTGTAAATTATAAAATTCTTTTATAATTTACATAGCCTCGAT
>CAPOZU010000008.1 GCA_948676835.1 uncultured Clostridia bacterium
CAAAGAAGTTAGATAGATGCTATTTTTTTATAAAAAAGCTGGAGTTTTTTGCCACCCCAACTAAAATTATAGAACCTTTTTTTATATGAAAATAATGTGGAATCTAAAAATAACGAAATAGCCCCAACTTCAAAATTAATTGAAGTTGGGGCTATTGTATCATCTTATAAAGCTTTTCTGTATGTTACAATGAATGTGTGATAAGGTCCAGTATACTTAAATGCATATGAACCTATTGAAATATCAAATATTTCATATTCATCTCCCAGACTACTAAGGAAATTAGTGAGTTCTTCTTCTGTTTCTGCTTCAAATATTGAGTATTTATAATGGATACTTGATTCCTCAGAACCCTCACTTGATGTATAAATTATAGCATAAATGTTATAAGGTCCTGTATACTGGAATGCATATGAACTATTTGAAACGGATACGATTTTACGATTGTTGTTACTGTCTAACTCGTTTAAGAAGTTGATATATTCATTGGAATCATCTGTTTCCCAAAAAGAATAATTGTTAACTTCCCGAAGAGCTTCAGAATCTTGCATTGGCTCAGGTCTGGAAGTGCCAATACAACAAAAAAGAACTACTAAACACCCAATTAACAAGAGAATCTGCTTATACATGTTACCTCCTTACAATTGTTATATGAGGAATCAACAAAAGGATATCATTATTTAATTCCCGATATCTAGGAATAATTTGCAAAATTATATCATAATTTACATAAAATTGCAAATTAGTTTTTTAGTTAAACTTACTGTACAAAATGAAAAAAGTGTAGTAATATAATGTCACATATTTATATATGTAATATTATGAAAAGGAGAAATACGTATGGAACAAGCAAAGCAAGTAAAAATTCCCGTGCAAAGAAAAGTTGGTGAAGTTTGGGCATTTATGTCTTTGAAATTCCATGATGGAGATGAAGACAAACAAAAGGTAGAAGAACTTACCAAAGCGCTTGAATCTGCTGGCATAAAAAATGTTGTTATGGCAAGAGATGTCGAAAAATGGGGGCAAGCTGAAATTCCTTCTGGAAAGCAACTTATGCCTGATTTTGCATTTCCTGCAATGGAAAAATGTGACATTTTTATTTGTGAGTTCTCTGAAAAGGGAGTGGGTCTTGGAATTGGAGCTGCCTATAATTTTGCTAAAGATCATCCTGTGTATCTTATTGCAAAACATGGTAGTGATATTTCAACTACAATGGGAAATATTGCTAAACAGGTTATTTTTTATGATAAGCCTGAGGATATTGTAGAGCCTTTCAAAAGAATTGTAAATCAATTTCCTCGCGTCATTTTGGCTTCAAGTTCTGCAATCAGAAAACAACAGATGATTGATGCAGAGATTCCTTTTGAAGTTGCAATTAGTGATGCTGATGAAACGCCTAACGAGAATAAATCTTTCAGAGCACAGCTTTCTGAAATTGCGATGCGTAAAGCAATGGTTGTTTTTAATTCGACTGTAAACAGAGGTATTCGTCTTATTGTTGCCGCTGATCAAAATATTGTATTTGATGGAAAAATGTATGGTAAGCCTGAAAGTGTTGAAGAAGCACGTGAGCTTATTAAGAGTATGCAAGGCAGAGATGATATTTATGCTTATACTGGAAATGCAGTATTAATTGCAGATGGAAATGAGATTTTGGAATCTGTTAATGTAACAGATATCGCTAGAATGAGTATGGATGAATTTTCAGACGAAGTTCTTGAAGATTATTTGAAAAACCATACACCTTTGAAAAGATGTGGAGGTATTTCTATTACAGATGCATCTTTCCTTCATTTGAAAGAAGGAAAATATTCTACTGCTTGTGGTATGACAATTGAAATTGCTCAAGAAATGCGTAAAGCACTTTAAACCTAAATATTACAAACAGAGTAACTAAGTAGTTACTAAAAAAACGGGGCTTGCTTGAAAAGTGGGCTCCGTTTGTTTTTTATAAAAGATAAAAAAATATGTATTGACAAAAACGAGTTACAGATGTAAACTGTCTTCAAAAGAAGTTACAAATGTAACTCGCCTTGGATGTTATGGAAAAAGCGATGCGCATATAAGCTTATTCTATATAATACAAGATTTATTCGAATAAATTTTTAGTGGAGGTATAATATGCAAGATAAATATGACATAACAGATAGTGAATTAGAAATAATGCAAGTACTTTGGAATAATGGAGATTGTGGTCTTACAGAAATTGTTACAGAACTTGACAAAACAAAAACAAGAAATAAAAACACTGTAAAAACACTTCTTTACAGATTAGTAGATAAAGGCTCTGTAAAATCTAAAAAAAGTAATAGACAAGGTTTTGTATATAGCCCAACTATATCTGAAAGAAAATATTTAGCAAAAGCTAATACATCTTTTTTAGAAAAACTATATAAAGGAAATATGGAAAAACTATTATTAAATTTTGTTGAAGATAAAGCTGTTTCAAAAGAAGAACTAAAAAAGCTAGTTGATATGTTGGAAAGTGAGGATTAACTATGTTTCAAGAATTTTTAATAAAGTTAAATCAGTTTAATTTTATTTCTCCAATATTTTATAAGATTTTGTATCTTTCTATTGTTGGAAGTATAGTTGGATTGATTGTTTGTTTAATTAGAAATATATTTGATAAAAAATTATCAGGTAAGTGGAGAGGCATAATGTGGTTTATCGTTTTAGCATCACTTTTAATTCCAATTAGATATGAAATAAAAACGAACCGTAATATTCCAAACAATATAATAAATAATATAGAAGATATAAAATATATTCCAGAAAAACAAGTTATATATCATGAATCAAGACAACAAGCGTTTATGCCCGAAGAATTTATAGAGGAAAAATCAGAAATTAGTAGTCAAATTGCAGAAGTAGAAAAAATTGATTTAAATGAAAATATGGAAAAAAAAGAACTTTCAAATTTTAAAGAAAAAGTAACTACAAATCATTTATCAATAAATTACATTATTGTAAATATTATAATACCAACAATATGGATGATTGGAACAGTAACCTTTGTTCTTATGTTTATTTGTGGAGTTGTTCAAATAAGTAAAAAAAGTAAAAAAAGAACATTTACAGAGGAAAGAATAAATAATATATTAGAAAACTGTAAAGAACAATTAAACATAAATAAAAAAATAAGTGTTGTACTACAATCTAAAGGGAAAACAAGTATTTTTGGGCTATTTAATCCAGTTATATTATTATCAGAAAATATTTTGCAAGAAAATAATGACACAATAAAATATATTTTCTTGCATGAATTAGCACACTATAAAAGAAAAGATTTAATATTTAATTATATATTACTTTTAACTTTGTCAATACATTGGTTTAACCCGATAGTGTGGTTTATATTTATGAGAGTTAGAGAAGATGTAGAACTTGGAGCAGATGAACTTGCAATAGAAAAACTAAATAAGCAAGAAAAAAAGGAATATGGATTAGTATTAATTAGTTTATTACAAAATATAAACCAAGTAAGTTATACAGCAAATATGCTTTGCATATCTGATACAGAAAAGAACATGGAAAGGAGAATACTTATGATAAAAGGAAAAAATAGAAACAAAATCCTTAGTGCAATTGTAGTAATACTACTTATAGGAATAATTGCTGGAATTGTATTTATAAAAACTGAAAAAGTAGATATAGATGCAAATGCAGGTATAGTTAGTAATTTAAATGAAGAAAATTATGAAAAGGTATGGAAAGAACCACAAAAATTTGAATCTTATCAAGAGTATAGAGATTATTATGAAAAATTAGGCAAAGAACAATGGCCTGAGGCTAATCGTGAAATTACAGATGAAGACAAAAATAAAATGATATCAAAAAATGAAGCACAAGAAAAGATTGAGAAAATTCTAATTAATTTAGGTTGTGAAGAAAAAATAACAAATTTAGAATCTCATAAACGATATATAGATACTGCAATTTTAAACTATACAGCTAATATGGGAAGATGGATTACTTTAGATATAGATGCAGAAAATGGAAAATTCTGCAATTTTAATAATGATATTATAGTAACAAAACAATTAAAAGAAGATAAGTTAACATTTGATGAAGCAAAGAAAAGAGCAGAAGAAATATATGAAAGTTTAAATTTCTTAGAAGGAAAATATTCGCTATACAGTATAGTTGAAATGCAACATGCATATGGCGCTGGAACTTTAGACAAATCAGGAATTCAATATGAAAGCAATCAGTGGGATGCAACATTTTATGAAAATTCAAATCCTAATGGACTAAACCAATATCAACAACTACTTATCAATTTCTTTGTAAGTAATGGAAAAACATATATAACTTTAGTTAGAGAATTAGATAAGAAAAAAATTGATATTGTATTAGAAAAAAGCGAATTTCAAGATAATCCAGTTCAAATAACACAAGAAAAAGCCGTGGAAATTGCAAAAGAAATGGATAAAAAAATATCAGGTAAAGAAGTTGAAACTACAAGAACTGTACTAGTAAATAATGAAGTAAATGAATATGTGTGGTTACAAGAAAAAAGCAATGGAGAAGATACAGGATATGTTTGGTATCAATTAGAAAGTGGTGCTAAGCATAGTTATAACCAATATTATTATCCAGAAAAAATTATAAGAAATACTTATGAAGTAAAAATAGATTATAGTGGAGAAATTCCTACAGAAGTAGGTGATACTGCTAATGGAAATATTGGAAGAATTTACTATGTAGATTGTACAACAGGAGAAATAATTGGTGGTAGAAATTATGGAAATTTTGATGTAACACTTGAAGGCGAATTCATAGAAAATGGAGAATCAAGGATGGCAACTAAAAATATTTTTTATGATGTAACAACTGGAGAAAAGATTGCTGAACGTAATTTTAATCATTCACAAGAGGTAATAGATGAATTTATGAAAAAAAATTAAAAAATTTTAAAAAAAGTGAAACTTTTTTGCCCTAAATTTGTATTATATATATAGTAGGATATATAAAATTAAAATTGGAGAAGTGATTATATGATAGCAGAAGTAATTGAAAGAGAAAATGTGGTTCAAATAATGAATGAAAGATATAATGAAAGAAAATTAAAAAATAAGATAGAAGAAGAACTTAAGAAACTAGAATATAATTTTTCATATAAAGGAACAGTATATTTAGTTGATGCAATATATGTATTATATAATTTAAAAAAATCAGGAGAATACAATTTAGGAGAAGATGTTTATCCAATAGTAGCTAAGCATTATAATACTGTTGCAAATAATATAAAATGTAATATAACTAATAGCACAGATAAAATGTTTTATGATTGTGAAGAAAAAGTTTTAAGAGCATATCTAAAAGAATTTACCTTTACAAAACCAGGTCCTAAGAAAATTATGGAAGCAGTTATAAAAAGACTATAATCCATTAAAATATAAAAAAGAGCATTATCAACATTTGGGGATAATGCTCTTTCTATTTTTAAAGATAAAAACTTTACTACTTAAAAATAATGAAAATATTGACTGTAAACTAAATGATGATATAATGTTTATGGTATATAAATAAGAACAATAAATTTTAATTTTATAAAGCAAAATTAGAGGAGATATTTATGAAAAAAGTAAATTCACTAATACAAGTATTAGAAAAAAACAAATCCAAAATACAAATTATTTTGGCTCAAGTTTTTTATTGGTTATTTGCAATAGGAACAGCTCTTTATTTTAGAGATTCAGTTTTTGAAACTACAGAGGTAGTAAAAAATGTACTATTTATTGGAATGTTAATAATAGCTGTATCAATAGATATTATGCTTATATTATTTAAAAAGAAGAAAATAGATTTTCATAAGCAATTTATTATTTTAGCAACAGTATTAGGGATTTTTTATTTTTTAGCAACTCCATTTGGAAATGGAACAGATGAAGTATCACACTTTCTAAGAGTGTTTAAAATCTCACAAAAATATACAAATGTAAGATTAGAAGAAGATTCTTTATTTCCACCAGCATTTTCAAAATTAGTAGATTATAAAAATAATATAGAAATGAAATATACAAACTATATAAATGAATATGATGCATTTAGTATGAACTCTCCAGAAAGAAAAGATTTAATATCTGAATATTGGAATATAAAATTATATTCTCCTTTGCAATATGTACCACAAGTAATAGGAGTAACAATAGGAAGAGTTATAAGCGATAATATAGTAACAATAGGAATGTGTGGAAGAATTACTGGTTATATTTTTTGGGTAGCAATGTGCGCTTTAGCTATAAAAATTGTACCAAATAAAAAAGCATTTTTCCTTATAATATGCTTACTTCCAGTTAATATATTTTCAGCAATATGCATTTCGGGAGATACAGTTACAAATGCAGTATGTACAGTATTTATAGCAATTCTTTATAGAAAAATATATTTAAAAGAGAAAATAGTCAAAAAAGAAAAGATTTTCTTAATAGCATTAGCATGTATGATTTCTTTGTGTAAAATAGTATATTTACCATTTGTAACTTTAGCATTGTTATTAAAAGAAGATAACTTTGATAATAAAAAAGAATGGAAAAAATTTGTTATAATATTAATTGTTGCAAGTGTAATTGTAGGACTTAGTTGGTTTGTAATCGGAAGTATAAATTTAGCAAACTCAAATACAGCATCAAAAGATCAGTTAAGATATATTTTAATGAATCCTTTTGAATATTGTGGAATTATTACAAGAACTATTTGTAAAGATGGAGATAAATTTATTTATCAATTAAGTACAGGAAATGAGTTAATGTGCCATGCAAAAACAACTGTTTATCCAGTAATTTCATATATTATAAATATGGCTTTACTTATGTCATTATTTACAAATGAGGATGAAAAAGAATTAGAAGTAGATAATTTAAGAAAATTATGGGTATCATTAATAATTTTAGGTACAAGCTTATTAATTGTAACTGCTATATATATTCAATGGACTTCACTACCTGGAATTGGAGGAATTGGAAATGAAGTTATAAAAGGAATTCAAGGTAGATATTTCATACCAGTTGTAATATTATTAATTTTTGTTACAAACAAAACAAAGTTAAGTACAAATCAAAAAATGTTAGTTACTACAGTTATATTGATGCAATTACCTGTTATTTGCCAAATAATGAATGTTTTTGCATAGTATATCTATAAAATAGCAGAAGAGCCCCATGCTGAACGCATGGGGCTCTTCTTTTCTTAACATTTAAGGTAGAGATATAGCAGGCTCATATATACCTTCTGTGATAAGATCATTATTTTCGTCATAATAGGTGGTAAGATTCATTTCGATATTATCACCTATTTCATATGAGTCATACAATGATTGCATATCATATGTCTTCGTTATGCCTTCATATTCAATTGTAACGTTATACTCCGCAGGAAAATGTTTCCACTTCCACCGGAATTTTCCTTTCCAAGCATCAAAGTAGTAGCCATAGTCGGAGTGTGATTCAACATACTCTTTATCCGTGACCACAGCAGTGACTGTTTGTTTTTCGGGTTGCACATTTTGACATCCTGTTATAAAAAGACAAGAAAGCAGAAAGATTGCCAGGATTAATGAGGTACACCGTAAAATTGATTTTGTCATACTATAATCTCCTTTTTTGTTTGTTCTCAAATCTTAATTTTAGATTTGGAAAAATATAGGACTTCACTAATATTATAACATAATTATACAAATAATTCAAACAAACAGTTATTATGTTATGTTAAAATAAAAAACAAACTAAATAAAAAATAGAGAAAATGAAAGAAAAAGAGAGAAAATTTTATATATTACATAAAAAAAGTAAAAAAATAGTTTTTTTCAACATTTTTGAACTAATATTGACTTTTTTTGTTTATGTGTTATAATAAATATGCTTGATAATTTACATAATTAATAAAGACGAATATTATATAAATATAAGATAGGAGGAAAAAATATGAATGAAGAAATAATAGAAGAAGTAGTAAATTTAGTAGAGAATAAAAAGATAAAGCAACTACGTGAATTTCTAGATACTGTTAATGAGGCAGATTTCCCGACTATCTTTGAAGAATTAGATGATGAAAAAACAATAATGGTTTATAGATTATTATCAAAAGGAAAAGCAGCGGAAGTATTTGTAGAATTGGAACCTGATGACCAAGAAAGATTAATAAACTGCTTAACAGATAAAGAAATCAAAAATGTAATGAACGAATTATATATGGATGATGCAGTTGATTTAATAGAAGAGATGCCTTCAAATGTTGTAAAAAGAATACTTGCAAATACAAAGCTTGAGGATAGAAAAATAATAAATGAACTTTTAAAATATCCAGAAGATACAGCAGGAACTGTTATGACAACAGAATTTATGGATTTAAAAGAAAATATGACCGTTGAAGAAGCATTTCAAAGAATAAAGAAAAAAGCATTAAAATCAGAAACTGTTTATAATTGTTATGTATTATCTACAGATAGAAAGTTACTTGGAGTTGTCGATATAAAAGCACTTTTAATTGCTGAAAGAGACACTTTAGTAAAAGAAATAATGGAAACTAATATAATAAAAGCTCAAACAATTGATGATAAAGAAGAAACAGCAAAATTGTTTGATAAATATGATGTAGTTGCAGTTCCAGTAGTAGATAAAGAAGATAGATTAGTTGGTATTATAACAATAGATGATGCTATAGATGTAATGCAAGAAGAGGCATCAGAAGACTTTGAGTTAATGGCTGCTATGTCACCAACAGATGAATCTTATTTTAAAACAAGTGTATTTTCACACGCCAAAAACAGAATTGTATGGTTACTAGTATTAATGATTTCTGCAATGTTAACAGGAGCAATAATAGAACATTTTGAAGCTTCAATTGCTACACTTCCAATTTTGGTATCATTTATTCCAATGCTTATGGGAACAGGAGGAAATTGTGGAGCACAAAGTTCTACACTTATAATAAGAGGTTTAGCAACAGATGAAATTAGTCCAAAGGATTGGTTAAAAGCCGTTTGGAAGGAAATAAGAGTTGCTGTAGTAGTTGGAATTGTTCTTGCTATAGCCAATACATTAAGAATAGTAATACAATATAGAGAATTAAAAATAGCTTTAGTTGTATCTGCTACAATGGTTTGTACTGTTATTGTTTCAAAAATATTAGGATGTTTATTACCAATAGGAGCCAAAAAACTAAAAATGGATCCAGCAATAATGGCAGCCCCATTACTTACAACAGTTGTAGATGCTACTACAGTACTAATATTTTTTACGATTGCAACATCAGCATTTAATTTATAATTTTAATATTTATAAATAGTCACAATATTGTGGCTATTTTTTTTATAAAAAATCTTTTTGAAATTCTAAAAACTAAAGTTTAAAAGCAAAATAAAATGAGTATATTATTAGTAAGATTTTCCAGGAGGTTTTTTTATGGTATATAAATTTACAAAATGTGGAGAAAAAGTTTTGTCTATATCAAATGAACTTGCAATAGATTTAGGCCATAGTTATATTGGAACAGAACATATTTTGTATGGGCTTGTTTGTGAAGAAAATGGTGTGGCAGGTAAAGCTTTAATAAAGCAAAATTTAACACCAGAAGATATTTTAGATGAAATAGAAGATTTAATTGGTGGTAAAGTAAAAGAAGATTTTAGTGTGTTAGGTTTTACACCTAGAACTAAGAAAATATTAGAAAATTCTTATATGGAAGCAAAAAGATTAGGAACAAATTATATTGGGACAGAACATATTTTAATAGGATTATTAAAAGAAACTGAATGTATTGCAAATAGAATATTAGAGGCTTTGGATATAAAAATAGATAAGATATATTCAGATATGGCAGATATATTAAATGATTATGAAAATGATAGTAAAAATAAATCAGAAAAGGAGGATAAAAACCGTAATAATACACAAAGTTTAAATCAATTTGGAAATGATTTAACAAAACAGGCTAAAGAAGGAAAATTAGATCCTGTAATAGGAAGAAATGAAGAAACTGATAGAATTATAGAAGTATTGTCAAGAAGAACTAAAAATAATCCATGCTTAATAGGAGAACCAGGAGTCGGAAAAACAGCAGTAATTGAAGGTTTAGCACAGAAAATTGTAAGTAACAATGTACCAGAAAATCTAAAAAATAAAAAAGTAATAACATTAGATATACCTTCGCTAGTTGCAGGAGCTAAGTATAGAGGGGATTTTGAAGAACGAGTAAAAAAATGTTTAGCAGAAGCAAAAAAGATGAAAGATATTATTTTGTTTATAGATGAAATTCATACTATTGTTGGGGCAGGAGCTGCTGAAGGAGCAATTGATGCTGCAAATATATTAAAACCAATGCTTGCAAGAGGAGAGATACAGCTTATAGGAGCTACAACATTAAAAGAATATAGAAAATATATAGAAAAAGATCAAGCATTAGAAAGAAGATTTCAACCAATTTATGTAGAAGAACCAAGTATAGGAAATACAATAGAAATTTTAAATGGTATAAAAAATAAATATGAAGATCATCATAAGGTAAAAATAACAAATGATGCAATAAAAGCTGCTGTAGAACTATCAAATAGATATATATATGATAGGTTTTTACCAGATAAAGCAATAGATTTAATTGATGAAGCCTCATCAAAAGTAAAATTGAAATCTTTTATAGAACCAACCGAACTAAAGAAAAAAGAAAATGAATTAGACGCAATAATTAATTTAAAAGAAAGCGCTATTGTATCTCAAGATTATGAAAAAGCAGCTAATTTACGTGATAGAGAAAGAGAATTATTAGAAGAACTTGAAGATGAAAATGATAAATGGAATGAAATAAAAAATAAAAAAGTAATTACTATAGATAAATCAGATATAGAGAATATAATATCTAAATGGACTGGAATTCCAGTTTATAAAATTTCAGAAAGTGAAAATGAAAAATTAAAAAATTTAGAAAAGAATTTAGAAAAAAAAGTAATTGGTCAAAATGATGCAATAAAGTCTATTTCAAAAGCAATCAGAAGAAGCAGAGTAGGACTTAAAGACCCAAACAGGCCAATAGGATCATTTTTATTTTTAGGTCCAACGGGAGTGGGAAAAACAGAACTTACAAAAGCATTAGCAGAATGCCTATTTGGAAGTGAAAATTCCATGATAAGAATAGATATGTCTGAATATATGGAAAGTTCATCAGTATCCAAATTAATTGGTTCACCTCCTGGATATGTAGGTTATGATGATTCAAATGAATTTACAGAAAAAGTTCGTTTGAAACCATACTCAGTAATTTTATTTGATGAAATAGAAAAAGCCCATCCAGATGTCTTAAATTTATTATTGCAAATTTTAGAAGATGGAATTTTAACAGATAGTCAGGGAAGAAAAATTAATTTTAAAAATTCTATAATAATAATGACATCTAATATAGGAGCAAGAAAAATTGTAGATAAGAAAAAATTAGGATTCTCAAGTAATATGGAGATAGAAGAAAAAGAATATAATGATATAAAAAAAGATGTTATGCAAGAAGTAAAAAGAGAGTTAAAGCCGGAATTTATAAATAGATTAGATGAAATTATTATTTTCCATAAATTGGAAAAAGAACAATTAAAAATGATTGTAGATATAATGCTTAATAAACTTTTAAAAAGATTAAATACCCAAGAATATTATCTGGAAATAGATGATTCTGTAAAAGAATTTCTTATAGATAAAGGTTATGAAAAAGAATTTGGAGCAAGACCAATAAGAAGAGCTATACAAAATTATTTAGAAGATGTGCTTGCAGATGAAATTTTAAATGAGAATATAAAGAAAAATGAAAAGAAATGTATATTAGCCAATAGAGATAAAATTATAGTAAAATAAATTGTTATTTGTGTGAGTAAATTTTGCTAATTATAATAATGACATAGAAAATTTCTAATATGATATTGTACAGTATTTATTAAAATTTATATTTAATATAATTCATGAAAATGTTTTATATTATTTTCTTATACACCTTGGTGTCGCAACTTGCTAGTTGTAAATTATAAAATTCTTTTATAATTTACATAGCATGATAGTTGCTCCAAATCGCACTCACTACGTTCGTTTGATCGCTTACGCGGTGTATTTAAAAATAATATAAAATATTTTCATGAATCTAGATAAAGACATAGAATTGAAAAATCTCTTAAAATATCTTAGGCTATCTGAGTTGTTTATTTAAGGGAGAAATTTAATATACTAATTTTATATGCTTAGAAGTAATATATAATTTTTTAAAAGTTCGGGGCCTGAATGGCGGGAACCGTTATTTTTGAAATTTATTTCAAAAATAATGGGCGAAAACTTTTAAAAAATTCATATTTACTTCTAAGCAATACTATAGAAAGTTAAATTTACTTACACAAATAGTAATTTCAGTCTAAATTTGTTGGATGTACATGTACTACTGCTTTGTCAATTTTTTCTAGTGCTTCAACATCCTTTTCTAAGTGATTAGCAAGTTTGTGGCTTTCATAGGTGCTCATATTTCCATCAACTGCAATTGTAAAAATAACAAAATATTTATATCCAATAGGAGTAGAATAAAGATTATAACAATTTTTTATATCTTCATGTTCTTTTACTAAATTCATAATTGTTTCTTTAGTTTGTTCATCTAAAGAAACATCCATTAAAACATTATAACTTTCAATAAAAATTTTGATTCCTGTTACTAATATCCAAAGAGAAATTCCAATACCAACAATGCCATCAATCCAGAATATACCATATAATCCACCTATAATTGAAATTAGAGTGAAAGTAGTTACAACACAATCATTTCTATGATCTTGATAATTTGATTTTAATAGAATGCTGTTATATTTTTTAAACATTTTTTTTGTGTATAAATATAAACAAAATTTTGTAATTATTGTAATAATACAAACTACTACCAAAAACCATGAGAATTCAAAGTGTGATTTGTATACTAAACTTAAAATAGAATCTATAAATAGTTTTAAAGAAACTAAAATCATGGTTATGCTAATAAATAATGAGAATATGTACTCAGCTTTTCCATGACCAAAATTATGATCATTATCCTTAGGTTCGCTAGAAATTTTATTACCTATAAAAGTCATTAAAGAAGCGATAATATCAGATGCACTGTTTACACTATCTGCAATCATAGATTGACTTTTACTTAAAAAACCAATAGTACCTTTTATTAATAATAAAAATATATTTCCAAAAATTCCAGCTAATCCTGCTTTTTTTATATCTTTAAATTTCTTTTCCATAATAAAACCTCTTATTAAAATATTTAGTATATATTATTATATTTATAAGATATATGATAACATAGAATAAAAAAATTACAAGATATTGATTATAAAAAATCTATATGTTATAATCACCATAGTTAACAAAAGAAAGATAGGTGTTATAATTGGCATTTGTAGTAATAATCGTAATTTTAGTAATGATAATAATATTCTTATCTCTACTCGCAGTTATGCAAATAAAAATGGCTGGAATGGAGGTAAAAGATTTTTGGTCTTTTATTAAAGCTAATGAAACTTTAAATAAATTATATGCTTTTTCATTAAGATATGAAAAATTAACACCACAACAACAAGTTTTATTTTTAAAAGAAGCAGATGAAGTGTTTGAAGCCTTTAGAAAGGTTCCAGATGCATTATGGGAAGAAGATTACGAAAAATATATGGAAATTTTAAACAAATACAAAGATATAAGAATTACAAGATGGGAATCTAAATAATAAGTTCACAAAAAATATCAATTTTTCATAGTATATAGAAAATTGATATTTTTTTGTTTTTGGGAGAATTTATTTATGAAAATAAGATATTTTGATCATGCTGCTACAACTAGTGTTGATGATGAAGTTTTAAAAGCTATGTTGCCATATTTTAGTGAAAATTTTGGAAATCCATCTTCTATTTATAGTATAGGAAAAGAAAATAAAGAGGCTATAAGTTTTGCAAGAATGAAAATTGCTACAATTTTAAATTGTAAAGTAAATGAAATTTATTTCACTAGTGGTGGAACTGAAAGTGATAATATGATTTTAAAAGGAATTGCTTTTGCAAATAAAAGATATGGAAATCATATAATTACAACAAAAATAGAACATCCAGCTATACTAAATACTTGTGAATTTTTGGAAAGATTCGGATATAGAGTAACATATCTAACTCCTAACTCCAAAGGGATAATTAGTGCAACTGATGTTGAAAGAGCAATTAATAGAAATACTATATTGATAAGTGTAATGTATGCTAACAATGAAATTGGAACACTTCAACCAATTAGGGAAATAGGATTGATTGCAAAGAAATACGGAATATATTTTCATACTGATAGCGTTCAAGCTGTAGGAAATGAATTAATAGATGTAAAAACTTCTAATATAGGGGCATTATCAATGTCTGGTCATAAATTTTATGGACCAAAAGGAATTGGAATTGCGTATATTAATGAAGGAATTAATTTTTTGAGAATACAAGATGGAGGTCATCAGGAAAGAGATAAAAGGGGAGGCACAGAAAATGTTCCTGGAATAGTAGGAATCTCTAAGGCATTAGAAATAGCAACTAATAATATAAAAAATTACAATAGACAATTGAAAGAATTAAGAAACTATTATATTTCAGAGGTACAGAAAAGAATTCCTAATATAAAAATTAATGGAGATATGAATTCGAGACTTTCTGGAAATGCTAATATTAGTTTTAGTGGAGTAGATGGAAGTAAGCTTGTAGAAATGCTTGCTGAAAAAGGAATTTGTACTTCAAGTGGTTCAGCATGTAGTGCAGGATTTGTAAAAGCTTCACATGTTTTGCTAGCGATGGGAATGCCTAACTTTTTAGCCAAAAGTGCACTAAGAGTTACTTTTGGTAGGGAAAATACAATTGATGATACTAAATTTTTATTAGATGAATTAGAAGAAAGTGTAAAAAAATTAAGAAATATATAATAAAAATGGAAAGGGCGGAGAAGTTAATGTAACTTTTCTCCGCTCTTTCCAACATGTTGCTTGAGGACAGGTATGATGCTTACTTGGCAGTCTTGACATTGATCTTCAAGAGACCGCCCAGCTCTTCACACCATTTCTTGACCTGCCAACCGCTCCGGCCGACGAAGATGGGCTCAGTTCCCGCAGGAACCTGAAGCTCCACAGTGGCGCCGGTAGCCATCTGGCTCATGTCGAAGAGAGCGATGTAGTCGGTGCTGAGAACCGTCTGGATGGTATCGGGGTTCAGACCCTTTTCCGTGTAGAAGGCAATCAGCTCCTCATGCTTCCGCTCGGTCATGAGAGTGTTGACAGGAAGGACCTTGATGTGAACCTTGCCACTCACGACGTCCATTTCCTTCTGGTTGCACTCCCGCAGGTCGAAGTGACGACTGCAGTCGATACCACAGCCCGCCCGGCCGTTCAGTGCAGTGACCAGAGCGTTTACCAGTTCCTGGTGCTTCTTTTCCTTCTTGATCTTGTCGATCTCAGGCTGAACCACACGGTTCATGAGGGCGAAAGCAGCCTTGCTGGTTTCAGGAGTCACCACCTGAGCGGTGTACTTCTTAAGCCAGCGGAAGCTCTTGTCCATTTGGATGAACAGGGGAAGGGTGAGGGCGTGCTCGCTGTAGCACTCGGGATCCCAGAGCTCATAGCTCAGGCCGATGGCGTCTTTCCGGTAGGAGATGTTGTTCGCATCGAGGATGGGCTTGTAGCAGAGGTCGACCTTGGGCAGGAAAGGAACCACCCGACCGTTTTCCACATACTTGTACAGGCGGTCCTGGTAGAGCCAGCAGGAGTCGATGTTGCTCAGGGAAGTGGTGGTCATAGGCATGGTTTTCATAGTATGTCCTCCTTAAAATTAAATTGAGAATGTTCAAAAAGTTTCCATAAAACTATTATACCACATTTAAAACAAAAGTGCAATATCCCTAAAAATAAAGAAATGTATGATTTTTAATGACGTTACATAAAATAAAAAAACTCCGATTAATATCGGAGTTTTTATCTTAAAAATTATTCTTCATTTCTTCTTTTTTTTACAACTTCTGAAGCTGCACCTAAACTGCTAAGAGCTTTTGTTGCTTCAAAAGGAATAAATATTTTATTTGCATCACCTTTAGCAACTTCTTTTAAAGCTTCTAAAGATTTTATTTGAACTAATTTATCGTCTGGATCAGCTTTTTTGATTGCATCATAAACCATTTGAATTTCTTTGGCTTTAGCATCAGCCACTTGTTTTATAGCTTCAGCTTCACCAGTAGCTCTTCTAATTTTTGATTCTCTATCAGCTTCTGCATCTAATATTGCAGCTTGTTTTCTACCTTCAGCAAGAGTAATTGCAGATTGTCTTTCTCCTTCTGCCTCAAGAATTAAAGCTCTTTTATTTCTTTCTGCGTTCATTTGTTTTTCCATTGCATCTCTAATATCAGCAGGTGGTGTAATATCTTTAATTTCAACTCTATCTATTTTACATCCCCAAGCATCTGTTGCTTCATCAAGGATTACTCTTAATCTATCATTGATTTGATCTCTAGAAGAGAATGTTTGGTCTAATTCCATTTTACCAACTATATCACGAATTGTTGTAATAGCTAAGTATTCAATACCTTTTTTCAAACTTTGAATTTCATAAACAGCTTTAGCTGGATCTGTAATTTTATAGAACACAACTGTATCTATTGTAATTGTAACGTTATCTGATGTGATAACACCTTGAGGTGGTATATCCATTGTTTGTTGTTTTAAACTTACAACTGAACGAACTTTATCGATAAATGGAACAATTATTGTAAGACCAGCATCAGCAACTTTGTGAAATCTACCTAATCTTTCAATAATATAAACTTCAGATTGTCTAACAACCTTAATTGTTTTATATGCTACTATACATATAATTATAAATAATACTAATAAAAAACCCATTATAATTTTTCCTCCTTAAATTATTATTTTTTTACTAATGGTTTAACTATAGCTTTAACACCTTCTATTTTTTCTACTATTACTTCAGTATCTTTGGAAATATATGTATTATCAGCAGATTTCGCTGACCAAGTTTCACTACTGATTTTAACTTGCCCCTTACCTTCAATTGGTTCAATATCTACAATAACTTTTCCAATTTTTCCTTCAATAGAGTTAGAATTAGTTTTTATAAAAGAATCTTTTGGTAATATTTTGTTAACAAAAGGTCTTGTTGCAAAAAGAAGTACAGTTGAAGTTACTAAAAAGATTGAAGCTTGAATAATAACGTTATTTATTACGAAGCTTACAGCCATTGCAACTAATGCACCTAGTGAAAACCAAAATATTAAAAAACTAACATTAAAGATTTCTATTATAAGAAATAGTCCTGAAAGTATTAGCCAAAATTGCCACATTAACATACAGTATACCTCCAATCTATAATTAGAATATTTAACATTTATATTATACTATAGATATTATAAAAAATAAAGGAAAAAAATAAAAATATTAAAATGTAATATAAATGTAATTCTTTGTTGTTAAAGGTTTTCAAAGAAATTGTGTAATCAGATATAATTATTAATATTAAAAAAAGATATCAAAAATTGTAGATTTTTTTAGAAGCATATTATATAATTCGACTATGTTTAATTTTATGGAGAAAAACTAATGATTAAAAAGAAGAAAAAGTTGAATATGTTTAAGGTTAAGTGTAGCATACTAATTGTAATATTATTAGTTTTTATAACAATTTTTTGCTTTAACTTAACAAGAAAAAATAAAGAAAAAGAATTAACAATTTTATTGAATAATGAATTTTTAGAAACAATAAATAAAGTTATTATAGATGATCAAAAAAATATATATTTCTCAAAAGATGATATTCAAAAAATATTTGATGAAACAATATATTTTAATGAAGCTGAAAAAGAACTTATTACAACTTACAATACACATGTTGCATTATTAAAAGTTGGTGAATCATATGGATTAATTGATGATGAAAACACAGAATTAAAAGGAGAACTAAAAGAAAATAAAAATTTAGTATATATTCCTATTACAGACATGAAAAAAGTATATGATATAGAACTAGAATATGCAGAAGATACTAATAGGATAATTATTGATTCATTATTAAAAGAAAAAAAAGAATCTTCTATTGTAAAAAAAGGAAAAGTTACTGAAAAAAAGGGATTTTTTAATGGTAAAAACTTAGAAAATTTGATAATAGGAGACAAAGTAATTATTTTAGAGGAAAATGGAAAATACACGAAAATTAGAACTAAATTAGGAAATATAGGATATATAAAATCTAAAAAATTATCTGTGCCAACAATATTAAGAGAAAATATAAAAGAAGATAAACAACCTATTGAAGTATATGATAACTATTCTAATATTTCAGGAATTTATGATAATCTTTCAGTAGATTCTCAAAAATTAAATGTTGTAGTTCCAGCTTTTTTCTATATAGATAAGAATAGTAAAGTATTAGATAGAACTACAAGTACAACAGCAACATATTCTGTTTATAAAAATTGGGCAGATAATAATGGTCTTCAAATTATGCCAACTCTTACTAATAATGAAAATGTTTCCAGTACATTATTAAGTTATTCTCAAAGAAGTCAAGTTATAAATTCATTGAAAGAAATGATGATTAAATATAATTATATTGGTATAAATATTGAATTGGCAACAATAGATGATATAAACAGTTTTTATAGATTTATATTAGAATTAGCACCTAGATTTAAAGCTGCTGGAATTAAAGTTGCAGTGACTTTAAATAATAGCAATTTGGAAAAATCTAGAATAAAAGATGTAGTAGATTATGTAATTGAAGATTAAAAGAAAGGGAATATTATTTTTTATAATATTTAAAGTATAGTAATGATAAAAAAAGTAGTTTTAATAATAGTTATTTTAATAATAGTTTCAGGAATTGGGAGTTTTTCATGGTATTTAAATGGTATGAAACCAGTAATTACTTCAAAATCATCTAATGAAGTTATTAGTGTTGAAATCGAAGAAGGAATGGGAACTTCAAGTATTGCTAATTTATTAGAAAAAAATAATGTAATTAAAAGTGCTACTGTAATGAAAATATATATAAAGTTAAATAATATAACAAATCTTAAAGCAGGAAAATATGATTTTTCAAATACTGAGGACTTACAAACAATAATTAATCATATTAAAAATGGAGAAGTTACTGATAATTCTGTAAAAATTACATTTATAGAAGGTAAAAACATGAGATGGATTGCTAAAACAATTGCAGATAAAACAGAAAATACAGAAAATGATGTTTTCAAATTGCTAGAAGATAAACAGTATATTGATTCATTAATTGAAAAATATTGGTTTATAACAGATGAAGTAGAAGATGAAAGAATTTATTATCCTTTAGAAGGGTATTTATTACCAGATACTTATGTCTTTGAAAACAAGGATGTTTCTGTTAAATCAATTTTTAGTGTAATATTGAACTTTACAGAGAAATATTTAAATTCTTATAAAGAAGAAATAGAGAAAAATAGTTTAACAGTACATCAAATATTAACTATGGCATCAATGGCAGAACTTGAAGGAAAGTCTTTAGAAGATAGAGAAGAAATTGTAGGAGTATTTTATAATAGAATAAGACAAGGAATGAGCCTTGGAAGTGATGTTACAACATATTATGCATTTAAAGTAGATATGGGAGATAGGGATTTAACAGTAAAAGAATTAAATACAGAAAATCCATATAATACAAGAGGACCTGGTATGTCTGGTATGATTCCAGTTGGACCAATTTGTAATCCAAGTAAATCAGCAATTGAAGCAACATTGAATTATAAAGAAACAGATGCACTATATTTTGTTGCAGATAAAAATGGAAAAGTTTATTTTACTAAAAATAACTCTGAACACAATAAAAAAATACAAGAATTAAAGAGCAAAGGATTATGGTTTACTTATTAAATAATGAATAAAAGATGAGTTAATGAATAAAGTTCATTAACTTATTTTTTTATAATGAGTAAGAGTTATGGATTTAATTTTTTGTCAAAATATTTACAAAATTGTCAAATGAGATTATAATATTTTGTAGATTATAAAATAAAACAAGGGGGATTTTATATGTTTTGCGAAAAATGTGGAACAAAATTACCTGATGGAGCTGCATTTTGTACAAATTGTGGAGCTAGTGTATCAGGAGAAGTAAAAAAGTCAGAAGAAAAAGTTTCTGATAAAGAGGTACAATTACAAGTAAAACCTACTTATAAGACAGGATATATGATTTTACCATATATAACAATGATAGTAATCTTTGTAATTTGTATGGGATTACCTATGTTTGCAATAAGTGCTGAAGCAGGAATGTCAGTTACTGGAGGTATAGTTGGAGTAATTTTGGTAATATTTGGAATATCTTATTTATTTACAAAAAAACAATACAGTAGTTACCAATATGATTTTTATAAAACAAAAGTTATTTATAAAGATAGCTTTTTAAATGTATCAGAAAAAGAAGTAAAATATAAATTTATAAGAGAAGTTACTATGCGCCAAACAATATTCCAAAGAATGTTTAATATAGGAACAATAGTATTATTTACAAATGCAGAAACAGGAGTAGGAAATGGAATTTCTATTATAAATGTTGAAAATGTTCAAGAAATTTATAAAAAAATAAAATCAACAATTGATGTGTAAATAAAAAAGTAGGGAGGAATTAGAATGTTCTGTAAAAATTGTGGAACTGAAGTTAGTGAAGAAGCACGTTTTTGTCCAAAATGTGGAACAGAAATATCAGGTGAAAAAATACAAAAAAATAATGAAATTAAAGAAGATGGTACTGTTAAATTTCAATTAAAACCAAAATTTAATTGGGGATATAAATTTATTACAGTAGGAGCCTTAACATTATTATGGGTTATAATAATAGCTTTTTGGTTATCAGAATCACTTGTAGAATTATTAATACTATTTCCAACATTACCACAAATAGTTATAGCCATTGTTGCTATATATATTGTAATAAAATTAATTTTTGAAAAATTACAATATGATGCTTTAGAATATAATTTTTATACAACAAAAGTAGAATATAAAGATGGATTTTTAAATAAAGAAGAAAAAGAACTAAAATATAAATATATAAGAGAAGTTACTATGAGTCAAAATATTCTTGAAAGAATATTTAATATAGGAACTATAAGAATATTTACAAATGCAAGTAGTGGTACTACATATAATTCAAAACACAATAATATGTATGGAAAAAACGGTTTAGGAATTCATTGCATTAAAAATGTAAAAGAACAATATCAAAAAGTTAAAGAACTTATTGATGAAGGAACACCTGAAGAATAAAATTGATTGCTCAAAAACGTATAAATCTTGACAAATGATAGCAAAATAGTTTATAATAAATATATTGTAAATATTTTGCGATGAAGATGAAAGCTATTAGAAACTATTTTACAGAGAAAAAATGCCACCGGCTGAGAGCATTTTAAATTAAGTTCTTTTAGTGAAACACATTGGAGCAAAAAAACAATGCATTATATGCGTTTATAAAAAGTGGAGAACTGTTTCCTTATAGTTCTCAAATAGGGTGGCACCGCGGAAGTTATATTAAAAATATAAACCTTCGTCCCTGTAACTTGAAAATAGTTACAGAGATGAAGGTTTTTTGTTTTCGTCCCTAAAGATAAGAAATAAGGAGAGAAAAATTATGAAAGAAAATGTTTACAGAACTTACACATGTGGAGATTTAAGAGAGAAACATGTAGGAGAAGAAATTAAGCTTGCAGGATGGGTAGACACAATTAGAGATTTAGGAGGAGTACTATTTATTGATTTAAGAGATCAATACGGAATTACTCAAGTAGTAGTTTCAGGAGATGAAGAAAAAGTTGATTTTGCTTCAAAGATACCAACTGAATCTACAATATCAGTATCACGGAAAAGTTAGATTAAGAGATGAAGAAACAATCAATACAAGTTTAGCAACAGGAACAGTAGAATTATTTGCAGATAAAATCGAAATTTTAGGAAAAAGAAGCAAAGGATTACCTTTTGAAATTGCCAATAATAGAAGTGTTAGAGAAGATTTAAGGTTAGAATATAGATTTTTAGATTTAAGAGCGAGAAAAAATTTAGAAAATTTAAAATTAAGAGCTGAACTTATTCAATTTTTAAGAGCTCAAATGATTAAGCAAGGCTTTTTAGAAGTGCAAACACCAATACTTACAAGTTCATCACCAGAAGGTGCTAGAGATTATTTAGTTCCAAGTAGAATGTATCCAGGAAAATTTTATGCACTTCCACAAGCACCACAACAATTTAAACAATTATTAATGGTTTCAGGAATAGACAAATATTTTCAAATTGCACCATGTTTTAGAGATGAAGATGCAAGAGCAGATCGTTCACCAGGAGAATTTTATCAATTAGATATGGAAATGGCTTTTGCAACTCAAGAAGATGTTTTTGAGGTTATGGAAGAAGTAATATATAATACATTTTCAAAATTTTCAGATAAGAAAGTTGCTGAACATCCATTTCCAAGAATTCCATATAAAGAGGCTATGCTTAAATATGGTACAGATAAGCCAGATTTAAGAAATCCACTTATTATAAAAGATGTAACAAATATTTTTGAAAAGTTAGATATAAAAGTATTTAATGGAAAAATAGTTAGAACAATTACACTTCCAAATGGAGCAGAAGCTACAAGAACATTTTATGATGGAATGGTAGATTTTGCAATAGAAGACTGTAAAGCTAAAGGTTTAGCATGGTTAAAAGTAAATGATGATAGAAGCTTACAAGGACCAATTGCTAAATTAATTCCAGATGAAGCAAGAGAAGAATTATTAACTCAAACAGATACTAAAGAAGGAGATAGTATATTCTTTATTGCTGAACATAAAGGTATTGTAGAAAAATTAGCAGGAGAAATCAGAAAAGAAATTGCTGTAAGACAAAATTTAATTGATGATTCTGTTTATAAATTCTGCTGGATTGTTGATTTTCCAATGTATGAAATTGCTGACAATGGAAAATTAGAATTTTGTCATAATCCATTTTCAATGCCACAAGGAGGATTAGAAGCTTTAGAAACAAAAGAACCACTAGATGTTTATGCATATCAATATGATATTGTATGTAATGGTATTGAATTATCATCAGGAGCTGTTAGAAATCATGATCCAGAAATTATGATTAAAGCATTTGAAATTGCAGGATATACTGAAGAAGAAATAAAAAATAGATTTTCAGCACTATTTAATGCATTTCATTATGGAGCACCACCACATGCAGGAATTGCACCAGGTGTTGACAGAATGTTAATGTTACTTGATGGAGAAGAATCTATCAGAGAAGTTATTGCATTTCCAATGAATAGTAAAGCACAAGATTTATTAATGGGAGCACCAGGAAATGTTACAGATAGGCAGTTAAAAGATGTTCATATAAAATTAGATTTGAAATAAAAGTAATAATATTGTAATTGATAAAAAATACCTCTAATAGTAAAATTATATTAGAGGTGTTTTTTTATGACAGAACAAGAGATTAGAAAAAAATATCAAAGAGATGATGAAACAGATTTAAGAGGAGCTAATGTAGGTGCTATTGATAATTTTATACGAATGCTTGAAATACATAAAAATAGTTCTGATGAATACGTAAGAAGTATAGCAGAACATTTTGGAGAATTTGATAAACTATCACCTAATTTTGTAATATTCGAATCACAGGATCCAAATGAATGTTTTTACATGCACAATTTTGCTGCATTTCAAATAGGTAAAGATACAGAAAGTTTAATATCATCACATGAGTTTGGTCATGCTGTTATAGGAGTTACAAGCAAAACTAAAGTTCCAGATGGATATGAAGGTGTTATTGAAAGAGCAAAATCATATGCATTAAGTCCTGAGCACAAAGAAAAGTTTAAAGAATATATAACTTATTTATCTCAAAGAAATAATCAAGATAGAACAGATGCAGAAAAAGGTCCAGTATCAGATATAATAAGTTCTATTTTCCAACAACCTGGATTTAGAATTGGAAGTTATGAAAATGTATGTATGCTTCCATCATTTCATAATAGAGATTATTATTTTAATGAAGAAGAAAATGCAGTAAAAATAGATAAAATATATGATGAAGATTTTGCAAATTATTATGCATTAAAAGCAAATAATTGTGATAGAGAATTAGATATTATAAAAGAATTATTTGGGGAGGAGATTCTTCAAGTTCTGGATAGTGAATTATTAAAATCAGCAGTTATATTGGAAAGAGTAGCTGCTAAAGAACATTCTGAACCTACTTTAAGTAGTACAATTGAAAGTATAAAAAGTGTTATTACTGGTACAACTCAAGAGGATATTAGATTGATAAAAGATCCTGAAAGAGAAGCTGAAATTCAGAAAGATGAAGGAGAAAAAGAGTAAATGAATAAAATGAGTTCTAGAGCTGCAACTCAGTTGCATGAAATAATTTTATTATTACCAAATGAAAGCAAATCTAAAATTCCACTTAGTATTATTAATTTACTAGAAAATAAAAAAATTGATACAGAAGAAATAAATATAAAAAGTGCTGAACATATAAATGATTGTGCAATTTTAGATGAAACGAAGAAATATTTAGCTTATATTTTTTTGAAATATTTAGCAACTGAAGAGGAAAGGAAAGAATTTAATCATATTCTTTCTGAAAATGAACAAAGACATCAAATATTTTTAAGAAATAAATATGATATAGCTAATATATTTGGAGTTGAAGAAAAAAATAAAAATAATTTAGAAATAGAAGAAATAAATATAGAAACTCAAAAAGAAGAGGAAGAAAAAACTTTAATTAAATATGAAAAAAGAAAATGGTGGAACAAAATATATATGTTCTTAGTTGACAAGGTAAAAAAATTATGCTAAAATAATTTACATAATAAAATCAAAGGAGAATTTATTTTTTATGACAAATTTAATTTTAAAAGGAAACAAACATCATAAAAAATAGCTTGTGTCTTGAAATATGTAGGCACAGGCTAATTATGATGCTTGTGCCTTTTAAGTTTTTAAGAGCCTTAAGGGTACAATATAACCCTTAAGGCTCTTTTGTATTATATTAAGATTAATAATTTCTATTATAGCGCGCAATAAATAGTGATTATTGAACGAAAATAAAGATACAAACTTTCTTTGAAAATAAAATTTGGAGGTTTATTTATGAAAAAAATAATTGGAATGTTAAGTATAGTAATGTTGCTTATAGTAGTGATATTTTTAATGAATGGTAAAGAAAAAGTTACAAATGAAAATGTATTAGTTATAGGACTAGATGATAGTTTTCCACCTATGGGATTTAGAAATGAAAACAATGAAATTGTTGGATTTGATATAGATATTGCAAAAGCAGTATGTGAAAAATTAGGAATGGAAATGCAGTTACAACAAATATCTTGGGCATCAAAAGAACAAGAATTAAATTCGGGAAATATAGATTGTATATGGAATGGATTTGCATATACAGAAGATAGAGCAAAAACAATGACTTTAACAGAAAATTATATAAAAGGAAAAAATATTTTTATTTTGAAAGATGGAAATACAGCAAAATCTCAATCAGAATTACAAGAAATGAAAATAGGAGTTCAATCAGGATCTAGTCAACAATTAGATTTAGAAAACTCAGAGTTTGGAAAAAATGTGGAAATCATACCTTATAGTGATAATCTAACTGCATTTATGGATTTAGAAACTGGTGGAGTGGATAGCATATTTTGTTCAAGTATTATAGGGAATTATTTGATTCAAAGTAAAAATAAAAATTATGAAACAATAGATTCTGAAAATATATCAGTAAGTAATGGAAGTGTAGTTGCCTTTAAACAAGGTAATACAAAATTAAGAGATAAAATTCAAAATGCTTTGTATGAATTAAAAGCTGATGGAACATTAAAACAAATTTCAGAAAAGTGGTTTGGAGAAGATATGATAACTGTAAAGGAGAATAAATAATGGATGTGGATAAATGTATAAATGTAGCCAAAATTCTTTTCACAGGAATTGGTGTAAGTTTAAAAATATTTATAGTAACATTAATATTTGCTATTCCACTTGGAATAATAGTTGCTTTAGCAAGAAATTCAAAGTGTAAAACATTATCAGGTATTACAAAATTATATATCTTAATTATAAGAGGTACTCCCATAATGCTACAAATTATTTTTGTTTATTTTGCACCATATTATTTGTTTAAGCTAACATATGATAGATTTATTGCAATAATTGTAGCTTTTGTAATTAATTATGCGACATATTTTTCAGAAATTTTTAGAAGTGGAATAAATAGTATATCTGTGGGTCAAAAGGAAGCAGCTTTTACTTTAGGTTTTAGCAAAACTCAAACCTTTATATTAATAATTTTACCTCAAGTTGTAAAAATTATTTTACCATCGATATCAAATGAAATTATATCACTTTTAAAATCAACTTCTCTTGCTCAAATAATTGGTGTTACTGAAATGTTTGCTCTAGCTCAAAAACAAGCAAGTTACAATTTCTCAGTTGTACCACTTTGCATAGCTGGTGGATATTACTTAATACTAGTATTTTTTGTATCTGTGTTATTTAATAAAGCAGAGAAGAAATTAGAATATTATAATTAGTCTGTGAGGTGAAAATATGAATGTATTAGAAGTAAAAAATGTTTCAAAAAAATTTAAAAATTTAGAAGTTATAAAAGATATTTCATTAGAAGTAAAAGAAGGAGAAACTTTAGTAATACTTGGACCTTCAGGTTCAGGAAAATCCACATTGCTAAGATGTATAAGTGATTTAGAAAAAATTGATTCTGGAAGTATAAAAAAGGAATCTACAGGTGTAGTTTTTCAAGATTTTAATTTATTTCCACACCTTTCTGTTAAACAAAACATAACTGAAAGTTTAATATATGTATTAAAGAAATCTAAAGAAGACGCAGATAAAATAGCAATAGAATTATTAAAAAAGATGGGAATTGAAGATAAAGCTGATGTTTATCCTTGTAGTTTATCTGGTGGTCAAAAACAAAGAGTTTCTATTGCAAGAGCTTTAGCAACAAATCCTAAAATCATTTGTATGGATGAACCAACAAGTGCTTTAGATCCTGAGCTTGTTGGAGAGGTTCTCAAAGTAATAAAAGATTTAGCAAAAGAAAATAGAACAATGGTTATAGTAACACACGAAATAAAATTTGCAGAAGAAGTGGCAGATAGAGTTATATTTATGGATGGAGGAATAATTGTTGAAGAAGGAACACCAGAAGAAGTTATAAAAAATCCAAAAAATAAAAGAACTAGAGAATTTTTAAAAAGATATATAACTATAAAGGAGAATAAAATGGAAAAGTTAGATATTAATACAGTTGAACCTAAGGATGTTATAAAATTTTTTGAAGAAATAAGTAAAATTCCAAGAAAATCTGGAAATGAAGAAGGAATAAAAAATTATTTAGTAGAATTTGCTAAAAAAAGAAATCTACAAGTGTATGAAGATGAAAATTTTAATGTAATAATAAAAAAGGATGCTTCAAAAGGAAAAGAAAAGAATGAACCAATAGCAATACAAGCACATACAGATATGGTGTGTGAAAAAAGAACAGATATAAAACATAATTTTGAAAAAGATCCAATTATTTTGTATAAAGATGAAGATTATATAAGAGCGAATGGTACTACTTTAGGAGCAGATAATGGAATTGGTGTTGCACAAATATTAGCTATTCTAGATTCAAAAGATTTGAATATGCCTAAAATAGAAGCTATATTTACAGTTCAAGAGGAAACAACAATGATTGGTGCAAAAGAAATAGATTTAAGTAATTTAGAAAGTAAGAAAATAATATCATTAGATGGCGGAAAAGAAGGGAAAATATTAGTTGGATCTGCCAACTGTCTGGAGTGGAAATCCAAAGTAGAGAAGGAATATATAGATTCGCCTAAAAATTTTGTAGAATATGAACTTAAATATAGTAATTTCAAGGGAGGACATTCAGGTGGAAATATAGGAGATATAAAAAGAGGAAATCCTATAAAATTAGGAATTAGTATATTAAAAGAATTAAAAGATGTTTATATAAAAGAAATTTCTGGTGGAAGTCAAGTAAATGTTATACCAAGAAATTTTACTGTTAAATTTTTGGCTAAACCAGAAAAAATAAAAAAAGTAAAAACATTAATAAAAGAACAAAAAGAATTTTATGAAAATGTAGTTATTGAAATAAATGAAACAACTAATGAAGGAAAATGCTTATCAAAAGAAGTAACAAATAGAATTATAGATTTTATTTATAATTATGAAAACGGAGCTTTAGAATATATAAACAACAATGTTATCTTATCTTGTAATATGGCAGCAATAAATGAAGATGAAAAATATGTAAGTATAGAATATTCAACAAGAGCAAATGATTTAAGATTAAGAGATAAGTATTTAGAAAGATTAGAAAAGTTGGTTAAGAAAAATAAATTAGAGGTATACTGGAAACAAGAATTAAAAGGGGTAAATCAAGATATAAATAATACTTTAATTCAAAAATGTAGTGAAGTATACAAAAAAATGTATAAAAAGAATCTAGAAAAAATGATAACACAAGGAGTGGTTGAAGGCGGATTTTTTGCAGACAAAATTGAAAATTTAGAATATGTTTGTATAGGACCAAATACAGAAGATGTACATAGTCCAAATGAAAAAATATCTATAAACTCACTTCAAAATACTTATTTATATTTGAAAAAAATATTATCAGAAGCATAGCTAAAATTATATATAATTATTTACAATAATAGGTTTTTGATATATAATAAATAAGTCAAAAATTAATAAAAAGGGGCTAGTTAAAATGAATGAAAATAATGAAGAAATAATTCAAACTGAAGAAGACATTAATAAACTAATGCAAGTAAGAATTGATAAATTAAAAGAATTACAACAAGCAGGAAAAGATCCATTTGAAATTACAAAATATGATAGAACAGAATTTTCTGGAGATATAAAAAACAATTATGAACAATATGAAGGTAAAGATGTTTCTGTTGCAGGAAGAATTATGGCAAAAAGAATTATGGGAAAAGCATCTTTCTGTACAATTCAAGATTCACAAGGAAAAATTCAAAGCTATGTAAGTATAAATGATTTAGGAGAAGAAAGTTACAAAGCATTTAAAAATTTTGATATAGGAGATATTATTGGTTTAAAAGGTTTTGTATTCAAAACAAGAACAGAAGAAATTTCTATCCATGCAAAAGAAGTTGTACTTCTAACAAAATCAATTAGAGATTTACCTGAAAAATTCCATGGTTTAAAAGATATAGATTTACGTTACAGACAAAGATATGTAGATTTAATAGTAAATCCAGAAGTTAAAGAAACTTTCCTTTTAAGAAGTAGAATTTTAAAAGAAATAAAAAATTGCTTTGATAAAGCAGGATATTTAGAAGTTGATACACCGATATTAAATACAATAGCAGGTGGAGCAACAGCAAGACCATTTATTACACATCATAATACATTAGATATGGACATGTATTTGAGAATCGCTAACGAATTATATTTAAAAAGATTAATAGTTGGTGGCTTTGATAGAGTATATGAAATGGGAAGAATGTTTAGAAATGAAGGAATGGATATAAAACATAATCCTGAATTTACAAATGTAGAATTTTATGCAGCATATCAAGATTATAATGATATGATGGATTTTTCAGAAGATTTAATTAGAACAGTTGCAAAAAATGTTTTAGGAACAGCTAAAATTAATTATCAAGGAACAGACTTGGATTTAGAATCTCCTTGGAGAAGAGTAACAATGATAGATAGCATAAAAGAAGTTACAGGAGTTGATTTTAATACAATAAACACAGACGAAGAAGCAATTGCTATTGCTAAAGAAAAAGGTGTTGAAATGGAAGATGCAAAACAAACTAGAGGATATATTATAAATCAATTCTTTGAAGATTTTGTTGAAGAAACTTTAGTACAACCAACATTTATTTGTGATTACCCAGTTGAAGTATCACCTTTAACAAAAAGAAAACCATCAGATAAGAGATTAGTTGAAAGATTTGAATTATTTATAGATGGACGTGAATATGGAAATGCATACTCAGAATTAAATGATCCAATAGATCAAAGACAAAGATTTGTTGATCAATTAAAACAAAGAGATGCTGGAGATGATGAAGCTAACATGATGGATGAAGATTTCTGTATGGCTATTGAATATGGTATGCCTCCAACAGGTGGTATGGGAATTGGAATAGATAGATTAGTTATGCTACTTACAAATTCAGCTTCAATTAGAGATGTTATATTATTCCCAACTATGAAACCTATACAATAGAAAAAATAGAAAGAGATGGAAAATGATAAACAAACAACAAAAAAATAATTATGAACAAAATGATGATTATAACTATGGTAACATACACCAGAATATTAATGGTAAATTTGAACTTCAGTTCGGAGCTATTTGGACTGGATTTATGGCTGTATTTACATTATTGGCAATTTGGGGTGGCTTGGGTAGCCAAGGTTTTAATTTAATGACAATTTCATTTTTAGCACTTTTTTGGTATATAGGTATATACATATTAAAAAGTGGATTGAAAAAAAAGAAAGCAGATGTAGCAACAGAAAACTTTGGAGAAGAATGCTTTGGGAGAATTACTGAATTATCTTCTGCTGGAAGTACAAATGGAAATACATTTTATAGAGCTACTATAATAGCATACTTACCACAAGAAGGAATTGTAAAAACATTCCAAGAAGATATAGGATATAATTATTATGAATTTCCAGAAGGTTCATATTTAAGACTAAAATATTTTCAAGATGATGTTAATATTAAAGAAATAATAAATGAAAATATAATTCCAGAAAAGATAAGGAGTATACTAGTTATGCCAGAAGAAAATCAGAAATTTGAAAAAATATATAGCAATTCTAATATTAATACTCAAGTATATAATTCAGACATGTTACATGTTTCAAAATTAATATCAGGTTTTGTTTCAATAGTTTTTGGAGTTATTTGGTTAAGCATTACTGCATTTATGACCTATGCTTTCTATGGAACATCAGGAAATGTTAGTGTAAATGGAGAAATTGTTACAACAGAAGAATTTTCATCGATGTTATTTCCTAAAATATTCATTGGAATATTCTGGATAATAGGAATTAGCATAATGCTTGTAGGTATTATTCTATGTTTCAAAAAAGAAAAAAACAGTGATGAAGAAAGCAAAAACTTAAATGAACATGAAGATTATTTGGAAAACGAATATAAAAACTATAAGAATATAAATATAGCAGATGATAATTCTGACAATTTTGATCCAATTCAAAGACTTTAATTATAAAGGAGAAGATATATGTTTTTTAATTATGGCGGTGGTGTAAATAGAAATGTTATTTATGGATTGTTAATTATTTTAGCAGTAATGTCTTTAGCAAGTATGGGAGTTGGAGGGTGGATAAACTTACTTCTAACTCTACCAGCTGTTATAATGGCAATAACATTTCATGAATATGCTCATGCTTATGCTGCAGATAAACTTGGAGATACAACTCCAAGAGCACAAGGAAGATTAACATTAAATCCAACAAGTCATTTAGATTTTTTTGGATTTATTCTTATGATGTTTACACATATAGGTTGGGGGAAACCTGTTCAAATTAATCCTAATAATTTTAACAGTAATAAATCAAGAGGATTTTGTGAAACAATGGTTTCTTTAGCAGGACCAGCAATGAATTTTATATTGGCAATAATAGCAACAGTTGCATTTTATGCATTAAATATTTTTGGGGCAGGATTTTTGCATACAAATATAGGTTATATTATAGAAATGTTTTTACAAGTTGTAATTATGGTAAACATTGGACTTGGTACATTTAATTTAATACCATTACCACCACTAGATGGAGAAAAAATATTTAGACATTTATTACCATATAGAGTTCAAGAATGGTTAACAACTAATTATGCAACATTATATTATGTATTTATGATATTATGGGTATTTGGAATATTAGAAATAATAGTATCACCAGTAATTAGTGTAATATCTAATATATTATTTAAAGGTGTTGGGGCAGTTTTTTCATTATTTATATAGAAAAAAGTGCTCCGCACTTCTTGTCGTTTTTAGAGGAGGTTTATTTTGAAAGATACTTTAATAATGGGAATAGAATCAAGTTGTGATGAAACTTCTGTGTCAATTGTTAAAAATGGTAGAGAAGTTTTATCAAATTGTATAAATTCTCAAATAAAAATACATGAGGAATATGGCGGAGTTGTTCCTGAGATAGCTTCAAGATGTCATACAGAAGTTATTAATGGAATAATGAAAGAAGCTTTAAAAGAAGCTAAAGTAACTTTAGACGATATAGATGCAATTGCTGTAACTCAAGGACCTGGGCTGGTTGGAGCTTTGCTTGTTGGTGTTTCTTATGCTAAAGGTTTAAGTTATGTTACAAAGAAACCATTAATTGCAGTAAATCATATTGAAGGGCATATTGCAGGAAATTATTTAACTCATAAAGATTTAGAGCCACCTTTTATATGTTTGATTGTTTCTGGAGGACATACTCATTTAGTAAATGTAAAATCATATAGTGAATTTGAAATTTTAGGGAAAACCAGAGATGATGCAATAGGTGAGGCTTTTGATAAAGTTGCTAGAGTAGTTGGACTTGGATATCCAGGAGGTCCTAAAGTGGATAATTTAGCAAAAGAAGGAAATCCAAATATTAAATTACCAGTAACACATTTTGATAATTTAGATTTTAGTTTTAGCGGAATAAAAACAGCTGTAATCAACTTAAATCATAAAGATCCTAATATTAATAAAGCTGATTTATGTGCCAGTTTCCAAGTTGCTGTTACTAGTATGCTTGAGGCAAATGTTAGAAAAGCAATAAAACAATTTAATTCAGATAAAATTGCTATAGCAGGAGGAGTATCAAGGAATTCATTTATTAGAAAATCATTTGATGATTTAGCAAAAGAGTTAAATATAAAAGTATATTATCCAGAACCAATCCTTTGTACAGATAATGCTGCAATGATAGCAGCTGCTGGATTTTATAATTACATAAATGGAGAAAGAGCAGAATTAAATCTAAATGCAATACCAAATTTAAAAATAGGCGAGTAAAAACAAAAGAGGAGAAAAAGTGTTATTTATGGGAATAATTTTTTTTATGGTATTCGTAATAACTGTCATTATACCAGTTATTACAATTATGGATGCAGTAAATACGTATCAAAATCCTACAGAAACTAAGAATGTAGATAGTTATTTATATAGGACTAAAAGTGATAAACCTGAGCAAATAATTGTGCCAGATGTTGTGGATCCTGAAGAAAGTACTCGAAAATCAACTCAAGCAGAAGAATGCAAAATATATAAAAATGTAAAAAGTAGAAGAAATATTATAGTAGAAAATGTAGGAAAACAAAATAAAAATTATAATCAAAATAGTAATGATATGAAGGAAGTAACTTATTCAAAATACGATTATGAAGATGATCCTATACAGAAAGAAGATGGGCTTTTATCAAAGCTATTTAGAAATAAAAATGATGATTTGAATTAATCATAAAAGGAGAAAAAAATGAGTTCTATTATACCACTATTACAATCAGGAATATTTTTTATTATGCTTATTATGTTTGGACTAATTGTAGCGTATTACTATATTAGTATATCTAAAAAACGGAAATAATAATAAATTTAATAATACAAATGAAAAAGTAGAAGACGATAATGACCCAATAAGAAAAATGTAGAAGGAGAATAAAATGTCTATATACGTAATAGGCGATTTGCACTTGTCTTTTTCTGGTGAGAAACCAATGGATATCTTTGGTATTAATTGGGAAAATCATGCAGAAAAAATAAAAAATAATTGGATAAATAAAATAAAAGGCGAAGATACAGTAATACTACCAGGGGATTTTTCTTGGGCTACATATTTAGAAGAAACATATAAAGATTTTGAATTTTTAAATAGCTTGCCAGGTAAGAAATTATTACTAAAAGGTAATCATGATTATTGGTGGACAACAGTAACTCGCATGAGAAAATTTTTAAAAGAAAATGAATTTGAAAATATTGATTTTTTATTTAATAATTCATATCTTATTGAAAATAAAATTATAACTGGGACAAGAGGTTGGTTAAATTCTTGGAAATCAGAGGAAAATTATAAAATATTAAAAAGAGAAAATGATAGATTAAAACTTTCTATAGAAGATGGAATAAAAAAATTTGGTACAGAATATGAAATAATTAGTTTTATACATTATCCACCTTTTTATAAAGAAAGAGATATACCAGAAGAAATTGATTTTATAAAAACTTTAAATAAATACAATATAAAAAAATGTTATTATGCTCATTTACATGGAGAATCACACAAAGATGCAATAGAAGGAAATGTAAATGGAATAGATTATAAATTAGTCAGTTCAGATTATCTAAAATTTAATTTATTGAATATAAACTAAGGATGTAAAGTTATGGAAAGAAAAGAAACTAATGAAAAGGCATATTATAGTCAAAGTCTAGACAGAATGCTAAGTAAGTATATAACTCGTGAAGGATATGGTGATTTCACTACTATACTTAAAGAAATATTTCATAGAAGATCTTATGAATTTGAGTTCTCAGAAGAACAAATGGAAAGAGAAGTAGCAAACTTTGTTAAAAATGTAAAAAGTATAGGATTTGTTCCAAAAGAAGAAATGTCAAGTCCCACTGCAATTGGAGTATATATGTCAAAAACTTCTGAAATAAAGATAAATCAAGATCATTATTTAAGAGGTGTAAATATAGTTTCAGATGAAGTTTTTGGAACTAAATTATTTGAAACATTAACTCATGAGGTATATCATGCAATTACAGATACAAAATCTGAGCTTGGATTAATGTATTATAAAAATGGCAAATGGAGAGGTGCTGCATTAAATGAAGTTTTTACAGAAACAGCAGCCAATAGAACTTGTATGCATAGAGGAGCAAAAGAGGCAGAACAATATAGGTCAGATACTGACGGATATCCTGAGATAACTTTTTTTACAAATTTATTAGCAGCAAGTATTGGTGCTTCTGAAAAAGAAATATTACGAGGTGGTGCTCAAAATAGAAAACAATTAATGGAATTAATAGAATCTAAATTTCCAACAGGCAAGCCATATAATGAAGCACAAAAACTATTTGATAAGCTTGAAGCAAGCTTAGATACCGTGTATAATGCAAGATATAGTAAAAATATGCCCCAAACAGAAGAAGAAAAAAACATCCAGGAACAGATATTAAGTGGAGCTTTATCAACAATGTATCAAACTGCATTTGAACTTGCGGCACATCAAATAGAAAATGATAATAAAGAAATTACATCTGAAAGTTTGGCTGATTTAACATATAGATTTTCTAAAATGGAAAAAATAATGGAAGATTCATCAGCAACATTCGAAAGGTGGGGAGCTATTTTACCTGAAAGCAGACAAAAGATTTTTTCAAATACTGTAAATGCTAGAAAAGCACTTGCTAGTAAAGTAATTGGATATGATACTATTGTTAAACAGGGAATGAAAATAACAAGTCAAAGAGATTTGGAGACTTCTATAAAACTTGCTAAGAGAGGAACTTTACCAAAAAAATCACATGCTTTGTCACAAAGATATGGAATAAATATTTCAGAAGTAACACCATTAAGTGTATCAGCAATTACAGATGATTTGGAGCATGAAGCATATGTTATGAGAGAAGACTTTGATAATGGTAGACAATGGAACAATATTGATGTTGCAATTGTAATAAAAAGAGCTTTTGTATCAGATATGGAGAGAAAAGGTTTAATACATAAACCAAGTGCAATTGAGCTCCAAAAAACAGATGAATTACCAATAATAGATTTAGGAAAAACAGAAGAGTTGCCAATTGTAGATCCAGACAAAACAGAAGAACTGCCAGTTGTAGATCCAGATAAAACAGAAGAGCTACCAGTTGTAGATGGAGAATTAAAGAAAAAGGGAATTTTTACAAAGTTAAATGACTATATAAATACCATTGTTACAAGATTTAAAAATAGAAATCAGCAAAAATTACCTCAAGGGAAAGAAACAAGGGAGGATAATTCAGAATACTATGCAAGTTTAGCAACTAAATCTCTTGAATCAACATTAGATAAATATATTGTTGGACCACAACCTAAATTAAAAATAGAAAATATGAAAGATTCAAATGAACTAAAAACAAATGAAAGAGTTCAAGATGATGAAGGAAGATAGAAAGGAATACAAGATATGGAGGAAACTAATAAAACCGCAGACGAATTAGATATTATTACTGAATGTACAATTAAAGGAAGAACTTTTGTTATTACAGCAGATAAAAATATCTATGAAAAAAATAAAGATAATAAATATTGTAGATGCTCAAAAGATGATAAAGAAACAGAGTTTTTGAAACGATATACACAACCACCAGAAAGTTTAGATATTGATTTTAGAGATGATGATAGATAGTTTAAGAAAATGAGGAGAGAATATGCAGAATAAACAAAAACACATTAGAAATTTTAGTATAATTGCACATATTGATCATGGAAAGTCAACTTTAGCAGATAGAATAATTGAAATGACTGGTGTACTTTCTGAAAGAGAAATGGAATCACAAGTTTTAGACAATATGGATATTGAAAAAGAAAGAGGAATTACAATAAAATCTCAAGCTGTAAAAATGAATTATACAGCAAAAGATGGAGAAGTATATGAATTTAATTTAATTGATACTCCTGGACATGTTGATTTTAATTATGAAGTTTCTAGAAGTTTGGCAGCTTGTGAAGGCGCAATACTTGTAGTAGATAGTACTCAAGGAGTTGAGGCTCAAACTCTAGCAAATGTATATTTAGCTTTAGATGATAATTTAGAAATTTTGCCAGTTATAAATAAAGTAGATTTACCAAACGCAAGACCAGATGAAGTAAAACATGAAATAGAGGATATAATTGGAATTCCAGCGATGGATGCTCCTTGTATATCAGCAAAAACAGGATTAAATGTAGAAGAAGTTTTAGAAAGAATTGTAACAGATATTCCTGCTCCAAGTGGAGATATAGCAGGAGAACTTCAAGCATTAATATTTGATTCATATTATGATAATTATAAAGGTGCTTTAAGTTATGTAAGAATAAAAAATGGAGTAGTAAAGCCGAATGATGAAATATTGTTTATGGCTACAGGAAAAGTATTCACAGTTGCAGAAGTTGGGTATTTTGGTGCAGGTTCTTACATCCCCACAGATAAATTAGAAGCAGGTGAAGTTGGATATATTGCAGCAAGTGTTAAAACTGTATCAGATTTAAATGTTGGTGATACAATAACACTAAAAAATAATCCAGCAAAAGAGCCACTTCCAGGATATAAAAAAGCTAATTCAATGGTTTACTGTGGTATATATCCAATGGATGGTAGTGAATATGAACCATTAAAAGATGCTTTAGAAAAATTAAAATTAAATGATGCAGCATTAAATTATGAACCAGAAACTTCTGCTGCTTTAGGATTTGGATTTAGATGTGGCTTTTTAGGATTACTACATTTAGAAATAGTAATTGAAAGATTAGAAAGAGAATTTGATATAGGGTTAATTACAACATCACCATCAGTTATTTATCAAATACATAAAACATCAGGAGAGCAAATAGAACTATATAATCCTACTGAACTGCCATCTACAACCGAAATAAGTTATATGGAAGAACCTATAATGGATGTTGAAATAATGATTCCAAAAGAATTTGTTGGTAATGTTATGAAAGTTTGTCAAGAACGTAGAGGAACATATATAGATATGAAATATCTTGATGAAAATAGAGTAACTTTAAAATATGATATGCCATTAAATGAAATAATATATGATTTTTTTGATACAATAAAATCAAAAACTAAAGGATATGCATCAGTAGATTATGAGTTTAAAGAATATAGAAGAGCAGAGCTTGTAAAATTAGATTTACACATAAATAATGAAGCAGTTGATGCATTATCTTTTATAGTTCATAAGGATTCAGCTTATGAAAGAGGCAGAAAAATGGCAGAAAAGCTAAAAAAAGTTATTCCAAGACAATTATTTGAAATACCAATTCAAGCAGTAGTTGCAGGAAAAATAATAGCAAGAGAAACTTTATCAGCAATGAGAAAAGATGTTTTGGCAAAATGCTATGGTGGAGATATTACAAGAAAGAAAAAATTACTAGAGAAACAGAAAAAAGGTAAAAAGAAAATGCGTCAAATAGGAAATGTAGAAGTACCACAAGAAGCATTTTTAGCAGTACTAAAATTAGATGAAGACGAATAAAGGAGAAGGAAATGAGAGAAAGTTATAGAGATAAGAGAAATAGGCAATCAAGAATTGCTAGAGAAAAAGAAAATGATATCGAAAATAGAAGAAAAAATCAAAGAAGAGAAAACGAAAGAAGAAAAGAAACTAGAAGAACAAATTCAGATAGAAGGCAAAATGAGAGAAGATTTGATGGATTAGATAGAAGAACTTCTCAAAGACGTTTTGGTACTGATAGAAGAAATGCAGAAAGAAGAGTTTTAGATGATAGAAGACAAAGCGATGAAGAAATTGAAGAAAATTCTTATGATGATGTTGTTGCAGGAAGAAACGCTGTACTTGAACTATTAAAATCAGAAAAAGATATAAATAAAATATATGTTGAAAATGGTGAAAGACATGGTTCAATTAATGAAATTATTGCTAGAGCAAAAGATGCAAGAATTGTATTAGTTGAAGTTGATAAATCAAAATTAGATCAAATGGCAGAAAATCATCAAGGGGTTGTTGCTGTTGTTCCACCATTTAACTATTGCGAAGTTGAAGATATTTTAGAGATTGCCAAAAATAAAAATGAAGATCCATTTATTTTAATTTTAGATGGAATAGAAGATCCACATAATTTAGGTTCAATAATAAGAACTGCTGAAACAGCTGGTGTTCATGGAATTATAATTCCGAAAAGAAGAAATGTAGCTGTAAATAGTACAGTTGTAAAAGTTTCAACAGGTGCTACAACATATGTTAAGATTGCAAGAGTAAACAATATAAATGATACAATAAGAAAGTTGAAAGATGCTGGATTGTGGATAATTGGAACTGATGGGGATGCAGATACATTATACTATAATCAAGATTTAAAAGGTCCTTTAGGAATTATTATTGGAAGTGAAGGCTTTGGAATGAGTAAACTTGTAAAAGAAAATTCAGACATATTAATTAAAATTCCAATGAAAGGAAATATTACTTCTTTAAATGCTTCTGTATCAGCAGGAATAGTAATTTACGAAGCTGTAAAACAAAGAATGTAATAAAAACACTTGCAATTTATTTTATAACGTGATAAAATATTTATGTCAAAAAAATGAATCGAAACAGATTTAAAAAAAAAACCCTTTTTTTAAATCTGTTTTTTTGTATTTTGTAGGAATTTCTTGGAATAAATTAAATAGGAGATGTAGAAATGGAATTAGCTTTTGATAATGAAAAATATCTAAAAATTCAAAAAGAAAAAATTGAAGAAAGAATAAGGATGTTTGATAACAAATTATATTTGGAATTTGGAGGAAAAATTTTTGATGATTATAATGCAAGTAGAGTATTACCAGGATTTAATTCAGATGCAAAAATAAAACTTTTGCAAGAATTTAAAGAAAATCTAGAAATAATATTTTGTATAAATGCAAATAATATTCAAAAAAATAAAATAAGAGCAGATTATGGAATTGGGTATGATGTAGAGCTTTTAAGACTAATAGAAAATATTTCAAAATTAGGAATTTCAATTAATAGTGTAGTAATTACAATGTATACAGGTCAAGAATCTGTTGAAAAATTGAAACAAACTTTGGAAAATAAAAATGTAAAAGTATATTTACATACCCCAACAAAAGGTTATCCAGATGATGTTGAAACAATTGCAAGTGAAGAAGGATATGGAAAAAATCCATATATAGAAACAACTAAAAAATTAGTAGTTGTCACAGCTCCAGGACCAAATAGTGGAAAACTTGGTACTTGTCTATCACAGTTATATCACGAATATAAAAGAGGAGTGAAAGCAGGTTATGCAAAATTCGAAACATTTCCAGTTTGGGACTTACCACTTATGCATCCAGTAAACATATCTTATGAAGCTGCAACAGCAGATTTAGGAGATATAAATATGATAGATTCCTTCCATTTAGAAGAATATAATATAAAAGCGGTAAATTATAATAGAGATATTTCAGCATTTCCAATTTTAAAAAATATATTAAATAAAATAACAGGAAAAGATATATATAAATCTCCTACAGATATGGGAGTTAATATGATAAGTAAATGTATAATAAATGATGATGTGGCTGTAAAAGCTGCAAAGATGGAAATAATAAGAAGATATTATGCAAGCTTATGTGATTTCAAAAAAGGAATAGGAAATGAAGAAACTGTAGAAACTATTAAAAAATTAATGAATAATATTGGAATTACAACTCAAGATAGAGAAATTGTAAAATATGCTTTAGAAAAATCTGAAAAAGAAAATGTAAACACAGTTGCTATAATGTTAGAAAATGGAAAAGTAATTACTGGTAAAGAATCAGAGCTATTAAGTGCTTCTAGTGCATTATTAATAAATACTATAAAAGAAATTTCTGGAATACCAGATGATGTATATTTACTTTCACCATCAGTGTTAGAATCTATTTTTAAACTAAAACAAAAAACATCTTATAAAAGAAATTACTCATTAAACTTACCAGAAGTTTTAATTGCATTAAGCATTTGTTCAAAAACAAATCCAATTATAGAAAAAACACTTGAAGCAATTGATAAACTAAGAGGATTAGAAGCACATAGTTCTTACATTATATCTCAATCAGAACAAAAAATATTAAAAAGTTTAGGAATAAATTTAACATGTGAACCAAAATTATTAGGATATGAAGAATAGAAATTATGGGGGATAAAAAATGAAAACAAAGTATATTTTTATTACAGGTGGAGTTGTTTCAGGACTTGGAAAAGGAATAACAGCATCATCACTTGGAAGGTTGTTAAAAAATAGAGGGTATAAGGTTATAAATCAAAAGTTTGATCCATATATAAATGTAGATCCAGGAACAATGAGCCCTTATGAACATGGAGAGGTTTTTGTAACAGACGATGGAGCAGAAACAGATTTAGATTTAGGTCATTATGAAAGATTTACAGATGTAAATTTAAATCAAAATTGTAGTATAAGTTCTGGTAAAATTTATCAAAATGTTATTAATAAAGAAAGAAGAGGAGATTATTTAGGAAAAACTGTTCAAGTAATTCCTCATGTTACAAATGAGATAAAAGATAATATATATAGTTTTGATGGACAAGTAGATATTGTTATAACAGAACTTGGTGGAACAATTGGAGATATTGAAAGTTTAGCTTTTGTTGAAGCAATTAGACAAGTTGGTTTAGAAAAAGATCCAGATGATGTTATATATATTCATGTAACATTACTTCCATACATAACAGGCTCAAATGAAATTAAATCAAAACCTACACAACACTCTGTAAAAGAATTACAAAGCTTTGGAATCAAACCTGATATTTTAGTTTGTAGAACAGAAACAGAAATCCCTTCAGAAATAAGAGAAAAGTTAGCACTTTTCTGTAATGTAAGACCTGAAAATGTTATACCAAATCTTACAGCAGAAAATCTTTATGCAGTACCATTAATGTTAGAAAAAAATGGACTAGCAACAGCAGTATGTAAAAAATTAAAATTAAAAAAATTAAAACCACAAAATAAGAAATGGGAAGAACTAATAGAAAATATTAGGAACTTATCAGGAGAAGTGAATATTGCTTTAGTTGGTAAATATATGCATCTTCAAGATTCTTATTTATCAGTAGCAGAGAGTTTAAGACATGGTGGATTTGCAAATGGTGTAAAAGTAAATGTCGGATTTATTGATTCAGAAACAATAAATGAAGATAATGTAAAGGATATACTTGGAAAATATGATGGTATTTTAGTTCCTGGTGGATTTGGAAATAGAGGAATTGAAGGAAAAATAACAGCAATAAAGTATGCAAGAGAAAATAATGTGCCATTTCTAGGAATTTGTTTAGGAATGCAAATGGCTGTTGTAGAATTTTGTAGAAATGTGTTAAATTTAAAAGATGCAAATTCAGCGGAATTTAGTACTACAACTCTAAATCCAGTTATACATATAATGGAAACACAAAAAACAGTTACTGAAAAAGGTGGAACAATGAGACTTGGAAGCTATCCATGTAAGATAAAAAAAGATAGCTTAGCATATGAAATTTATAAACAAGAAAATATTGATGAAAGACACAGACATAGATATGAATATAATAATGATTATAAAGAAAAACTAGAAAATGCAGGACTTATTTGTTCAGGAACATCACCAGATGGAAGTTTAGTTGAAATTGTTGAATATACAAATCACCCATTTTTTATCGCAGGACAATTTCACCCAGAATTTAAATCAAGACCAGATAAACCTGCTCCATTATTTAAAGCATTAATAAAAGCGGCAAAAGAGTATAAAAAATAATTAAAACAAAGGAAGATACTAGAATTATGATGAAATTAGTTTTTATGCAAGAAGAAAACTCTAATAATAAAGTTATTGAATCTAAGCATTTGGGAAATGATACAATCTTCAAAAAATATACTGTTCAAGAAGGAGATATTATAAGAATAAAAGAAAATGAAATTGTGTTATTAATAAAAAAAGGAATGTTGTTAGATTTAAAAGAAGATAAAGGTGAATACTTTGTAGATAATCCAATTATTGTAGATAAAGAAACTGTGCAAGAACTAAAAAATGTAGTTATTAGAAAATCTGAAAATGAAAAATTATGTGTTTTATTTATAAATGTAGATATAATAAAAAGCAATAAATATATATTTAATGATCCAATAAAATATACAAATTGGGAAAATGGAGAATTATCAGAAGTATATATAAAAATTGAAGGATTATATGATTTCAAAATAGAAAATCCGAAAAAGTTTATAGGTCAAGTAATTGGGTTAAGAAGTATTTATACAAAACAGGAATTAGTTGAAAGAATAAGAAAATATGTTTTAAGTTCTATAGAAGAAGGAATAAACCAAGTATCTAAAGAATATAAATTAGATGTGAAAGATTTGCCAGAATATTCTAAAAAATTAGAGATAGAATTAAAACAAAATAAATATGATGAGAAGCTTAGTGAATATGGGGTTATGATAACATATTTTGATATTACTAAGCTTGAAGTAGCAAATAAAAAAAGAAAATTTTTTAAATAATCTATTGACAATTAATGGAATAGGGTATAAATTATTAGCAGTCATAAAAAGTGACTGCTAAAATTATTAGATGGGAGGAATTATTTATGATAAAACCATTAACAGATAGAGTGTTAATAAAAATGGTAGAAGCAGAAGAAACAACAAAAAGCGGAATAATATTAACTTCTGGTTCTCAAGAAAAACCACAAATAGCAGAGGTTATAGAAGTTGGTCCAGGTGGAAAGGACGAAAATGGATTAAACGTAGAAATGCAAGTTAAAAAAGGAGATAAAGTAATTACTAATAAATATTCAGGAACAGAAGTAAAATATCAAGGTGTTGATTATATTATTGTTAGACAATCTGATATTCTTGCAATAGTAGAATAAAATTTCAGGAGGTAAAAATAATGAGTAAAGAAATTATATATGGTGAAGATGCTAGAAAAAAATTATTAGAAGGTGTTAATAAATTAGCAGACACTGTAAAAGTTACATTAGGTCCAAAAGGAAGAAATGTTGTATTAGATAAAAGTTTTGGAGCACCACTTATTACAAATGATGGTGTTACAATTGCTAAAGAAATAGAATTAGATGATAGCTTTGAGAATATGGGAGCTAGCTTAGTAAAAGAAGTATCTACCAAAACAAATGATGTTGCAGGAGATGGAACAACTACAGCAACTGTTTTAGCACAAGTTATGTTAAAAGAAGGAGTTAAAAATGTTGCTGCTGGTGGAGATGTTTTATCAATAAAAAGAGGAATGGATAAAGCAACATCAAAAGCAGTTGAAGAATTAAAGAAAATTAGTTCACCAATTAGCGGAAAAGAAGATATTGCAAGAGTTGCAAGTATTTCTGCTAATAGTGAAGAAATAGGTACTTTAATTGCAGATGCAATGGAAAAAGTTTCTAAAGATGGAGTAATAACAATCGAAGAATCAAAAACTTCATCAACAAATGTAAATGTTGTAGAAGGTATGCAATTTGATAAAGGATATGTTTCTCCATATATGGTTACAGATACAGAAAAAATGGAAGCTGTAATGGATAATCCATATATATTGATAACAGATAAGAAAATTTCAAATATTCAAGAAATATTACCACTATTAGAAGAATTATCACAGCAAGGTGGAAAACTTGTGATAATTGCAGATGATTTTGAAAATGAAGCATTATCAACATTAATATTAAACAAATTAAGAGGAATTTTAAATGTTGTTGGTGTTAAAGCTCCTGGATTTGGAGATAAGAGAAAAGAAATGCTAGAAGATTTAGCTGTATTAACAGGTGGAGAAGTTATTACATCAGAACTTGGATTGGATTTAAAAGAAACAACATTAGCACAACTTGGTAGAGCAAAACAAGTAAAATGTACAAAAGAAAATTGCATAGTTGTTGATGGAATGGGAGATAAGAAAGCACTAGAAACTAGAATTTCTCAAATTAGACATAATATAGATGAAACAAAATCAAGCTATGACAAAGAAAATCTTCAAGAACGTTTAGCAAAACTTGCAGGTGGAGTTGCAGTAATAGAAGTTGGAGCTGCTACAGAAATCGAAATGAAAGAAAAGAAATTAAGAATTGAAGATGCATTATCAGCAACAAAAGCTGCAGTTGAAGAAGGAATATTACCAGGTGGTGGAACAGCATATGTTAATGTAATTCCGGAAGTTGAGAAGTTATTAACTGAAGTTTCTGAAGGCGAAAAAATAGGTGTAAAAATCATATTAAAAGCATTAGAAGAACCAGTTAAACAAATTGCTACAAATGCTGGATTAGAAGGCTCTGTAATATTGGATAAAGTAAAAGCAAGTAAACCAGGTGTTGGATTTGATGCTGCAAAAGAACAATATGTAGACATGAAAAAAGAAGGTATAGTTGATCCTACTAAAGTTACTCGTTCAGCTCTTCAAAATGCAGAAAGTGTTGCATCTATGATATTAACAACTGAAAGTATAGTTACAGAAAAGAAAGAAAAAAATTGTGGATGTGGAAATAACTCATCAATGCCAGATATGGGTGGAATATATTAATAGAAAGTGCACATAATGTAAAAATTATGTGCACTTTTTGTGAAAAGCCCTAATATTGCTTGATTTTTGAAAAAATGTATTATAAAATTCGTATCGGTTTTCATTTTACTAAGATGGCCAAGCAATTGCTGGTCAATACATTAAAAAGGAGTGCTTTAAAATGAACAAACAGATCAGAAACAAATTCGCAGGTGAATGGATTAATCGGATGATTGAGTTAACCAATCCTGCAAAAGTGGTTTTAATTGATGGCTCTGAAGAGCAGAAGAAAAAAATCACGGCAGAAGCTGTTGAAGCTGGAGAATTGATTACCTTAAATCAAAATCTGATGCCAGGCTGCTATTTGAGAAGGAGTAATCCAAACGATGTAGCTAGAGTTGAAGAACGTACGTTTATCTGTACTGATGAACAAAAGGAGGCTGGTCCAACCAATAATTGGGCTTATGCACCTGAAATGTACGACAAAATGCATATTCTTTTCAAAGATTCTATGAAGGGAAAGACTATGTATATTATTCCGTATTTGATGGGACCATATGATTCTGAATTCTCTAAGGTTGGATTCGAATTAACAGATTCCAGATATGTTGTTCTCAGCATGCTTATTATGGCAAGATGTGGGCAAAGAGTTCTTGATGAACTTGGTAGCAGCAATGAGTTTGTAAAAGGCTTACATTCTGTTGGTACTATGAATGCAGAAGAACGCTATATTTGCCATTTTCCAAAGGATAGGACAATTTATAGCTTTAATTCGGAATACGGTGGAAATGTTCTTCAGGGGAAAAAATGCTTTTCCCTTCGGATTGCATCAAGTGTGGCTAGGCAAGAAAAATGGCTTGCAGAGCATATGCTGATTTTGGCAATAAAAAAACCGAGTGGAGAAAAAGTTTATGTAGCTGCAGCATTTCCGTCTGCTTGCGGAAAAACTAACTTGGCAATGTTAATCCCGCCTCAGAAATATATTGATGAGGGATATGAAGTTACTACATTGGGAGATGATATTGCATGGTTAAGAATAGGCAATGATGGAAGATTGTATGCTATTAATCCGGAATATGGTTTCTTTGGCGTAGCACCTGGAACTAATGCAAAATCAAATTTTAATGCGTTGGAATCAACTCGTAAAAACACAATTTTTACAAATGTTGCTCTTAACAAAGATGATAACACTGTATGGTGGGAAGGTCTTACTAAAATTCCTCCTCAAAATGCAATTGATTGGAAAGGAAAAGAGTGGACCGATAAAGAAAATGTAAAAGGAGCACATCCAAATTCGCGCTTTACTGCACCTATTGAAAATTGTCCGAGTCTTGATGAAGATTACAATTCTCCGAAAGGTGTACCGATTTCTGCAATTATTTTCGGAGGAAGAAGAGCAAAAGTAATGCCTCTTGTGATGCAGTCTTTTAATTGGAATCACGGAGTATTTCTGGGATCTTCTATGGGTTCTGAAACTACTGCTGCAACTACTGGAAAAGTAGGTGTAACAAGAAGAGATCCTATGGCTATGTTGCCTTTTATTGGCTACAATATTTCAGACTATTTTAATCATTGGCTCACTATGGGAGCTTTGCTTGGAGAAAAAGCACCGCTCATTTTCAATGTGAACTGGTTTAGAACTGATGACGAAGGAAACTTCATTTGGCCGGGATTTGGTGAAAACTTCAGAGTTTTGAAGTGGATTATTGGAAGATGTGATTGTTCTGAGAATGAAAATGTGAAAAAAACCGAGATCGGTTTGCTTCCTAAAGAAATCGATTTTGATGGAATAGATGTTCCTGATGATGTAAGAGAAGAATTGTTTAACGTAGATAAAGAAATCTGGTTGTCAGAGTTTAATGAAATCAGAGAATTCTACGATAAATTAGATTATATTCCTCTTGGGCTGAAAAATGAACTCGAATTTCTGAAATTAAGGTTAGAAAACATGTAAAAGTAACTCTAAAAAAATAAACAATATGTTTAAACTCCCTGATACACAAGTGTATCAGGGAGTTTTTTTAATTAGCAGCAGCCTCTACCACTATTATTTCCACAGCAGCAGAATAAGATTATTATAAGGATTATTATCCATAAACATTCATTATCTCCTCCAAATAATCCGCATCCGCAGCCACAACCTCTATTTTCTGGCATAACAAAATTCCTCCTTTAAAATATGTTTTTGCGATTTCTCAATCGCTTTTATGTTATATACTATGAATTTTTAGAAGATTTGTTACTAAATTATTTTTTGTATACTTTTTATAATATTTTTTATTATTTTACTTAATGTATGAAAGTATATAATATTATTTTGATATAGCCGCGTAAGCGACCAAACGAACGGAGTGAGTGCGAATTGGAGCAACTATCTGACAAGTGTAAATTATAAATTTATTTATAATTTACAACTAGCGAGTTGCGACAGCAAGGCTATAAAGAAATAATATTATATACTTTCATACATTATTAAAAGTATTAAAATAAAAATTTTAAAAAAGTATACAAAAAAATAATTTAATGATATAATTTTCAAAAAGTATAAAATGTGATAAATGGGCATTAAAATTTTGATTAATGCTTGCTCTTTTACCGAAATATTAAAATCTTTGAAAATAACGGTATGCAAGAGCTAGAAAGGGATAAGACTATGGGAAATATTGTTCTCTTAGATGATTTAACAATTAATAAAATTGCAGCAGGAGAAGTTATAGAAAGACCAGCATCAGTTGTAAAAGAAATGGTAGAAAACTCTATAGATGCTGGAGCAAAAAATATTACTGTTGAGATAAAAAATGGTGGTATTTCATTAATAAAAATAACAGATGATGGATGTGGAATTGCAGAAGATGATATGGAGATTGCATTTGAACGTCATGCAACAAGTAAAATTAGGACCGCAGAAGATTTAACAACAGTTAAATCTATGGGGTTTAGAGGAGAAGCTTTAGCGAGTGTTGCTGCAATTTCTAAAATAGAAATGATTTCTAAAAAAGCAGATGAACAATTTGCACATAAAATAGTTGTTGAAGGTGGTAAAACTATAGAATTTACAGAAGCAGCTAGAAGTGTTGGAACAACAATAACAGTACAAAATTTATTTTACAATACACCAGTAAGATATAAATTTTTGAAAAAAGATTATACAGAAGCTGGATATATTGAAGATGCTGTTACAAGAATTGCTTTAGTAAATAAAGATATTGCTATAAAATTAATAAGCAATGGAAAAACGATAGTTCAAACAAATGGAAATGGTGATTTAAAAACTGTAATTTATAGTGTTTATGGAAAAGATATTGCAGCCGAAATAAATGAAATTGAATATGAATATGAAGGAATTAAAGTAATTGGAGTTGTTGGAAAGCCAGTTATCGCAAGAGCTAATAGAAGTAATCAATTATTTTTCTTAAATGGAAGATATATAAAAGATAAAAATCTAACAGCAGCGGCTGACCAAGCATATAAAGGTATGATTCCAGTTGGTAGATATGGATTTCTCGTTTTAAATTTAGAAATGGATCCAAGTCTTGTTGATGTTAATGTTCACCCAGCTAAACTTGAAGTTAGATTTGAGGAAGAATCAAAAGTATTTAAAGCTGTATATCATGCTATAAAATCTAGTTTAGCTCAATCTGAACTTGTAGAAAATATTGAAAGAGAAACATTAGAAGAAAATAAATCAGATGAAAACGAAAATGTAAATGTAAATACAACGATGAATTTATCTGAAAATTCAGAAACATATAATAAAGAAAATTTAGAAACATTACAAGAAAATAATGAAGACAAAATTGAAGAAAAGAAAAAAGGAATTGCTGGATTATTTTCTAAAATTATAAAAGAACCAGAAGAAACAGAAGAGGAATTAAGTAATAATCACTTAGAAGAAATATTTAAATATAGACAAGCATTAAAAGAAAAAACAAATGTAGAAAAAATTACTAATTTAGATAATATTAATATAGATGAAAATAGTAGAAAAGCACAAGAATACATTAATAAATATAAAGCAAACAAATCTAATGAAGACAGTGCTGAAATTGAAAATGTAATACCTGATATTAATATTCAAGTGAATGAAAATATTGAACAATCAAATACGATAAATGATGATGAAGTATCCAAAAAAGTTACTTTAGGAAATACAATAATATCTAGTGAAACAAAAGAATTAAATATAAATAATAGTAGTAGTGTAATAAAAGATACAACAACAGTTATGAATTCTACTAAATTAGCTCAAAAAGAGCCAACTCAATCAGTAAATATAAATGATGATAATAAAATACTAGAAGAAAATAAAGATGAGGATGGATATAAACAAGAAGTTGAGCAAGCAGAAAAATTTGTAGCAGGAGAAGACTTTTCAAAAATAGCTCAAAAATTAATTGAATCAAAAATTAATTTTGATAATACACAAACAATCGATACTGCAAAAGTTAGAGAAGCAATCAAAGAAGAGTATGAAAGCAATCCAGAATTTGATGAAATGTATAAAAAAACATTTGGAGTAGATCCATTCTCAGTTAGAAAAGAAAAAGAACAAGAGAAAAAAGAACAAGAAAAAATTAATGTTTCAAATGAATTTGAATATGCTGGAAATGAAGAAAATATGACAGTTTTTGAAGATAAAGCTGAATTTCCAGAAATACCATATAAGTTTATAGGAATTGTATTTAACACATATATAGTTATTGAAATAAAAGATGAAATGTATATAATAGACCAACATGCTGCACATGAAAGAATACTATATGAAAAAGTAAAAAACAATTATTATAGTGATGGTGAAAAAGATGAACAAATGCTTTTATTGCCAGATGTAATTTCATTAACACATAAAGAAATGTCTATAGCAAAAGAAAATATAGATATGTTTGCAAAAGCTGGATTTTCATTTGAAGAATTTGGCGATAACACAATAAAATTGATGTCAGTTCCTAGTATGTGTGAAGATATGAATACAAAACAACTATTTTTAGATATATTAGATGAAATTGATACTGTTGCAGTTACAGCAAGACAAGAAAAAGAAGATAAATTTATAGCAACAGTTGCTTGCAAAGCAGCAGTAAAAGGAAAGATGAAATTAGATGAAAAAGAAGTAAAAGCTTTAATGAAAAAACTTTTAGATCTTCCAAATCCATTTACTTGTCCACATGGAAGACCAACAGCTATAAAAATGACAAATTATGATTTAGAAAGAAAATTTAGAAGGAGCTAAATAAATGAAACCTAAAGTTGTAGTTATAGTAGGTCCTACTGCATCTGGTAAAACAGCGTTATCTATTGAACTTGCAAAAAAAATAAATGGTGAGATTATTTCATCAGATTCAATGCAAATTTATAAAGATATGGATATAGGAACTGCTAAAGTTACAAAAGAAGAAATGCAAGGAATAAAACATTACTTAGTAGATTTTGTTTCACCTGATTGTAGATATACAGTGTCTGATTTTAAAAAGGATAGTGAGAATGCAATAAAAGAAATATTACAAAAAGGTAAAACACCAATAGTTGTTGGTGGAACAGGGTTATACGTCAATTCATTAATTTATGGAATTGAATACCAAGACATGAAATTTGATGAAGAATATAGAAATAAATTAATGGAACTTGCTGAATCTGAAGATGGACTAAAAAAACTTTACGAAGAGGCTAATAAAATTGATCCAGAAGCAACTAAAAAAATCAGTTCAAATGATAAAAAAAGAATTGTAAGAATTCTTGAAATCTATAAAGCTACAGGAAAAAATAAGACTGAGCAAGAAATTCTTTCTAGACAAAAAGGTGTAGATTATGATTTTAAAGTTTTTGGAATAGATATGGAAAGAAGTAAACTTTATGAAAGAATAAACTTAAGAGTAGATATAATGCTTAAACAAGGTTTAGAAAATGAAGTTAAAAATCTTATTTCTAAGTATTCAGAATTTCCTACAGCGATGCAAGGTCTTGGATATAAAGAAGTAGTAGAATTTTTTGAAGGGAAAATTTCCCATGAGGAAATGATAGAAAAAATAAAACAAGAATCAAGAAGATATGCTAAAAGGCAATTAACATGGTTTAGAAAAAATAAAGAAACAATATGGTTGGATAGTCAAAATGGAGTAGATAAAAATATTGAAATTATTTTAGAGGAGTTATAGTGAAAGAAACACAAAAAAATGGTAATTTAATAAAGCTAATAATTACTCTGATTTTTATGGTATTTTTTATAGTATTAGTTACAAATGGAACTAAAATATTACAAAAACCTACAGATGTATTTATTGTTGCAAATGGCTCTTTATCCTATGAAGAATTAGCAGAAGGATATATAATAAGAAATGAAACTGTACTTCAAGGTGAAAATTACAAAAATGGTATGGTTCAAATATTATCAGATGGAGAACGTGCTGCAAAATCAGAAGAGGTTTTCAGATATTATTCTAATAGCGAGGAAAATATTTTAAAACAAATAGCCGAACTTGATGAAGAAATTAATGAATTGATAGAAACAAATAATTTAAGTTTAGTTACTAGTGACATAGCAAGTATAGAATCACAAATAGAAAATACTATTGATTTAATGTATAATGTAAACTATTTACAAAAAAATCAGGAGAATAAAAATAAAATTGAAGCATATATATCTAGAAGGACACAAATTACAGGAGTGGCTAGTCCATCTGATTCTTATGTTAGAATTTTAACTGATAAGAGACGAGAATTAGAAAATAGTCTAAAAGCGGGTTCAGAGACTGTAGCAGCGCCAAAAAGTGGACTTGCTTCATATAGAGTAGATGGTTTAGAAGAAACTTTAAAGACAGATAATTTTGATTATTTATCTACTGATTTACTTAATAGTTTTGAATTAAAAGTTGGAGCAACAATTCCTTTGAGCAATGAAAAAGGAAAGATTGTTGATAACTTTGTTTCATATATTGCTGTTTCAATGAATACAGAAAAAGCATTGTCTAGTAATATTAATGATAAAGTAACAATTAGGTTATCTAACTCTAATGAAATAGAAGCAAAAATTGTTTATATAAAGGATGAAGGAAAAAATAGAATTATTGTTTTTGAGATATCAGATGATATTGATGAATTATTAGAATATAGAAAAATATCAATAGATATAATTTGGTGGAAATATTCTGGATTAAAAGTTAGTAATTCTGCATTAATTGAAGAAGATGATAAAGTGTATGTAGAAAAAAGCAAAGCTGGGTACACTGAAAAAATTCTAATAAAAGTATTAAGACAAAATGATACTTATTCAATTGTTGAAAATTATGATGAAGAAGAATTAATTGAATTAGGATATAATGAAGAACAAATTTCTAAAATTATGGAAAATAAAATAAATTTATATGATGAAATTGTGTTACACTAAATCACAAAAAAATTACAAAAAAATTACAATAGAATTATTTTTATATAACAATGACTGTAATTTGGAAAAAACGCTTGACAATGGAAAAAAATAGATAGATACTATATGTATGTTAAGCTACGAATGAAGAGAAAAAATTAGGAGGTCTGTATAGAATGGCAGGAGCATCATTTAAAAAACTAATGAATTATATATTAGGAGATGAAGATACTCAAGAAGAGTATGATGAAGAAGAATATAATGCTGATTACCAAGATGAGTATGAAGCAGAAGAGGAAAATGAAGGAGAAGCTTTAAGTATCTTTAAAAGAAAAAATAAAGTTGTATCAATGCCTCAACCACAACAAATAAGAATGAAAATATCAAAACCAACTAATTTTGATCAAGCAGATGAAATTGTAACTCAACTAAAAGAGAAAAATGCAGTTGTGTTAAATTTAGAGTATGTAAGTAAAGACGTTGCTAGAAGAATAGTTGACGTTGTTAGTGGTGCTGTAAAAGCTTTAGATGGAAATATTGAAAAAGTATCTAATTCTATATTTGTTATTGCGCCTTATAATTATGATATCATAAATGAAATTTCTAAGGAGAAAATTGAAAATAGATTTTCAGCATCTTGGATAAAGTAAGAGTTTAGGAGGAATAGATATGCTAACACCTTTAGATATTGAAAATAAAAGGTTTTCTAAAAGTATCAAAGGATATAATTTGGATGAAGTAGATGATTTCTTAGATCAACTTACTATAGATTATGAAAAGTTATATAAAGAAAATAATGGATTAAAAAATCAAGTTGATGATCTTCAAAAAGATTTAGAACATTATAAAAATGTAGAACAAACTTTACAAAATACTTTAATAATGGCTCAGCAAACTGCTGATGATATAAAATCAAATGCACAAAGTCGTGCAGACCAAATTATAAGAGATGCTCAAAGCGAAGCTAGAAGAGCTACAGATGAAATTACAAAAGAAGAATTTGAAATAAGAAAAAGAATAGAAGAATTAAAAAGACAATTAAGTGTTTATAAAGCAAAAATGGAAGCTTTATTAATATCACAATTAGAAATGTTGCAAGATAATAAAGAAAATGAAGAATAAAAAGAGGGGCCAAATTTATTTTGGCTCTTTTTTACTTTAATAACAAAAGAATTAAGTATGTATTACATTTGTGTTAATATTATTGACTTATAAAATGTATTTGGAATAAAATGTATTATATAATATAGTAGATAGGTGGCTTATGAGAATTATTAGTGGCAGTATGAGAGGAACAAAACTTTATACTCTAGAAGGTGAAAATACAAGGCCAACTTTAGATAGAGTAAAAGAAGCCCTTTTTAGTAAAATTAATATAATACTTGAAGATGCAACTGTTCTTGATTTGTTTTCAGGAAGTGGTGCCTTAGGATTGGAATCATTAAGCAGAGGAGCTAAGAGTGCAGTTTTATGTGATTCATCTCGTGAAGCAATGAAAATAATAAAACAGAATGTGGAAAAAACTAGAACGTCAGATAGTACTTTATTACTTAATTTTGATTATAAAAGAGCTTTAGAAAATTTGCGAAATGAGCAGTTTGATATAATTTTTTTAGATCCACCATATAAAACTGATTTTGCAGAAGATGCGATTAAAATTATTTACAATATGAATTTGTTAAAAGAAGATGGACTAATTGTTCTAGAAACTGATAACAAAGAAAAGGTAATTAATAATTTAGATACACAGATTATAGAGATAAAAGATTTAAAGAAATACGGAAGAGTATATCTATTATTTTTAAAATTTATTTCTAGGAAAGGAATGGAGTAAAGGATGGAAATCTTTACATTACTAGAAACTTTAGAAGATATATTAGAAAGTGGAAAAAATATACCATTTAGCGATAAAATTCTTGTTGAAAAAGAACAATTATTAGATATAATTAAAGAAATAAGATTAAAACTACCAGAAGAATTAAAGCAAGCAAAATGGATAAAAGAAGAAAGAGAAAGAATTATAGCAGAAGCTCAAAAAGATGCAGATGATATAGTTAGAGAAGCTGAAAATAGAATAATTTCTATGATTGATGAGCATGAAATTACTAAAAAAGCTTATGACAAGAAAACAGAAATTATTGCAGATGCAAATGAAATGTATAGAGAAATAACAAAAGGTACAAATGATTATGTAGATGGAATTTTAGCTAATATTGAAAATAATATGCTTGAACTTGGTAAGAGTTTAAGTAATGTTGAAATGACAATTCAAAATGCAGTTGAAACAATACAAAATAATAGAAAAGAACTTAAATAGCAAAAAAAGCCAGAATCAAAATCAATTAACATTGATTCTGATTGTGGCTTTAAATGTTTTAGGAGGATGTATAACTTTGGGTAGAAGAAAGAAAAAAAATACAAATAATTCAAATAATAATTATAGTAAAAATAAAAAGAAAAAAATTAATATAGATTTAGCTGTAATAGTAATGTTTGTTGTGAGTATATTACTATTTGTTTTGATATATGGTGAAAAAGGAGCTATAGGAGAAATTTTAAGTCCTGCACTTGGTGGCATAATTGGATTTATAAAATATATAATTCCTATAGGTTTTTTGGGTTTAACTGTTTGTATAGCAAAAGATGATAGAAATTATATTACATCAAAATTAATACAATATGCAGTTTTACTATCATGTATTGCAGCTTCATTATCTATATACAATATATCTAAAGGGAATATTAGTGCAGATTTGGAATTTAATGAAATTATAGAAGTTGCATATGATTTAGGTGTAAAAAATATAGGTGGCGGAACTATTGGTGTAGTTATTGCATATCCACTTATTCAGTTATTAGGAATGTTTGGAGCAGCTATTGCAACAATGGGAGTTGTTGTAATTTTATGTGTTTTTACTTTCGGTTTACATCCATCAGATCTTATGCTTGATATAATTGATGAAATGAATGCAAGAAGAGAAGAAAGAGAAGAAGAATTAAATTATAGACGTCAGCAAAGACAAGCTAGAAGAAGAGAATCAAGACCAGAGCATGAACAATTAGAAATTGAAGATAATATAAAAAGAAAAGCCAAAAAAGAATTTCAAGATACAAGTATTGATGAAGATGAAATTACAATTAATTTAAATAATGGTCATATTGATGAAGCAAAAGAAGAAAGTACTAAAGGAAAAATAATTAACTTATTTGGTAAAAAGCAAAAAGAAGAAAATTCTAAAGAAGAATTTAATCCAGATGTAATAGAGGCTAATATTTATAAAAATTCTGCAAAAACAAATGAGGAAGAAAGTATAAAATCACAAAAAGGTGAAGATAATTTATTTACTGTTGAAGAAGAACAAAAAGAAAGCAAAACCAAAGCTGTATTACAATTAGAACATACAGTTTCTGTAGAAGATGAAAATTATGAATATCCACCAGTAAGTTTACTTGGAAAAAGCTCTAAAAAAGGAGTTAAAGGTGGAGCAAAAGCTGTAACAGAAAAAGCCCAACAATTACAGAGAACTCTTCATAGTTTTGGAGTATCTGCAAAAGTAGTGGATTATTCTGTAGGACCAGCGATTACAAGATTTGAACTAAAACCAGCAGAAGGTGTTAGAGTTAATAAAATAGCAAATCTTGCAGATGATATAGCTCTTAATTTAGCAGCAGAAACAATAAGAATTGAAGCACCTATTCCAGGGAAACAGGCTGTTGGTATTGAAATTCCAAATAAAGAAAAAGAATCTGTTCCATTAAGAGATGTAATAGAAAGTGAAGAATTTGAAAATAATACATCTAAATTATCTGTTGCATTAGGAAAGGACGTTGCAGGTAAGGTTGTTTTAGCAGATATTGCAAAAATGCCTCACGTATTGATAGCAGGTTCTACAGGTTCTGGTAAATCTGTTTGTATAAATACAATAATAACAAGTGTTATATATAATGCTAAACCAAGCGAAGTAAAGCTTGTAATGGTTGATCCTAAAGTGGTTGAATTATCTGTTTATAATGGAATTCCACATTTACTAATTCCAGTTGTAACAGATCCTAGAAAAGCTGCTGGAGCTTTAGCTTGGGCTGTACAGGAAATGGATCACAGATATAACTTATTCGCAGAAAAAGGAGTTAGAGATTTAAAAGGATACAATAGTGCATTAGAGCATGGAAGTGAAGATGGAACAACTGGAAAGTTACCACAAATAGTAATTATTATAGACGAGCTTGCAGATTTAATGATGGTAGCTGCAAAAGAAGTAGAAGATTCTATTTGTAGACTTGCTCAAAAAGCAAGAGCTGCTGGAATGCACTTAGTAATTGCGACTCAAAGACCATCAGTAGATGTAATTACTGGTTTAATTAAAGCGAATGTACCTTCAAGAATTGCTTTTGCTGTTTCTTCTCAAATAGATTCAAGAACAATATTAGATCAAGTAGGAGCAGAAAAGCTTTTAGGAAAAGGAGATATGCTTTTCTATCCAGCAAGTGCTTCAAAACCTGTCAGAGTACAGGGGGCATTTGTTTCAGATGGAGAAGTAGAAAAAATAGTTGATTTTGTAAAATCAAATGGTGTTGCAACATATAATGAAGATATATTAGAAGAAATTGAAAAATCTAATAAATCTGAAGGTCAAATAGAACAAGATGCAGAAGATGACGATACAGATCCATTATTAATGGACGCAATAGATACTGTTGTTGAAATTGGTCAAGCATCAACTTCATTTATCCAAAGAAGATTTAAAGTTGGATATGCAAGAGCTGGTAGAATTATAGATCAAATGGAAGCAAGGGGAATTATTTCTGGATATGAAGGAAGCAAGCCAAGACAAGTATTAATTACACTTGAAAGATTAAATGAGCTAAAAATGGGAACACCACCAGCAGAAGAAAACAATGAATAATTTTATATAAGGAGGTTTAAAATTTGAGTTTATTTTCTAAATTAAAAGATCATAATAAACAACTAGAAGAAATTTTAGATGATAAATATTTTTCTTCAAATATTAAAAACCTCCTTTTTAATATGATTTATAAAATTGAAATTTTTTATCCTGATTTTTATCAAGTAAAAAGATGTGTTAGAAATAAAGAAGATTTACTTAATGAACTTGTTGAAATTATTAGATTATATTGTGATAATATAAAAACTGTAGAGCCTGATTCCGATCAGGCTAAAATGCTTATAAGACATAAATTGCAAGCTTTAACAAATGAAAAGGAAAGAAGCATATTAACATATCCAACAGAAATCGCTTTATTATATGCAATTTCTGATATTTCACCAAAATACTTTTATGTAAATCAAGAAAATACTTTTAAAAAATTAATTCAGAATTCATTAGTAAATGGATATAATATGAATAATGTTGAAATTTTAAAAGATTTTAATGGTTGGTCATGGGATAAATCTGATATTGAAAATGGAAATTATATAGATAATTTAATATATCAAAATTTACTAATAATGCTTGGAGAAAAGTTTCTTTATGAGTGGAGAATATATGGTTCAACAAGAAGAGACTTTTTGTTAGAAATCAAAAAGTATATAAAATTATTTACAGGAAATGAAAATTATATAAATTATTTTTATAAAATATTATATTTAACTTCAAGTGCTAAAGATAGATTATTAATTAATGAAGAATTAAAATTAAAAAAACAGCAGTTAAGAAAAATGCTTGATAAAGAAAATTTCTTGCAAGAATGTAAGTCTAAAAAGGAAAGATTAATTAAAAAACTAGAAAAAATAGAAAAGGCTTTAGAAAATGAAGAAATATTAGAAAAAGATTTTATAAAAGCAAATTTAAAGTTACCTCAAGATAAACAAATAAAGTCATTCAAAAAATATAAAAATCTAATTATAAAAGAAAAAGAAAAGTATATAGAAGAAGTTTATAATTTGGAATATATATTGCAACCTTCAAATTACACATCTACTAAAAATTTATTACAAGAAGTATTACAAGTATATAATTGCAAAGAAACTGAAGAAGAAGTACTAATAAGTTTACAAAAAGAATTTTTAATATTTATCGAAAAGAAATTATCAAAAATAAAGACAAGAGATGAAATAATAGATGTAGTTTGTGAACTAAGATATTATAGTAGATTAAAGATAAGTAAAAACAAAACTACTTTGGATATTCAAGAGATTAATGAAGTTTTTGATAGAGTATTAAAAAAAGCAATAACTATTTTATGCAAAATTGGTGCTATGAAAATAATCAGTATGGATATTAATTTGAATTTTGAGATAATAAAATATGCATTGGATACAAAAATTATAAATCTTGAAGAAATAAAAATTGCTTTAGTAATTGATGATCAAGGATTGATTATAAAAGTATTTGATAAAGACGTTTTTGAAAAACAAGGAAGAAAGAAAATAGAAATTTCTAAAAATATATTAGAAGTTAAAACCAATCGAAAGATTAAAATTTTTAATTAATGGAGGAATACTTATGAAAATTACTTTTTTAGGAGCTACAAGAACAGTAACTGGTTCAAACTTTTTAGTTGAAGCAGCAGGAAAAAAGTTTTTAGTTGATTGTGGTATGTATCAAGGAAAAATTACAGAAGAGTTAGAAAACTCAGATCCGTTTGCTTTTAATGTAAATGAGATTGACTTTATGCTATTAACTCATGCACATATAGACCATTCTGGTAGAATTCCAAAACTATATAATGAAGGATTTAGAGGAAAAATTTATGCAACAAAAGCAACTTGTGATTTATGTGAAATAATGTTACCAGATAGTGGACATATTCAAGAAATTGAAATAGGATGGAAAAATAAGAAAAGAATGAGAGAGTGTTTAGATCCGCTTCCACCACTATATACAGCAGAAGAAGCCTATAAGTGTTTAGAAATATTCTCACCTGTTCAATATGATGATATTGTAGAAATTGATGATAATATTAGTGTTAGATTTAATGATGCAGGACATATGTTAGGCTCTAGCATTATAGAAATTTGGGCAACTGAAAATGGAAAAACAACAAAAGCTGTATTTACAGGAGATTTGGGTAATAATGATTTACCATTATTAGATTCTCCAACAATGATTAGTAATGCAGATTATTTAATAATGGAATCAACATATGGAAATAGATTGCATGTAAAAAATGATGAAAAAGCAAAAATGTTTTTGGATATAGTTTCAGAAACTTTAGATAATGGTGGTAGAGTAATAATTCCATCTTTTGCTGTTGGAAGAACACAAGAGATATTATATGAACTAGATAAATTAAAAGATGATTTAGGAAAAAATGATCCTGAATTTGCAAGAAAATATGAAAAGATAATGAATGTTCCAGTATATGTAGATAGTCCACTTGCAATTTCTGCAACAGAAGTATTTAAGAAAAACACAGAATTATTTGAAGATGAGATTCAAGAAAAAATAAAAAGAGGAGACAATCCTTTAGAATTTGCAGGATTACAATTTACACAAACTGCTGATGAGTCAAAAGCTCTAAATGAAGATTTTAGACCATCTATTATATTATCTGCAAGTGGTATGTGTGATGTTGGTAGAATTAAACATCACTTGAAACATAATTTATGGAATCCAAATAGTACAATTCTATTTGTTGGATATCAAGCGCCAGGTACACTAGGAAGAAGTATTGTAGAAGGTGCAGAAAAAGTAAAAATATTTGGGGAAGAAATAGCTGTAAATGCAAGAATTGAATATATTGAAGGATATTCTGGTCATGCTGACCAAACTTGGCTTTTAAATTTTGTATATTCATTTACAAATCCTCCAAAACATATTTTCCTAGTTCATGGGGAACCTACTGGTCAAGATGTATTAAAACAAAAGATTGAGGAAACTTCAGAATGTTCAGTAACTATTCCAGAATTTGGAGAAACATATGATTTAGTAGGAAATGAACCAGTATTATTATCAGAAACAAAAGAAGTAAGAGAATATAAGAAAGAATTTAAACGTTTAGATCTAATAGAAAGAATTGAAAGTTTGAAAGAAGATATTTCTGATTTTGAAAATGTAATAATGATGAAGAAAATAGAAACTAAAGATGGTGATTTAAAATCTTTAGAGGATAGAGTAAAAGAAATACAAAAACAAATTCAAAATCTAATAAAGTAGAAATTTACGAGGAGTACAAATGAAAGAAAAATATTTAAATGAAGGATTAGTTGGAAATAAAGTTTTAAAAGCTAGTTTTACAAGTAAAGGAGAATTATTGCGTTTATTATATGGATGTGCAGATTATAAAGAATTTATAGATACATTTCATACTGGAATAAAAGTAAATGATTCAGCTTTAATATATTTGCATGAAGATATAAATAATACATATGAACAAGAGTATATTGAAAATACAAATATATTAAAGACAGAGATTTACAATTCATATTTTAAAGTAAGAATTACTCAAATAGATTTTGTTCCAATTAATGAAAATGTTTTAATAAAGAAATATGTTATTAAAAATGAGAATGAAATTGATTTAAATATTAATTTTTTAGCATATTCTAAAGCTTTAACTAATTTAAATAATGATACTTCAGGATATGTAAAAAATGATGCTCTTATACAGTATAATCATGATTATTCTGTATGTACATTTTCAAATAGAGAAATTTATAGAAGACAAGTAAATGGTGCAATAAATGATTTTTACAAAGGTGAAATAACAGGAAAAGATTATATAGGCATGTCTTGTGATTCAGCAATTAGTTATAAATTAGATAATTTTGCTCCAAGTGAGGAAAAAATAATTACATTATTTGTATATGTAAATGAAAATTCTAAAAATGATGTTTTAAGAATAGATGATGAAATTGAAAGATTAAAAAATTTAAATATTGAAGTATTAAAAAATGAGGCAAAAGAATATTGGAATAATTATGTTAAAAATCATGATATTTTAAATATTAGTGAAAAAGATTTAAGCTATGATATTAAGAAAATTTATTATAGAAGTATTTTGCTTTTTGCATTATTAATTAATGAAAAAACAGGAGGCATATCAGCAGGAATTGAAATAGACGAAAATAAAACGAAATGTGGAAGATACTCTTATTGTTGGCCAAGAGATGCGACATTTATAACAGAAGCTTTTGATATTGTTGGAATGAGTGAATATGCAGATAAATTTTATTCAGAATTTTGCCGAAATACTCAGTATGATAATGGAATGTGGGAACAACGTTTTTATACAGATGGAAACTTAGCACCATCTTGGGGATATCAAATTGATGAAACAGCAAGTGTTGTATTTGGTGCATATGCTCATTATAAAACAACAAGAGATAAAATGTTTTTAAATGATAATTTAGATATGTTTGAAAAAGCAATTTGTTTTTTGGAAAAATATCTTGATGATATTTTTGAGAATAAAAATCAAATGCAAAAAAGTTATGATTTATGGGAAGAGTATGAGGGAGTTTCACTATACTCATTATCTGCTATATGTGCTTCTTTTAAATCTATGATAAAGATTTATTCAGAACTTAAAACTTTATATGAAAATGATTTAGAAAAAAATCAATTTATGGATTCTAAAATAGAAAATTTACAATTAAATGTTCAAAAATTAACAGAATATTGTGAAAATAATTTTTATGATGAAAGTAGGAATTCATATGTTAGAAATACAGATGATAGAAAAATAGATATGAGTATTATAGGTGCTGTATTTCCATTTAAAATGTTTTCTGCTGATAGCATAAGAGTGCAAAATACCATAGAACAAATAAATAATACTATAAGAACATATACAGGTGGATATGTAAGATATGAAAATGATGGTTATATGGGAGGAAAAAATCCATGGCCTATTGTAACTTTATGGATATCATGGTATTATTTAAAAACAAATAATATAGGAAAAGCTTTAGAATGTTTTGATTTTGTTACTAAGTCATCATCAAAACATGGATTTTTAGGTGAACAAGTAAATAATGAAACAATGGAACCATGTTGGGTTATAGGTCTTACATGGAGCCATGCAATGTATTTAATTACATTAAAAAAATTAATAGAAAAGAGAATACTATAATATGGCAAAAAAAATGGCTACAGTATTTGTTTGTAATAGTTGTGGATATGAATCTGGTAAATGGCTAGGTAAATGTCCAGCTTGTAATGAATGGAATACATTTGTTGAAGAAAAAGCAATAACAGGTACTAAATCATCTACAAAAGAAAAAAATAAGCCAAAGGGTGAAATAGTTAAATTAAATGAAGTAGAAAAAAAAGAGACTACAAGAATTGCAACAGGAGTTGGAGAATTAGATAGAGTTTTAGGGGGAGGATTTGTAAATGGATCTTTAACACTTCTTGGTGGTGAACCGGGAATTGGAAAATCAACTCTAATTCTTCAAATTTGTGACAATGTTAAAGTTGATGGAAAAATATTGTATGTTTCTGGAGAAGAATCAGCAGAACAAATAAAAATAAGAGCAGATAGACTTGGTATAAAAAATGATAATTTATTATTTTTAGCTGAAACCGATATAGATAATGTAGAAGTGGCATTAGAAAATACAGGAGCGAAATTTGTTATTATAGATTCAGTTCAAACTATGTATTCTGATGAAATAACATCAGCTCCAGGAAGTGTTAGTCAAGTAAGGGAAATCACAGCAAGAATAATGAAAATGTGTAAACAAACTGGAATCACAACAATTATAATTGGTCATGTTACTAAAGATGGTAATATAGCAGGTCCAAGAGTATTAGAACATATGGTAGATACTGTTTTATATTTAGAAGGGGAAAGATATTTTTCTTATAGAATTTTAAGAGGAGTAAAAAATAGATTTGGTTCAACAAATGAAATAGGAATGTTTGAAATGCAAAATGAAGGTTTAGTTGAAATTACAAATCCATCACAATTATTAATTTCTGAAAGAGATGGAAATCCACCCGGCTCGAGTATAGTAGTGAGCTTGGAAGGAACAAGAGCACTAGTTATTGAGCTTCAAGCATTATCAACACCAACTGTTTTTGGAATGCCAAGAAGGAATGCAAGTGGAATTGATTATAACAGATTAACATTACTTATGGCTGTTCTAGAAAAACGTGGAGGAATGAATTTAAGCTCTCAAGATGTGTACATAAATTTAGTTGGTGGATTAAAAGTTAATGAGCCAGCATTAGATTTAGGAATAGTACTTGCTACTGCATCAACTTATAAAAATATCAGTATAAAAGAAGATATTGCAATAATTGGTGAGGTAGGCTTAACTCGGCGAAGTAAGAAGCGTTAATATGATAGAAAAGCGTATAAAAGAGGCTGAAAAATTAGGGTATAAAACTTGTATAATTCCAGAAAGTAATAAAAAACTATTGAAAGAAAATTTCAAATTAGATATAATAGGCGTGAAAAATATTAATGATGCAATGAGATATGTTGGCATAAAATAGGAATTTTAACAAGAGAAAGGTAAGAAGAAAAGATGAGTAAAAAAATACAAATAATTTTATGGGCTATTATAGCAGCAGTAGTATGTATTTTAATAGGAGGATATATATATATTACAGTTGATAGAATAACATCAGGAAACACACATCCAGAAGTTACATTTGAAATACAAGATTATGGAAAAGTAAAAATGGAATTATATCCAGAATATGCCCCAAATACTGTTTCAAATTTTATTAGATTAATAGAAAAAGGATATTATAACAATAAAGTTGTCTATGGAAAAGATGATATATGCTTATATGTTGGAAGAAATTCAGAGGGAGAGATAGATAATCCAAAAACAAGTTTAATTTTTGATAATGTTGAAGAAAATTCTGAATATGACTATGAATATACAATTCCAGGAGAATTTATTGCAAATGGTTATGAGCAGAATACTTTAAAACATGAAAAAGGTGTTATATCATTAATTAGAAATGATTATACACAATATGTAGGAACTCTAACAAAAGAAAGTTATAACTCAGGAAATGCTCAATTAGGAATAATGATGGGTGGAGATGCAAGTAACTTAAACGGTTCATATGCCTCTTTTGCAAAAGTTACAGAAGGAATGGATGTTTTAGAAAATATCTATAATAATAGAGAAGTTGCTCCTGCTGAAGTAACAACTAATGAAAATGGAGAAGAGACAGCACAAGAAACAGGAATAGATGCATTTGCAAATTATCCAGTAATCACATCAGCAACAGTAGATACAAAAGGCATTAATTATGGTGATCCTAATGTAGAAGAAGCTTTTGATTATCAATCATATATGTATAATTTAATGAGTTCATATTATGGAAATAATTAAAATCATTTGAATTTAAAAGAGGCAAACCACTTGCCTCTTTATTTGTATGAGGTATTATGAAAAATTTTAAAATTACAATATATAATTTAATACTTATAATTATAATTTTGTTAATTACAATTTGTTTTTTTATTGGAATTACAGTAAATACCAATAAAAAAACAAATTTAAAAAAGTATGTGGCAGAAATGGAGTTAATACAAGAAAAAGTAAATCAAGTAAGAAAAGAGTATCTTACTTGGGAAAATTATAATGTAAATGAACCTGGAAATTTTTTGTTTTATATTCAAAATTTGGGATATGTAAATGCAAATTCAGCATCTAATATTTATATAGGTGAATTTAATGAAATATTAAATATTTTAAATAATGAAAACACCCAATATTGGGATATGAATATAGATTCAATATTAACAAATTATTGCTATTTTAATCCTGAAAATTTAAAAAGGCATTTCCGGAATTAATACAAAATTGAATGTGATTATAAATTTCTATACAGGAAATGTAATAGAAAAAAATGGGATTAAAGACATAAATAATAAAGTAATACATAGACAGTATGATACAAATTTAGGAAATAAATTAGTAACAGTATCACTTAATAGTAATTTACAGACTGTAGCTGAAATTGTTGAAAATAATGGATTATCACAAAGAATTAAAATATCCTTTAATCAAAATGATATTAAAAATAATATATCAGAGGTATATTATTATACTGATGAAATCGAGAATAGCAAATTATGTACAGAATTACAAGATTATATATATTTAAGAGACGAAAATTCAGTGTATTTCACTATAACTAAATCAGGAATTTATAATTTTTTAATCAAAGACGTAAATCATAGAGAATATAAATCAGCTCAAATTGAGATTTCTCTTTGTAATAAGCCAGTTCTATCTGATGGAATGACAGGAATATATTGGGATGAAGAGGGAAAAGAAATAACTGTTGAAAATGAAAATGATCCACAATGGTATAATTATTCTTCAATCTTGAAATTTGCAAATGCTAAGACACAAGATGGTAATTATTGGGTGTGGATACCTAGATTTTTGTACAATATCACAGAAGATACAACTAGTATACAGTATGCTATAGAAACTACTGATAAGAATACTCAAGGAAAAAATATAATAGGATATAAGCTTCAAGAAACATTTAAAAATAATGATAATTGTTATGGTTTTTGGGTTTCAAAATTCCAAGTAAATGAAGATTATAATGGAAGCATTTCATCAAAACCAGGACAAACTCTTACAATAACATATATGAAAGATACTGATAAAAAGTTAAAAAATTATAAGTTAGATGTGAATTTAATGTCAAAACAAGAAAGAGATGCAATGATAGTTATAGCAAATTCTGAGAATATAAATATTTCAAATGATTTAGTTCATTATGCTGGTGGAGGAGTTACTCAAAATGATTATATTTTAAATACAAAATATTCATCAACAGGAAATGTATATGGTGTTTATGATTTAATAACATCAGAAAACGAGCTTTTTTCCGACAGCAATATATCTGATTTAGGAAGATATAGATTAGTATTAAAAAAATAAAATATTATGAAATATAGCAATTTTATAAGGAGAAAATGTATGTCTAATCTAAATGAAAAGATAAATTTAAATATACATATGTATATATTTATTATTATTGCAAGTATTGCAATAATAAATGATAATATTATATATTTTTCTAATTTAAGTTATGAAATATCTTTATTAATTTCAGTGATATTGATTGTAGTACCAGCCATTTATTTAATAAAGAAAAAAATTATCGAAATTAAAACAAATTTTAGTAAATGGGATTTAATTGCAATTATTCCTTATTGCATTATAAGTTTTATAATAATACTACATATAGATGATTTTGTAGACACAATATCATATCATTTATACAATCAAAGGAATCCTTTTATAGATAAAATTAATTTTGATTTATTACCAAGTTCAACATTCTTTTTTCCACTAGGAGATAGAATGAATTATATTTTGGTAAGATTTTTGGGATATAGATTAGGAAATTTACTTTATCTATATTCTACTATTATTATTTTTTATCAAATAAAAAGATTTTTAAATCTTATAATCCCAGAAATCAATAACAAAATAGTAATTGCATTTTCTAGTATAATGTTATATACATTTTCAGTTAATTTATGTATTGGAGAATTTAGTATAGACATATTTTCTACAGTTATCTTACTTGAATTATTGTATATAGCTATAAATAGTATTAATGTTTTAGAAAATAAAAAATATTTATATTTTTCTTTTTTACTTGCAGGAATTTCAATTGGGATAAAAATATCTAATGTTATATTTGCAAGTGTGATACTCGTATATATAATTATAAAATCTTATAAAAATTTAAAAAATATAAAATTATATGATATAGCTATATGTGTTATTTTGTTTATCATTCCTTTTGGAATATATATGATAAATAATTATATTCAAACACAAAATCCAATTTTTCCATTCTATAATTCAATTTTTCAATCTAGTTATTATGAAGAAAATTCTGCAAAAGATGTAAGACTAGGAGCCAAAAATATTATTGAAACAATTACTTGGCCAATAACTATTAGTATAAATCCTTTAAGAGGAGATGATATTAGAGGATTAGTGGACCCAGTGTGGGGAATTGGTTTTTCTATTTTAATATATTGTTTAATAAGAAATAAAAAATATAAAAAAGTTATAAATTTAGCAATCTTAATTATGATTTCAACTGCTGTTTGGATAATTTTTGCATCTGGATATGTAAGATATGGAATGTTTATTCCTATAACATATTTCTTGATTGAGATATATGTTTTTTATAATGCAATTAATGAAATATATAGAATTTATAAATCTATTATAGGAAACAAAAAAGAAAAAAATAAGATATTCAAATTAATATTGAATTTTGTACTAATTTTTGCAATATTAATACAGTTAATGTTTTCAATATTTTTGGGTGTTGTTTATATACTTGACAAAATAAAAGTTTCTATAGAAGATTTTTCATATAATGTAGAAGAAAATACAGTTTCAGAAAAGTATAATATTGATGGTGTGTGGATTTCATCAAGATATAATACATCTTGTATTGATTTAATAAGAAATGAAGAAAATCCAATGTATAATGCAGATATAATTGTGGAAAAAGATCCAATGATGAATGTAAAAAATAATTTTTCAAAATTTTCACAAGAAAAATTCTATGAAAAAATCAAACGGAAAAAAATTATATACGGTTTTAAACGAAAAGTATTTTGATTATTGTGCTTTACTTTTTAAAAATGCAGGATTTGAAGTAGAAAAAACATGTGATACTTATTATAATTCAAAATTTCAAAATAAAAATAATTTATGGTATATTGTAGAACTAAAATATGTAGGAAAATAGCTAAAATTTAATATTTTGACATTAAAAGTATTGACAAAAGCATTAAAATGTTGTAAAGTATATTAGCATTACAAATATAGAGGTGGTCAAATGGAAAAAAATATTAAGATGAGTATTCTTTTAGACTTATACGGCAAGCTTTTAACAGAAAAACAATACAATCTTTTAAATGACTACTATAATAATGATTTTTCTCAATCAGAAATTGCTGAAAATGAAGAAATAACAAGGCAAGCTGTTAGAGATAATCTAAAAAAAGGTGAGAATAATCTATTAGAATATGAAGATAAACTAAAGATTATGGAAAAAAACTTAGAGGCGGAAAATAAAATTAATTCGGTATTAGATGATATAAAAAATTGTAAAAATAAAATATCAGATAAAGAAGTTATTAAGCTTCTAAAAAATATTGAAGAAAAATTAAAAGAAGCCAGAAGATAAAATTATATATAGGGAGGAAAAGTAATGGCTTTTGAAGGACTTTCATCCAGATTACAAGAAATAACTAGAAAGCTAAAAGGAAAAGCTAGAATAACTGAAGACGACTTAAAAGAAGTTTTAAGAGAAGTTAAACTTGCATTACTTGAAGCGGATGTTAACTACAAAATTGTTAAAGAATTTGTAGCAACAATTCAGGAAAAAGCTTTAGGTCAAGATGTTTTAAAATCTCTTACACCAGGTCAACAAGTTATTAAAATAGTAAAAGATGAAATGGTCCTATTGCTTGGAGGAGAAGAATCAAAAATCAATTTCACTCCAAATCCACCTACAGTTATAATGCTAGTTGGTCTTCAAGGTTCTGGTAAAACAACAACAGCCGGAAAACTTGCAAACATTATAAGAAAGCAAGGCAAAAAGCCTTTATTAGTAGCATGTGATGTATATAGGCCAGCTGCTATAAAGCAATTAGAAGTTGTTGGTAAGCAATTAGACATTCCAGTATATACAAATGAAAATACAAAGGATGTAAATGTAATTGCAAAACAAGCAATAAATGTTGCGATATCAAAGTTAAATGATGTTATTATTATAGATACTGCAGGACGTCTTCAAATAGATGAAGCGTTAATGCAAGAACTTAAAGATTTAAAATCAAATGTTAAACCACATGAAATACTATTAGTAGTAGATTCAATGACAGGTCAAGATGCAGTAAACATTGCAGATACATTTAATAAAGAATTAGGAATTGATGGTATTGTTCTTACAAAACTAGATGGTGATACAAGAGGTGGTGCTGCATTATCAGTTAAAAAAATTACAGGAAGACCAATAAAATTTGCAGCAACTGGAGAAAAACTATCAGATATCGAAGTTTTCCATCCAGAAAGAATGGCATCAAGAATTTTAGGAATGGGCGATGTACTTTCAATTATTGAAAAAGCAGAAGAAACATTTGATTTAGAAGAAGCTCAAAAATTAGAACAAAAATTGAAAAAACAAAGTTTTGATTTAGATGATTACTTAGGTCAATTAAGACAAATGAAAAAGATGGGTTCTTTTTCATCAATCTTAAAAATGATACCAGGTCTTGGAAGTAAATTAAAAGATGTTGAAGTAGATGATAAAGAGTTCTTAAGAATAGAAGCTATTATTTGTTCAATGACAAAAGAAGAAAGAAGAAATCCAAAAGTATTAAATGGAAGTAGACGTTTAAGAATTGCAAAAGGTAGTGGAACTTCAGTTGAACAAATAAATAAATTTATGAAATCATTTGAGATGACACAAAAAATGATGAAAGAAATGACTTCAAATAAAGGTATGATGAAAAGAATGATGAAAAATATGAACATGAATATGGATGACTTAAACAATTTGAAGTTTTAATTAATTAGTTTTTAAATTTTTAAATTTATATATATTTATATATTTTCAGGAGGTGAATTTATAATGGTAAAAATAAGATTACAAAGAGTTGGAAAGAAAAAAGCTCCTTTCTATCATATAGTAGTAGCTGATTCTAGATCTCCAAGAGATGGAAAAATCGTTGAAAAAATAGGAACATACAATCCTATGACAGATCCAGCAACAATAGTTTTAGATAACGAAAAAGTTGCTACATGGATTAAAAACGGTGCAAAACCAACAGATACAGTTAAAGCATTAATCGAAAAAGCATCTAAATAAGTAAAAGATATTTTAATGTAAAAATCGCAATTCTAATTATCAAAAGTAAATAGAAGTGCGGAGAAAGGATTTGAGAAAATGAAAGATGTACTTGAAGTATTAATTAAAAATTTAGTAGATAATCCTGATGAAGTATCTATTACAGAAAAAACAGAAGCTAAATCAATTTGCTATGAAGTAAAAGTGGCAAAAAATGATATGGGCAAAGTTATTGGAAGACAAGGAAAAATGGCTAAAGCTATAAGATCAATAATCAAAGCTGTAGCAACAAAAGAACATAAAAAAGTAAATGTTGAATTTCTTGATTAGGTGTTGATAAATATGAATAAATATTTAGAATTAGGTCAAATTGTAAATGTTAAAGGTCTAAAAGGTGAAGTAAAGGTTAATTCTTTTACAGATGACAATACTAAATTTGAAAGAATACCTAAAGTTTTTGTAAAACACAAAAATGATTTAACTGAATATGAAATAGAAAAAGTTGGATACAATAAGAATCAAGTTATTATTAAATTCAAAAATGTAGATACAGTAGAAGAAGCAGAAAAACTCAGAAATTCTTATATCGTTGTAGATAGAGAAATTTTTCGGTAAGCTTCCAGAAGGTGTATATTATATAGCAGATTTAATTGGTTTAGATGTATTTACAGAATCTGATGAATATTTAGGAAAAGTTGATGATATTTTTTCAACAGGTAGTAATGATGTTTATGTTGTAAAAGATGAGCTTGGAAAACAAAAGCTTTTACCAGGAATTGATGAAGTAATTAAAATTATAGATATTGAAGCTGGTAAAATAATAGTAAACCTAATAGAAGGATTATAATATTATGAAATTTGATGTATTAACTCTTTTTCCTGAGATGTTTGAACCTATAAAGCAAAGTGTTATAGGTAGAGCTGTTGGGAAAGATTTATTAGAAATAAATTTAATAAATATTAGAGATTTCTCAAAGGACAAACACAAAAAAGTTGATGATACAGTATATGGTGGAGGAGCAGGAATGCTTATTCGTCCAGATGTTGTATATGATTGCTTTAATTCAGTAAAAGATGAAAATGCTAAAGTAATTTATTTATCACCACAAGGAAAAAAACTTTGTCAAAGTAAGGTTGAAGAATTAGCTAAAGAAAAACATCTAATACTTTTATGTGGACACTATGAAGGAATAGACCAAAGAGTTATAGACAAAATTGTAGATGAAGAAATTTCAATCGGAGATTATGTTTTAACTGGAGGAGAAATACCAGCTATGGTGTTAATAGATAGTGTGTCAAGATATGTAGATGGTGTTTTAGCCCAAGGATCTACTCATGAAGAAAGCTTTTCAAGCCGGACTTTTAGAGTATCCTCAATATACAAGACCAGAAGAATTTGAAGGAATGAAAGTTCCAGAAATATTACAATCTGGTCATCATGAAAATATTGATAAATGGCGCAGAAAAAAAGCAATAGAAACAACTTACATAAAAAGACCTGAACTTTTAGAAAAAGTTCAACTGACAAACGAAGAAAAGAAATATTTAGAAGAATTAAGAAATAAAAAGTGAGAAAATCACATCCATTATTGAAAGAAGGAGGAAATAAAATGGATATTTTAAAATCTATTGAACATGAACAACTTAAAAATAAAATACCAGAATTACGTATCGGTGATACAGTAAAAGTTCATGTTAGAATAAAAGAAGGAAACAAAGAAAGAATCCAAGTTTTCGAAGGAATTATTATAAAGAAACAAGGTGGAGGAGTAAATGCAACATTCACAGTAAGAAGAATCTCTTATGGTGTTGGTGTTGAAAAAACATTCTTAGTACATTCTCCAATGATTGAAAAAGTTGAATTAGTTAGAGTTGGTAAAGCTAGAAGAGCTAAACTTTATTACTTAAGAGATAGAGTTGGTAAAGCAGCTAAAACTAAAGAAAAAATTGGAGCAAGAATTGAAAACAGAGAAATCGTTATCAAAGAAGAAGTTGTTCCTGGTGAATCTGTATCTGAAGAAACAGCTACAGAAGCTGATGTTGCTGAAGCTGTTGAAGCAGTTAAAGCAGAAGAAGCTGCAAAAGCTGAAGAAGCAAAAAAAGAAGATAAAGAATAATATTTATTATTTTATAGAAAGTTTAGATATTTTAAAGTCTGAACTTTCTTTTTTTATATTATTATAGATTCTTATAATATAAAGTTATGTGTATGCTTGATACACAATCTTACAAAGTAAGATTGACATACTATTTTAGGGAAATAATTTGACATTTTATGTAAAGTTCTATATAATATATGAGTAATATTTTAGTAGGCGAAAGCCAGTTTCCTTTTTTATATCTGGAAATACCAGTTAGCATTAAAAACATTAACAAAATAGGAGGAAAGCCATATGACAATTGTTGTAGTATCCATTGTTGCCTATTTAATTGCTGCATTTATATTGAGTAATTATTTAAAAAAACGGCAACCAGATGAAGAATGGACTCCGGAGTCTGAAAACACTGAAAAAGCAGAAGGAAGCAATGAAGAAGAATGTGAGGATGCAGAAATTTTAGAAGAGCCAGAAGAAAAAAAGAAAGCAACATGGAAAAACAATGAAATTGAAGCATCTGAACTTGTTCCTTTTGTTAAAACTGCCAAAACAGCAACTGAAGCAAAATATGCATTAGAGCAAAACAATTCAGGAAAAATACAAGCAATACTTGCAAGAACCAAGGTATTTGCAGTACAGGAATATTTGCTCCAATATCCTGCTCTTAGAGGCTGTGCATTAGTGGAAATCTGTGAGAATCCATCTAATTTCAATTATGACAATCCTCTTGTTCAGGACGATTTTAATAAGGCTATGGAAAGAGTCAAATTAAAACCTGAACAGGAAATAAGAATTGCCAAATGCAAAAGCTATACAATTAAACTAGCACTTTTAAGAAGAAGCAAATTAACAGGAGAGGGATTAGTTGCTTTTTGTGAGAACACAGGAGAAGTAAATTTAGAAAGTGAATTTGTAAGAAATTGGATTGATAAAGCTATGAAAAGAACAAAGCTTACTCCAAAGCAGGAGGCTCAAATTGCAAAAACAGGATTTTATGAGATGCAAAGAGCACTTATGCTGATGAGACCAGATCTTTCTTACGAAGGTTTCCTTGAAATTTGCAGAAATCCTAAAGAACTCAGAATGAGCAGTACTACAGTACAGGAATGGTTCAAAAAAATAACCAAACGGCTTGCTCCAACACTTGACAGTGATCAAAAGTTCAAGCTTGCAAAAACAAAAATTGAAGGGGTACTTGAAGGTCTAACTGAATAAAGCAAAGCACCTGGAGAATTCTCCAGGTGCTTTGCTTTATTTATATTATAAAAATAATTAGTAAAAATATTTTGAATAAAACACAATGTATAGAGAAAAATGATACAATAATAGATATAAAAAATTTAATTTAAGGGTTGACAAAGTAAAAAGAATGCATTATAATTTATACTTGTCAGAGGAAATAATGCAGGTGTAGTTCAATGGTAGAATTCCAGCCTTCCAAGCTGGCTATGCGGGTTCGATTCCCGCTACCTGCTCCAACAAATTTCCATTGATAAAGTAAATATCGCAGGTGTAGTTCAATGGTAGAATTCCAGCCTTCCAAGCTGGCTATGCGGGTTCGATTCCCGCTACCTGCTCCAATAAATTGTCATTGTATTAGAAATAAGTCTAGTATGATGGCTTTTTTCTTGCAAAAAAACATTTTGTTGTGTATAATATATTTATATTAAATATTTGCGGGTATAATTTAGTGGTAGAATGTCATGCTTCCGACCTGATAGCGCGAGTTCGATTCTCGCTACCCGCTCCAATATAAGTTTATTTTTCAACAATTTATGGATTTAATGTGTCCCTGAATGTACCGAAAAATAAGCTTTTTTGATTTACAGAGGGACACATTAATTTTGAAAGTGACAAAGATTTGTCAACATTTCTGGCAACAACGAAAAAAATAATTCTAGTCGGAAGCCATTTTGTTGCCAAGAATAATAAAAAGTGAGTATTTGCAATAGGTGTATAAAATGTTATGTAAAGGAAAGTGGTTTACAGGTGGAGTTGTTGACATGAATAATTGATTTAAAAAACATAATTTGCCAAATAAGTTAGAGAGAAAAATAAATAATATATTATTATAATAAATTATGATATAATTAAAATATGTGAAAAGGAGTGAAAACTATGAAAGCATCGAAAAATGCATTTAAAGGTTATTCTTATCAAAAAAGTATATATACATATTTTTTATTAAAAATGGATTTGGAAAGAAAGATATCTAGTGTTGAAGCGGAAATTACACCAGAAGGACATAATTTTGATGATGTTCTAGTTTGCGAAAATGATATATTATATTATATACAGACAAAAAATTATGAAAATCTAAAAAAAGTAGAAATAACTAATAACGGAATAAAGTCTAATGGAGATTTGAGTATAAAAAGTGGAAAAGGAATAAATGTATTTATTTTAAAAAATGTACCAAAAGATATAGTAAAAACTAATTCTAATATATTTGGATTAGAAGCTTATTTTAGCAATGAAGTATATATAATTCTAGCAGATGTTAATGAATTATTTGAGAATCTTTTTAATAAATATAATAATAATTCTAGATTTAGTCAAATGTTAGTTTTTTCTGAAAAAATGGCATCTAATTCATGTAATTGCGTATGTATAGAAGATTTACCAGAATATAAATTCTTTTCAACTCAATTAATGGAAAAAACGATAAATATTAGAAAATTCACTATTAATAATGAAAATGGAATTAAATTTATAATTGGAAAACCAGGCGTTGGAAAAAGTCATTTGGTAAATGAAATAGAAGATACTAATAGTTTATTATATAGATTTTGGATAAGTGATCAAGATGAAAACAGATTAGAAAGATTACAATATAAAAATTTTATACAAGAATTAAGTATAAAATTATTTAATAATTTTGTGAAATATTCTGAAGAAGATATAATACAAAAAATATCTGATGATAAAAAATTAATAATAATTGACGGATTGGACCATGTGGAAAATTATAACCCATCACAGATTGACAATTTTTTTGATTTTTTTACTAAACTAGAGCAAAATGGTAACATAAAAGTTCTAATATTATCAAGACCATTAAAAAAAGAAATACAATGGGATTGTCAAATTTTAGAAAATTGGACTAAAGATGAAACATATGAGTACATAAATTATAAATACAATATTAAAGATTATGATATTATTGAAAAAATATTCGACATAACTGATGGTTATCCAATAATTACTGATTTTATAATTCAACATTATATGTATAGTAATGAAATTTTAGAAACAAATAAAATAAATGATATAAATGAATATTATGATAAAATAATTAAAAATGAAGAAATAAAAAATGAACTATCAGTTTTTTTAGTTACTAATAGTTATATAACTTATTATGAAATTGATAAGATATTTGGATATACTTGTAGTAAATTAATAAAATCATTTATTAAAAAACATAGATATTTATTTGAAATAAGATTAAACAGAATAACTTTGATTCATGATAGTTTAAATACATATTTAATACAGGATCAAAAAGGATTGAAAAAAATAAAACAACAATTGAATCAATTTGTTTTAGATTCAATTAATAAAGATGAATTAAGATTTTTAGCAAGAATTGATAAATTTGATATTAGTAATGATGATAAAAAGAATATATTAATAAAATATTGTAATTTTGAAATGTTTAATAAACTATGTAGTAATAATATAGATATAGAAGGAATATTTGATTTTTATCTAAAGTTAAAAGATATTTTAGTAAAGAATAATTATGATGTTTTAAGTATATATCAATATTATGAATTTATTTTAATACTGACAATTGTAAAAAGAGATCATTTGAGTTTTTCAAATGCTTTACTATATGAACAATTACGATATTATAAGAAAAATAAAATAAATATTCAGGATAATATATATAGCTCAAGAAATTTATTTTATATGTACTACACAATAATATCAGGAAATCCAAATTTATATAAAAAAATAATGTCTGATCAAAATTATGATGGAGATAATTTTGAAAACAGTTTATATGAGGATATATATAATGAAAAACATTTTTTTGATTCAGATAAAGAATTTGATGATATTGATAAATATGAACAAGATTATTTATTAAGTAATACTTTATCATCATACGAAAGAATGAAAAAATTTTCCAAATTTTTATCTTATATATTTATTAATAATTTGAAATATAAAAATTATTATGAAATAGTAAATAAATATATATATGAAAGTAATAAGATTGCTGTATTTGAATTAGAATTAATTTTTAGAAGAATAGGAATAAACGATACATATATGGCTAGTTGGTGTTTAAATTATGCTAGAGAAGAAATATATAGTAAGGGAAAATGTAGAGAAATAAATCCTTATATAAATTTATCATTAAAGCAATTAATTGATTATACAAGATTAGAGGGATCTTTTACATTAAATGAACAAATTACAGCATATATACGATTAGCTATAAAGGAAAAAAGAAATATAGATATACAAAATATAAATCAATATTATTGTATGTATTATAGAAGAAAAGATTATACGGTATATACATTACCAATAGTTTTAAAATTACTATATGATGAAAAAATAATAAAAATTGAAGAAGCTATTGAAATAATTGATAATTCCCAACAAATGTCAGAAAAAGGAATAACTCATATATTATGTGAATTTTTTAATATGTTAGATGAAAACACAATAAACTATATTTCTAGCAATTTAAAAGTGTTTTATATAGGTAATAAATATCATTTTTACTTACATGGATTAAATCCAAAAGTTATAAATTCTTTGAATAAAAAATATGTAATTTATGAAATTGAATCAGAATTAGGAAGGCATATTAGAAGTAAATCAGTTGACTTTAATGATATTAAAAATTATTTAAATAGTGAGTATAAAGAGTTTGTATTAAATTTTATCATAAATTGGAAAATGAAAGTTTATAATGTTCCTAAAAATTATTGCTTTGATGATATTAGTATCAATTTTGAGTACAATGACGATAAAAATGAAGAATACGTTATTGGAAATTCATTTAAAAAAGGCTATTTAATAGAACAGGATCTTGAATATATAAAATCTCAAAATATTACACACATAGAATTATCAAAATATTTAGACGGTTGGTATTCCAAATTCGCTATAATATCTTTATATAATATATATGATAAAAGTGCATTAAAAAGAGATTTATTACAAATAATACACACAACATTAAAATATGGAAAAGAAAATATAAAATATGATGGAGATTATAATCATTATTTAGGAAATATTCCTCAATTTTTATTTAATATTGAATACAATGTAGATTGGCAAAAAATTAATGAAATTGTTAATAAGTTTTTAAAGATTTCTAAAATAATAATATAATGTAAACGGGATGTTTTTACATCCCGTTTATTTTGCTATATTTCATAATCTTCAATTGATTTTGCAGTTTCTAAAGAATGATTATCAAATATGTCATTATTCAAGTAATATTCATTAACTTTCTTAAGTTCTTCTTCTTTGTATTTATTAAATACAGTAGTATATGTGTTTAGAGTTACATTTATATCAGTATGTCCCATTAATCTTTGAAGTGCAACTGCTCTCATTCCAGATTCAATACATCTAGTTCCATAAGTATGTCTTAAAGTGTGTGTAGAGATATTGTCAGAAATTCCAACTTTTTTTGCAATGCTTTTAAGTTTTCTATTTATAGTAGAATGAAGAACAAGACCTTCTTGTGGGGTTAAAAACAACATTTCATCTTGATTATCTTGTGCAACTTTCATTTGTTCTAATATGTAAGGTAATATAAAATCAGGGGTAGGAAGTTCTCTTTTTCCAGCATAAGTTTTAGTTGTTTTTCCAATACATACTTTGTCGTTTTTGTCTGTTGTTAAAGTTTTATTCACTGATAAAATTCTTCTTTTTAAATCAAAATCACTATTCTTTAATGCTAAAGCTTCACCAACACGAAGTCCCATATATAGTTGTATTAAAAATACGTTTCTGTATGGAGTATCATATAATGTTGTATTTAAAAGATAATCAGTTAAAGCTTTTTGTTCATCAACTTCTAATGCTCTAAAAACTTTATCTTCTTTTTTACTTTTAGGTTTTATTGTTTCATACATAGGATTTTGATGTATATAACCTTTGTTTAAGCAATATTCAAAAGCATTTTTAAATTGAAAATAAACTTTTTGTATTGAGGAATTACTATAAATTTCTGTTAATGAATTTAAATAAGTTTGTATTTCTTCAGTTGTTATATCATTGATATTTTTATTTGCTAAATAGCATTTTTCAATTATTCTTATAGTGTCCATAGTTCGTGCATAAGCTCTATCAGTAATTAGATTTGTGTCCATTTTTTTATTTAATAACATTTTCATTAGTTTTATTAGTAGAATACCATTATTTTCTATAAAGATTTTATTATTCTTTTGAAGCATTATTTCATCTAAATGTTGTCTTGCAAGTTCTTGTGTAGGAAAAGACTTTCTAATTCTTTTTTCTTTTCCAGTTTCTAAATCAATAAGAAAATATGAAGCAGTCCAATTATGTCTTGATTTATTGTAATATATACTACCATTTCCTGGATTAGGTTGTCTTGCTATAAAATCACCTCCTAAATCCTTTTGTCTAATTTCCACAATAAATAAGATAATAACATTATTTTCCAAGAACGACCAATATTTATTGAAGGAAAATTTTTTTGATTAAATAATTCATAAGCTTTATTTTTTCCGATATGTAAATCTTTTGCAACATCTTTAACAGATATGTTTTTGAATGGATCATCTATATTATCAAATCCATATTCTATTAATAAGTTACTTATTGATTTATTTTCTTCTTTAGTATCAATTAATTCTATTTCAAAATTATCTTGTTCTAATTTTTTCATTTTCTTTATTCTCCTTAATAATATAATCATTTACTAATTTCTTTAGTCTATCAATAGGAAAGTCAAATAAAATACTTACATATTCAAAAGTTTTACTTAAGCAATGTTTAAGCCAGTTATTATTATTTTTTACTTTGGAATATTCTAATTTTAAATTAGTATAATCTTGTTTTAAATTTTCTATTTTTTCTAATGTAGAATCGTTTATAACTTTTATTTTTGTATATTGTTTTGTTAAAGTATTACATTTCTTTATTATTCTTTTATAATCCTCTCTTAATAAATCTATATTATTTGTGTTAAGTTCTTGCTCAATATTAAGCGATTTTAGCTCAAATTCTTGTACTTCGTGATTAGTTATTGCTTTTAATTCTTTAATAGGAATATGGGCATTTTCACGAGTTCTACCTCTATCTAAATCAAAGCCAGCTTTAGTCATATATGAATAAAATCTGTCTTGAAGTTGTTTATAGCTATTTTTGCCTTTCCAAAATTCTGTGCAAGATATTTTATCAATAGATTTATTAGTCTTTTTATCTTTAGTATGAACAACTGGAATAAATACTAAATGCAAATGAGGAGTTTTCTCGTCCATATGTACTTTACTTGAAATAATATATTGTTCTCCTAAGTCTTTATATGAACATACAAATTTATGTGCAGTTTCAAAATATCTTTTAGTTTCAGCTTCTCCAATTTCTTCAAAAAACTCTTTATCAGATGTGATTATATATTCGCATACAACATTACTTGTTTTCTTAATTTGTCCTTTTAAATGATATTGCCTTTTTATTTCATTAAATCTTTTAGAGTATGGAACATTACAAGGTTTTATAGAGTAATTTTTTATAGAGTTAATTTTATTGATGTCTTTATTAGAGTAATTTGTATTTTTTCTTTCATTATGCCTAAAGATTACATTTAAGTTGTTTATTGTATATTTTGCATTTCTTATTATTGCATAACTCATATATCTTTTTCCTTTCACAAGAATATTTAATTGTAAAAGTGCACTTTTTAAGTAAGCCTACGAAGTATTGCTAGAATTCTAGCTTTATCTTTTGACTTAAATTACACAAGCAATTTTTTGCTATAACATACTAGAGGACTTTTTCAAAAGACCTCTGTATGATTAGGGGATACCCCTAATAACCCCTAGCATAATCAATTTAAGTTCTCTATATAAAGGAATAGTATAGAATTTGATTATGCTAATTAAAATAAATTTCAAAACATATATAAGTTGCAACATTATATAGTTTTATCATTTATTTTAATATCAAAAGTCCTTTAAGTAGAGGACTTTTGATGTTAGAAAAATTGTCTAGCCAATTTTTCTTTTAAGCAATTCTCTGTAAGTTATCTAATAATCACGCGTATATTATTAAATAAGTTACATATCTTTTGTATTTTCTTATAAGAAATCTATATAAATTTGAATTGTTTACTTTTTACAATACAAGAATAACATTTTTATGTAAACAAAGCAAAAAAGTCAAATTTGCGTCCTATGCAACAAAATTTGCACTGTATGCAACTTTTTAGGCAAAAAGTGCCATTTTTACCCCTATTTTTATAAAAAATTACTCAAAAATTGATAAAAAATGCCAAAAAACACAAAATATTGCGTCTGACGCAACATTTGTTTGAAAGTGTTGAAATATCAAGGAAAAGTTGATGTGAAAAAATAAAATTTTTTTGAAATTTGTTAATGTATATTAAAATAATAAGTTGAAAATAAGTATTGTTTTTGATAATATTGTAAAAGAAAAATAGTAATTTATCTTTTGGAGGTATATGTATGAAGAAAAATATTATTATTGTAATATGTGTGATATTAGTAATTATATTATTTGGAATAATGCTATTCAATAAAGAGAAAGAAATAGATAATACTAGAATAGATAAAACTGAATTTGAACATTCAACTATATATGATGAAGATGGAAATTTGCTATATGATATATCTAAATCAAAAGAAATTGAAGGAACTATTGAAAATACAACTATTCAAGGCATAGTGGAATTAAATCATAATGGATATATTTATATATTTAATGGGCAACATTTTGGAGAATATGGACTTGAAATGAAAGAATATACTAGAGCTAATATCGATGATAAAAAACAAGAATGTATAGATTATTACACATCCAAAAAATATGATACAAGTTATATTCAAGAGGGAGATATAATAATTTGTACTGGAGATTTAATAAAGTATAAATATACTATGGGCAATAATGATTTTGATACAAGAGATAATTCAATTATTGTTTTAAAATCAAAAGATTATGATGCAATAAAAAAAGAAACTATAAATAATGAAAAAACAGTAATAACAACTGTTGTAGATTATTACAATACTTCTGGAGAAATATATATAAAATATGATATTTCTGATAAAGAATATAATTTGCCATTTGCATTGAAATTCAAAATTACAGATGATACAGAAATTATTGGAAATATAGAAAGAGGAAGTAAAATAAAAGTACAATACCAAAACTTAAATGTACCATTAAATGAACTAGAATTAAAATCAATAGAAGTTATTAGTGATAACGAAATGTAGGAGTAAAACTAAATGAATAAAAAAATAATATTTGTGATATTTACGATAATAATGTGGATTTTAGTGATAATTCCAACAATATTGATATTTAATAAATGTATGTATAGTTATGAAAATGGAATAAATATTGCATTGGAAGGAACGAAAATGGTATATGGAATATCAGCATTTAAAAGTACATTATCTCTTTATATAGCTTTTGGTTTTCCATTAGTTATTATATGGATAATTATATTTATTGCAACGATTATAATGACTATCTTTATGATGATAAAATATAAAAATCAAAAAAGTTAGAATAACAACGAATTACAATTTGAAAGAGTGATAAAATATGGAAAATATTATAATTAGAAATATTGAAGAAAAAGATATTCCAGATGTTGTAGATATTCAAATAAATGGTTGGAAATCAGCATATAAAGGAATAGTTGATGACAATATTCTAAATTCAATGAATAGAAATGAAAGAATTGAAAAAAGAAGAAATGACTATAAAGAAAATGGTTTTATAGTTGCAGAATTAAATAATCAAGTAGTTGGATTTTGCAGATATATTGATAGTAATAAGTTTACACAAGATATATCAAATATAGATTGTGAATTATTAGCACTATATGTTAATCCAGACTTAAAGTACAATGGTATAGGAACAAAACTATTTCAATTTGTTACAAATGAGTTTAAAAGTAAAAATAGAACAAAAATGATATTATGGTGTTTAAAAGATAATGAGCCATCTAAAAAGTTTTATACAAAAATGGGTGGAAAAATTATTAAGGAAAGAACAATAGAAATAGGAGAAAAAGAATATTTGGAAGTTGGATTTGAATATAATATCTAACTGAAAAATTACAATTTGGAGGGGAGGTAAGAAAATGAAAGAGTTAGTAGATTTTGCAGTTTTAATAATAATATATTTTTGGAAATTTTATAAGAAATGGAAAGAAAAAGGTAGAGATGTACTGCTTGTAAATACTTTAATGTATATATACTTATCTTTTGTATTATTTTTTACCTTAATGCCTATAATAACATCTTTACCATTTATATTTAATCACCCATACGATTCAATGAATTTAGTTCCATTTATTGATGTTTTAAATGGTAGAGGTGATTTTATTAGACAAGTGGAATTAAATGTGATAATGACAATTCCTTTTGGTTTTTTAATGCCTTTAGTAAAAAAAGGAAATGTTAGACTATTAAAAGTTGTTTTTTATACTTTTTTATTAAGTCTAGGAATTGAGTTATTACAGCCTTTAATAAATGGTTTTAGATCATCAGATATAACGGATTTAATAACTAATGTCATAGGTGGAAGTATTGGATATGTTATGTATTTAATATTCAAACCGTTAACAACTAAAACATTAGATTATATAAGTCATAGATAATTACAAATTACAATTTATGGAGTTGATAGTTTATGAATAAAGAGATATTGTTATTAAATATAGATAAAGTTCATACTACAAAAATGGGTATAGATAGAATTAAGAAAAATCTTAAACTAGATACAAATGATGTAGTTGATTATTGCAAAAATAAAGTTTTAGATAAAAAATGTAATATATATAAACAAGGCAAGAATTGGTATTGTGAAATTGATAATATAAAGATAACTATTAACTCATACAGTTATACGATTATTACAGCACATACTATTCACTAAATTACAATCTAGAGGTGTAAGATGGAATATAAAGAATATGGATCAAAGAATAATGATACTATAATTTTATTGCATGGTGGCGGTCTTTCTTGGTGGAATTATATAGATGAAATAGGATTGCTTGAAGATGAATTTCACATAGTTATCCCTATACTAGACGGACATTCGAATAGTGATACAAATTTTACTTCCATTGAAAGTAATGCTTTAGAAATAATAAATTTTATAAATGATAATTATAATGGAAAAGTAAAACTAATTGGAGGATTATCATTAGGAGGACAAATATTGTTAGAAATACTATCTAAAAATCCCAATATATGTGAATATGCTATTGTTGAAAGTGCTTTGGCAATTCCTATGAATTTTACTTATAAAATGATAGAGCCAACATTTAATTTATCATATTGTTTAATAAGTAAAAAATGGTTTTCAAAACTACAGTTTAAAAGTTTAAAACTTAAAAACAGTTTGTTTGATATGTATTATGAAGATACTTGTAAAATTACAAAAGATAATTTAATTGCTTTTATGAAGTCAAATTCTAGTTATGAAGTAAAAGATACTTTATCACATACTAGAGCAAAAGTGCTTGTATTGGTAGGAAGCAAAGAAAGACCTATTATGAAAAAATCGGCAACTAAAATTGCTAATTTAATACCAAATAGTGAACTTGATGTACTACAAGGATATTATCATGGGGATATTAGCATAAATCATGCAGATGATTATGTTGAGAGAATAAAGAGATTAGTTCGCTAAATTACAATTTATCGAATGTAAAATATAATGTAAAAAACTTTTGACAAACAAATAAAGTTAAAAATATTAATGTAAAAGACTTTTGATAGACAAAAAAATACCTAGTATATAAAATATTATTGGAGGTACAAAATGG
>CAPOZU010000009.1 GCA_948676835.1 uncultured Clostridia bacterium
AAAACTTTTAAAAAATTCATATTTACTTCTAAGCAATACTATAGAAAGTTAAATTTACTCATACAAATAACAATTTAACTTATAGTCATATTCTCTATATTTATGAATATATAATTATAAGAAATATTATATAATGGAGGTCTCCATGAACTTTATAGTAATTTCAATTCGTAAATATTTTTTTACAATTATTTTTATACTATTTACAATATGTCTTTTACTATTTTCTAATAATAATTTAATTGCAGCACAAAATGGACTAGCATTGTGGGCAACAAAAGTATTGCCAACCTTATTTCCATTTTTTGTAGCAACAGAGCTTTTGTGCCAAACGAATTTTACTTATATACTTGGAAAAATATTAAATAAATTTATGAAACCTGTTTTCAATGTTCCTGGAGAAAGTGCTGTTGCAATAATTTTAGGTACAATTAGCGGTTATCCTGTTGGGGCCAAAGTTGTATGTAATTTAAAAAGTCAAAAAATAATTTCTAAAATTGAAGCAGAACGTCTTATAGCATACACAAATAATTCTGGACCTTTATTTATTTTAGGTACTGTTGGAATTGCTTTATTTGGAAATAAAACTCTTGGAATTACATTATTAATATCACATATTTTAGCCTCTTTACTTGTTGGATATTGTTTTAGATTCTGGAAAAAAAATAAATTTGATATAAATTATAGAGAAACAAAATTTAACTCAAAACTTACTCCAATGAAAATTTCTGATATAGGAGAAATTTTAGGAAACTCTATTAAAAAGGCAATTTCTACCATACTTTTAATTGGTGGATTTATTGTTATTTTTTCAGTAATTTTATCGATTCTAGAATCTTCTGGAATTTTAGTAATTTGCACAGAATTACTATCTAGTTTTGGAATTCCAAAAGAAATTTCATTAAGTACTATATATGGAATTATTGAACTTACGAATGGTGTTAATTTGACAGCAACTTTATCCTCATCTTATTATACATTGTCTATATTACTAACATCCTTTTTATTAGGATTTGGAGGAATTTCAGTTCTTCTTCAAGTTTATAGCATTATTGCCAAAGAAGGAATTTCTATAAAACCTTACTTTTATGGAAAATTGCTTCAAGGATTTTTTTCTGTAATATTTACTTTTATACTAATATAAAAAGATGCCTGCTACGTGTAGCAGGCACCAATTTTTATATATCCAAATGATAATAAGTGGTTACTTCATTACCATCTTTGTCCTTTGTTTTCTTGGCTTTCCACTCCGGTTTCCATGGATACATGCACTTGACAACTCCCAGTAAAACAAGAAGCGCAAGAATGATCCAAATCCAAAGCGGTTCTACTCCTAGTAAAGTTGAAATCTCCCGAATACTTTCTAGCATAGTAGTAAACCTCCTAACAAAAGTTATACATTTATTATAGCATCTTTTGCAGTTTTATGTCAACACAAAAGAGGTCTAGATTTTTCTGGACCTCTTAAAATATTAATCATCTAATTTATATTTTTCTCTTTTTACATAGCTTGTATGTAATAATTCATGTGCTTTATGTCCTCCAGCTTCTCCTAAATATTCTTCATAAATTTTTTGCACTACTGGATTTTCATGAGATTTTCTTATTGTACTTTTCTCATCTATTGTGTATAAAGCATTTGCTCTTTTGCTTCTAATATCTATGCTTGCTCTTTCCTTAGATGTTCTGATTGGTTGACCACCACCCATTACACATCCACCTGGACAGGCCATAATTTCAACAAATTGGTAATCTGCTTTTCCACTTTTTATTTCATCCATGATAATTTGAGCATTTTTTAATCCTGATGCAACAACAACTTTAACATCTGTTCCATTCATATTTACTGTTGCTCTTTTAATTCCTTCTGCTCCTCTAACTGGCTCATATTCTAATTTTTCAAAATGATTTCCTGTAACTTTTTCATGAACAGTTCTTAATGCAGCTTCCATAACTCCACCTGTTGTTCCAAATATTGCTGCTGCTCCTGTTGCTTCTCCCATTGGATCATCAAAATTAGAATCTTCTAGATTAACGAAATCAATATGTGCTTGTTTTATCATTCTAGCAAGTTCTCTTGTAGTAATAACTGCGTCAACATCATCATATCCTGCTCCTTGCATATCATCCCTTGTTCTTTCAAATTTTTTAGCAATACATGGCATAACTGATACAACATATATTTTTGCAGGGTCAATTTCCATTTTTTCAGCATAATATGATTTGATAAGTGCACCAAACATTTGATGTGGTGATTTACAAGTTGATAAGTTTGGAATTAATTCAGGATAATTTAATTCCATATATCTAACCCATCCTGGACTACATGAAGTAATCATTGGAAGTGTTCCACCATTTTGGAATCTATCTAAGAATTCTGTTCCTTCTTCCATAATTGTAAAATCAGCACCAGTGTTTGTATCAAATACTTTATCAAAACCTAAATGTCTTAAACTTGTTACCATTTTGCCTTTTACATTAGTACCAATTTCCATTCCGAATTCTTCTCCAAGAGCAACTCTTACTGCTGGAGCTGTTTGTACTACAACATATTTATCTTCATCTCTTAAAGCTCTCCACACATCAGCAGTACTATCTTTTTCCTTTAAAGCACCTACTGGACAAGCTTCTATACATTGACCACAAAATGTACAATTTACATCATTTAGACTTTTATTTTTATATGTTGAAACTGTTGAAGCAAAACCTCTTTCAGTACAATCTATTGCACCAATTCCTTGAACTTTTTTACAAGTTGCAACACATCTTCTACATAAAATACATTTATTGAAATCTCTCACAATTGCTGGTGATATATCATCTATTTCATGTTTATTTCTACTACCTTGATATTTTATTTCATCAACATAAAATTCTTGAGCAAGTTTTTGTAATTCACATGTTCCATTTCTTGTACATGTTAAACATTCTCTATCATGGTTTGATAAAATTAAATCAAGTACTATTCTTCTAGCTTCAATAACTGCTGGTGTATTTGTTTTTACTACCATTCCTTCTTCTACTTTTTGAATACATGATGTTGCAAATCCACGTCTACCTTCAACTTCAACAACGCACATTCTACAATCACCAATTTCATTTACATCTTTTAAGAAACATAAAGTAGGAATATCGATATTTGCTTTTTTAGCAGCTTCTAAAATTGTTGTTCCTTCTGGAACTTCAACTTTTCTTCCATTTATAGTTAAATTAACCATTACTTACCTCCTAAGATTTGATTGCGTGGAATGGACATTTAGTAATACATGTACCACACTTAATACATTTTTCTTCATCAATAACATGTGTTTGTCTTACATCACCAGAAATTGCATCTACTGGACAATTTCTCTTACATAATCCACAACCTTTGCATAATTCTGGATCTATATGTAATTTCATTAATGCTTTACATTCACCTGCTCTACATTCCTTATGATCAATATGTTCTCTATATTCTTCTCTGAAATATTTTATTGTACTTAATACTGGATTTGGAGCTGTTTGACCAAGCCCACAAACAGAAGCTTTTTGAATATTGCTACATAATCTTTCTAGTTTTTCAATATCCCCTTCTTCACCATTTCCTTCTGTTATTTTTTCTAACATTTCAAGTAATCTTTTTGTTCCAATTCTACATGGGGTACATTTTCCACATGATTCATCAACTGTAAATCCTAAATAGAATTTCGCTAAATTTACCATACATTTTGAATCATCCATAACAATTAATCCACCAGATCCCATCATTGAACCAATAGCTTGTAAAGATTCATAATCAATTGGTGTATCTAAGTGTTCTTCTGTTATACATCCACCTGATGGACCACCAGTTTGAGCAGCTTTAAATTTTCTGCCATTTGGTATACCACCACCAATATCAAATACAATTTCTCTTAAAGTAACTCCCATTGGAACTTCTACTAAACCTATATTATTTACATTTCCACCTAAAGCAAATACTTTAGTTCCTTTTGATTTTTCTGTTCCTATACTAGAATACCATTCAGCTCCATTTAAAATGATTTTTGTTATATTAGCATAAGTTTCTACGTTATTTATTAATGTTGGTTTTCCGAATAATCCTGCATTTGCTGGGAATGGCGGTTTTAATCTTGGTTGACCACGTCTACCTTCAATTGATTCTAATAATGCTGTTTCCTCACCGCAAACGAATGCACCTGCACCAAGTCTTATTTCTAAATCAAAATCAAATCCAGAATTCCATATATTCTTTCCAAGAATTCCATATTCTCTTGCTTGATCTATAGCTATTTGAAAACGTTTTACTGCTATTGGATATTCAGCTCTTACATAAATATATCCTTTAGTCGCTCCAACAGCATATCCTGCTATCATCATAGCTTCTACAACACAATGTGGATCTCCTTCTAAAATACTTCTATCCATAAATGCTCCTGGGTCTCCCTCATCAGCATTACATACTACATATTTTTGATCTCCCACTGCCATTTTTGTAAATGACCATTTTTTACCTGTTGGGAATCCAGCTCCACCACGACCTCTTAATCCAGAGTTTGAAACTTCTGTAATTACTTCATCTGGTGTCATATGGAATAAAACTTTTTCTAATGCTTTATATCCATCAAAAGCAATATATTCATCTATATTTTCAGGATCAATTACACCACAATTTTTAAGTGCAATTCTTTTTTGCTTTTTATAAAAATTTAATTCATCTAGTTGTTTTACTACTGTATTATCAACATCTTTACATAAAAGTCTTTCAACAATTTCTCCGTTTTGAATATGTTTTTCAATTATTTCTTCACAATCATTTGGTGTTACCATTGCATAAAATACATCTTCTGGTCTTATTATTACAATAGGACCTTTAGCACATAATCCAAAACATCCTGTTTGAATAACTCTAACATTTTCTATATTTTTCTCTTCTATTATTCTTCTAAAATTTTCTATAATTTTAGGAGATTTTGAAGATGTACAACCTGTACCATGACAAACTAAAATATGTTTTTCACGTGTTGTAGCATTAGTATTTACTCTTAAGTCTAATTCTTTTCTTTTTTCTTCTCTAATATTGCAAATTTCTTCTAATGTTTTCATAGATTCGCTCCTTTCTAGTTTTCAGATTCCATATATTTATCTAGTATTTCATCCATAGTTTTAACAGTTGCTTTTCCATAAACTTCATCATTAACTGTAAAAACTGGTGCTAATCCACATGCACCAACACATCTAGTTGCTTCTAAAGAAAATTTACCGTCTTTTGTTGTTTCTCCAACATCAATACCTAATCTTTCTTTAGCTCTATCTAAGATTTTCTCAGAACCTTTTACAAAACATGCTGTTCCTAAGCATACGGCGATATGATATTTTCCTTTTGGCTTTAAAGTAAATCTTGAATAAAAAGTAATAACACCATAAATTTCAGCCATAGGAATTGATAAATATTCAGAAATTGCAACTTGAGCTTTTTCTGGCACATAACCATAATATTCTTGAACTTCGTTTAATATTTGAATTAGGTTATCTTTTTCTTGTTTGTAAGTATTAAGGATTTCTTGCATTTTTGGATCTTGCCCATTACATCCTTGACATTTAGTATTTTCCATTCTTTAGTTTATGTTAGATTTTCTAACATATCTCCTTTCTTCAAATGTTTAAGCTATTTATCGCTTAAGAATAAATACATTATATCATTCTCTTCTATTCATTCTATGCATATATTTATGTATAAAATTCAATTTGATTATATCATATTTTAGTTTTTTTAAAAGCTTTTTCGACAAAAACTTTCAAAAAAATATTGTCAAATTTGTCAAGATTTGCAAAAGAAAAAGCAGAGAAAAATCTCTGCTCAAAATACAAATTAATAAATTCCTCAAATATCTAAAACTTTAGAAGGAAAAAATTTTTAGATATATCTTCTGTACAAGTTTTATTTTAATTTTAAAGTACTGAAATCTAAGTCAAATAAGAAATCATATATAATTTGAATAATATCATATCCTTTATATGATGCAAATAAATATACAAATAATATTACTCCAATAACAATTATAACAAAGCATATTTTACTAAATATTTTTAATTTATATCTATCTGAAACTAATTTTACTATTACTGCTAAAAATATAACAGGTAAAACCAATAAATAATACATAATTACACTCTCCTTTAAAATACATTCTAATTATAGCATATATTCAAGATTATGTAAAGTGTATAAAACATTCTTTAATTATTTGTTATATATATAAGTAAAGCCTATAAATATATATTTTAAAGCACCGCGTAAGCGATCAAACGAACGCAGTGAGTGCGAATTGGAGCAACTATCATACAAGTGTAAATTATAGGAAATTCATTTTCTATAATTTACAACTAGAGAGTTGCGACACCAAGGTGCAAAAAAATATATATTTATAGGCTTTACTTATTATATTTACATCTTAATTATTAAAGAATGCTCTATATCCTTTATAAGCTTGATATACATCAAATTTACTTGTTATTTCATAAGGTGAATGCATTCCCATTACAGGAACTCCAAGGTCTACAACATCCATTCCTCTATTTGCAAGAGTAAGAGCTATTGTTCCTCCTCCACCTTTATCTACTCTACCAAGTTCACAAGATTGATATTTTGCATTTGCTTCATCAAATATCTTTCTAAGTTCAGCAACAAGTTCTGCTGGTGCTTCTGATGCTCCTGATTTTCCTCTTGAACCTGTATATTTTACAAGTGACATACCTTTTCCTAAATATGCTGTATTATTTTTTTCAAAAGCATATGCAAAATTAGGATTAAATGCTGCATCAACATCTGCAGATAGTGCTTGTGTTTTTGAAAATGCTTTATATAATGAACTTGATTTTGTGTTTCCAGTTTTCTCAAGTATTTCTAATACAAATGTATCAAATATTCTTGATTCCATTCCAGAAACTCCATTGAATCCAACTTCTTCTTTATCTGTAATTATACATAAAGCAGTTTTTCTTGGATATGTTGTATCTAGTATTGCTCTTAATCCTGTATAGCAGCATACTTTATCATCTTGACCATATCCTGCAATCATACTATAATCTAAACCTGTACTTTTGGCTTTAAATGCTGGAACTAATTCTATTTCTGAACTTATAAAATCAACTTCTTTAATTCCATATCTATCATTTAATAATTTTAATATGTTTAATTTTACTCTTTCAGATACTTCATCACAATCATATGGTATACTTCCCATTAACACATTTAGTTCTTCACCTTGAACACCATCTTTCAATTTTCTCTCCATTTGTTCCTGTGCTAAATGAGGTAATAAATCTGAAATTGTAAATATAGGGTCTTCTTCTTTTTCCCCAATACAAATATTTACTTTTTCTCCATCTGGTTTAACTACTGTTCCATGTATACTAAGTGGAATATTAGTCCATTGATATTTTTTTATTCCTCCATAATAATGTGTTTTTAACATTCCAAGTCCTTGATCTTCATATAATGGATTTTGCTTTAAATCTATTCTTGGAGAGTCGCAATGTGCTGCAACTATTTTAAATCCATTTTCTGTATTATCTGTACCAATTACAGCAGCATATAAACATCTTCCTCTATTTACATAGAAAACTTTATCTCCTGGATTTAAAGTTTCTTTTTCAGAAATATCAACAAATCCATTTTTTATTAAAATTTCTTTTGAATTTTGAACTATTTCTTTTTCTGTTTTTGATGCATTTAAATAATACATATACTCATCTGCAAATCTAAAAATTTGCTCTAATTCTTCATCAGATAAATTTTCCCATCCAGATTTTCTGTCTTTAAATAATTTTTCTTTTAATTCTTTTCCGTCATTACTTGACATTAGATACCACCTTCCTTTTCTTATGTATATTATTCACTTTTAGATAATTTCTATTATATTTTTCTTAGAGATTTTTTTAGTTCCTATTTTATAAGCTTCTTTTATTTGCTCTATACATTTTTCTGCTTTTTCAGGAGATGCTGCATGAACATATGCTAAAATATCTCCTTTTTTCACTTCATCTCCAATTTTTTTATTAAATATTAATCCTACTCTAGAATCTATACTATCTTCTTTATGAATTCTACCAATTCCAAGTTCTACTCCTGCTTTTCCCACTTTTTCTGCGTCTAATTCTTCTATATATCCTTCAAATTCTGAAAGAACTGGTGTAATTATAGGCGCTTTTTCAAATTTATTAGGATCTTCTATATAACTTACATCTCCACCTTGTTTTGCAACCAATTCTTTAAATTTTTCAAATGCCTTTCCATTTTCTATAACTTCAAGAATTTTTCCTTTGTTTTCTAATATATTAGGATATTTTCCGGATAAGTTCATCATTTGAATACATAAATTTATAACAACATCCTTAACGTCGTCAAGCATATTTCCTTTTAAAGCCTCTATTGCTTCTATTACTTCCAAAGTATTTCCTACAGAGTATCCTAAGGGTTCATCCATATTTGTAAGTACACATACAGTTTCTCTATCTGCCCACTTTCCAATTAAAGACATCATTTTAGAAAGTTTTTTTGCATCTTCCTTGTTTTTCATAAATGCACCTTTACCACAAGTTACATCTAAAACAATAGAATCCGCACCTGAAGCAATTTTTTTACTCATAATACTTGATGCAATAAGAGGTATACTATTTGTGCAACCAATTGTATCTCTTAAAGCATATATTTTCTTATCTGCAGGTGCTAAGTTTAATGTTTGTCCCATTAAGCTTATACCAATTTCTTTTATATTTTGTTTGAATTCATCTATCGATAAATTGATATTATACCCTGGAATTGATTCTAATTTATCTACTGTCCCACCAGTAATTCCTAATCCTCTTCCACTCATTTTTGCTACTGGAATTCCAAGACTTGCAATTATCGGCATTACTATTAATGTAATTTTATCTCCAACACCACCTGTTGAATGTTTATCTACAATATGATTAGAAATATCTTTTAAATCTAATACATCACCAGAATTTGCCATAGCAATTGTTAAATCTAATATTTCATCTTGAGTCATTCCATTTATACAAATTGCCATTATTAAAGCTGCTGCTTGATAATCTGTAACATCTCCATTTGTATAATTATTTACAAAAAATTCTATTTCTTCTTTAGATAATTCTAAATTATTTTTCTTTTTTTCAATTATATCTATAATATTCATTAAATAACCTACCTATTTTATTATTTCAAGAACTCTTGATTTGAAGTTTATTTTTTTATTTGTAATAATAAAAGCTTCTTTCAAGTTTTGAGTAGTTCCATTAATTTTATTATCTTCATCTGTATGAATGTAAGCTAAAGTTTCTCCTACAGTAACTGTATCTCCAACCTTCTTGTTTAAGGTAATACCAGCTGTTCTGTTTATAGATCCTTCATCTTTCATTCTTCCAGCACCTAAATAATATGCTATACTTCCAACCATGTCAGCATCTATAGATTCTACTGTTCCTGTTTCTGTTGACAAAACTGGCATAATATATTTTGAACTTTTGAATAATTCTGGATTATCAATATATGCTGTATTTCCACCTTGAGCAGCTACCATTTCTTTGAATTTTTCAAATGCTGCACCAGATTTAATTGTATTTTTAATCATTAAAGCATTTGCTTCTAAATCTTTACTTTCTGTAGCTAAAGCTATCATAATACTTCCAAGAGCTTCTATAACATTTCCTAAATCTTCAGAAATAATTCCTTTTAAAGCATTAATTGTTTCTTTCATTTCTAAATTGTGTCCAATAGAATATCCTAGTGGTTGATTCATATTTGTTACAACACATGCAACATCTTTACCTAAAGACTTACCAAGTCTTACAAGTAGTTTTGATAAACGTTTGGCTTCATCTCTATTATTTATATATGTTCCTCTACCACATGTAATATCAAATACTATTTTGTTACTTCCTGTTGCTATTTTTAAACTCATTAAACTAGCAGCAATAATTGGCAAACTATTTTCACATGCAGTGGCATTTCTTAATTTATACATTTTTCCTTCTGCTGGTGCAAATGAAAGACCTTGATTCATTATACATACATTAGTATCTTTTAGATTTTTTTTGAAATCTTCTATAGATAAATCTGTTGTAAATCCAGGTATTGATTCTAATTTATCAATTGTACCTCCTGAAACACCATATCCTCTACTTGAAATTTTTGCGACAGGAATGTCTAAAGAAGCTAAAATAGGCATTAATAATATTGTAGCTTTATCACCTATACCACCTGTTGAATGCTTATCTACAATGTTTTCTGCGATATCACTTAAATCTATCATATCACCAGATTCTGCCATAGCAAGACTTAAATTTAAAATTTCCTCTTCTGTAAGTCCATTAATATAAATGTAGCTTATTAATGAAGCTGCTTGTGCCTCTGAAATTTCTCCTTTTTCTAACTTACCAATAAAATAATTTATTTCATCTTTAGTTAGTTCTTCTTTTGCCCTCTTCTTACGAATAATGCTTTTAATATCCATTATATTCATCCTTTCTTTAGTATATCTATATTATTTTTTATTAAACTTTAGTAAAATTTTTTATAAAAGATTTTCTATGTAAAATGCATGGTCCATTTTCTTTTATAATTCTAATATGTTCTGCTGTTCCATATCCTTTGTTTTTAGAAAATCCGTAGATAGGATATACTTCATCCAACTGGCGCATAATTCTATCCCTTGTTACTTTAGCAATAATAGATGCAGCAGCGATACAATAATTTTTAGCATCCCCTTTAACTACCGAAATATAAGGTATTCCTAAAGTATCCATATTGTTTAATGCGTCTACCATTATAACATCTGGTCTTTGATTTAAGCCTTCTAATGCTAACTTAACCCCTAGCTTAGTAGCATTTAAAATATTTATTTCATCTATTGTTTTTTGATCAACAATTCCTACGCTGTAGGCAAGTGCTTCTTCAATAATTTGTTCATATATTCTTTCACGTTTTTTTTCAGAAATTTTTTTTGAATCATTAACCCCTTCAATAAAAGAATTCTCTGGTAAAATAACTGCTCCAACAACGACTGGACCAGCAAGAGGCCCTCTTCCTGCTTCATCAATTCCACAAATAAATTTTATATTTTCGTTATATAATTTATTTTCTTCTTCTTTTAAAATAGTTAATCTTTCAATTTCTTTTTCTTTCATTTTTACATCCATATTATAAATTTTTTTAAGTTTTAAGTTTATTTTAATTATATATAGATATTATATATATAGTGAAAAAATAATGCAAGAAAAAAGAAAAGTTTTTTACTTAGTATAATCAACATTTACTTGCATTTTTTCTTAATTTGTAATACATTTAAAAGTAATGTATTTATTTATGGAGGTAATAAAATGGAGAATGAAAATGAATTTTATTCTAATGATACTACATTAAAGAAAGATACTACTCGCAAAAAATCAAATAACTTTGGAAAAATAGTTTTTGTACCATTTCTTTCTGGTATTGTTGGAGCAACTTTAGTAGTAGGTACATGCTTTGGAGTACCTTCTATAAGAGAAAGAATTGTTGGAAGGACTTATTTAAAAGGAACAACATCAACATCTGCTGGAACATCTAGTGATAATCCATTAAATTTGATTAACATAGCAGATTATTCAAACACATCTATTGCTGTTGCAGAAAAAGTATTACCATCAGTTGTTGGTATAACAGTAACATATCAAGTAAGTTCAATATTTGGTTCAAGTGAAGGAAAAGCTACTGGTTCTGGTATTATTATTTCAGAGGACGGTTATATTTTAACAAACAATCATGTTATTTCTTCTGAAAATACTGCTTCATATTATGCAATTTCAGAGGCAACAAATATAAAAATTAATCTCTATAATGATGAAACTTTTTATGATGCAACTGTAGTTGGTACAGATCCATATACAGATTTAGCTGTTTTAAAAATAGAAAAAGAAGGATTAATCCCTGCAACTATTGGTAACTCAGATACTAGTAAAGTTGGTGAATATGTAATGGCAGTAGGAAATCCTTTAGGAATGGATTATTCTGTAACAACTGGTATTATCAGTGCTATAAATAGAGAAGTTCAAAGTGATGGAACAACTTACTTAGCAATTCAAACAGATGCTGCTATAAATTCTGGTAATAGTGGTGGAGCTTTAGTAAATGCAAATGGAGAAGTAATTGGTATTAACACAATGAAACTTGCTGGAAATGGTATTGAAGGTATTGGTTTTGCAATTCCTATTTCTTCAACAACATCTATTATAGAACAATTAATTGAAAATAAAGAAGTTAAAAGACCATATATTGGTATTTCGGGTTCTTCAGTAGATACTACACTTACAGAAAAATACAACGTCCCTCAAGGAATATATGTAGAAGATGTTGAAAAAGATTCTCCTGCTGAAAAAGCTGGTTTACAAAAAGGAGATATCATTAAGAAATTTGAAAACACAGATGTAAAATCTGTAAATGAATTAAATAGAGTAAAAAATACTCATAGTATTGGTGAAAAAGTAAAATTAACAATAATTAGAAATAATGAAGAAAAAGAAATCGAAATTGAACTTGGAGAAACTCCTGAAAAAACAGAAGAATCTCAGAACCAAGTAACTATTCAAAAAGAGCCAAATTTCTCTGGTTCAATATTTGATTTATTTAGATAAAAATCAAAAGAAATGGAAGTTCATAAGAACTTCCATTTCTATTTATATTTTTAAACTTCTTTTTCCATCAATTCTGTTTTCTGAATTCTTTTTGTATATAACTCTATCTTTATTTAAAATTGAATAAATAAATGATGTGATTGGAACTGTATAAATTACACCCATACTTCCTGCTATAGCCGAAATTACTTGTTCTGCAATGGTTTCTTTATTTAAAATTTCAACTATATTCATATTACAAGCCATGAATAATAATATTAATGTTAGCGAACTACCTACATAAGCTAAAATTAAAGTATTTGTCATTGTTCCTATAACATCTCTTCCGATATTCATCCCACTTTTAAATAATTCTGTCCAAGTTATATCTGATTTTTTCATTTTTATCTCATCTAAACTTGACGCAATAGACATACCAACATCCATACAAGCACCAAGAGCTGAAACTATAATTCCTGCAAATAATAAATCTCTAAAGTCGAAGTTAATTGTAGACATACTTACACTTAATTGTATTGCATCTTCGCAAGCACCAGACATTTTTGCTAAATGATTAAATATTAATGCCATAAGACCTGCTGAAACTACTCCACCTAAAGTACCTATTGCTGCTGTAGTAATTTTTTTGTTAAATCCACCTATTATAATAAATGTACCTAAAATTACAAGCATTGATGTTCCTATTGAAGATATGATTGCATTATCACCTTTAAATATACCTTTTATCATTATAAGATATATTAAAACAATTGTATATATTAATCCTAATATTGCTTTTATACCTTTTTTACCGCCAACCAAAACTATACTTAATAAGAATACTATAAACATTCCTATTATATATCCTGATCTAACAACATCTTGAACTGTTGCTGTAACATTCCCCTCTGAATCTTCAGATAATTGTACTAAAACTTTGTCACCAACATCAAGTTCATAAGCCATTATTTTTCCTGCTATATCATAAGATAAAGTATAAGTAGTATCAAATTCTTCGCCTATATATTCACCATCTATTATTTCGACTTTTACTTCTTGTACTCTATCGACAACTGTTCCTGTTTTTACCTCTTTAGTACCTTTTACTTCAATTATTTTTCCATAAGTATCAGTTACAGAATCTGATGATTCTATTAATTCTGCATCATTAGAATATTCACTATTATCTGTTGTTCCAGTTTCAGTGGCAAATACGCTAATTGCTAGAAAATTCATTATTAGTATGAAAATTACTAGTACAAAAATTGTTTTTTTCAAGTGTTCTTCCTCCTATTAAAAAATTATTAAGTCCATCTCGTTAGTATAATCTTTATTTCCATATGCATAAATTATATAAACATATCCATCTTGTGTTAAGAAAAATGTATCTGTATGATCTACTTTATACATACTATTTTGCAAATCTCTCTCATATAGATTTCCATATGTTTCAGCAATTATTTTAGCGTTATTATAAGCTGTTCTTATATCTTTATCTATTGTTGATTGAACTTCATCTACAGTTGTTCCTTTATATTTTATTAGTTCTTCTAAAGTATATAATTTTTCATCAGCAATACTATAATTATAAGTTCTTACAGTAACTTTTTCTGCTTTATTTTGTTCTTTTAATGATGATTTAATTACTAATGATAAAACATCTTCATTAATATAAGCAACATAAGAAACTGTATATATTGTATATCCTTCTTTTTGTCTCATTATAGAATTTGCAATATCATAAAATTCTGTTTTAATTTGTGAATTAATTTCTTTTACTTTTTTAGAATTTATATTTATCATTGGTATTTGTGCATTAACACTATAAAAATTTTCATCTTCATTTACTAAATTATAAACTGTATATACATAATTTTGATTATTAAGTTCTATTCTATTTGCAGTAATTGGATTTGAGGTTTGAACAGTAATAGAGTTTGTAAACAAACTATTAAAATCTGCCTTTAAAACTGCAATTTCCTCTTCTGTTTTCTTGGCTCCAATATTAATACCTATCATAAATGGATCTGTATCTGAATATTTATAAAAGAATTGAATATATACACCTATACATAATGCTACAACACATACTAATAATAAACCTATTAAAAACATATATCTTTTAGTTCCTGTTAAAGAACCAACAAATCTTCTAATTGCTCTTCTCAATTTAAGTTCTCCTTATTCCTAAAATTGATTTCATTATAGCACTTATGCAAAAAAAAGGCAATTATTTTTTGACTGTATGTGTTCAAAAAAATCTGTTATTTTACTTGTAGCACTCTTTCGAATTGATTGCCAATTTTTTCCTTATATATTTTGTTTTTTCAATAAATTCCATTGACTATATTTTAAAAATATTGTATTATAATGTCTATACAAAAGTAAAAAAAAATGAAAACTAAGGAGATATTTTATAGATGATATGTTCAGTATGTAATAAAAATACCGCAGTTGTATTTTTAAACAAATTTGAAAATGGCAAAAAAACAGTTGAAGGTCTTTGCTATAATTGTGCTAAGGAAAAAGGTATTAATCCTTTAGAGGTTTTAGCCAAAAATGCTAACATTTCAAATGATGAATTAGAAGATATGTCTAATCAATTTGAAAATATATTAAAAGACTTTTCTGAAAATATGAATCTAGAAGCACTAGGAATTAACACTGAGGATTTAGAAGATTTAGATGATGAATCATCACCTGAAAAAAACTTTTTCGGAATTTTCAAAACAAATCTTACAAATAATAAAGACCAAGCGTCTAATCCTAGTAGTGAGCAACAAGAAGATTCTTCTGGAAATAAAACTGTAAAAGTCCAAAAGAAACCAAAAAATAATAAAAAGAAATTTCTAGATAATTATGGTACAAATCTTACAGAAAAAGCTAAAAACAATCAATTAGATTTAGTTGTTGGTAGAGAACGTGAAATTGAAAGAATGATTCAAATATTAAATAGACGTTCAAAAAATAATCCATGTTTAATTGGAGAACCTGGCGTTGGTAAAACTGCAATAGCACAAGGATTAGCTATAAAAATTGCAAACCAACAAGTACCTGCAAAATTATTAAATAAAGAAGTTTATCTTTTAGATATGACAGCAATTATAGCTGGTACACAATTTAGAGGTCAATTTGAAGCAAGAATGAAAGCTTTAGTTGATGAATGTAAGACATATGGAAATATTATTTTAGTAATTGATGAAATTCATAATATAATTGGAGCTGGTGATGCAGAACATTCTATGAATGCAGCAAACATATTAAAACCATCTTTATCTAATGGCGAAATCCAATTAATTGGAACAACTACATTAAAAGAATATAGGAAATATATTGAAAAGGATTCAGCTTTAGAAAGAAGATTCCAACCTGTTCTTGTTGAAGAACCTACTGTTGACGAAACAATAGAAATCATAAAAGGAATAAAAAAATATTATGAAGACTTCCACAAAGTTACTATAACACCAGACATTATTGAAAAAACAGCAAAAATGTCTGAAAAATACATTCATGATAGATTCCTACCAGATAAAGCTATAGATTTAATTGATGAATCTTGCTCAAAAATAAATTTAAATAATAAAGCTTTATTTGAGCTTGAAGTTATAAAAAATGACTTAAAGAAAGTTGCAGAAGAAAAAGAAGAAGCTGTTTCTTCTGATTCAATTGAAGAATATCAAAAAGCAGCAGATTTAAAAACTAAGGAATGTAATTTAATAGAACGTATGAATGCAATAGAAAAAGAATTAAAACCTTCTATACTTACTGTTCAAGATGTTGCTGAAGTTATTGAACGTTGGACTAAAATTCCTGTTACAAAAATAACAGAAGCTGAAACAGAAAAATTATTAAACTTAGAAGCAAATCTTCATAAACATGTTATTTCACAAGATGATGCTGTAACAGCAGTTGCAAAAGCAATTAGAAGAAATAGAGCTGGCCTTCAAAGTTCAAAAAGACCACCATCTTTTATATTTGTTGGTCCAACTGGTGTTGGTAAAACAGAACTTGCTAAAGCTCTAGCTTATGAAATGTTTGGAAGTGAAGATAATATTATTAGAATTGATATGTCTGAATATATGGAAAGTCATTCAACTTCAAAATTAATTGGTTCACCTCCAGGTTATGTTGGTTATGATGATGCAGGTCAATTAACTGAAAAAGTTAAAAGAAAACCATATTCAATAATTCTTTTAGATGAAATAGAAAAAGCTCATGCTGATGTATTTAATGTTTTACTTCAAGTACTAGATGATGGAAAACTTACAGATAGTCAGGGAAATACTGTTAACTTTGAAAATACAATTATAATTATGACATCAAATGCTGGTTCAAACTTAAATACAAATTCTATTGGTTTTGGAAATCAAGCTCAAGAAGGTAGTAACAAAATGTTATCTGCTCTTAAAGAATTATTTAGACCAGAATTCTTAAATAGAGTTGATGAAACAATTGCATTTAAACCATTAACAAGAGAAGAATTACTTCAAATAGTTGATTTATTGCTTGTAAAAACTCAAGAAGCTCTTGATACAAAAGAAATTAAGCTTAACTTAAATGATGAAGCAAAAGAATTTATCGTTTCAAAAGGTACAGATTTAAAATATGGCGCTAGACCTTTAAGAAGAGCTATTCAAAAATTAGTTGAAGATGAAATTGCTGAAATGATTTTAAGAGGAGAAGTTACTTCATCTCAAACAATTTATGGATACATGGAAAATGGAGAACTAAAATTTAGTATATAAAACCTATGCCCCAGATTAATTTTCTGGGGTATTTTATTATTCAAAATCTTCTATAACAGAATTTATATTTCCTTTTCCATAAACATATATTCCTGTTTTTAAATTACTTATATCTTCTTGAGTTAAATATTCTTTCATTATATTAGTTGACTTATATAATCTCTCTTCCCCATTTTGCTCTAAGTGATAAATATCCACACTATTATCGGCTAATTTAATTACATAATGCTCATTACAGATATTGTTTTCTTTTTTAGATAGAACAACTCCTGCCATACTAAATTCTTCAACTGTCCAAGCAGGATACATATCTTCTATTTCCTTTTGAGTAAGATTTACTAATTCTTTAGGAAGTTCAGAATAATTAAATTCAAAGTGTCCACATTCATCATAATATTTTTTTATTGCAAAAGTAGAGTTAAAACTTAGCTTTTCTTCTGAAGAATTTGTTTCTTGCACTTGCTTATTACTATTTATACTATTACTATCTATTGCCACATCTCCATTATTAGCCTTCCAAATTCTTGCATAAAAAAATCCTATTAAACATGAGAACATAAATATTAAAATACTATAAAATATAATTCTTTTCATAGTAGTATTATGCATTATAAATTGATTTCTATTCAAAAAAATTTCACACCACTATTGTTTTCTTATGTAAACTATGATACAATAGATTGGTAACAAAATACTTATTAATGGATATAATATAATTTTTTGATCCATAATAAGCTAAAACTCACATTCTTAACAACAAGGAGGATTTCCACATGAAGCCTATTATCACAAGTCTTTTAGAAACCGATATGTACAAGTTCAGCATGGGTCAGGCGATTTATCACCAGTTTCCCAGCTACAAAACTACCTGGACCTTCAGGTGCCGCAACAAGGACGTAAAGTTCAGCAAAGAGATGGTTGCTGAAATCAAGCATCAGATTCAGGAATACTGCAAGCTTCGTTTCACAGAGGAAGAACTGGCATATCTTGATAGCATCGAGTGGATTCGTGGATCTTATGTTGATTTCCTTCGTCTTTGGCAGCCACGCTATGAGGAGTTCGAAATCACTGAGAATGCTGATTGCGGTATCGCTATCGAAGCTAAGGGAACTTGGCTTAACACATCCATGTATGAGATTCCGGTACTCTCTATCGTAAACGAAGTGTACTTCAGGATGAACTACAACTACGAGGAGCTTTTTGCATCCTTTAAGGAAAAGTTACAGCAGAAGATTCAGTGGCTTATTGATGGCACATACGATATCGGCGTATTCAGCGAGTTCGGCCTTCGCCGTCGTCTTTCTGCCGAGGCTCAGGATTTGGCTGTAAAAATGCTTTGCGGAAACAACTCCAAGTATCATGCTTCCAAGTGTGTGGGCACATCCAATGTATACCTTGCCAAGAAATATGGTGTAACCCCTGTGGGCACCATGGCTCATGAGTGGATTATGTGCGTTGGTCAGGGTGACCATAAGCACAATCCGGCATATTCTAACTGGTATGCAATGGAGGCATGGGTAAAGGAATACGGCGTACTGAATGGTACAGCCTTGACGGACGCAATCACAACTGATTGTTTCCTTAAAGACTTCCAAAAGACCTATGCCACTCTGTTCAGCGGCGTCCGCCACGACAGCGGTGATCCCTATGAGTGGGGCGAAAAGATGATTGCTCACTACAAGAGCTTAAACATCGATGCAACAACAAAAACCTTGCTGTTCAGCGACAGTCTTGACTTTGAAAGAGCACATAATCTCAATGCGCACTTTGCCGGTCGTGCAAAGGTTGCATTTGGTATCGGCACGTATTTGTCCAATGATACAATGGTGCCTGCTCTTAACATTGTCATGAAAACCACTGCCTGCAATGGGCAAGATGTTGCCAAAATTTCTGACACCCCTGGTAAGGGTATGTGTAAGAATCCGGCATATGTTGACTATCTGCAGAGGAGTATCGATTGGCGCATGACACACGAGTAATCAAGCTAAGAACCAGAATTAAATAAGTTTTAGCACTACTGGCGAGGCTCTTTAAATAGAGCTTCGCCAGTTTTCATTTTATATGTTTTTTTATATTGATTTTTCCTTTTCTATTTACAATAATAGATATCTCTCCATTTTGGTCTGTTCTATATGTTTTTATATCTCTTTTTTCAAGCCTTTCTAAAACCTTATCATTAGGGTGTCCAAAACTATTTTTCATTCCTACTCCTATTAAAGCAATCTTTGGATTTACACAATTTAAAAACTCTTCTGTTGATGAAGTTTTTGAACCATGATGCGCAATTTTTATTATTGTAGATTTTAATTCAGATAAAACTAATTCTTTTTCTGCAATTTCTTCTATATCACCTGTAAATAATATTGAAAAATTATTGTATTTTATTTTAAAAACTAAAGAGTTATTATTTAATGTATTCTCAAGAATTAAATTGTTTTTATCTGGCCAGAGAACTTCTAATTCAACACTTTTATCTAATTTTTTCAAATCCCCTCTTTGTATAGTCTCAATTTTAATATTTTTGTTATTAGCTACTTCCATCAATTTTTCTAACTGATTTGAAATTTTAGGTTGAATTCCAATTAAAACATTCTCTACATTCATATTTTCTAAAACATATATTAAACCACCAATATGGTCGCTATCTGCATGTGATGCAATCATATAATCTATTCTTTTTATTCCTCTATCTAACAAATATGGAAATACCACTTTTTCTCCATAATCATATTTATCTGAATTCCCTTCCCCTCCATCAATTAAAATTCTTTTCCCATATGGAGTTATTATAAGTGTGCAATCTCCTTGCCCCACATCAACAAAGTAAATTTTTAAATTAAAATCTATTTTACAAACTTGTATAATTAAACATAAAATTATGCTTATTATTATTACTTTTTTTAATAATTTATTATTATAAATCTTTAACCTTAATAACTGTAAATAGTTATATCTTTTATATAAAAAAATTCTTAAAATATGAAATTTATGATTTCTAAAGTAAACTATAAAACTAAATAGCATAACATAATAAAGGATAATTAAATAAAATCTTGGGGTGGCTACAAAAATTTTTGATAATGGAAATCTGCCTACTATATTAGCTGTTTTTAAAATAATATAAATCATAGACTTTTCTAAATATGACATAAACTTTGAAATTGGAAAGAATATAAATGAAATAAATATACTTATATATCCAATTGCTAATATCTGGCTAATAAAAATTGATGTGATAATATTGGATATAAAAAATGTTAGAGAAAAAGAATTAAATACATATATCATTATAGGAAATATAAAAACTTGTGCAGATAAACTCAAAACAAAACCTTTATAACTTTTTTTCTTAAATATTACTCTATCAAAAAAATCATAAGTTAATACAATTCCGATCGTTCCCGCATATGACAGCCACATTCCTACACTAAATATATTGTATGGATTAATTATTATAATAAAAATGAATGATAAAATTAAACTAATATAAAAATTATTATTTTTATAAAATAATGAACACAAAATTATAAAAATATGCATAATACATGCTCTCATACAAGATACTGAATTTCCTGTTAAATTTAGAAATAAAATTAAAAAACATAGTAATAAAGTATTTCTTATTTTTTTACTAATAATAATTTTTTCTAGCATAAAATTAATTCCTACTAAAACAAATGATACATGTAAACCAGAAATAGCTAAAATATGTGATATGTTTGCACTTTTAAAATCTTGTATTATATCTTCTGATAACTCACTTTTATTTCCTATTAGTAAACTTTTTAAAAAAGCACTATAATCATCTTCATATATATTATCTATTTTTCTTTCAAAACAATCTCTTATTTTAAACGAAAAATAATTATAATCTTTTACATGTGATTCTTTATTAATTTCATCTGCATATACAATTCCATAAATTTTATTCTGTTTTAAATAATTTCTATAATTAAATCCTTTATAATTTCTACTTACCTCACCTTTTTGAAAACTTCCATGAACTAAGATTATATCTCCTGGAATTAATTCTTTATCCTTTTTTACATATAAAATCAATTTGGTATTTTTACTGTTTTTTATGGATTTATTTTCTATTACTTTTACTACATACTTATTATAATAACCTTTTTCATCTTTTTCGTTTATTATCTTACAATAAAAAGACATTTCTATTTCTTCTGGATAAATTTTTTCAAAAGATAAAATAAGAGCTATGTCATAATAACATAGCCCCATTATTAATAATATAATTAACACTTTTATTTTCAAATAGCTAACCTCCAATCGTTAGCCCCCAAGCAATTATTCTAAAACTCTTTTGGCAGAAACAAATCTTTCATTATAATAAGAATTTGTATTTAAATTATCTGTAACAACTCCTCTTGACGGATTTGCTGCATGTATAAATTCTCCATTTCCAAGGTATACTCCTGTATGACCTATACTTGTTTTACTTTCATTGTAAAATAATATTAAATCACCAACTTGTAAGTTTTCTCTAGCAACATCTGCCCCAACACTTGTTTGAGATGCAGCTGTACTTCCTAAACTATATCCAAAATTAGAATATACATATCTTGTAAATCCTGAACAATCAAATCCAGATTCTGGTGTTTTTCCACCAAGAACATAAGAATATCCTAAATATTGTTTTGCATATTCTGCTACTTGAGTTCCATTATTGCTACTAGCAAAACTATTGTTTAAAGCTGCATTTGCTTCCCCACTTACAGTTGTTGTATCTTGCTCTAATTGTTCTCTAGATTCTGATAAATTCCTTGAACTTACATCATCTTTTTGTATTGTAATTAACCTCTTATTTACATACCCAGAAGCTTTTGAGCTAGTTATTTTATACCACTCTCCATCTTCTGCAACAATTGTTACTTTATCATCATAATCTAAAAATTCTATTACTTTTGCAGAAGTACTTGCAGATTCTCTTACTTTTGCTGTTTCAACATTTATTTTTCCTGTTTTATTTGCTACTGTTTCATTTGATGTTGTATTTGTTTGAGTTTTATTTGTATCAGATGTATTAGTTGTTTTTGTTGTATTTGTTTTATTTTCAGAAACTGTATTTGAAACTTCATTTTGAGTTCTTTCATTTGTAAAATCTGAGCTGTTAACAGTTTCTGGATTTGATACAACAACTTTTGATCTTGGTATCCATCCTGTAACAACACCATCAGTAACTTGAATCCAATTTCCTATCTCTTCTAATATGGTTAATTGTTTTGACGCATCAAATTGTGCTATTACTGTTGAAATAATACTTGGCAAATTCCTTAATGTTGATGTTGAATTAGTTGTTACCTTTGAAGAATCCTCTGTATTTTGTGAAACTGATGTGTTGGTATTATTTTCATTTGCTTGATTTTTAACTGCAGTATTTGTTTGATTATTTGAATTTGTATTTGTTTCATTTTTTGAAGTTTGAGTATTAGTTGTATTTGTTTTTACTGATGTATTATTCTTTTTATTTGATACAGTTAAGTACTCTTTTTTTACATATCCTGTATTTCCTTCATATTTAACTTTATACCATTCTCCTGCTTCTCCAATAATTTCAACTTCGTCATCTTCATAAATATTTGTTATTATATCTGAATCTGTATTATTTTCTTTTCTAAGTCTTGTAGCACTTACATTAACTTTACCTGTATCTGCAAAAGAAGTTCCTATTAATAAAATACTCACTAAAGAAAATATAAAAAATATTTTTTTAATAAATTTCATAAAACTACATTCCTTTATTCTTCAATATTTTTTAAGTCTAACTTTATATGTACCTCTTCTAATTGTTTATCAAAAACTTTAGAAGGTGCATTCATTAGTAAATCTCTTGCTTTCTTGTTCTTTGGAAATGCTATAACTTCTCTAATATTATCTTCTTTTGCAAGAAGCATAACTATTCTATCTATTCCAGGTGCAGCTCCTGCATGTGGTGGAGTTCCATAGCTGAATGCATTAAACAATGCGCCAAATCTTCCTTTTACATCTTCTACTGTATAACCCGCAATTTCAAATGCTTTTATCATAATATCTTGATCATGATTTCTTACAGCTCCTGATAAAATTTCATATCCATTACATACAGCATCATATTGATATGCATATATATCTAATGGATCTTTATTTTCTAATGCTTCTAATCCGCCTTGTGGCATTGAAAATGGATTGTGATTAAAATCTATTGTTCCTTCATCTGATAATTCATACATAGGAAAATCTACTATAAAACAGAATTTATAAACATTTTTTTCTAATAAATCCAATTCATTTCCTAATTTTATTCTAACAGCACCCGCAATTTTTACTGCTTTATTATATTCATCTGCTACAAAATATATTGCACTTCCTGGCTTAATATTCATTCTTTCAAAGATTTTTTCTTTTCTTTCATCATCTATAAATTTGCTGATTCCACCATTTAGATTTCCTTCACTATCTACTTTAACCCAAGCTAATCCTTTGGCTTCTAGTTCATCAACAGCATATGCAGACATATTATCAAAGAACTTTCTTGGTTTGTCTTCCATATTTTCAGTAACTAAAGCTTTAACTGTTTTATCTTTAAAAGCGTTAAATTCTGTTCCTTTAAAAATATCTGTTAAATCTGTAATTACTAAAGGATTTCTTAAATCAGGTTTATCTGAACCATACTTTTCCATAGCTTCTTTAAATGGAATTCTTATAAATGGTCCTTCATCTACTTTCCAGTCTGTATTTGCTTTAAATACTTTTGGTAAAACTGTTTCAATAACATCAAATACATCTTCTTGAGTAGCAAAACTCATCTCGAAATCTAATTGATAGAATTCTCCTGGTGAACGGTCTGCTCTAGGATCTTCATCTCTAAAGCATGGTGCTATTTGGTAATATTTATCAAATCCAGAAACCATCAATAATTGTTTAAATTGTTGTGGTGCTTGTGGAAGCGCATAAAATTCTCCTGGATGCAATCTACTTGGTACAAGAAAATCTCTAGCCCCTTCTGGTGATGAATTGGCAAGAATTGGTGTTTGAATTTCTGTAAATCCTAGCTCATCCATAGCTGTTCTAAAATCTTTTAGTATTTTAGAACGTAATAATATATTTTTATGTATATTATCATTTCTTAAATCTAAAAATCTATATTCTAATCTTAAATCTTCTCTAACATTTTGACCTTCAACATTTATTTCGAATGGTAAAGAATTTCTACATTTTCCAAGTACTGTAATTTCTTTTGCAACAACTTCTATATCTCCTGTAGGAATCTTATCATTTTTACTAGTTCTTTCTACAACTGTACCTGTTACTGTTATTGTACATTCTTTTGTTATGTCTTTCATATCGCAATTTATTTCTTCTGAAACAACAACTTGTGTAATTCCTTTTTCGTCTCTTAAGTCTATAAAAGCCATCTTTCCTAGATTTCTTATTGTTTGTACGAATCCAGCAAGTCTTACCTCTTTGTTTACTTCTGAAATTCGTAACTCACCACAATTGTGAGTTTTATATTTGTTAACCATAGTTATCCCCTCTTTTATCTCAAAATGTGGATACATTATACATTATTTGCTATTTTTTTTCAATATGTTCTGTGCTATAAAATAATAAATTTATCTTTGTTGATTTTTTATGTAAATTATGTTAAAATGTAACACATTATTAGTATAAAAATATGAAACCTGAAAAAAATTTTTTAAAGGAGGCGAAATTACAAAACTTACAAACAAACTGTAACTATTAACACTAAACAAACTGGAGGATTATAATGATTAACGAATTATTAGTTAGGGTTACTTATCGGTGCAACAGGAGATGCAAGTTTTGTTTTAATTACGTTTTTGACGACAAAGTTAAATATGACTCAAACGAAGCAATGGACATTGAAAAATTAATTGAATTTATCAAAAAACATGGTATCAAAAAAGTCCATTTAAGTGGTGGCGAACCTACAATGTATAAAAATATTTCTGATTTAGTTACAAGACTTTCAGAAGTAAGTAAGGTTTCGTACTTCACAAATGGTATGCTTTTTGACAGATTCTCTACAGATGAAATTTCCACAATGGGAATTATGAGAATTAAAGTTTCTCTCTACAATGAGGAAATTCTTGGAGATGATTCCCACTTTTTGGAAATGTGCAGCAAAATTATGGAAATTAAGAAAAAGAATCCTGCTATTAAATTCAAAGCATCTTTTATGATTGATACTGATTTCTTTAAAGTAATTGCTTCTAAAAATTATAAAATTGCTTTGGAAGTTTTTGACAACATTAAGTGGCAACCATTAACTGTTGGAGAAAATCATTTCTTGTATCCCACCACTGTTGAAGGTATGGATGAAAATTTGAGAAATGAAATCTTCAAAGTCATCAATACTTTTCCTGATAATAAAGTAGATGCATATGATGAAGTGCTCGCAGGAAAACTGGCTAAAGCCTGTTATATGGGTAAAAATTATCTTACCATTAATCCTGATATGACAATCAGTTTGTGCCCTCATCTTAACGAAAAGGCACTTACTATTGACGAATACGAGGAACTTGCAGCAAATTGTGATTCTTTCTTTCCCAATCCTTGCTGTAGAACTATGCGTTGTATTTCGCTTCAGGCATTTCTGGAGAAGAAATATGGAGGGAAATAACCATGCTGGTCTATATTATTCCATATGAAGGAGAGTTGTTTAAGGAAACACGACAGGCATACTTTTTGAAAGCTTTTGGTGAAGAAGTAAAAGAAATGCGGATAATTCCTTTTGGAAAGTGTAATTATTCCTGTCCTTATTGCAAGAGAAATGGCTATAATAAGCATTCGTGCATTATAGATGGTAGTATTGCTGTAAATGAACCAGTAGTTTTTAATGCAGTTTCAGATGCAATAGATAAAGGACAAATTGTTAGACTTTCGGGTGGAGATCCATGCACTTATCCATCTCTTTCTATCAAATTACTCAAATTTGTAAAAAGGCGTAATGGAATTGGAAGTATGGCTCATAATGGTTCCAGCCCTACTCTAATTAAACATTTAGTTGATAATCATTTATTGGATTCTCTATCTGTTGATTTGAAAGCTGAAACACCAGAAAAGCTTGCAAAAATTGCTGGAATATCTTCTAGCCAATCAATTATTATGTGGAATAAAACAATTCAAACTCTTAGAGTATTAAAATATGCAACAGATGTTAAAGTTGACATCAGAACTTGTGTATTTAATGATACCAATTTCGAGGAATTGTTAAAAATTGGAGAAATAATCCAAAAAAATAGCAATGAAAATGTTTTTTGGACATTGCGTAAGTATAGCATTGTTGACAATTTTTCTACTGAAACCAAAGATACTGAAAGTATGAAAAAGCTCGCTCAACTGCTATCTTCCCAATTACCCAACTTAAGAATTGGAATAAGAGTAAAGTGGGATAATGGTGCTTTTTTCTATTATATGAATGGAAAAGAGTGCTAAATCCTTAATTCTATTAGTTATTTTTATTTAACAAAAAAAGCAACCTCAAATGAGGTTGCTTTTTTACTTAGTTCCAAAAATTCTATCTCCAGCATCTCCAAGACCTGGTACTATATATCCTTTTTCATTTAATTTTTCATCTATTGTTGCACAATAAATATCAACATCTGGATGAACTTTTTGCATTTTTTCTATACCTTCTGGTGCAGCTATAATACATAAAAATTTAATTTTCTTAGCACCACTTTCTTTTATCATTGTTATTGCATCAATTCCAGATCCTCCTGTTGCAAGCATAGGGTCTAATATTATTACTTCCCTATTTTGTATATCACTAGGTGTTTTATAAAAATATTTTACAGGTCTTAAAGTTTCTTCATTTCTATACATTCCAATATGTCCTATTTTGGCATTAGGCATTGTTTGAATTAACCCATCTAACATTCCTGTACCTGCTCTTAATATTGGAACAAATGCATATTTATCCTCATCTAGCATCTTTCCTGTTGTTCTGCAAATTGGTGTTTCTATTTCTATGTCTTGAAGTTTTGCATCTTTCATTGCTTCATAGCACAAAACTGAAGATATTTCTCCTATTATTTCTCTAAACTCTTTTGTACCTGTTTCTTTATTTCTCAAAATTGTTAATTTATGAGAAATTAAAGGATGATTTAATTCTATAACACCCATACACTATTTCTCCTTTTATTGTTTATATAATATTAATCTAAATCCCCAATATGTTTCAGATGTATTCTCTGGATATCCTATATGGCTTGATGGTGTTCTTCTTAAATTAGCACTACCACCACGAATAACCCTTTGTTTTACTCCTCCAGTATTGTTATTTGATGAATCTTTATATATTTCTGTTGTCCATTCTCTAACATTACCAGCTAAATCACAAATATAGTTTACTGTATCTTTTTCTGTAGTTCCTGTAGGAAGTACTGTACCATCATAGTTTCCATTATCTGTATTTTTTGAATAATTACTATGAGTTTTATCAATCCAATCTAATACTGTATCCCATGCATAGCTATTTATTAATGCAGTAAAACAATCTTCATACCCAAATTTTTCTGCTGATTCTGTTGCATAATTAAAAGCATCTAGATATGTTATATTTGTCCATGGAACTTTTCCTGCCATACTTGCAGCTGCTACATCTCCATCCATATTGTATTGTGAAGCTTCAAATCTTCCAACATAAAATCCATAATATTTTGCAACACTATTAACTAACGCAGTAGCTGATGAAGCTGAATCTTCAAATTTTCCATCTAACATTGTACCACGTGTTAATCTACCAGATTCAACTGGAACCCATACATATTGATTTCCATTTTCATCCTCGATAACAAATCCTTCTTCTACATTTTCATTTATAACTGAAAAACCTGTTGGAACATATGGATTTGTAGCTGATATTTCAGCAATTTCAGTAACTTCTATTGTTGCTTTTTCTTTTTCTCCATTTGCAGCAACAACTTCAAATGTATATTTTTTATTTTCTGTTGCTTCAAAAACAGTATAATTTCCTTTTTCAATTGTACCATCTGGACGAATTATTTCTGATATTTCGCTTTCATCTTCCATAGTAGCATTTGCTATAATTTTTACAGATGATACATCTTTTTCATCAGATTCTTTTTCTAAATTTAATTTTGGCTTAGCAACCTCATTAGTTGAAACTTTATTTTCTCCAGGAGTATCTGTAAAGCCTCCTTTTCCTGTAAAAAGTCCAAAAATAACGACTGCAATTGCAACTACAACCACTAATAATACCACTATAATTACAGGTGATAATTTACTTCCCATACTATTCTCTCCTTTGTATAAATATCAAAATATTGGTGTGCAAAAGCACTTCCTAATATATAGGATATTAAATCATAAAACATATTTTTTTTCAATATTTTTTATAATAAAAAAGAAAATAGCAGTAACAAAATTTATTACTACTATTTTTTATTTATTACTAATACTGTCTTCCCCAAACTACCATTTTTGTAGCTTTCTTTCCGCAAACTGGACAAACATCTGATAAATGTTCTTGCTCAAATGGCATACATCTTGAATGTGCACCTGTAACTTCTTTTATTTTGTCTTCACAAGCTACATCTCCACACCACATTGTTTTTATAAATCCTTGGTTTTCTTCCATTTGTTTAATCATTTCATCTAATGTATATGCAACTGTTGTTTTTTCTTTTCTTCTTTCTAAACATGTATTGAACATATTTACTTGAATTTCTTCTAATAATTTTTCTAATCTTTCATTTAATTTAGAAAGTTCTACTGTTTCTTTTTCACCATTATCACGTCTAACTAAAATTGCTTGATTATTTTCTAAATCTTTTGGTCCAATTTCAATTCTAACTGGTACTCCTCTCATTTCCCAATCATTAAATTTGAAACCAGTTGAACAGTTATCTCTATCATCTAATTTCATTCTAAAGTTTTTAGCTAAATCTTTATAGATTTCATTAACTTTTTCCAAAACACCTTCTTTATGTTGCGCAATTGGAACTATAACAGCTTGAATTGGAGCAACTTTTGGTGGTAATTTTAGACCTCTATTATCTCCATGTGCCATAATTAAAGCCCCTATTAATCTTGTACTAATTCCCCAAGATGTTTGGTATGCATATTCTTCTTTTCCTTCTCGATTTTGGAATTTTACTTCAAAAGGTTTTGTGAAGTTTTGTCCAAAATAATGTGATGTTCCTGATTGTAATGCTCTTCCATCATGCATCATACATTCTATTGTATAAGTAGCTTCTGCACCTGCAAATTGTTCTTTTGGTGTTTTTCTACCTTTTAGTACTGGTATTGCTAAAAGATTTTCTGCTACTTCAGCATATATATCAAGCATTTTTAAAGTTAATTCTTCTGCTTCTTTTGCTGTTTCATGAACAGTATGACCTTCTTGCCATAGGAACTCTCTTGAACGTAAAAATGGTCTTGTTTCTTTTTCCCATCTTAGAACATTACACCATTGATTTCCAAGTATTGGTAAATCTCTCCAAGATTTTACCCATTTAGAATACATTGTTGACATCATTGTTTCTGAAGTTGGTCTGATGCAAAGTCTTTCTTCAAGTTCTTCTCCACCACCCATAGTAACCCAAGCTACTTCTGGTGCAAAACCTTCAACATGATCTTTTTCTTTTTCTAACATGCTTTCTGGAATAAGAACTGGCATATATAAATTTGTTATTCCAACTTCTTTAAATTTTTTATCTGCATAGTTTTGAATATTTTCCCAAATTGCATAACCATATGGTCTTATAGCTATACATCCTTTTGTATCTGTATAATCTGCAAGTTCTGCCTTTCTTACAACATCTGTATACCACTTAGCAAAATCATCTTCTATATTTGTTATTTCTTTTACAAATTCTTCTTTTCCCATAATTAAACCTCCAAATTTACGTGTATATTAATTATACACTTGATATTTTATTCTTCTTTATTTTCAATATCCACGTCTTCCCTTTCGGGCATTGGAGCCTCCATAACTTCATCTATAACAATTTGTTCATTTTCGTCTAATTTATATCTTGGCAGGTCTGGTAATTCTTCTAGGCTTGATATTCCAAACATTTTCATAAATTTATTTGTTACTTTATAAGTATTTGGCCTACCTGGTGCATCTAATCTACCAGCTTCTTCTATTAAATCAAATTCTAATAATTTATATACTGTACCATCTGCATTAACTCCACGAATAGCCTCAATTTCTGCTCTTGTAATATTAGGATTATATGCAATTATAGCTAAAGTTTCTAAAGCAGCATTTGAAATATTTGGTTTTGCTCTATTATCAAATAATGGATAAATGTACTCATAATACTCTTTTCTTGTGCAAAGTTGATATGAATCATTTACTTTAATTATCTCTATTCCACTATTTCTAGCATCATATTCTGATTTTAAATTAACGACGATTCTATCTATATCTTCTGCACCAAGCTCTAAAACATTGGTAATTTCTTTTATTGTTACTTCACGCCCAGCTGCAAAAAGCATTGATTCAATTATTGCTTGTTCTTTGCTAAGTTTCATATTATCCTCCTTTTTAGTATTCTTATATTATTACATGAAACGCTATCAATGTCAAGTTTTCAGAGCATTTTTATGTTTACTTTTAAATATTAATATATTTTATTTTTTACTTTTGACATAGTATTTTGCTTATGTTATAATATGTTTATGCATTAATTTATTTATGAGGTGATAAATATGTTAAGAAAATCAAATAAACATAAAAAAGAAGAAGTTAACGAAGAAGAAATTGAAGTTGTAATAGGTGATGAATCTGTTTTGAACATATCAGAAGTAAATGATTGTATGAATCCTTTAAGACCAAAAGATTCTGTAAATAACAGAAAAAATTTCATTATTCCTACTGCTAAAAAGAAAAAGGATAATACAAAAAAAGATAGTTCAAAAAAGAAAGAATCTGAAAAAGTTGAAAAAGATGAAGAATAAAATTTAAAGCCTAGAAAAATCTAGGCTTTTTTATTATTTATTTAAAATCTTTTTAATATTATTAGTTTTTAAGTTAGTTCCATAAAAATCCTTTTTGCTACAACCAGCTCTACCTCCGCCTGCACAAGCACAAGCACATGCACAACTGCTAACACAGCTACTTCTGCTGGCACATGATGAGTGATGTGATGAATGATGATGGTGGTGATGATAATAAGGTCTTCCATATCTATAACCATATCCTCTATGTCTATTGTAACCTGTTCCCATAAATGTAGCTAGAAGATTCGTAAATACAATAAATATAACTATTACTGTAATCATTGCATTTATTGAATTCTTGCTATTGCTACTGTTATAATTCGTATTAACATTACTTACTTGCTGACTTTCATTTAATGTATTAAATGCACTTTTAGGATATTCAACTTTTGTTTTCAATTTTGCACCTTTTGCAAGTCGTCCTGACCATACCAAATAATTATCTGAATTTGTTTCTTCTGCTGTACTTGATGTAACCTTTTCAGCATTCCAATATACTTTTAAATCATTTACAACAATATCATCAAACCATCCTGGTGTAAAATTGTAAGTACAATATGAATAATCTAATTCATACATATATCTTTGATGAAAAGTAAAATCAAATTTTACTATATCCCCTGCATTATAAGCTTTTTTAAAATCAACTCTTATATAAGCCCCATTATTTTCATAATATCTAATACTTTTTACTTCACTTGAAGTGCTTTTTATAGAATCCACATGTGAATTAGGAATCCCAATTTTAACCCATGTTAAAGGTCCTTCTGATGTAGAATCTAGAACTTGCCATTCAATATGATATGCCATATCTAGAGTTCCATCATTTCTAGGATCTACTGTTATATAATATTTATTTATTTGATCTAAATCTTTTGCAAAACAAATATTATTAAATAGTACTGCTATTGCAAAAACAAAAAATATTAAAAATATTCTCTTAATTTTCATTTGTTTTACCTCCTCTCAAAGGACAAGTAAAACTTGACTTACTAGAATTTTTTCTAATCTTTTTGCATTTTGGATTATTCCATATTTTGTCCCATTTATCTTCTAAAATATTTCCTAAAGAAGAATCTTTTCCAAGCCAGCTTTGGCAAGGCATAACATTTCCATCAGGAGAAACAGCCATATTGCTTAAACAAGCACCACATGCTGGAATATCAAGTTTTAATTCTTTTAATGTTTCCTCATCAATCCAACCAGGAGATGTAAAACTTAATTCCATTTCCTGCTCTTCAGCATATTCACAAGCATCTATTAAAGATTTTGTAATTTCAATTTTAGTTAGTTGAGTTTCTTTTGAAGCTTCTTTTTGGGCATTTCCTGTAACAATTAATCCTGATGAAGATGCATATGTAATTCCAAGTTCTTTAGCAAATTTTAGAGTTAACACATAGTCTTTATTTAATGAGCATAATGGTGTATTTATACTTACATTTAATCCTGATTCTATTGCATTTTTAATTCCTTGTATTGTTTTATCAAAATTATCTGCTCCAACCAATTTATTATGGATTTCTTTATTATTTGAATATAGTGTAATTTGAACACTATCTAAGCTAGCTTCATAAAGTTCTTTACAAAGTTTTTTTGTCAACAATACACCATTTGTATTAAGCCTTGTTACCAACCAATTCGCATATTCTACAAGTTCAACTAAATCTTTTCTCATTGTAGGTTCTCCACCAGTAAAAGTTATTTGAGGAATACAATTATCTTTGCAAATATCTATTACTTTCTTCCATTCATCAGTTGTTAATTCAGTTGTTTCAGCAAAATTTTGATTTGCAGCATAACAATGCATACATTGTTGGTTACAATTCCAATGATTATCTTTTTTCATAGAACTAATCATTAAATCTATACGATGTGGAGCTTTCATAAATTTTGCAAAATCTCCAATTGAAATTTGTCCAACATCTATTTCAGTCTTCTCTTTATTTGCTATTGCTGTAAATAAATTAATCATATTCCATAAATCTTCTTTAACTTTTTCAGCCTTAGCAAATTTATAAATTTTCTTTAACTTAGAAATTGTAATTTCAACAATTTTTTCTATCTGCTCATCTGATATTTCATTACCCTTGTGTTCATTTACTTCATCAATAAATATTGAAAGAAGTATTGTCCAAGCTGGATTAAGTGGTATAATATCTTTCCCATTTAAAATAACAATGCTTGGTCTTGACTTTAAAGGTGAAAACTTGGATGGAACCAAATGTATTCTAACAACACCTGGATTATCTGGATTTAATGTTGTATGAACAATTCTATTTAAATATTTTCGTTCATATCTTTTTTCATAAAAATTCATAATATCTCCTTTATTTTTCTACATATGACATTGCATTTAACAATCTAACTTCATATCTGCTATATGGTACATCTTCAAAAGTATCATAACTATATAGCTGTTTATTTAATTGAATTTTAAATTCTTTTTGTTTTTTTATATCATATTGACTACTCTCTCTTATTGCAATAATTTGATTATTTTCATTATAATACACAACAGCAAAATTAACTCTTTGAATTTTATGATCAGAATTGTTTTTTCCGGAAATCTCAATTACATTTTCATCAGCCTTCTCTTTAACAGTAAAGCTAATTTCATCTTTCTTAGAATTATAATTATTATAGAAATTTTCCTTAGTAATTAAAAATTCGCATCTTTCATATGACTTTGGTGTATCTTCAAAAAACAAAAAATAATCTGATTGATTATCAAAAACCTCTATAGTTTTTTCATCAATTTTTATTGGTTTGTCTTCTCCATTATAAAAAATAACTTGTACTAATACATTCTCAATTGTTTCTTCATTTCCATTATAAATTGTTGCAATTAATTTTCCATCAATATCTAACATTTGAGAAGTAATTACTAAATTATTTTTTTGTTGTTCAAATTTTTCTCTTTTCTGCCTTTCTAGTTCTTCATAATCTATCTCTTCATTTTCTATTTTATTTCCTTCGTCTTCATTATTATTAACATCTAAATATGCTGAAAAGTCATCTTGTTTATTTTCTTTATTAGAAACGATATATGTTCCTTTATAAGATAAATACATCATAAATAAAGCTGCAACAATAATTAATATAACAATTATAGTAAATACTTTTTCATGTGAAGTGCTTTTTTCTGTTTCTTCTAGAATTTCTTCATTATCTTCTAGCTTATCAATTTCATTTAGCAAATCTTTATTATCTTCCATACACAAATCTCCCATCATATTTTTGCATCTCTTTTGTATTTACTAATTTTATCAATAGTGCAACTTTATTTCAAGCTTTTGAATTATAAATAACTTTTTTTATATTTTTGTAATATAAATATTGACAAAATGCAATAATACTTGTATAATTATATCTGCTTATGGCGACGTAGCTCAGTTGGCTAGAGCATCCGGTTCATACCCGGCAGGTCGTAAGTTCGAATCTCACCGTCGCTACCACAAAGACCAACCATAAGGTTGGTCTTTTTTATTAACATATTATATTAAAATATGTTGAATAGGAGGACTCCTTATGGTTTTAGAGAATAAATTAAATTTAACTAATGAATCAGATTTAGCTAGAGAAGAAGAAAAAATAAGTAAAATTAAAGCTAAAGAATTATTTGAAACAGGATATTTAAATAATTTAAAAGCTGGAACTTTTGAAACATTATCTAAAATCCATGCTTATTTATTTGATGATATTTATTACTTTGCTGGGCAAATTAGAAATCAAAATATAGCAAAGTCTAATTTCAGGTTTGTTCCTATTCTTTATATTAATACTGCATTAGAAAATATTGAAAAAATGCCACAATCAAATTTTGATGAAATTATAGAAAAATATGTTGAAATGAATATCATACATCCTTTTAGAGAAGGAAATGGTAGAAGCACTAGAATATGGCTTGACTTAATACTAAAAAAAGAATTAGGATTAGTTGTTGATTGGAGTAAAGTTAATAAAGAAGACTATTTGTTAGCAATGGAACGTAGCCCAATAAAAGATGTAGAGATTAAAGAACTATTAAAAAAAGCTTTAACTGATAAAATATATGATAGAGAAGTATATATGAAAGGTATTGATGCAAGTTATCATTATGAAGGTTATACTATTTATAAAATAGAAGAATTATAATATATACATATTACAAAAAACAACCCCCAATTATTAGATTTTTATCTAACAATTTGGGGTTTTATTATGTTGTTTCTATTATTGTTCTACTGGCAATTCAAGAAATATCAACTTAATTTGTGCTAAGTCTGTTATTGAAAGTCTTGCATCATCATTTATATCTCCTGCAACATATCCAGCTCCTGTTAAAATTTCTTTTTCAATAATGTGTAATTTTATTTTTGCAATATCTGTTATTGAAATTTTTCCATCTCCATTTATATCACCTATAACAACTGCTGTATATTCTAGTTTTTCACCAATTTTTACTATCATTCCTGTACATATAATAGCATCATCTTCTACTTTATTTCCTTTATTATCTACAATAGTTATTTCCATATTTGCTTCTACTTTTTGTTTAAATTCAGCTACTGTTGTTTCTTCTTCTATTCTTGATATATAAGAATCTTTAATAGTATATATATTAGATGTAATTGTTGGTTCTTCTGGTTGTTCTTTTTCTATCCATGTAACTGCAGCTTTTGCTGTTCCTTCATTTCCTGCTTGGTCTCTATATGTGAATGTATATTCTCCATTTTCTGTAAATGTATGTGTATTTCCGCCTTCTACTGTTACATTTTCTTTATCAAATGTTATTGTTGCTACTACATCTTGATTTGTCAACTCTGTTGTACTATATGTGATTGTTGGTACTGGTGCTACTTTATCTATCCATGTAACTGTTGCTTTTGCAGTTCCTTCATTTCCTGCTTGATCTCTATATGTGAATGTATACTCTCCATTTTCTGTAAATGTATGTGTATTTCCACCTTCTACTGTTACATTTTCTTTATCAAATGTTACTGTAGCTACTACATCTTGATTTGTTGTACTTGTTATATTATAAGAAATTGTTGCTACTGGTAATACTTTATCTATCCATGTAACTGTTGCTTTTGCTGTTCCTTCATTTCCTGCTTCATCTCTATATTCAAATATGAATTCTCCATTTTCTGTAAATACATAAGTATTATTTCCTTCATTATTTGTTATAGTTATATTTTCTTCATTAAAGCTTATGCTTGCTGTTACATTTTGGTTTGTTAAACTTGTTATATCATAAGAAATTATTGCTACTTTTACCACTTTATCTATCCATGTAACTGTTGCTTTTGCTGTTCCTTCATTTCCTGCTTGATCTCTATATGTGAATGTATACTCTCCATTTTCTGTAAATGTATGTGTATTTCCACCTTCTACTGTTACATTTTCTTTATCAAATGTTACTGTAGCTACTACATCTTGATTTGTTGTACTTGTTATATTATAAGAAATTGTTGCTACTGGTAATACTTTATCTATCCATGTAACTGTTGCTTTTGCTGTTCCTTCATTTCCTGCTTGATCTCTATATGTGAATGTATACTCTCCATTTTCTGTAAATGTATGTGTATTTCCACCTTCTACTGTTACATTTTCTTTATCAAATGTTATTGTTGCAACTACATCTTGGTTTGTTAACTCTGTTGTACTATATGTGATTGTTGGTACTGGAGCTTTTTCTTTTTCTATAATATTTATTGATAATTCTGAATCATCTGTAAATATATCTACATCTCCATTACTTCCTTCAATATCTACCAACTTAAATATAACTTCATTTGGAACTTCTATTGTTTCTTTAACTTTTAAAATTACCTTAAATACTATTCCTTCTTCTAATTTATAATTATCACTTTCTGTTACAAATTTAAAGTTATCATCATTAAATGAATTTTGATCTAAATTCCAAGCGTTTTCACCTAAAATATTTATCATTTCTAGTTTTTGTTTATCATATTCGAATTTTCCAGATAAAGCTATTAAACCTTTTTTAAAGTTTTTCATGTTATTCAAGTTTACATTTACTTCAAATTCATCTCCTATGTTTAAAGTTTCTTTTGAAGATTCTAAGCTTACATCAAAACTTGGAGTTGTTGGTTCTACTGGAATATCTGGATTTTCTTCTTTAGAAATCCATGTAACCTTAATAGGTATTATTCCTCTATTACCACTTTCATCTACATATTCAAAACTGCTTTCTCCATTTTCTGTAAATGTATAAGTATTTGAACCATTATTACTTACTATTCTATAACCTTCTTCTAACTCTAATGTTACAGTAACATCTTGATTTGTTGGTTCAGTTGTAGAATATGTTAATGTATATTCTGGTACTTTAGCTATCCAATTTACACTAGCAGTTGCAGTTCCTTCATTTCCTACTCTATCTACAAATTCAAATGTAAATGTTCCATTTTCTGTAAATGTGTGTGTCATTTCTCCATCATTATTTGTAACTGTTACTTCTTCACTTGGCTCCATTGTTACAGTAACTGGTTGATCTGTAAGATTAACTGTACTATAAGTAAGTTCTGCTGTTGGTGCTTCTTTATCTATCCAGTCTACCGCAATTGTTTTTGTTCCTACATTTCCTAAACTATCTACAAATTCTAATTCATAAGATGCATTAGTTTCAAAAGTAATAGTTTTACTTTTATCTACTGGATTTTCAGCAATTTGCACATCTTTTGAAAGTACTGTTATATTTTCTTTACTAAATGTAATTGTTGCTACTACTTCCTCATTTGTTAATTCAGTTGTACTAAAAGTAACTTCTGCTTCAGGTGCTATTTTATCTATCCAATCTACATTGGCTGTTGCACTACCTTTATTTCCTTCATCATCAACAAATTCAAAAATAAATTGTCCATTTTCTGTAAATGTATGAGTTTTGCTTCCATCATTATTTGTAACAGTAATTGGTCTATTTTCATCTACTAACTCTGCTATAACATCTTTATTAGTTTTATTAGTAATATTATAACTAATCTCAGCAGTAGGTATTTCACTAGCTGATGGATTTTCGTATAAATTTATAACAGATATTGAGAAGAAATTTTCAAAAGGTTGCATACCATTAACTTCTGTACATTCAATTTTTATATATTGAGCTTCTTTGGGTTCTGGGAAAGTAATCTTCTTGCTTGCATTATCATTAGCTAAATTATTTTTAGTTGCAGCTAGTTCCCAAGTTTTACCATCTAAACTTACATAAACATTTATTTTTTTTGCTCTACCAGAAATATAATTACCAGCATTTGTTTTTGCATTTTGCTCTGGTGTGTAATCTAATTCTGATACATATCTAGGTCTATCAATAATTTTTAAAACAACGCTTGAAACTGGATATGTTCCTGAAAACATAGCTCCTGGTTTACTACGCCATGATGTACTCATATCTCCATCTAAAATATTTGATACATTTCCTTTACTTGTAGAAGATGCTGATACAGCTTCTATATTACTTCTTGAAATAAATCTATTAGTTAAGGAAGATGCATTCATAGTAAATGTGTAATGTACTGGATCACTTGTTGTATTTGTTCCTGATGCAGTTAATCTAAGATATACAACTACATCTCCTCTTAAGTTTGGATTTCCATCAGCAAATGATGTCCACTCTCCAGAATTAGGATCTAATGTCCATTCCATTTGATCAGTTGTACCATTAATACAATTTTCTAAATCGTCTATTGAAACAGTATTGCTTGGGAATACTCCCTTGTTAATATTAATAGTGAAAATGTTTTCATCAGTTAATGGTAATCCTGATATACGAATTTTAATATCGTCATTAGCATTTATTGATGCAATTTCTTCATTAGTAAGTTGTATAGAATGTTCATAAACTTCTTTCCAATTATTACCACCATCTAAACTATAACTCCAAGTTACTTGCGCACTTTGAAATTGTTTAGATAATACTATTTTCCCAGCATCTGCACCTGAAAAAGAGAAAGTAGCAATTCTAGAATCAACTACACCTAAAATTGCATTTGCAATTACTGGTACTTCTGCATGATATATCGTATCTGCTGATGTTGCTTTTGTAGCTTGACGTAATGTTCTATCTTGTAGCATCATCAATTTACTACGATACTCTGGAGATGAAACTTTCATTCCAATTTTCTTTAATAAATCATACATTGGTAATGGATGATAAACATAAACATCTGTAATTTCAGATGCTAAATCTATTAAATCTGATTCTGTTTTAGTACTATCATTAATATATGAATTTACTAATCCAAACCATGCATCAAAGTTAATTCTTTCTTCTTCTAAAGCATCAAGATAAATTTGTTTTTGCTTTTCTTTATCATTTTTATAAACATCTTCTAATAATAAAATTAATTGTGCTTGTTCATATTTATCGTATTCGTTTTGTGCCTCTTGAGCAAGCAATCTATAAGAACCTGTTTTGATAACACCACTATTATATTTACTTCCCCATCCATTTAATGGTCTACCATCAGTAGCAGCCCATGCTGTTGATGCAACATTATAAGATAATTGCCATGCATAATTTCCGCCACCAATATTTTTTAAATAAATATAAGCAGCATGTGCTGGTTGACCTACTACATAAGCGGGAACTCCCCAAACACCGTAAAGGTTAGCTGCTGTTTTTGAAAGTCCACCACAAACAGAACCTTCTTCAAATACTATCCATAATTTTGGTTTTCCACTTTGATATGTGATGTTGTAGTCTGATAAATTATATTTTTGATCCCATTTTTCATAATTTTCTTGACTATAATATTGTGGTCTATAATATCCATAACCTGTTCTATAAGTAATATATTTAAATGGATTGAATCGATCTACTAAATTTGAAAATTTCTTTTCAGAATAATCATGTAACCACATTATTTCTTCATCATCGATGTTAACAAACATAACACCACGCATTTCATCTATTGTATAACTTTCAAACATTGCATTAGAATATAAATCTCCATTTAAATGCATTTGTTTATAAATATCATAACGAGTTACTGCATCAGAAAATTGATTTCCGCCAATCCATAATCCAACATTTCCCGCATGTGATAAAGATAATGATAACATCATCTTTAAATATAAATCTTTATATTTTGTTCCATTTGGTGTTAATTCTTCATTATTTAAGTCTTCTTTATAAGTATCATATAATTTGCTTAACACCTGTAATGATTTTAAATATGTTCCACTTGGTTTTCCACCAATTGTCCATAAGCGTAATGCTTCTTCATTATTTATAAACCATTCTAAAGTTTCTTTATTTTTTGGGTCTTCTTGTAAAAAGTTTCTAAGTTGATATTGACCAACATTTTTAATAAAATTTCTTTGTAAAAGAGTAAGTTTTAAATCGTCTTTAATTACTCCACCATCATATTCGGCTTTTATGATTTCATCATATTCTTCTACTGTTGTCATAACATTTTCGTCATAATCTTCTTTTACAAGTTTAGCGTCTCCCCATACAGCATGATCACTTGCATTAGAACCATTATCATTAGCATATAATCTAATATAATTAGCATCTCTAATATCAATTTTAACATATACTGCATTATTTGAACTTTTTATTGCAGTAGGATTTTCTTCTGTACGTAAAGTCCAATTTTTTCCATCTTCTGAAGTATAAATATAAAATTTTACACCATTTCCTTTATTTCCTGATGTTGTATTTATACCATAATAGGTTGTAAAATATGCATAGTCTTTATAACTGCTAATATCATATTCTAAAGTGGAAGTAGCATGTGCCCAAATTCCTTTTTTTATTATGGTAGTTGAACCATTTAATAACATCGCAAGTTGCCCATTATCTGTTGTTTTATCTAATGTAATATTTCCCCATGCTGTTTGACCTTTGCTATAAGGAATATCAGATAAATACACTACCTGATTTTCATTAGTAACATTATTAAATGAAAGATTTTTTTGATTTGCATTATTACTACTATTATAAGTATGTAAATAATATCCTTGTGCATTTTTATAGCTAGTTTTGTTTTTTCCAAAGTAAACTGCTATACACACTAAAGATATTATGAAAAAAATACAAAAAATATTTTTTACTTTTAATGATTTTTTCATTTTACTCCTCCTTATTAATATAAATTTTATATTCTTTATATATTCTTTCAATTCTATATTATATAACATTTTCAAGAAAAATTCAACAAATATTACAATGATTGTTAATAGAGTATATAAAAAGTGCTGAAAAGTATATACTACTTTTCAGCACCATCAAGAATACATATTAGTTATATCTATTTATTCTATTCCGATAATTAATTTCTTTAATTTCGCCAAGTCTGTTATTGACACTCTATCATCTCCATTTATATCTGCTGCTAGATATCTACAATCTTGCAAAACATCTTTTTCAATTATATGCAATTTTAATTTTGCAAGATCTGTTATAGATATTCTACCATCTTTATTAATGTCCCCTGTGATAACTAATGTATATTCTATATTTTCATCTAATTTTAGTTTCATTCCTGTTGCAAGAATTCCATCATCATTTAAAGTATTTCCTTCTTCATCTATTATTGTAATTTCTTTATTAGCTGTTACATTTCCTTTAAATGTTGCTACTGTTGTTTGTGGTGATATTCTTGATATAATATCTTCTTCAATATTATAATTATCAGATGTTATTGTTCCATCTTCTATTATTCCATCATTTATATGTAGATTTATTTCTACATTGTCAGAATCAATATCACTCTCACTATTACTTGCAATTACTGATATTACCTTAAATTTAATATCTAATGGTCCTTCTACTGTATCTTTTACTTTCAATTTCATTGTTATTATATTTTCTTTTTGAGATACATATTCTCCTTTTTCTGTTACAAACTTAAAGTTATTATCATTAAATGAATTTTCATCCATATTCCAAGAATTCTGACCTTTAATTTCTAAGATCTCAAGTATACTTTCATCATATTCAAATTGTCCACAAATACTTACTAATCCATATTCTATGTTTTTAAGATTATCAATTGCAATGTCAATTTCAAATTCTTCACCTACATTTAATGTATTTTTTGAAGGTGTTAACTTCAATTCAAAACTTGGTTCTTGTGGTAAATCATTTTGAATCCAATTAACATTAGCTATTGCAGTTCCTGTATTTCCAGCTAAATCTATAAATTCAAATGTAAATTCTCCGTTTTCTGTAAATAAATAAGTATTATTTTCTTCATTATTTATAATTTTTACATTTTCTTTATCAAATGTTATTGTTGCTGTTACTGGATCCATTGTTTCATTTTCTGTACTATAAGTAATTGTTGCAACTGGAACTATTTTATCTATCCATAATACTTCTGCTTTTACTGTTCCTCTATTTCCAGCTGAATCGATAAATTCAAAAACATATTCTCCATTTTCTGTAAATGTATGTGTTCCATCAGATTCTATAAAAGTAATTTCTTCACTTGGATTTACTACTGTTGCCACTACATCTTGATTTGTCAATTTATCTATTGAATATTCTATCTCTGCTATTGGAGCTACTTTATCAATCCAATTTACACTTGCAACTGCAACACCTGCATTTCCACTAGGTCCTATAAATTCAAACTCAAATTGACCATTTTCTGTAAATGTGTAAGTATTTTTTCCATCGTTATTTGTTATTGTAACATTTTCTTTATCAAAAGTAACTGTTGCTGTTACATCTTGATTTGTTAGCTCGTTTATATCATAACTGATTGTTGCAACTGGTAATGTCTTATCTATCCATGTAACTTTTGCTAATTTTGCACCTTGATTTCCTGCTTTATCTGAATATTTAAAAATGTACTCTCCATTTTCTGTAAATGTATGTGTATTTCCTCCTTCTACTGTTACATCCTCTTCGTTAAAAGTAATTGTTGCTATTACTTCTTGATTTGTTGCACTTTCTGTACTATAACGAATTTCTGCTACTGGAGCTTCTTTGTCTATCCATGTAACATTTGCAATTGCTGTACCAGCATTTCCAGCAGGTCCTACAAACTCAAATTCAAATTGACCATTTTCTGTAAATGTATAAGTATTTTTTCCTCCATTATTTGTTATTGTAACATTTTCTTTATCAAATGCAATGCTAGCAGTTACTTCTTGATTTGTTGGCTCTGATTTATCATAAGTTATTGTTGCTTTTGGTAATGTCTTATCTATCCAGTCTACAGTTGCAATTGCAATACCTGTATTTCCAGCAGGTCCTACAAACTCAAATTCAAATTCGCCATTTTCTGTAAATGTATAAGTATTTTTTCCTCCATTATTTGTTATTGTAACATTTTCTTTATCAAAAGTAACTGTTGCTGTTACATCTTGATTTGTCGGATTTGTTGTACTATATGTGATTGTTGCATTTGGTTCATCTCTATCTATCCAATAAACTTCTGCCATTGCTGTTCCCTTATTTCCATAAGGTCCAACAAATTCAAATAAATATGTTCCGTTTTCAGTAAATCTATGTGTGTTTCCACCTAAAACAATAACATTTTCTATATCAAATGTAATTGTTGCAATTACATCTTGATTTGTTGGATTTGTTGTATTGTATGTGATTGTTGCATTTGGTAAAGTTTTCTTTAACCAGTCAACTCTTGCTATTGCTGTACCGCTATTTCCTGCTCTATCCTCAAATTCAAATGTATATTCTCCACTATCTTCAAATACATGTATATTTCCACCTTTTACTGTTACACCTTCTTTATTAAAGGTAATCGTTGCTGTTACATCTTGATTTGTCATCTCTGTTGTACTATATGTGATTGTTGGTATGATTTCTTCTTTATCTATCCAATCAACTGTTGCTGTTGCTACACCTGCATTTCCATAAGGTCCTACAAATTCAAATGTAAAGCTTCCATTTCTTGTAAATGTATAAGTATTCTTTCCATCATTATTTGTAACTTGAGTTCCTTCTCTATCAAAATTAACTGTTACTGTTACATCTTGATTTGTTAATGTATTTATGTCATATGTGAATGTTGCATTCGGTAATGTTTTCTTTATCCAATCAACTCTTGCTATTGCTGTACCACTATTTCCTGCTCTATCCTCAAATTCAAATGTATATTCTCCACTATCTTCAAATACATGTGTATTTCCATCTTTTACTGTTACATTTTCTTCATTAAATGTAATTGTTGCTGTTACATTTTGATTTGTTGGATTTGTAATATCATAACTGATTGTTGGTACTGGAACATCTTTATCTATGTTATTTACTTTTGCAATTGCTGTTCCTCTATTACCTGCAGGTCCTACAAATTCAAATTCAAATTGACCATTTTCTGTAAATGTATAAGTATTGTTTCCATCATTGTTTGTTATTGTTACATCCTCTTTATCAAAGCTTATGCTAGCCATTACATCTTGATTTGTTGGGTTTGTTGTACTATATGTGATTGTTGCTTTTGGCAATGTTTTATCTATCCAAGTAACTTTTGCTATAGCTGTTCCTGTATTTCCAGCAGAATCTATATATCTAAAAGTAAACTCGCCATTTTCTGTAAATGTATGAACATTTCCTCCATCAACAATTACATCTTCTTTATCAAATGTAACTGTTGCTGTTACATCTTCATTTGTTGAATTTGTTGTACTATATGTGATTGTTGCAACTGGTGCTTTTTTATCTATCCAAGTAACTTTTGCTATAGCTGTTCCAATATTTCCTGCAGGTCCTATGAATGCAAATTCATATTCTCCATTCTCTGTAAATGTATGTGTGTTTCCTCCTTCTACTTCTACATTGTTTTTATCAAAAGTTATTGTTGCAATAACATCACGATTTGTTAATGTATTAATATCATAAGTTATTGTTGCCACTGGTAATTTTCTATCTATCCAGTCTACATAAGCTTTAGCTGTTCCAATATTTCCAACTTTATCTATAAATTCAAAAGTAAATTCACTATTTTCTGTAAATATATATGTGTTATTTCCACCATTATTTGTTATTGTTACATCTTCTTTATCAAAGCTTATGCTAGCTGTTACATTTTGATTTGTTGGATTTGTTGTACTATATGTGATTGTTCCAACTGGTATTTTCTTATCTATCCAATCAACCCTAGCAAGCTTGCTTCCTCTGTTTCCAGAACTATCTATATATTCAAATGTATATTCTCCATTTTCTGTAAATGTATGTGTATTTCCACCTTCTACTGTTACATTTTCTTTGTTAAAACTAATGCTAGCTATTACATCTTGATTTGTTAGTTCATTTATATTATATGAAATTGTTGCATTTAAGTCTTCTTTGTCTATCCAAGTTACTTTTGCAAGTTCACTTCCTGTATTACCTGCTTTATCTCTATATTCAAACATAAACTCACTATTTTCTGTAAATGTATAAGTATTATTTCCATCATTGTTTGTTATTGTTACATCTTCCTCATTAAATGTAATTGTTGCAACTACATCTCCATTGGTTGAATTTTCTGGATTATATGTTATTGTTGCAATAGGTGCAACTTTATCAATCCAAGTTACAGTTGCTTTTGCTTTTCCAGTATTTCCTGATGGTCCTATAAATTCGAATTCAAATTCATTATTTTCTGTAAATGTATAGGTATTATTTCCATTATTATTTGTAATTCTGACATTTGGTTTATCAAATGTTATGCTAGCTGTTACATCTTGATTTGTTGGATTTGTTGTACTGTATGTGATTGTTGCTTTTGGAATTTCTTTATCTATCCAACTTACTTGTGCAAGCGCTGTTCCTCTTTCTCCATTTGCATTTTCAAATGCAAATTCATATTCTCCATTTTGTTCAAAAGTATATTGGTTACTTCCACCATTATTTACTATTTTTATATTTTCTTGATCAAAACTTATTGTTGCTACAACATCTGTGTTTACTTTAGATGTTCCAGCAGGTCTTTCTGGATTATAAGTAATTGTTGCTATTGGCAAATCACTATCAATCCAAGTTACTTTTGCAGTTGCCCAACCTTTATTTCCAGCTTCATCCATAAAATTAAATGTATGCTCTCCATTAGTAGTGAATACATGTTTATTTCCGCCTTCAACTACTACATTACGTTTGTCAAAAGTAATTGTTGCAGTTACATTTCCACTTGTTTGGTTTTCAACATCATATGTTATTGTTGGAACTGGTACTACTTTATCAATGTAATTTACTCTTGCAACTGCTGAGCCTTCATTTCCATAAGGACCTCTAAATCTAAATGTATGTGTTCCATTTTCTGTAAATACATATTTATCTCCATTAGGAATTACATTTCCTTCTTCATCTATAATATCTACATTTTCTAAATCGAAACTAATTGTTGCTGTTACATCTCTGCATGTTAATTCTGTTTCATCATAAGTTATCGTTGCATTTGGTAATGTTTTACGTATCCAGTCAACTTCTGCTACTGCTGAACCTCTATTTCCAGCTTGATCCATAAAGTTAAATGTATATGAACCACTATCTTCAAATGTATGTGTATCTCCACCTTCAACTATTACATTTTCTTCATTAAAACTAATACTAGCTGTTACTGGTTTATTAGTTTTATCAGTTGTGCTATATGTTATATTAGCTATTGGAACCTCTTTATCTATGTTAAACACCTCTGCTGTTGCTGTTCCAGCTTTTCCTTTTTTATCTATATAGTTAAACACATGTGTTCCATTTTCTGTAAATGTATATATATTTCCATTAGGTATATCATTTCCTTGCTCATCTACAATTCTTACCTCATCTTGATCAAATGTAATTGTAGCAATAACATCTTTGTTAGTTGGTTCTTTCTCACTGTATAAAATAGTTGGTACTACATCATCAGAGTCTTCTATAATCCAATCTACATTAGCTGTTGATGTTCTTCTACGTCCTACTTCATCTTCATATTCAAATGTAAAGCTTCCATTTTCCTCAAATCTAAATGTATCTTTTCCTTCATTATTTAAAATTTTAACATTTGGTTTATTAAATTCAATTGTTGCTGTTACATTTCTGTAAGTTGGTTCTGTATTACTATATTTTATAGTTCCTACTGGTTCAACTTCGTCTATATTAGTTACAGAGACTGGAAGTGATAATAATCTCTGTCCTTGATACTTAAACATTAAAGTAATAGTTATATTGTGCTTAATTGTATAAGTATTTAATGCTCCTTCTTTCTTCTCTATATAATATCCTATTGTTTCTGGATATTTACTAGTAGCTATATTTAAATTATTTTCTAATTGTAACTCTTCACCATCTTTATTAAAATGAATTACTAAGTCTACGCTGTTTTGAGTTAATTCTGTTGTACTATATTCAGCACTAACTTCTGGGAACCAATCAGCTGTTGCTGTTGCTTTATATTCTTCACCTGTATCTTTATTTATATATTCAAATGTATAAGTTCCTTTTTCAGCAAATAGATAATACTTTGGAGCAGTAGATTTCTTCATTTGATATCCAAGTGGAAGCACAAGATCTGCTCTCATTTTTGCAATCATTGTTGGCTTTCCATTTACTGATGTAAGACTTGTTTTAATACTATAATTTATAGTTGCAGGTCCATTCATATTTTCCAATTTTGCTTCTGTTCTTCCTACATTTCCAAAACTGTCTATATATTCAAATGTGAATGTACTATTTTCATCTGTAAGCAAATATGTTCTATTTCCTCCGTTATTTGTTATTGTTATTTTTCCACTTTCATTTACTAGAGTTGCTAAAACTCCATCATCTGTTTTTTCATATTTAATATCTGCTGTTAAATTTCCACTATAAATCCAATTAACTTTTGCTGTCTTTGTTCCTTTATTTCCTAAACTATCTTCAAAATTAAATATATATTCCCCATTCTTTGTAAATGTATAAGTTTGAGTTGTTGGAAGTAATCCCATATTTGGATCTTCTAAATGAAGAGTTGCAACTACTGGTTCTGTTGTATCTTCTGTTGTACTATATTCGATTGTTGCAATTGGTGCATCTTTATCTATCCAAGTTACCTCTGCCATAGTTTCACCTGGATTTCCAGCATTATCTTCATACTCAAAAATAAATTTTCCATTTTTTGTAAATGTATAAGTATTTTTACCACCATTGTTTGTAATAATAATATCTTTACTTGGATTTATTAATGTTACTGTAACTGGTTCTTTTGTCCCAATTGTTCTATCATAATGTAATTCAGCTGTTGGAATTTCTTTATCAATCCAATTAACTGTTGCAGTTGCTGTTCCTGTGTTTCCAGCTTCATCTCTAAATTCAAATGTAAATTCTCCATTATCTTCAAATCTATGTGTGTTTTTACCATTATTATTTGTTATAATTACATTTGGTTTATTAAATGTAATTATTGCTGTTTCTGCTTTTCCAGTTGGGCTATTTATTCTATAACTTATTGTTGGTATAATTTCTTCTTTATCAATCCAATCAACTTTTGCTGTTACTGTTCCAGTATTTCCTGCTTCATCTACAAATTCAAACGTAAACTCTCCATTTTCTGTAAATGTATATATACTCTCACCATTATTATTTGTAATAGTTATATCTTTATTAGAATCTACTATGTTTGCAACAACATCTTGATTTGTTGGATTTGTTGTACTATATGATATTTGAGCAATTGGTGTAGTTCTATCAATACAATCAACTGTTGCTGTCGTAGCTCCAACATTTCCTGCTTCATCTACAAACTCAAATGTGAAACTTCCATTTTCTGTAAATATATATGAGTTCTTTCCATCATTGTTTGTTATTGTAACATTTGTTTTGTCAAAATCGATTGTTGCTGTTACATATTGATTTGTTGGTCTTGTTGTATTATAAGTAATAATTCCTTGTGGTACTTGCCTATCTATTATAGTTACCTTTGCATCTAAATAACTTTCAACATTTTCGGCATCTAAAAGTTTAAATCTAAAATCTCCATTTTCTGTAAATACATATTTACCACCATTTGAAGTTTCTATAACTCCTTCATCTAAATTAGTTATTCTTACTCCTTCTTCTTTAAATGTAAGTGTTGCTGTTACATCTCCATTTGTTAAACTTTCTTTATCATAAGATATCTCAGCAATATATGGACCTCTATTTATCCAATCTACTGACATTTTTATTTCTGATGTATTTCCAATTCTATCTCTTAATTTATATGTTTTTTCTCCATTTTTAGTAAATACATATTTTAGTATATCTTCTTGAATACCTGTAGTATAACGTGTTCTAAATTCTGCAAGTTCTTCTGCTGTATAGTTTACTGTTGCATTTTTAAGATTTTCATCGTAAATGATTTCCTTTGTAATATTTGCTCCACTGTATGCTGCAAAATATGCAATAATATATTCTTTGTCTACTGGATAACCCATAGCACTCATTGACTCTGGAAATCCCATACTTATAATATCCTTAGTTGAATCCTCAAGTATATTACTTACTGGTTTACTTGGATCTAATAATTTATATCCTCTTACCATTTTAATATTATTATTTGAATCCTTTTGAACCATATTTATTATTTGTTTAGTATCAGGATCAAAATTAAATTCATAAATATAATTACCACTATTTTCTATATATCTAATTGGTCTATCTTGTTCGTCTAATATAAATACATTTTTGCTAATATTTACAACTTTTGCTTGAACATGACCTTTAGTATTTGGTAACTCTATATATTGTATATCTGCAGATGGTTTTTCCCTATCTATCCAAGTAACACTTGCAACAACTTCATTTGTTCTTCCATTTTCTGTATCTCTTAAGTTAAAAGTATATGATCCATTTTCTGTAAATGTATAACTTGTTATTCCATTTTCCACTACAACTGTATCTGAATTAAAATTTTCAAGTGTTGCTACAACTTCTTTATTTGTTTTTTGAGTTGTACTATACATAACTGTTGCTGTTGGTGGAGCCTCTTTTGTTGTATCTTCATAAAAATTGAATCCTCTAGCTCCTATATATCCATCATTTGTTTGCGTTGCTATAATTTTTATATATTTTACTTTTTGTGTTTCAGCAAATCTTAGTGTTTTTGTTGAAGCATTATTTGCCCAATTATTTATATCACCAAGTTTAGTCCAATTTTCTCCATCCATACTTCCTAAAACTTCACCTTGCATAATTCTGCCAAGAAATGGTTTGCTACCAAGACCTGAATGGTTTTGTTCATCTGATGGTATATAATCTAGTCTTGATAAATATACTGGCTCTTTAAATTCAAGTGTAATAAATTTATTTTCATCTGTTTTACTAGCTGACAACCATCTAGTAAAATCATGAGTATATTGTTGGGTTTCCCAAAGACCAAAATTCCCATCTATTGCATTTTTAGCTGGTGTATTCTTGCCAGAAGGTGTACTGTCTACAACTGATAAATTTTTTACCTTAATATATGTTTCATTTGCTTCATATTTATTATCAGTAAAAGTAAAAACATGTACATTTGCTGGTAAATTTGTTCCAGTAGCAGATGGTCTTACAGTCAATTTTCTATTACCTGATAAATTAGGTTTTACTTCATCATAAGATTTCCAAGCAGAAGCTCCACCTGAATCATCAGTATATTTCCAATCTAATTTTCTATTACCATAAACAAAAAAAGTATCTTCTGCATCATTTTCATAAAGCTCCATATCAGGAGTTAATATTAATGTTTTATCTATTTGTATTGTACTTCTTATCTCTGTACCTATAATATGAACTCTAATATGATCTCTTTCATTAACACCTACTAATTCTGTTTCTGTTAATTGTACATATAACTGATCTGTTTCTGTCCAAGTTTTTCCACCATCTATTGAATACTCCCATGTTGATCTATTATTTTCATTAAACATTGAACCTAATCTTATTTGCCCTGCATATTGACCATCAAATGAAAATGTTGCAAGTTCTGATTGTGGTTTACCTAATAGTACCTGAGCAACAGATCTATGTATGCTATTTGCACTTACTTCAGCCCATTGTAATGTTGCTGTTTTTAAAGAAACAGCTTCTGCATTTAATGTTGGAGTAGTAATCTTTCCAATAATCATTCCAAATAAATCATAAAATGCAAGAGGTCTTACTTTATATATGACTTGAAATTCTTTTATAAGCTTCAAACAATCTTCTTCTGTATATACATTACTATTTTTATATAATTGTACTAAACCATACCAAGCATCAACATTTATATTTTGAGCATTTATTGCTTTACGATAAAATTCTTCTTGTTTTGCTTCATCACCTTTATAGGCATTTGCAAGCATTACATATTTTTCTGCTATTAGATAATTGCTATAATCATTAACTGCCTCTTGAGCAATTGCTAAATAACTTAAATTTTCACATCCAGTAGAGTATTGTTGTCCCCAGCCTAGCAACCCTCTATATGAATATACGGCTTGTTTAGTAGGAGAATTTTTAGTTGCATTATAAAATGTAGATGTACCATATGATGAATTTCCCCAAGTTGCACCTGAATTATATAATTGCCAAGAAGCATCTCCATTACTATTATAATGTGCAACTCCATAAGCAATATGACCAGGTTGATGAACTGGAAATGCTGGTATACCCGTTGAACTATATGCATTAGCACTCGTATCTCCAAAACCAACACATTGAGTTCCCGCTGCATAAACTATCCATTGTGGAACTAAATATTTTTGATATGGTATACCATATTCTAAAAAGTGAAATTTATTATTCCACATAGTTTTATTTTCTTCACTATAATATTTATCCTCAAAATATCTAAATTTTGCATTATATGATAGCCAAGCATGAGTATATGGACCTCTACTTGTAATATAATCCCTAAACCATTCAATTTCATTATCTGATATTAGTGCTCTCACAACAACTTTCATTTCCTCAACTTCTAGTTTTGGAAATACAGCGCTTAATTTATTTGCTAAGTACATTTTTTTATAAACTGCATAACGTCTTACTGGATCTGATACATGTGAACTATTTGGATCATTACGATTTGAATTTGTAACTCCATCTTCCTCAACATTAGGCAAAAATGAACGTACTAATGTAGAATGAGTATGTGAAATAGCCATAATCATTTTTTTAAATAAATCACCATTACGTACACCATTTTTTACTGTATCATCATTTAAATCATTTTTATATGTTTGGTATAATTTTGTTAAAACATTTAAAGAATTTTTATAACCACCAATAGGTGTACTACCATAAAAATATAACCCTAAAGTATCACTATCCCCCATTAACCATCCAAGTGTTTCTCTACTTGAATCACCCTGATTTACAAAATCAAGTAATGTTGTTCTTCCTACTCTTGATACAAATTCTCTTTGTAAAACCATATGTTCAAGATTAGGATCATTTTCATCCATATTTCTGATTTGAGCTTCTAAATCAAATACTGTAGGAACTCCTGTTCCATCACTATAATCTGCTGTTAATAATTTAGCATCTGCATATACTGAATGATCTTTACCATTTGCTCCATTATCATTTGCATATAGTCTTAAGTATCTATTTCCTTCTATAGGTATTCTACATTCTACTGCATTTTGGTTTGGCAATGCTTCTGCTCTATATTTTTCTGTCCAATTTTGACCATCATTTGATGTTGAAATAACAAATGTAACACCATTTCCACCATTTGATGTAGTATTTAATCCTAAATATGCTGAAAAATAATCATATTCTTGAAAATTTCTTAAATCATAATATACATCAGAAGTAGCATGTGCCCAAATACCTTTATCAAAGCTTGTTGCTGTACCACCAATTTTTACTGTTATTTTAGTATTACTTGATGTTATATCATTAAGAATAGTACCATATTTAGTAGTTGATTTACTCATATATGGTATATCTGATAAATAAATGAGCTTTCCAGTTGCTCTTGTTTCAGCAGAATATGTTGTTGGTAATGCTGAAACTTTTACTGCATCATTATATTCTTGTATTGTTTCCAACGTTTCTGAAAACTCATTTCTAATTGATTGTGTAGGTAGATTTTGAGTTTCATCTTTGATTTCCTCTGTAAATAAAACCCCATTTCCACCTCCAGATTGCAATAGCATTGGTTTTGCATTTTGTTTAGTTATATGTACTGAATTTGAACTAGCAAAAATGTAAGTTCCCATTGCAAGTAAACATACTATAACCGACACTATCGCAATTTTCTTTTGAAAGCTTTTCATACTTTTACATCCATCCTTTCTTTTATAAATCTCCTATTTTAATTATCTTTAGCATTATACCATATTTTTGCAATATTATCTAGCTTTTAACATAACAAAGTCTTAGTTTGAAACCATTATTTAATTTATAATTAAAATATTTTATAGCTCATTTTTAGTAAATAAATTAAAAAAGTAGGTATCTTATTAAGAAGCCTACTTTTTTTATCATTATTGTACTATTGGTATTTCAAGAAATATTAATTTTATTTGTGCTAAATCTGTCACTGTAAGCGCTTCATCATTATTTAAATCTGCTGCTATAAAATCAGCTCCTGTTAAAATCTCTTTTTCTATAAGATGTAATTTTATTCGTGCTATATCTGTTATTGTTATTTTTCCATCTCCATTAATATCTCCTCTAACAATTAATGTATATTCTAATTCCTCACCAACTTTTATTGTCATTCCTGTTCCTATAATATCATCATCTTCTAATTTATTTCCATTATTATCTATAATTGTTATTTCTCTATTAGCTTCTACATTTTGTTTAAATTCAGCCACTGTTGTTTCTTCTCCAATTCTTGATATATAATGAGTTTCAATCTTATATACATCTGATGTGATTTTTGCTTCTTCTTGTTGTTCTTTTTCTACAATATTTATTGATAATTGTGAATCAGTTGCAAATATATCTTCCTTGCCATTACTTCCTTCAATAGATACTAATTTGAATATAACTTCAGTTGGAACTTCTATAGTTTCTTTAACTTTTAAAATTACCTTAAATATAATTCCTTCTTCTAATACATAATTATTACTTTCTGTTACAAATCTAAAGTTATTATCATTAAATGAATTCTTATCTAAATTCCAACTATTTTGACCTAAAATATCTATCATTTCTATTTTTTCTTTGTCATATTCAAACTTTCCTGTTAATGCCATTAAACCTTTTTGGAAATTCTTCATGTTATTTAAATTTACACTTACTTCAAATTGATCTCCTGGATTTAATGTTTCTTTTGAAGATTCTAAACTCACTTCAAAAGTTGGGGTAGTTGGTTCTACTGGAATATCTGGATTTTCTTCTGTTTCGATCCATGTAACATTTGCAGTAGCCATTCCTTCATTTCCTGCTTCATCTCTAAATTCGAATGTATATTCACCATTTTCTGTAAATGTATGTGTGTTTCCACCTTCTACTGTTACGTTTTCTTTATCAAATGTAATAGTTGCTATTACTGGTTCTGTTGTTTCAGACTCTGTACTATATGTGATTGTTGCTACTGGTAAAGTCTTATCTATCCATGTAACTTCTGCTGTTGCTGTTCCCTTATTTCCAGCTTTATCTACAAATTCAAATGTAAATGTTCCATTTTCTGTAAATGTATATGTGTCTTTTCCATCATTATTCGTTATTTCTATTTCTTCACTTACATTTCCTAAAGTTGCAATTACTTCTCCATTTGTTTTGTCTGTAGCATCATATGAAACCGTTGCCGTTGGAGCTATTTTATCTATACAAGTTACATTTGCTGTTACCGTTCCTTTATTTCCTGCTCTATCTGAAAATTCAAATATGAAACTTCCGTTTTCTTCAAATATATATGAACTATTTCCATTATTATTTAGTATTGTTATTTCATCTTCTTTTTCATTTTCAAAAACTACTGTTGCAGTTACATTACTATTTGTTGGTAATATTGTACTGTATACCAATAATGGTTCTGGTACTACTTTATCTATCCATGTAACTTTTGCTATTACAACACCTTCATTCCCTGCTGGTCCTGTAAATTTGAAAGTATATTCTCCATTTTCTGTAAATGTATGTGTATCACCACCTTCTACTACTACATTTTCTTTATCAAAAGTAACCGTTGCTGTTACATCTTGATTTGTTAGTTCATTTATATCATATGTAATAGTTGCTACTGGTAAAGTTTTATCTATCCATGTTACTCTAGCTGTTGCTGTTCCTATATTTCCAGCTTCATCTACAAATTCGAAAACAAATTCTGCATTATCTGAAAATGTATATGTATTATTTCCATCATTGTTTGTGATTGTTACATTACTTTCATCAAAATTTATTGTTGCTATTACTTCTTGATTTGTTGCTTCTTGAGTACTATATGTTATTATTGCTTTTGGAACTTTTTTATCTATCCAATCTACTTTTGCTTTTGCTGTTCCTTTATTTCCTAAACTGTTTACAAATTCAAATGTAAATTCTCCATTTTCTTCAAATGTATATGTATTATTTCCATTATTATTTGTTATTGTAATATCATCACTTTCTGTTTCTAAAGTTGCAACTACATTTCTATTTGTTTTTTCTTCAATATCATATTTTACAGTAGCTTTTGGAATTGTATTATCTATCCAATCCACTCTCGCCGTAGCTACACCTGAATTTCCATATGGTCCAACAAATTCAAATATGAATTCTCCATTTTCTTCAAATGTATATGTGTTTTTTCCATCATTATTTGTAACTCTTGTTCCTTCTCTATCAAATGTTATTGTTACTGTTACAGGTTTATTTGTTGTTTCTGTTATATCATACGTTAATGTTACATTTGGTAATGTTTTACATATCCAGTCTACTCTTGCAGTCGCTGTTCCTTCATTTCCATAAGGTCCTCTAAACTCAAAAGTAAATTCTCCATTTTCTTCAAATGTATATGTGTTTTCTCCATTATTGTTTAATATTGTAACATTCTCTCTATCAAATGTTACTGTTACTGTTACATCTTGATTTGTTGGATCTGTTATGTCATAAGTAAATGTTGCATTTGGTAATGTTTTACATATCCAATCAACTGTTGCTGTCGCTGTTCCCTTATTTCCTTCACTATCTTCAAATTCAAATGTAAATGTTCCATTTTCTGTAAATGTATACGTTGTTTTTCCGTCATTATTTAATACTGTTATTTCTGTACTTGGATTTACTAATTTAGCAACAACATCTCCATTTGTTAATGTTTCAATATCATATTCTATTTCTGCTGTTGGAACTACTACCTCTTTTTTAGTTATATCTTCATAGAAATTAAACATTCTAGCACCAACATGTCTTTTAGCACCTGTGTAAGATGTTTCTACTCCAATAATTTTTACATATCTAACTTTAACTGATTCATCAAAATCTACTGTTTTTGTTGTTTGATTGTTTGCCCATGTTACTTCTTTTATTTCTGTAAAGTTTTCTCCATCCATACTTCCTAAGATTTTTCCTGTAAGTATTTTTCCATTTTCACTATGAGGTACATAATCCATTGCACTTAAATAGATTGCTGAATCAAATTTTATTACTATATATTTTTCATTATCTGTACCAGCTGCTGAGTTTAACCATCTTGTATTATAATTTCCGTCTATTGCATTTACTGCTGCTCCATTTTGTCCTTTATCTTCTGCAGAAACTCTTGCTACTGATAAACGATTTACAGGAACATATTTTCTTGTATCTGGTTGATTATCTTCTGTAAAAATAAGTTCTATTGATTCACTTGTTGCAAATATTCCTCTTGCTTTTGCTCTTATTATAAGTTTTTTATTTCCTTCAACAATTGGCTCTTCTTCTACATAATCAGTCCAATTATTATTTGCACTTCTTGCTTGAGTATTTTCTATAATTTTCCACTCAAGACTTTCTTTATTTTGTACACCTATTAATCTATTTTCTAAATCATTTAAATAAGCTGTAATAGTAGGTGTTTCTAATCTTTGAATATTAATAGAATATTCTTGACTATTATTTTCAAAACGGATTTTTAATTTATCTTCTGGATTTAGTTCTTCAATTTCATCTTGTGTTAATTGATGTTCATTACCACTTCCTTGTTTCCAAGTTACACCTGAATCTAAACTATATATCCAGTTTGAATTTTTAAATTCATCTGTTAAAATTATTTTTCCGCCATTTTCCCCATCAAATGAATAATCTGCTACTTTTTTAGCTGTTAAATCTTCATATAAGTTTATCATAGAAACAGAGGCAAATATACCATAGCCTTCCATTTCTAGTTTTACATATTGTCCAGATAAACTTTCATTAAATTTAATTTTCTTAAATTCTTCATCTTGTTCACAATTTTCTAGTCTTCCTGCTTCTATCCAATCTATACCATTTTCACTTACATATGCAATCGCATTTTTTATATAACATGGATCATCTTCTCTATATTTCTTTTGAACAAATTCTAAAGCAGACATCATTTTTGATTCATCAAGTTTTATAGTTATGTATGCTCTACTTCCAACTATTGAATATCTAAAATCTGTATGCCATATTGTGTTACGATTTCCATCTATTGCATTTGGTGCATAGAATGGTCTACTTGCATCTATTGATTGTGTTGAATATGCATGTATTGATAAATGATTTATTGGTATGTATTTTTCTTGATTTGTATCAGTATCCTCAGTAAATTGATATTCAAGTGTATCACTTGCTGTATAGATACCTGTTGCTTTAGCTCTAAGTAGAAGTTTCTTATTTCCTTTTACAACTGGTTCTTGTTCTGAATAAGATTTCCAAGCTTCGTCACCTTCGCATTTCCATTCGAAAATTTCAGGTTTTGCTATTCCAATTAATCTGTTTTCCCAATCATTTACATAAGGTGTAATGTTTGGAGTTTCACCTTTTTTAATGTTAATAGTATATAATGTTTCATTTCCTTTAAATTTAATTTTTATTTTATCATTTTCATTAATTTGATTCATTTCTTCTTGTTTTAATTGATGTACATCTCCCGTTCCATCTTTCCAAGTTGCACCTGAATCTAAACTATATTTCCAATCTAAAGTTTTATATTCATCTAATAAATCTATTTTTCCACCATTTTCTCCATCAAATGAATATGTTCCTACTATTTCTACTGCTGTGTTTTCATATAAATTGAACATTGCTGCTACCATAAAACTATTACTTGCTGATGCAGTTTGTGTTTTCTTACCTACAATTTTAATATATTTAGCTTTAGTAGGTTCAAAATCTACACTTTTAATTGAAACATCATTTGTATTTGCATATCTCCAATCTGTTCCAGGTACTACTTCTGTCCAATTCTCCCCATCCATACTTGTTAAAATCTGAGCACTTTCTATTTTACCATTGCCTCCTGCAAGTGGTAAATATTCTAATGAAGTTAAATTTTTAGGTTCATCTAATTGAATAACAATAAATTTATTTCTATCACTACCATCCCATGCTGAATGCCAATTTGTATTTGGATTAGCATCAATAGCATTTCTTGCATGTCTTCCTTGAGCAGTAGCTTCTGATGAAACTGCATTAATTGATAAATGAGATACTGGAATATATTTTCTTGTATCTGGTTGATTATCTTCTGTAAAATTGTAAGTTGTGCTATTTGTACTTGCTAAATATGTTCCTGTTGCACCTACTCTAACTATTACTGTTTTATTTCCTGTTAAATCTGGCTCTTGCTCACTATAGGAAGTCCATTCATCTTGTTCATTAAGTTTCCATTGCATTGCAGGAATTGCTGCAATTAATCTATTTTCTAAATCATTTGCATATAATGTTCTTGGTAATCCTGCTGATTCTTGAATATCTATTTTGTATAAGTTTTCCTCACTATAATTTACACCAACTATGTGAATGTATATATCGTTTTCAGCTGTAATTGATGCAATTTCTTCTGGTGTTAATAACAATTTATGTTCTTCACTTCCATCAAATGCAACTTCATGCCAGTGTTCTAATCCACCTTGTGGATTTCCATCTATACAATAATCCCAACGAACTCCGTTTCCATCAAAACGACTAGATAACACTATTTTGTTAGCATCATTTCCATCAAATGAGAAACTTGCAATTGATGTATCTAATGAACCAAGTATATGGTTAGCTTCTAATCTTGTAAGAGATGGTTGATATACTGTATAACTATCTGCTGTATTATTAGGAGTAGCTTTTGCTTCATTTAATATTCTTGTTTGTAAAAGTGTAAATCTATACGAATTTTCAACACTTACCATTTTTGGTTTAATTAAATTTGTTAAATGATACATTGGTAATGGAAAATATTTTAAAGATTCTGCCATCTCTTCTGCTAAGTAATAGAAATCATCTTCTGTTTTTTCTGCATTTGCACAATATGCACTATATAATCCATACCATGCATCTATATTTATTGGTTGTACTTCTAATGCTTTTCTATAAATTTCTTCTTGTTTAACAGGATCTCCTTCATATATTTTTGCTTCCATTATAATTTTTTGACAGTTTTCTAATGTTTCTTGTTGATTCATTGCTTCTTGAGCTAATGCTATATATACAACAGAATATCCTCTACTATAACTTGCATTACCCCAACCTAAAGGTAATCTTTCACCTTTTTCAGATAATGTCCAACCACTTACGTCATTATCAATTCCCCAATAACCTTTACCATTTGAATCTTGTGTGTAATATAGTAATGCTGCGTGACCTGGTTGACCAATAACTGCTGATGCTATTCCATGTACACCACGAATACAGTGACCTGATTTTGATATACCACCACAAACGCATCCTGTTCCAAATTTATTTCTAAAGTTCATCCATAATTTATTTAATCTATAATTTAATGTTCCTCTTGATATACCATAGTCATCTAATGTTTTACCATTAACGCTAAATAATTGATTAAAGTAATCACGGTTTTCTTCAGAATAATATATTGGATTTCCATAATTTGGCCATACATATGATATATAAGAGTGAGGTGTTAATAATCCCCATGCATTATTTGGTGTTTTATCAATTTTGGCTTGTGTATATTCATTAAGCCATACTATTGATTCGTCATCTAGTAATGTATTCATTACATAACGCATTTCTTCTATAGTATAAGTTTCAAACCAGGGTGTAATGTCAACTGTCGATGTTACCCTAAATTTACCTTGATTATACATTTCTTTATAAATTCTATAACGTACAACACTATCAGATTGATTTTCTACTGCTGAAGGTTGCATCCATAATGCAACTTGTGCAGAGTGTGTTAATGAAAGTGTTATCGCCATTCTTTTATATAAATCACCTTTTGTAATAGGTGCATTTGGTCTTCTATTATGTAATCTTCTAATACCTTCTTCTGATATTGGTTCTGTAATATCAAAATCACTTTTATATTCTTTTAATAATCTTGTAAGTTGTTTTAGTGAGTTAAAATATCCACCTGTTGGTGTTCCACCCAATATATAATATCTAAGATTCTCTAAATCATTCATTAACCAAGATACAGTATTCATATTATCTTCGCTAATTTGAACATATGCTTGTAATAATTCATAATCAGTATTTTTAACAAATTCTCTTTGTAATAAAAGTAATTCATATTCTCCTGTTATTTCTTCCCCATAATGAGATTTTATAGCTTCATCATATTCTTCTACAGTTTTTATAAAATCTGCTACTGAAAGATTTTCATCATATCCTTCTTTTACTAATTTTGCATTTGCATACACTGAATGATCTCCATCAGCATTTCCGTTATTATGCGCATACAATTTCAAATAATTTGCATCTTTTATATCTATTTTTACAAATTCTGCATTTGAATTTCCCTTCATTGCTTTAGGTGATGCTGGTGTTTTTAAATCCCAATTTTCACCATCTACAGAAGTATATATTAAAAATTTTACACCATTTCCAGCTGATCCCCTACTTGCATCAACTCCTATGTACGCTGTAAAGAAATCATAATCATAATCTGTAATATCATACACAACTGTTGATGTAGCATGTGCTGCTATACCTTTTAAAAATTTTTTTGGCTGTCCATCTACAATTAATGTAATTAACCCACCATTGTATTTGGTGTCTAAATTTTTATCTAAAGTTATGCTTCCCCAACCAACAGAAGATTGATTTGAAACATATTTCATATCAGACAAATACTGATATTGACTTTCTGTTGCCTGAACTTCTTTTGTAAATACTCCTAAAAAAATTAGTATGAAACTAATTATCATACCCACTATAATTTTCTTATTACTTCTCATACAAAAACCCTTTCATATTTTTATATTTTATATTTACATAACATTCAGATTAATTATACTATCACACAGCTTTTTTGTCAATTTAATAATAAGTAAAATAGTGTATATATTAACATATTTTACCATTTCCGTAGACTAAAATTATATATATTTTTTTTGTGTAACATTTGTTGTTATTTTGGACAGGAAAAGGAGAACTAAAAGTTCTCCTTATTTTTTATAATAAATATCAAAATCTACATTTCCTTCAATTCCATCAACACGTCCTTTATCTGTATTCTGCCATAATATATAATCTCTTGATATTGATGGTTTCTTAGAAGAATATTTTGCTGCCCAAATTGTGTAATCTTTTAAATCTAACCATGTATTATTTAAATAGTTCTCACTCGCATATAACATTGTATCATATCCTGCATCTTTCAATTTATTTGAGAATGCATCATACATTTCATTTAATTTATATAAATTTATTTCTAATTCATTAAAATACGCCCAACATTCCCAATCGAAACAAACAGGGAAATCAATTTTATCTCCTTTTAGATTTTCAATAACAAATTCTGCATTTTCTACTGCTTTATCTATTGTATTTGATTCTGAATAGATATATACACCAACTTTTAGCCCTGCTTCTTTTGCATTTTTATAATTGGTTTCAAAAGTATTATCAATAGTAAGTGGAGTATCCTTGTTTTTCATAACACCCATTCTCAAAATAACAAATTCAACTCCAGTATTTTTTACTTTTTCAAAATCAACTTCTCCTTGCCACTTTGAAATATCAATTCCTATCATTGTATTACTCGTTTTATAATTTTCTATTTGTTCTTCTATACTTATAAAATCTTCTTTTGGTTTTTCCTCTTCTTCCGTAGGTTCTTGGATTTTTTCTTCTTGTCTTTCTTTTATTTCTATTACAGCATCTTTAACAGTTTCATTTCCAGATTGATCCATAACAATATATTGTATTTTATATTTCCCAACTTCTCCAAAATCTACTTTTCCTTCTATTCTTAGTTCTGGTTTTGTATCATAATTATCTGCATATGAAACTTTTTTTGTCAATGACTCTTCATCTGCTTCATTAACATAAAAAGTCTTTTTAGATGGTACATTAATAAAAATTGGACTAACACTATCTATTACATTATATTTTACATCACATAAATATTTTTTTACTTTATGCTTATATTCTAGTGTATATGTGTGCTCACCAATAGTCATATAATCTATTTCTTCATTTTGAGTTAATATTTGAACATTACTATTTTCAATTAAATCATATAAATTTGTTTTATCATAAACTTCAATTTCCTTATCTGCCATAATAATTTCTACATCTTTTGGCATTTTATATTTATCATAAAATACCATATTTTTTAATATTAATATTGCTATAATTAATATTATAATTATAAATAATGTTTTTATTTTCATTTTATTCCCCCAATAAATTACATGTTATAACTTTTATCAATATATTCGAATATTTTTTCTATTTTTTCACTTCCATCAAGAATAATAGTAAACCAATGCTTTTTATTCATATGATAACCTAAAAAATATTTTTCATTATCAACTACACTCTCTATTTCTTCTGGTAAAATTTTCAAATCTAAGATTTCTACTATATCCGTACTATCTATTCCTAATTTGTTCTTTGAAACTGTAAGTAAAACTCCATACCATTTTTTAGTTTCATCATGCCTGAAAACTGCACTTCCGTTATCATTCTTCCAAAGAAATTCCGGATTATTTTCATATTTTTCTTTAACATATTTTATAACTTGTTGTGCTTGTCTGCTTTTAAAGCTTTCCGTTTCAAAACAACTTTCAATTATTTGCTTGATTTTTTCTTTACATTTCTCTCTAATATTTCCTACATACTCGCCATTAGCATCTGGAACTTTAATAAGAAAATATTCTTCTTTTGCTATTATATCTATTACTTTATAATCTAGATTTCCATCTTTTGAAAAACTAACAAACAAATCAAATTCATTATCTATAAGAGTAGTTGTATGCTCATATTGATTATTTTTTTCCTTAAATCCATATTTAATTAATTTATTGAAATTAATTTTTTTACTTTTTAATAAAGCATATATTTCTTCCATATTTTTATCCTTTAATTTTATATACAAACAATATCATAAAAGCAGATAACTTTCAACAAATTATCTGCTTTATAATTTCAAATTATTTTATCTTGACTCCTAATAAATATAACAAATCTGTTGCTTGAAACTGGTTTATTATAGCTCCTTTTATATCTTCCAAAGATATAGCTATTCCTTCTATAATACAATCTGACAAATCTATATTTTTTAAGCTTGTACGAAAAATATGTGCTTGTGTTAAATCTGATTTTTCAAAAAATATATTTTTAATATTATTCTCTTGAAAATAGCTATTCCTTAATAAGTTATCATTAAATAATACTTTTTCCATAGTAGCATTTGATAAATTTATGTAATTTAAATTAGAATTTTCAAAACAAACATTATAAAATCTTGCTTCAATAAAATTTCCGCCAGTCAACTTACAATTATTAAATTCACATCTTATAAAAGTACAATTTTCAAAAGAAGTATTTGAAAAATTACAATTTATAAATTTTACGTTTTTGAAAGTATTTTTATCTAAATGGCTATTTAAAATAGCTATATCCTTTAATACTGCATTTTCAAATTCTATATCATTAAAGTCAATATTTTCATATTGAAAATTTTCTACAATTTTATTTTCGATTATATTTTCTTTTTCAATTTCGCTTAACAAATTTTCGCATTTTATTAAATTATTTAAAAGATTTTCTTGCGGTTTTAGAATATTCATATTTCCCCTTTACTATTTTAAATTAATAATTTTGGTTGCTACTTTTTTTATAAATGTATCATCATGTTCTACAAATATAAGAGTTGGCTTATATTTTAGTATTGCCTCTTCAATTTGAATTCTAGTTAAAATATCTATGTAATTAAGAGGTTCATCCCAAATATAAATATTAGCAGACTCTGAAATACTTTTTGCAATTAAAACTTTTTTCTTTTGCCCTTCACTCATATCTTCTATTTTTTTACTAAATTCAGAATTAGAAACTCCCATTTTAGAAAGCATTGCTTTAAAAATACTTTCGTCTATATTGTTTTCTCGTGCAAAATCTTTTAATTTTCCTTTTAAATTTTCTGTACTTTGTGATACATAAGATATTTTTAAATCATTTGCAATACTAATATTTCCATTATACTTAATTTCATTTCCAAGTATCAATTTTAATATACTAGATTTTCCTGCTCCGTTTTTTCCTGTAATTGCAATTCTATCTCCATTTTTTATTTCAAAAGAAATTTTATCAAAAATAGCATTATCATCATATTTTATTTGAAAATTATCAGCTATGATTAAAGGATTTTTTCGACTTTCTATAGGTGTAATTTTTAATGGTTCATTTCTATCAATATTATTTAATAAATTTGATTTTTCTTCAATAGCTGTTTCAATTCTTTTTTCAATTGATTTAGATTTTTTCATCATTTTTGCGGATTGATGTCCTACATAGCCTCTATCTATCATTTCTCTAGTTCCAGAATGATTATATCTTGTTCCTTCAATTTTATTTGACCAATCATTTGCATTTTTTGCTGATACTTCTAATCTGTTTATATCTTTTTTTAATTTTTCATTTTGTGTTTGTTCAAAGTTATCTTGAGCATCTTTGTTTTCTTGCCAAGATGAAAAATTTCCTTTTTGTATATCTATATTGGTATTATTTATAGAAATTATATGGTCAACAACTTTGTCTAAAAAATTTCTATCATGTGAAACTAAAATAAAACTTTTTTTCTTGTTTAAATATTCAACTAAATTTTCTCTAGTTTCACTATCTAAATGGTTTGTAGGCTCATCTATAAGTAAAAAATTATTGCCTTTTAAAAATAAACTTATTAAAAGAATTTTAATTTGCTCTCCACCACTTAATAAATCGAATTTTCTGTAAAGAATTTCTGGAGATGTATTTAATAAATTTATTTCTTTTATAATTTCCCAATCTTCTACATTAGGTGCAATTTCATTTACAATTTCTATTGCCATTCTTTGCTTATTTTTAACTTCAAAAGGAAAGTAATCAAAATCTACACTTTTCGAAATTGTTCCCCTATATTCATATATTCCAAGTAACAATTTTAAGAAAGTAGTTTTACCTTTTCCGTTTCTACCTATTAGTCCAAGTTTCCAATCTGTATCTATATTAAATGATACATTTTCAAAAACATTATTTATACTTCCATCATATCCAAATGTTAAATTATTTACGCTTATTAAAGACATTTAAGAATCACCTCCAAACTGTTTCTTCTAAAGTATAACATAAAAGACAGATATTATCTGCCTTTTTACATTATTTTTTACTTTTCTTTTTGGGAAGTGGTGTAACTTCTTCTACCTTTGATACAACTGTTCTGCTTAATTCTCTGTTATCAATATCTAAGATATAATGTTCTTTTGCACCTTTGTATGGAAATCCTGTTTCTGCACCTTCCATTAAATCTGAAATAACATCTAATTTTTTTACAAATGCCATATTATCACATACTGTAATTACTGGTTTCTCGTTTACATATACTAGATATTCACCAAACATTTTTTTATATCTAATTTCACCTACTCCATTTATTTGTTCACAAATATAATTTATAAAATCTTCTGATGTTGCCATATTTATTCTCCTTTTTAATAATTTATTTTATTATATCTTATTTAACTAATTTTGCAAAACTATTTTTATTTAATAATGTATTTGATATAAATTTTCCTTCATAAAAATTAACCCAATTATTGAAAACACATGGGACGGATTTTGCTTTTTCTAAACTATCTATCTTAATTACATTTAAAGCTATATTATTTTCCTTAGAATATTCTTTAATTTCATTTATGCAATTTATTGTATAAGGACATTCTGGTGTGTAATATATTGTAAAATCTTTTGAATCTATTTCCATTTTTCTTGCATTTTCACTAAATTTAGGAGTATCATTTTTATCAAATTGTAAAGCTAATAATTCATATTCTCCTATTTCATCTACAACTTTAAAACCATAGTGCTGAAAAAACTTCTTTTCTCCTAAAAATGGTTTTTTCTTTTTGGAAACTAAAGTACAAATTCCACTCATACCTTTTTCTTTTGAATCTTGTATTGCATATTCTAATAATTCTTTTGCAATACCATTACCTTTAAAACTACCAGCAACCCACAAGCAATAAATATATTCGTAATTTTTACCAATAATAGGAACCCAAGCCGTTTCTATTGGTTCATATTCAATAAATATTTTTCCTCTAGCATTCAATTTTCTAAATACATGACCTTCATTTAATTTGTTTTTAATCCATTCTTTTTTAATATTAACACCTTCTTGATGTTTTGGATCTCCAATAGCACAACATATATGCTCATTTTCAATATTTTCCAAATTCAAATTTATATATTCATTCATATTTTCCTCTTTTCTTTAAATGAAAGACATTTGCTCATCTTCTTTAATTTCTTTTTTATATGCTTTTACTATATCACTCATTTTATAAAGTAGTCCATACTTTTCGCATTCTTCATTAAATATTTTTTGCAAATTCTTATTTAGTGGATAGCAAAAAAAGTTATTTCCAAAAGTTTTTATATACTTTTCTTTTAGTTTAGGAAATGTTTTATCTAGTTGTTCAAAAAAGTAATCCCTTTGATTTTCTCTTAAAGTAACTCCTCCCATAGTAAATACAAATTTTGCACCATTTTCATAAGATTGTTTTATTACATTCCTAATATTTTCTTCTGAATCTGTTATAAAAGGAATAATTGGTGTTAGTAATGTTCCAACAAATACTCCTTGACTAGATAACTCTTTCATAGCTTTAAATCTTTCAGATGAAACACATACATTAGGTTCTACTTTTCTTGATAATTTATCATCAGCAGATGTTATTGTAAATTTAAGTATAACATCTGCCTTATTATTTATTTCTTTAAATAAATCTATATCTCTTGTAATTAAATTACTTTTCGTTTCTATTGATACTCCAAATCTATAATAAGAAATTAATTTTAATGCTTTTCTTGTTAACTCATATTGTTTTTCAAAAGGATTATAAGTATCTGACATTGCACCTATTCCTATTACGCCCTTTTTTCTTTTTGATTTTAATTCTTGATTTAATATTTCTATCTCATTCTTTTTGGCTCTTACTATATCAAAATCATCTACCTGATAACAATTACTTCTACTATCACAATAAATACATTTATGAGAGCATCCTTTATATAAGTTCATGTTATAATCAATTCCAAACCATTCTTCGCCATGACTTGCTTTTTGAAGTATTGTTTTTGCATCGATAAATTCCATAATTATTTCCTTTTTCTTATAGGATGTCTTATTACTGTTTTTAGTCGGCTTTCATCACATCTTCTAGGATCACTTAAATAAATTTCATGATGAAATCTGTTATCCGTTATATCTATCTCATAACCATTTTCTTCTGCATAAGATTTCATCATTTCAATTGTAGCAGGTTCATTATCATAAGAACCAATATGCATACATTGAACACATAATCCTTCATCATATGTTAAATATTCTACTTTTGAAAAATCTTGTTTTTTCTTATTTGTTGCTTCACTTATTGCCCAATCAAATTCTTCTTTTGTAACAAAATCTGGTAATCTAATCATAGATATAAATTCCATATCTTCTTTTTTATTATAATCTAACCCCTCTATACCATCTTGCCACCAAAAGCCTTCAAGTGGCGGAACAACATACTGAAAATATCCTTCAATTTTATGTGATGTTTTGTAACTCATTTTTATGGTAAAAGCAATTGAATATAGTAAACCTATTGTTTGCTTATATTCACTATTTTCTTCATTTGGATTGCCCTTTCCTCTTACTGCAATATAATTCATTTTTGGAATTTCTATTATATTGGGTTTATTTTTAGGCATATAAAATTCCTTATATTCTTTTTTATAATCAAATGCCATATTTATTTAATCCTCCAATGCAATGTAAATGTGGATTTCTTGATTTTGCATATCTTCAGAATTATTCTGATATTCTTCAAAATCGCAAGTGTATTTTCTTTTTAAATCCATATTCCAAATTTCTTGCCAAGCTTGTCCTACTGAATTTTGAACATCACCTGTTATAACAAACTTAGCATATTTTCCTTTTTTAATAATTTTACAATTATCTGTTTTAGAACTTACTTCTGCACCTGCAACAAAAGTATAAGGTTTTGTATAATCACCTTCATATTCTGTGTATAAACCTATTGTTTTATTATTTACTTTGTTTTGTATTTTTTCATAAATTCCATTTACAAATAATTTTTGCCAAATCTCTCCTATATCTTGTATAGACTTTGCATCTTGATTGCTAGTTTTGATAGCAATACCTTCAACAATTTTTTCTTCTAATTCTACAATTTCATATTTCATAATTTTTACCTCCTGAAAGAATTATAAAATATGTAATATGACAACTGCATGTCATATTTTATAAATAATTATTCAAGGTATTTTGTAGTTTCTGTTTTACTATATTTTTGGCATATTCTGGACTTAATACTTTTACGTATTCTCCAAATGATAGTATAAAACTATACACCCACTCATTTTCTGGAAATTCCACTTTAACAATAAAATTGCCGTCCTCTTTTTTGGTTATTTCTTCATTATCAAATTCATCATATACTCTAAAAGCCATTTCTTTAGAAATTTCCAATTCTAATATAATATTTTTAATCTCTTTTTCTTCTTCATTTTGCTCTGGCATCTCTCTTTCAAAATGTTCTTTTAATAGCTTAACTTCTTTCATTCTTGTTAATTTAAAAAATCTATAATCATTTTTTAATCTGCAATAACTTATTAAATACCAAGATTTATCTTTAAACCAAATTTGCAATGGTTCAACTATTCTTGAATTTTTCTCTCCTGTAGAATTATAATATGTAAATTCTATTAATTGCTTGTTTAATATTGCTGATTTAATAATTTGAAACGTATTTTCTTTTGAAGGTGACCAATTAGAAAAGTCAATTTTAATCCAATCAGTTACTTTTTTATTAAAAATAGTACTCATTTTTTCTAAAATATCTTTTTCACTATTACCATTCATCTTTTCTAAACTTTGAAGAGCAAATAAAATTTGATTTTGCTCTTCTTCTGAAAGAATTGATTTATTTAGAACATATTCTTCTAAAATTCCTATTCCTCCATCTTTTCCTTTTGACATATAAATTGGTATATTAGCACTACTTAAGGCTTCAATATCTCGATATATTGTTCTTGTAGATACTTCAAATTTTTCAGCAAGTTCTTTTGCTGTAACTTTTTTCTTTTGAAGTAATATATATAATATTTCAAATAATCTATTATTTACTTGCATAATTTTCTCCTTTGAAATAGATTATAACATATAAATATGACATACTATGTCATATTTATAAAAAAAGCTAGAAATAAAATTTCTAGCTTTAATACTAAATATTTACTATTTCTTCTAATTCTGCTTTAGAGTGAAATCCTACTGAAATATTTATAATTTCTCCGTTTTTAAACAAGATTAATGTTGGAATACTTGTAATATTATATTTAATTGCTAAATCCCTTTGTTCGTCAACATTTACTTTTCCTACTTTAAGCTTATCTTTATGTTCCTCAGCAAATTCTGCAAGTACTGGCGCAAGCATCTGGCAAGGACCACACCAAGTTGCCCAAAAATCTACTAATACTAATTTTTCTTCTTTTAATACTTCTTCTTCAAAATTTTTCTCTGTTAAATTAACTTCTACCATAATATATTCTCCTTTTAATTTGATTTATAATAAAGTAAACAATGACAATATCCTTCAAAGTTTGGATCTTTTATTTGCTCACGGAATTCCTTACACATACATTTTGTATCTTGTGTTTTTTCTAGTCTACAAGGACAATATCCACCTGTTCTTTTTAAACCATCTTGAACTGTTTTTACAACTTCCTTGTCTTCATTTAATTTTACTGCCATAACATTTACCTCCTAATATTTATCTTGAATATATTTTAACACTTACATTAATTTATTTCTGTGACTTAGTCACATATAGAAAAAATTTTATAATATGCTAAAACTCTCTTAAAAAGAGAGTTCCTTTAGTTTTTCTAAATTTAATATTTTAACTCCACCTCTTTGAATTTCAATTATTTCATCTACTTCAAATCTTTTTAACATTCTTGATACAACTTCTCTTGCAGTATTTAAATCTTTTGCGATTTGTTCTTGTGTAACTTTAATTTTTAAATTATTATTTTTTTGTGTTTCTTTAATTAAAAATGAAGCTAATCTTTTATCAAATTTATCAAATAATATTTCCTTCATTACCCACATAACATTTGAAAATTTTTCTGATATTAACTCATATGTATAACATCTAGCATATATATTTTGATTTATTAATTGATTAAAATATATAACATTAATAAGTAAAATTTTGCAATCTGTTTCAGCTATCATCAATGTATCAAAAGTTATTTGTTTTATTACACAATCTGCTGATAATACGCAAACATCATTTTCAGAAAGTTTAAATAGTGTTATTTCTCTACCTTCTTCTGAAACAATATATGTTCGTATTTGTCCTTGAGTAATAATCATCATTCCTAAACATTCACTGTTCTCACTATGAATAATACTTCCTTTTTTATATTCTTTTATTACTGAATTTTTAATTAATTCTTCTTGTTCTTTAACTTTAAGTTTATTCCAAAATTCTAATTTACTTAAATAATTATTTTTCATTCTTTCACCTATTTATTTTAAAACTAGTGCTTTTTTAGGACAGAAATTTGAACATTTACCACATCTTATACATTTTTCATAATCTATTTTTGGTGCCTCAAATTCATTTTGTGATAAAGCTCCTACTGGACATACATTTACTGCAGGGCATTTATGATTTTGAGGGCAATTTTCTGTTATTATTTCTAATTTTCTTTCCATATAATAACCTCCTTTAATTATTATTTATTCAATATTTTTATAATTAATTACTTATTATTTTGATTTTTTATAAATATTATTACAAGCTTTACAAGTAATTTCTAGGTTATAGTTTTCAAGCTTTTTATCTAATATAGTAATTAATGGTTCATTATCTTTTGCGCAACATAATCTATTTTTAATAGTAATTAATTCATCACTACATTCTTTCCCTGTTTTACTATCTTCAAAATCTAATAATATGCTTCCTTCGCTTCCACAATTACATTTATATTTTAAAACTAATTTGTCATAAGTTGAATAACATATATATCCTATGTTTTCATTGCATTTATCACAATATGTCCAACCACCATAATTTGTAGCTAATCTTGTGTTTACTAATTCTTTATTTTTTAAAACTCTTGGCATTTTTATCTCCTCATTTATTACAAAATTTATTACTTAATATTTATATCAAAAAAACAAGAACTTTTCAATAAGTTTAAAAAAGCTATGACAAATTTATGCCATAGTTTTTATTAATTTTTATTTGTATTATTAGTTAAATATGTTACTAAATTACCATCTGGACTATACGTTGCTAAAAATATGTTATCAGTTTTTATAATTCCTTGCTTTTGTAGCATTTCCATTAACCATATTTTATCAAATCCTAGTTCTTTTAAATTTTCTTCCATAATTTTTCCATCTAACACTAAATTAGTAAGAACATCATCTTCTTTAGGTTTAATATTGAAATCACTTGGATTTGCAGGTCTCCTATCACTATATGGTAAAAAACTAATTTTTCCATTTTCTTCTAGTAAAGCTGTTTTTATATCACTTAAATCAAAAAATCCGCTTGTTCTACATTGTACTATAAATTCATTTAAGTCCACTTTAGCTTTTTTGAAGTTTTCTTTAAATAAAGTTCCGTTATCATATAAAACTAAAGTTTTACCTGAAAGAAAAGGTCTTAACTTCGTAAATTTAGTATTTAAAAATGATACTATTAAAGTTATTACAGCATATACAATCATTGCTACTACTGGTTGCATAAAATTGTTTTCTAGTGAAGTAGACATTTCTGCTGCAATCGAACCAATAGTTATGGTTATAAAATAATCAAAAATACTAAGTTGCGACATTTCTCTTTGTCCCATTATTTTAGTTAAAATAAATAAAATAACAATTGAGCCTGTTGAGAGAGCTATAATTTTAAGTGTTTCCATTTATATCTCCTTGTATATTATTTTATTATATTTTTTACATTTATATTTCTAATTATTCGTAATTTTTTATCTGTTTGACTTATAATTAATATTTGCAAGTTTTGCTTGTTTGCACAAATCTTTTGTTTGTAATTTATATTGCTTTCCATCTTTTATTGTATAAGTTCCACATTGTCTGAATTCAAAATCTACATTTGCTTCGATACACTGATTTCTAATATCTAATATCCAATTATAATCAAGAGGTCTTGCATTAATATCAGATTCACCGCCAACAACTACAAGTTCTATATTATCAAGATATTTTGATATATCAATTTGTTCAATTAATGGTTGAGCAGTTATACATTTATGTTTTATTGGTAGCTCTTTAAAAACTGATAATTTATAATCAGCATTTTTTTGATTTTCAATTGTGCAACATACAACTACATTATCATAGCCATCATTCCAATCATCTGGAATACATTTCATAAACCTATCTATTCTTTTTGTTAGAAACAGAAAGGTACAGTCCTGTCTTTCCTTAATCATTTTCCAGCAATCATTTCTCCACTCATCTGCTTCTTCAATTAGAAAATCAGTAGAAAAACATAAATAAACAATACTAGATTTCATTTTATATTCACCATTTTTAAGTTTTTCTATTGGTTTATTGAAATCTTTTGTTTTTACTATTTGGTTTGTATCAATATTTCTTTTTTGGTCGCCTTTGTGTATATAACAATATTTACAACCTTCACTACATTTCTTGCAACCTCTCCAAGGATTCCACATTGACATATATATTTCTCCTAAAATTTATTTTATTATCAAATCTGTATAGTATAAAATTTCTTTATTTAATGATTTTGCAAACTCAATCTCGCTTTTTGTACTATTTCCAATATATCCATTTACATTTACAACTAATATAGCATCTGCAAGCTTTATTTTTTCTTTGTGCATTCTATCAAGCATTAAAGCTTGTTCTTCTGTATAAGCTTCTTTATTAGGCTTAGTTAAATCGATTGGTGTTATCATACAATTTCCTTTTAATGCCATTTCTTCTGTTATTTCTTTCATTTCTTTTTCAAATTTATAACTACCACATACTGTTATTATTTTCATTTTTACATCTCCTTCTTATACATAAAGCATTCAATTCTATATATTTAGGATTTTTGAAATTACACCATTTACACCTTATCATAATGCAGTACCTCGTTTTGGAATAGAGTATTTACTCATATCATTTCCTTCTAATTTCAATAATTCTACTTTGTTTTTTATGCCTCCGCCATAACCTGTTAAACTTCCATTTGTTCCAACTACTCTATGGCAAGGAATAATAATACAAATTGGATTCCAGCCAACTGCTCCTCCAACTGCTTGTGCTGACATTCTTTTTAAGCCTCTTTTTTTAGCAATTATTTTAGATATATCATTATACGTTAAAATATTTCCATATTGTATAGTATTCATTATATCAATTACTTCTTGCCTAAAAGGTGTTAAATTTTTTATTTTATATTTAGGTGTAAAATTAGGATTTTTACCACTAAAATATAAATTTAACCATCTACTTGTTTCTCTAAATATTTCTAAATCTTTTTCTTCACAATCTGTTATATGTTTAGAGTAATCTCTTGAATCTTCAAACCATAAACCAGTTAAATTTTCTCCATCACTGTTCATTATCATATTTGAAAACTCATTTGGAGTTTTATAAATATATTTATAAGTCATATGTAAGCACTCCTAAATTAAATAAAACTTATTTGCTCACCATTTTCCTTTATAAGAAAACTCTCTTGCTTTGCATCTGTTATTTTATCGGTTTCTCGTACATTTCCTAATAATAATGGTGAATTTTTATCATGTAATTTTACATTTTCTTTTGCCAAATCTGGTCTTTTATTTGCATAGCAATACTTACAACCATTTAAACAAGTATCGTATGCTCCAATGTCTCTACTTGGTATACAATGGCAACCTTTTCTCATAGGTTTTGATTTTACATTTTTATATTTTACATTGTTTGCTTGTTCTAATATTTCAGCTGTTGTACAACCTGATACGTGAATTCCGTATTCTTCATAATTTTCATCAGTACCACAAGTTTGAATATATAAATTATATTTTTTAGATATTTCTCCAATGCCTTTTAAAATTTTTATTTTATGTTCTTGTGTAAAAGGGATAATTTCTGGCATATTATAATCTAGTTTTTTATACATTTCTACAAAGCTAAATATTGCTCTTTGAATATATGGTGCAATTTGTTTTGCCATGTATTCAAAAGTTTCTAAATGCTTTTCTACTGTATATTTTTCAGTTAAAAGAATTGGATCATATCTCCATAAAACTTTTTCTTTTCCGACAATTTTTGAAAGCTCTATTAAAGTTTTTATTGATTCGTTAATAACTGGTACATTTGGTTCTACATCTTTGCCATATGCTGTTATTGTATAATGACATATTATTCTATACTTTTCATTTATTTCTTTCATGTATTTTAAAATTGGTTTATAATTTTTTGAGCAAAACATTAAGCAATCAACATCTTTTGGATTTAAGCTTATTTTTGATACATTATTTGGAAATAAAGGATTTCTTGAATATGCAAATCCTTCTTTTATTCTGTTCATTAGCCACTGGCTATAATAATTTACTATATCTGTTCTTCCACCTACATTTACTATCATTGTTTTTCAACCTTTTTACAAACTTCTGTTTGTATATTATAACAAAATATTACATATGTCAATATTTTTGTTAATTTCAAAAAAATTTTTATATTAATTCCTAATCAATAATTTTTTATAAGATAAATCAATTCCAAAAGCACCTAAAGTGGCCGTTATTAAAATTGCAATTACTGCAATTGTTAAAACTATTTCACCACATCCAAGTCCCATTGCTAAAGGTACTCCTCCAATTGCTGCTTGGACTGTTGCTTTTGGAGTATAGGCTATCATACAAAATAATTTTTCTTTATTTGATAATTTTGTTTTTATTAGACAAATAAAAACACCCAACATCCTAAATAGCAATACACATAAAATTAAAATTACTCCTTTAATTCCGGAATTTAAAGCATAATTAATATTTACACTTGCCCCAACTAACACAAATAGCATAATTTCAGCAACAACCCACAATTTGGCAAATTTACCAGTTATTCTTTTCGCTAAAATTTCATATTTTTTATTGATTGCAATTCCTACACTCATTACTGCAATTAGTCCTGAAATTGGAATAATTCCTTTTAGCCTGTTTTCTAATGTTACAAATATAAATGAAGTGCTTAATAAAATAACTACTTTTACAGTATCTCTCATATGAACTTTTTTAAATAATTTGATTAATATAATTCCTGTTATCAATCCTAATATGACGCCTAATATTATAGAAATTGGAATTCCTATAAATTCTCCTATGTTAATATTTTCTCCACTAGCAAGTCCAGTAAAAGCCGTAAACATTACAATAACAAACACATCATCAACAGAAGCTCCTGCTAATATTAATTGAGGAATACTATTTTCCTTACCATATCCTTCATCAATTAATTTTATCATTTTAGGAACTATAACAGCTGGTGATACTGCCGCTATAATCGCTCCCATTATAGCTGAATCTAACAAAGATATATTTAATAGCTTTGGCGCGATTAAGCACATTCCCATCATTTCAAAACATGCGGGAAGAAAGCACATTAAAATTGCAGGTCTTCCAACTTTTTTTAAATCTGATATGTTGAGAGTAATTCCAGCTCTAATTAAAATAATTATAAGAGCGATTTGTCTTAGTTCTGATGAAATATTTAAAATAGAATCATCAATTAAATTTAATGCATATGGTCCTAGTATAATTCCTGTTATAATGTAAGCAAGTAAATTTGGAAATTTTATCTTCTTAAAACACCAACTTAAACTCATTCCTAAAATAAAAATATAAGCTAAACTAATAATCATATAAATTCTCCTTTCTTTTCTCCTCATATAAACATCAAAAAAAGCCAATGATTCTGCATTCTAGCAGACGTCATTAGCTTTTAATTGCGGTTTTGATTTATAATCATGGGAGAACATCATTCCCAAATATTAAATTTTCTGTATAAATATTAACATATTTACAACTCATTTTCAAGTTTTATTTTTTATACTTTACTACTTTTCTATTTCACTGGCATATATTTATTTAGATATTCTTCAACTGCTTCCATATATTCTTTATATACTTTATAATCATTTTGAAGACCATGTCCTGAATGAGAACATTCAAAATATTTATAATCTATACCATATTTTTTATATGTTTCTAATAATCTTTGTGAACCTTTAAAAGGTTGAACTTTATCATATTTTCCATAAGCTACTACACTTGGAACTGTGTTTTCATCTATCCACATTACTGCTGATATAGGTTTCAATAAATCCATGTAAGAACCATCTAAAATCATCTCTTTTGTTAATTCTACTCCACCCATAATTCCAAGAAGACTTGCAGCACCTTCTCTTGACTCATCTGTATCTCTGTCAAATCCATACACATCCCAGTCTTCTGCATAAAAACTTGATGGTCCAACTGCTCCAAATAATAATTTTACTGGAACTGGTGATTCTTTATTATCACGATACGCATAAATCATTGCTAGACAATGGCCTGCTGATCCACCAGAAATTGCCATTTCGTTTATGTTGTATCCATATTCCTTTGCTTTTTCTATAACAACAGGAATAGCATTTTTTATTTCATTAGATTGTGTTAATACACTAGCATTATTTGTTTCATTTCTTAAAGTATAATTAATGCCACAAGCTACATATCCTTTTGAACATAACCAGGAAAGCATTTCTTCATCTCCGGATTTATCACCTGCTGTAAATCCTCCTGCATGAAGATATACAACTAGTCCATAATCTTCTTTTAGATTATCTTTAGGCAAATATAAATCAAATTTGTTTGCTTCTCCCTCTCCATAAGGAATATCTTTAATTAAATTTCCTAAATTGTCGTTCCACTTAACTGAATATTTTTTTGTCCAAGAAGGCTGAATTTTGATTTTTGATGAAATACCAATTCCAAATGAAATAAAAAACACTAATATACAAATAAATATAAACATTACTTTTCCTCTTTTCTTCTCTTCTTTCATAAAATATTACCTCCAAACAATGTACCACCCATTAAAAGATTTAATACTCCTCTGAAAGCTAAACGACCTAAAATAAAACCAATAGTTGCTACAACAATAAGTATAATAATTCTTTTCTTATCAAACATAATTTCCCCCTCCTTGACTTATTCAAAAATAAATGTTATATTTCTAACAATTTAATTATAGTATATTCAATTACCTTGTACAATATCAAAACAGGCGATTGTTAGAAAGGAGTTTAATTTATAACAATGGAATTAAGAAGTAATCTATCTAAAAAATATATATCAGAAGCACTTATATATTTAATGAAGAAAAAAGATTATTCATCTATTACAAATAAAGATATTACAGATAAAGCAGGACTATCCCATATTACTATTTATCGTAATTTTAATAGTAAAGATGAAATTATAAAATATTATCTTGATACTATCACAGAAGATTTTATAAGAGAAAGTAATATAACATACTCTCCCAATAATTTTAGAGATTACATTATTACTCTTTTTACTCATCTTCAAAAAAATAAAGATATAGCTCTTTTACTATATAAAGCTAATATGCTTCATTATTTAAAAGATGAATTTGATAAAATATTTTTAGCAAAGGCTCATAATCTAAATGAAGAATATCATTATTCTTTTGTTTCAGGTGGTTTGTACAATGTTTATTATTATTGGATAAAAAATAATTGTAAAGAAACACCAGAAGAGCTATCAAAAATATTTAGCGAATTTTATATTTTAAAAGGAGATAGTAATTAAAAACTATCTCCTTAATATTTAATTTCTATTTTTAGTATTGTAATTTCATATCAATTAATTTATAATTGTCCCATCCTTTTCATAAGGAAATCTTTATGAAAGGAGGTGCAAATATATGTCTGGATATATGTTGGTATTTATTTTACTTCAGAAAATTGAAAAATTGGAAGAAGAATTAAAGAAATACCAAAGTGGCACAGAAAAAAGCTGATATAAAACAGCACAGAGCAGATTCATCACCTGCTCTGTTTTTTTTGAATAAAAAAAGATATGTGTCATCACTCACATATCAGTGCAAAAAATGTCTGGATACATTTAATTGCTAAATTTATTATAGCACATACAATTATTATACGCAAGTTCTTTTTTATTATACTTTCATTTATTCTTTTACCCTTCTCTATGAATTATTATCCATCTTATTTTTAATAAAATTTATAAAATCTTCTTGATTTCTAGTTATAAATCCTTCTTTAAAAACTAATATTGCTGATTGCTCACTTGTTTTTAATACTATAAAATTTTTAGTTTCTAAAATTTGTTTTATTTGATTATATTCAAATTCTAAATGAACTTTTCCTTCATCCATTACAATATTATTTGAAAACTTTATACAAGTTTTTTCTATTTTTCCATTATTAAGCCTTTTGGATGTTTCCTCTATTTGTTTGATAGCAATAATAGGGGTAAATAAAGCACAAATTACTGATATAAAACTTGCTGTTATCATTGCATAAACTACTTGATTTTCAAATGTAAAAAATAAAATAATCCCTAATACAAATATTATATATCCCATAAAAATTATTTTTTTACAAAGTATTTTATATACATACTCTTTAATCAACTTAATAGTCATTGTATATTCATTTTGAAAAATTTCTTCTTCCATAATAGCTCCTTTTATTTACTTTGTTTTATTATTTTTTTTCTTCAAGTTCTCTTTCCATGATTTCATCTAAATCATCTTTTATTTCTTTTCCAGTAATATCTTCATAGGCTTCCTTTATTCCATTTTTAACAGCCCATTTTACTACAAAATATAAAGCAACTAAAATTATTATTGCTGTTCCACTACTAATTCCTAATTCTTCCCACATATTTAAATTACTCCTTTATTTTTTAATTTACTGATATAAGTTCTTTGAGTATCTATAAATAGTTTTTTATCTGCTAGTAATTCTCTGATTTCTTTTAGAAAATTCTCATATTCTTCATCTTTAAAGAAAAATTTAGCATATCCATTTTTACCAAATTTCATGTTAAGATGTTTGTATGCTCTTTCAAATAATTCTTCATCAGTAAAATCAGGTTCAAGTTTCTTACCATAAGTATAACTTCTTCTCAAACAAGCTTCTACGGTATTATTTCTATCAGCTGTTGAAACTATTTTACCATAAATACTTCTAGGTTCATGGTCAGCAGATGCCCTATGGTCTTCGATAGCTTCTTCAATAATTTTTAATTCGTCTTTTGAAAAGAATTTTTTTAACTTTTCATCTTTTAACATTATTTCTGCTGAGATAATTTCATGTCTTTTAGGATCTATATGATGTCCAATATCATGGTAAGCAGCAATAGTATATACCATATCATAATTTATATTTGGTACAGTATCTGCAAACTTAAAACTTCTATTTATAACGTACTTTATATGTTCAACATTATGTGCCGGTTCATTTTTAGAATATTCTTGAAATATATTTTCTTCAATATATTTTTTTAAATTATCATTTATGTTCATAGTTTTAATACTCCTTCTATTTTTCTATATTTCAAATATATTTTGCTCAAAAATTATTTTACTCGATTAACTTCCTTTATCTATCTAATCTCATATATAAAATTGGATACGGATTTCCCTGCTCATCTAATTCTGTTCTTTTATAGGTTTTAAATCCCATATATTCATAAAATCCTTTTGCTTCAGGATTTTGTTCATTTACTGCTAATCTATTTACATTATAGTTTTCTATACCATAGTTTAACAGTTGCTTTCCTAATCCTTTTCCTCTTTCACTATTTTTAATAAATAACATTTCAAGTTTCCTATCTTCTATTCCCATAAAAGCAATAGATTTATGGCTTTCACTCTCCATAATTACTAAATGTGATACTCCAGAAATAGCTTGCGGTACATATTCTTTTATGTTTTCAATTTCTTCACTTGATAAAAATAGATGAGTTGCTTTTACTGAATCTTCCCACACTTCTAATAATTGATTTATTAGTATTTCTGTTCTTTCTTTTATTTCAACTATTCTCATATTTATTTACCTCATATATTGTAATTTAATTGATTTTAAAACTATTAACAATTTTTTCTAAATCAAATTGTATATTATTATAATTAGATTCTGTTCCAACATATTCAATTTCATATACTGTATTATTAGATTCTAACAAATATGAAACATAAGTTATATCCATTTGTTCAAAAATTATTTTATAACCTGTTAATGAATTTCCATTATAAGAGCTTTCACTAACTAATTCAAATCCGCCCCCTTCATCAGTTGAATTTAAATAGTTTTTTTTGTGTTCTTCTATATATTGGTTTAATGTAACATTAGAATGCTTTAATATAGAAACAGAATCTTCATTTTCTGTTTCAAATTGCAGTGCACCAACTCTACGATTTAGAGGACCAACTGAAGTTGGAGTTGCAATCCCTAAATCTTTCCAATTTTTATTATATTCAAATGTATACTCATTCCCAGTATATTTTATTAAGTTTGTATCCTTTTCATTATAAAATTTAAACATTAATATTCCCATTACTATTATTAATATTAAAAAGAATATTAATAAACTAATTTTTTTAACATTCATTTCTTCTATTTTTATTCACTACCTTTCAATTTATTTTTTATATAATAATTTTACCATTTTAGCAGTAAAATTTAATATATATATTAATCAAATTGTGTTTCCCAGCTTTTATCATTAAAAGCCTTAAAACACATTTCAATTTGCTCCTTATTAGTTTTTTCTTCAGCAAGATTATCTGGTATTTCATCTAGCAAAAAATATTTGATTTCTGTTGTTTCAATATTTTCTATGAATTCTCCAGCAACAATATTACACAATACAAATATTTTACATACACCATAAGCATATATTGGTTTATTGTGTTTATTTCTGTCTTGAACAGAAATTATTTTTAGTGTTTCTACATCTAGTCCTGTTTCTTCTTTTACTTCTTTTATAGTATTTGATTTAACACTTTCTAACACATCACACCAACCACCTGGAAGCGACCAAGTTCCATTATTTTCATGTACTAATAATATTTTATTATCTTTAAATATCGCTGCTCTTGTATCTATTTTAGGTGTTTGATATCCTTTTTCATTACAGAATAAGTCTTTTACTTTTTCTAAACTTATATTACTTTTTTCTTCTATCATTTCTGCTGATATTTCTCTTAATCTTTCATATCTTTCTATATCATATTTATTTTCTGTATAAGCAAGTCCTGCTTGAGCTAAGCTTTGAATTTCGATTGCCCATTTTAACCATTTTTCCATACCTTTTCCTCATTTCAATTTATTGCTATATTTCTATATCTTCTGATTTTAAATTACTATAATATCTTGCTGAAATAGAAGTGAATTTCAATACACAGTATTTTTTACTCCTCTAAATTATAACATAAAAGAACAGATAATTTTCTGTTCTTTATACAAATATTTTTAATAATTAAATACTTTTTGTTAATTTTGTTCTTTATTTTGTTCTTCATTTTTTTCTTCTTTTCCTTTTTTACTCCACCAAGTACCAGCTAATGAGCAACTACCACCCATACATATAAAAGCTATCATAATTATCCAAAATTCCATATTATTCCTCCTATTTTAAATTTTATTGATAATAAATATTATAATTAAATTTATAATAAGTGCTATTACACCCGCTAATATTGCAAATAAAATCTTCTGATACATTCTTTTTCCGAGTTCTTGTTGTGTTTCCTCATAATTTAATTGCTTACTATTAATAAAAGCCAAAATTTCTTTATATGTTTGAATATTATTATTTTTTTTGATTTTTTCAGCTATTCCAGCAGTAAAAAA
>CAPOZU010000010.1 GCA_948676835.1 uncultured Clostridia bacterium
CTCTTGTTAATGGTATCTATATTTTATAAATATAAATCTAATTGAGTTTGAGCTTAATAGCTCGATTAAAAAAATTATAATTTTTGGTAGTTTATAACTACCGCTTGGTTTCTCTTAAAGGATATTTATTGTTTACTTTTCAATGTACTTTTTTACTCTGTTCACAACCTGTGAACGAGATTTATTTTAACACATTTTATAGCTCGTTGTCAACACTTTTTTAAAAGTTTTTTTGACATTTTTTTCGAGTTATTTTGTATTAAAATTTCAAAGTTCTTTGTTCCATCTTTCGAAGTGAACTGTTGATTATTTTAACACCATTTTGTTACCTTGTCAACATATTTTTAAAAGTTTTTTAAAAAGTTTTTTTGGTAATTTTTTCTGATGCTTTTTTAATCAATTTTTGTTGTTTTTTGTCACACAACGTTGACTATTTTAACACCATTTATATTGGTTGTCAACACCTTTTTTATAAATTTTATAAATTTATAAAAAACATTAGCTTACAAAAAAGAGTGATAGTTAATCTACCACTCTTTCTTCTTATTTATATAGAAATAAATTATCTATTTAATCCTTTTCTTCCAGCATAAATTGCTAAATCTTCTAATTGGTCTTCAATATTTAATAATCTGTTATATTTAGCAACTCTATCTGTTCTGCAAGGAGCACCTGTTTTGATTTGTCCTGCATTTGTAGCAACAGCAACATCAGCTAAAGTTGTATCTTCTGTTTCACCACTTCTGTGAGAAACAACAGCTGTCATTCCATTTTTCTTAGCAAGTTCTATTGCATCTAATGTTTCTGTTAATGTTCCAATTTGGTTTAATTTGATTAATATAGAGTTTGATACTCCTAAATCAATACCTTTTTGTAATCTTTTGATATTTGTAACGAATAAATCATCACCAACTAATTGGATTTTATTTCCTAATCTTTCTGTTAATACTTTCCATCCGTCCCAATCTTCTTCTGATAAACCATCTTCAATAGAGATGATTGGATATCTATTTACTAAATCTTCATAGAAAGCAACCATTTCTTCAGTATTTTTTGTAACACCGATTTTCCAGAAATGATACATTCCTTCTTTTCCGATTTTTTTAGCTTCATCATACATTTCTGTAGCAGCTACGTCTAATGCTAGGCAAACTTCTTCTCCTGGTTTGTATCCAGCTTTTACAATAGCTTCCATTATTAATGATAATGCTTCATCTTCATCTTTAACGTTTGGAGCGAATCCACCTTCATCTCCAACACCTGTAGCTAGTCCTTTTGATTTAAGAACTTTCTTTAAATTATGATAAATTTCGCAGCACATTCTTAAACATTCTGTAAAAGATTTTGCTCCAACTGGCATAATCATGAATTCTTGTACACTTAATGTACTATCAGCATGTTTACCACCATTCATTATGTTCATCATTGGAGTTGGTAATACTTTTGCATTTGTTCCTCCAATATATTGATATAATTCCATTCCTAAAGAAGCTGCTGCTGCTCTAGCTACTGCTAAAGATACACCAAGTGTAGCATTTGCTCCTAATTTAGCTTTGTTATCTGTTCCGTCTAATTCGATTAATGTTTTATCTAATTTAACTTGATCATAAACGTTCATTCCAACTATTTTTTCTCTAATAACTGTATTAACGTTTTCAACAGCTTTTAAAACACCTTTTCCTAAGTATCTAGAAGCGTCTCCGTCTCTTAATTCAACAGCTTCAAAACTTCCTGTTGATGCTCCTGATGGAACCATAGCTACACCGCTAAATCCTCCTGCTACAACTTCTACTTGAACTGTTGGATTTCCTCTTGAATCCAAGATTTCTAAAGCTTTAACGCTTTCAATTTCTAAATAATCTTTCATTATTTTAGACCTCCTATTTAATTGATTTATATTTAACTTATACTATTATAAATAGATAAGTTTAAATGGTCATTATTTCACACCAATTTGCATTGTAACACAAATGATTTTATTTTTCAAGCATTTTACTTATAATTATTATCTACCGTCATCATCATCACGATATCTCTTTTGAGTTTCTCTTTTTAAAGCTTGTCTTGACTGAGCTTTTCTCTTTGGAGAATCCATTCTTACAGGTCTTATTCCTACAAATGTTTCTCCTCTCATTTCTTTCTTTTTCTCTTTACTTTCTTTTCCTGGATTTGATAATTGTTTTTGAATAGCCTTTTTCAATTCTTTCTGCATTTTACTTTTCTTATCATTTTTAGCCATATGATACCTCCTTTATTTCTTTTTTATTATTTTAAATTTATCATTAATAATATAAATTACTAATCCAATTAAAGTTATTGTTGTGATGGTATATCCTAATTTTTGCATTATTGTCATTTTATATTGTATTGTAACTTTTCCATTTAATATTTTGTCATTTTTTACTATAACATTTTTGGTATGTGGTTCCTCTTCAACTGTTAAATTTGTTATGTTTCCATTTTCCTCTTCTATATATGCTCTATACCCTTTGTAATAAGCAAGAGGTATATGTATTATCATTTCATCTTTTCTATCTGTATATTCAAATTCCATTTTTGAACTTACTCTTGTAAATTCAATTTCTTCTTCATTTGCAATGTTATGAACTTTTGTATCTTTTTGTTTTAAAGCATATGGTTTATATTCGCCATTTCCAACAGGAGCTGAATTTATAATTGTTTCTTCTGTAAAATTTCCAGAATTAATATTTAATGAAGATAATAAACTTAATGTAAATAATATTAGTAAAATATATACTAGTTTATTTAATTCTAATCTGTTTCCTATTATTTGACAAAGTGCATATCCTCCAACAAAGCTAAATAGTAATGTTGATATTATATTTAATCTATAAGGAAATTGTAAAGTTGTTATACTATTAAATTTATTGCATAATGATTCCCATGGAAATATGCTTGTGCTAGCTAATAATACTGCTAGTCCAATCCAAAATAATTGTTTCATATACCTTGTTTGGTTATCATTATCTTTACATTCTACAATAAACATAGGTAATACAAGAAGAATTGTTCCTATCCCTTTATAGAAATCTCCAACATTAAAACTATTATTTATTAATTCTTTAAAACTTATTGCATAACTTTGCAAAAATGCACCATTATATATTTTCTCATCTACATTAAATTTGTCACTATTAGACTGTTCTACGTATGGTAAAGCAAAACTTAAAGTTAGTAGTATAGAAATTACTCCCGCTATTATTAATGTAGCTAATCTTTTTTTATCTTTAAGTATTTTTATTATATTTATTATACATATTATAAGAATTAAAATAATGGACATTGCAAAAGTTAATACATGTGAATTTATTACTCCAAATATTCCAAAACATATAATCCACCATTTTTTATTTTCTCCAAATATAATTTCATATAAACCACACAAAATTAGAGGTAAAAATATAATTGCAAGTACTTCTCCAATTGCACCTCTTTCATATATATCTGCTAATCTATAAAATGATGCTCCATACAATATTGTAATTGTCCATGATATATTTTTCTTCTTAAATATATGATTGGATGAATAAAATGTAAATAAAAAAGTAAAAAATGTTGTAACTATGATAAATAGCTTATATGAAGTTAGAAAATTTAGTCCAAAAAATGTTAATATTGCTGGTATATATAAGAATAGCTCCGGATAGAAGAGCGGACCAGCATATCCAAATCCATCTAATAAATTAGAATGAATTAATACTGGAAAATGTCCTGCTTTTAATTCTTCGCTAATTGCTATTATTCTATTGGTATGATATGAAATATCATGTGCTGTAATAGGTTCAAAATTTAAATAAGGTATACTAATTAAGAATGTAAGTACTAAAATTATACCTAAAATTTTTGATTTATCTATTATTTTTTCTTTCATTATTTCCCCTTTCAAATGTCGTTTTCTATTGTCTAAAATTGATTTTATTAAAAATGCCATTAGATGTCAATACTTGCAAAATTAATATATTTTGTTTATAATGAACCTATGAGAAAATTAATTGTAAATGAAAAATATAATAATAAAAAATTAAATAACTTTATACTAGATTCTTTTCCGAACTTAAATAAAAATACTTTATTTAAAGCTTTAAGAAAAAAAGATATTAGAATAAATAATATTAGAGTTTCATCTGATACTATTATCTATACTGGTGATGAAATATCTATCTATATCATTGATGAATATCTTTTAGGAAATTTTAATATCCCAGTAGTTTTTGAGGACAATAATATTCTAGTTGTAAATAAACCAGAAGGATTAGCTGTTACAGAAGATACATCAAGCTCTTCTACTCTTACTTCAATATTAAAATCAAAATACGGAAATAATGTTAACCCATGTCATAGAATAGATAGGAATACAAAGGGTTTAGTATTGTTTTCCAAAAATGATGAAGCTTTAAGTATATTGCTTGATAAATTTAAAAATAAAGAAATAGAAAAACATTATATTGCTAAAGTTTATGGAATTGTAAATAAGAATCATGATATTTTGAAAGCATATTTATTTAAAGATAGCAAAAAAAGTTTTGTGTATATTTCTGATACTCCCAAAAAAGATTATCAGGAAATAATTACAGAATATACTATTATAAAGAAAGATGTTAAGCAAAATATTTCATACCTTGATATAAATTTGCATACTGGAAAAACTCATCAAATACGTGCACATCTTTCTCATATTGGATTCCCTATTTTAGGTGATGGAAAATATGGTATTAATGAAATAAATAAAAAATTTGGATTAAAAACACAAGAATTATATAGTTACATTTTAAAATTTAATTTTAGAACTGAAAGTGGAATTCTTGAATATTTAAAAAATAAAGAAATTAGCTTAAAATAAAATTTAAGCTAATTTTTTATTACTTATTTTTCCTATAACTAATTATTATATATACTATTAAAATAATTAAAGCTATTGTTGTTATAGTATAACAACAAGCTTGCACTAGTGTTATTTTGTATTCTACTGTTACTGTTCCTGTTAATTTTTCATCAGTTTTTAATAACACATGTGCATTTTCTTCATTTTTAACTACTTCAAGTTCTGTTTTATTTCCTTCTTTATCTACAATATTTGCTTTATATCCTTTATAGTAAATAAGCGGTACATTTACTTCAAAATCTAAATCCGTTTCATTGTATTCAAATTCTATTTTAGAACCTATTTGCGTAAATTCAATGTTTTTTTCTTTATTATTTATATTATAAAGTTCTAAATCTTCTAAATCTGTATTTACTGGCAAATATTCCGAATTACCTATTTCGTTAGGAAAATCGACAAGTACATTAAATGAATGATATATATCTGGATTAAAATTCAAATTTACTGAACTTAGTACATATCCAGATACTAATAAAATTACTACAGATAATATTATAACCGAATCTCTTTTATTTGTAACAACTTCATAAAATGAATGTGCACCAACTAATGTAAAACATATTGTTGGTATAAAGTTTAATCTAAAAGCAAACTGCAAAACATTTAAAAATTTAAACCATTCCCAAGGAAAGAACTTAGTAGTCATGAAATAAGAAAAAACACCTAAAACGAACAGTTGTATTTCAAATCTATTTTCTTTATAATTTAATCCTTTTCTACATAAAATTAATCCAGCTAAAATTAGTAATATTGCTCCAATTCCTTCTGACATTCCATCATTTCTTGTTGATGAATCTACTGCATATCCACTTTTTATATTACTTCCAAGCATCATACTTAAAGATAGTGAACGTTCTTTTACTACCTCTGATGATTCTATTGTTTGACCATCTATGTAAAATTTATCATTTAATTTTTGTTCAAACATTGGTATAAAGAAGCCTATGCATAATACTACAGCAACGCCTGCTGCAATAAATAAGTTTAATAATTTCTTTTTATCTTTAAAGATCTTATCACTATTAAATAAACATATTAATAGAATTATTGGTATTAACATTGCAAATGTTAATACATGAGAATTTGCAATACCAAATAATGCAATAGATATAATCCACCATTTTTTGTTTTCTCCAAATATAATTTCATATAATCCATAAAATATTAGTGGAATAAATATAAATGAAAGAATTTCGCCAAGTGCTCCTCTTACATAAATATCTGTTAATCTATACAAAGCAAATACATATAATAAGCTTGCAAGCCATGCTACACTTTTTTTCTTGAAAATTCCTTTAGTTGAAATGTATGTTGTTATAAATGTAAAAAAAGTTATCATTATTAAGAATATTTTATATACTGTAAGCACATGAAAATGGAAAATAGACATTAAAATTGCTGGTATGTATATAAATATTTCAGGATAAAAAAGTGAATTTGCATATCCTAAATTATGTAAAAGTCCAGAATGTATTAGGCTTGGAAAAACGCCTATATCTAAATTTTTTGATATTTGCATAATTCTATTTAAATGATACCCTAGATCATGTGTATAAATAAGCATATTATTTAAATATGGTTGACAAGCAAATATAGAAATGGCAAGTACTATAAGTGTAAATTTTATTATATTTACAGTTTTTTCCATTATTTCTTTTTGTAGTTTAAATTTTTTCAAGTTATTTCCCCCATTTTAAAATAATAGCAGACTTTTAAATACTAATAGGATTTTTCTCCTATATTCTAATGTCTGCTATTATTTATTATTGTTTTATTATTCAAAAAATTTTTCAAATTCTTCACTAGTAATTTTTTCTTTTTCTAATAAACATGTAGCAACTCTATCTAAAATATCCATATTAGCAGAAAGAATTTCTTGCGCTGTTTTATAAGCATTGTCTATTAATATTTGAATTTGGTTTCCAACTTCATCAATTACTTTTTCTCCAAATATTTGTATTTCATATGGATCATCCACTTTTAAAGAAATTGGACCTAATTTATCATCCATACCATATACTGTAAGCATATCTTTTGCAATACCAGTTGCAACTTCAATATCATTACTTGCTCCTGTAGAAATTTCATTTAAAGCTATTTTTTCAGCAGCTCTACCACCCATTAATGCAACCATTTTTTCTAGTAGTTCTGTTTTAGATACATAGAATTTATCTTCATTTGTTTTATACATTGTGTATCCACCAGCTAAGCCTCTTGGAATAATAGATACTTCTTTTACATCTGTTTGTGTAGGTAAGAATTTACTTACAACAGCATGTCCAGCTTCATGATAAGCAGTTAATTTCTTATCTTTATCTGAAATTACTCTATTTGTTTTCTCTAAACCTACTGTTATCTTCTTAACAGCATTTTCTATATCTTCGTTTGTAATTGCATCATGTTTATTTCTAGTTGCAATTATTGCTGCTTCATTTAATACATTGGCAAGTTCAGCACCTGTAAATCCTGCTGTATCACCTGCAATTGATTTGAAATCTACATTATCTGCAAATTTTTTGTTTTCACTATGAAGTTTTAATATAGCTTCTCTACCATTTAAATCTGGTGCAGGAATTGTAATTTGTCTATCAAATCTTCCTGGTCTTAATAGTGCTTTATCAAGCATTTCTGGTCTATTGGTAGCAGCTAAAACAATTATTGTTTCATTTGTTTCAAATCCATCCATTTCAACCAATAATTGATTTAATGTTTGATTATTTTCAGTCTCTGAACCACTATTGCTTGTTCTTCTAGAACCTATTGCATCAATTTCATCTATAAAAATTATACATGGTGCTATTTTCTTTGCTTTATCAAATAGTTTTCTAACTCTTGAAGCACCAAGACCTGCAAACATTTCAATAAATTCAGAACCACTCATTGAGATAAATGGTACTCCTGCCTCACCAGCAATTGCCTTAGCAATTAAAGTTTTACCTGTACCCGGTTTACCATATAATAAAATTCCTTTAGGAATTTTAGCTCCCATATCTAAATATGCTTGTGGTTTCTTTAGGAAATCAACAATTTCAATTAATTCTCCTTTTTCCTCATCTAAACCTGCAACATCATCAAATCTAACTTCTGGTTTACTTCCATCTTCTCCACCATAAACCTTTCCGCTATCACCACCAAGTCCTTGCATTTTTATTATCATAAACATTAAAACAACTAAAAGAATTGTTGGTAATAGTGAAAATACAGAATCAGCAAGTCTTAAAAACATATTAACTGGTTCTTGTTTTAGATTTATTTCAATTCCTTCTTTATCAACCTTATCTTGGATTAGTTCTGTAAATGCTTGAATACTTGGAACTAATACTGTTTTTTCTCTATCCTTTTCTTCTCCCTCACCGGCCATTGTAACTTTAACAGAGTTACTTCCTGTTGTCATCTCAATTTTTTCGATTTTATTTTCATTAATAGATGTAATTAACTCTGTGTAAGCTAATTCTTTTTCATTTGTCTCATCTTTCTTATTGTTTAAAAATAGCATAATTGATAAGGCTATTATACATGCTAATAATATAGCACTCATTATCATATTTCTAATTACTTGTTTTTTATTGCTATTTTCTTTTGATTTTCCATTGTCTTTTTTCATACTTCCACATTCCTTCTACTAACTATATTTCTGAACCATCAGGTTCATTATTTTCATCAATAATTGGTTCTTCATCTTTTTTATCTTCATTTTCATCTTTAACTTTTTCTTTTGCAGAATTTTCTGTTTCTAAGTTTTCTTCAGCTTCTTTATTTACTTCTTGTTGTACCTTTACGATTGCTTGAATTTCTTGTTGTTGTTTTATTATATCAGATTTTATCATAAAAATTGCTGTAAAAATATATACACAAGAAATTAACATATAGAAAAGAGAAAAATATTCTATATAAAATCCTGTAAGTAAATTTGCAATCATATAAGCTGTATATAATATATTAGGTAAAGTTACTGAATATATAGCAAGTATTATTAATACTTTTATTGGGAATTTAACTTTGGCCATTCTAGATGCTATATATCCAAATGAAGCTATTATCAAAGTATATATAAATAAATTAAATAAGTTTTGAAGAAAACTTGCTATAGCAATTCCTAAAAATACAGCAAAAATCATTGGACCAAAATCCAAAGAATTTATTGTATCTACTATGCTTTGCTTATTAGTTATTTCCATACCTTGTAGATAAGTTTCAAGGTCTGTATATTTAAATTGAAGAGTCTGATTATCTACTAAAACTTGTATTTCATCTTTTAATGCTATTATTCTCATCAGCTCAGTTTTATTTTGGTATTCATTCAAAACATCTTCTGGAACAATTTCATCTGTATTTATAATAAGTTTAACATCATATTTTGAATCATATGCTTCTACATTATTTTCTGCTTTTAAAGTTCCATCTTCATAATTAAAATCAGGCATTTCATTTTTGATATAACTAAAACCTGTATCTAATTCTTTATAATATTCATAAGTATATACTGCTGAGAACATCATCATAAGAATTAATATAAGTAAAGCAAAATATCCCAAACTAGAAGATAATTTTTGTTCTAAAAAATTATTATATTCCTCCAATTTAAATATAGAAATTTTAAGTTTTTGAAAAAAACCCATTTTCTTATTTTCTTTTTCCACTATATATACTCCCTTCTAATTTTATCATTTGCTTGTAATGGTAATATATCTATTTGTACTTCTTGTCCTACTTCAATATCTTCATTTCCTGAAATATCTATAATTGAATGATACATTCCAAGTTTTCCTAAAACTTTATAATTTTTTCCATCTATTTTTACCTTTAATGAATTATCTTTAAATATTTTTCTTACTTCCATTAAAACTGCAATTATATTATTTTTAAGTGAAAAATCATCCCTTAATTTATTTCTATTAAATCCATCCATATATCCAACTGGAATTACTGCAATTTTGGTCTGTTTTTTTGTTTTGTATGTATTCCCATAACTTATATTATATCCTTTTGGTAAATTTTTTATTTCAGTAATATTAGATTTAAATATTCCAATCTTTTTTAAATTTTGTATATTTACAAGAGTTCTTCCTTGAAATGCAGAACCTATCCTTACACTATTTAGCCACATATTCGGATATTTTAAAAAAGCAGTTGAAGCACAACAATGAAGATTTGCCACATTGTATCCATTACTTTCGATATACTCAACAATATTTTTGAATTGATTAAATTGCTTATTAGTATATTTTTCATCTATTGGTTTTGAAAAATGTGTAAACATGCCGAGTAATATTAATATTTTCACATTTTTTAAATACTTCTAATACTATCTCTTTTTCTGTACTTAAAAATCCATATCTTCCAAACCCTGTATCAATTTTTACATGCGCATTTATTTTTTTATCATTTTCTTTTGCTAAATTTTCAGCAAGTTCAAAATCTTCAAAACTGCCTAATGATATTGTTATATCATTTTCAATTAATAATTGCAATTCTTTTTTTTGTACTACTGGTGTAAGCATTAAAATTTCTGCTTCAATTTCAATATTTCTTAAAGTAATTGCTTCTTCAAAATTTGCAACAGCTAATGTTTTAATACCATTTTCAACTAAAAATCTTGAATATTCTTCTAACCCCAACCCCATTCCGATTAGCTTTAACAACTGCAATTATATTAGTATTGGAACTTTTTTCTTTAATTATGTTTTGAATAGTTACTAAATTATTTTTTAAGTCTTCTTTATTTATTTCTAAAACTTTCATAAATTTAAATCCTTATTTTTTAGTAGTTAACTTCTTTTTTAATGTTCTTAAACTTCTAAATGTTTTTTCTGCTAATTTATAAAGCTTATAAGTTAAAGATTTATATGGAATATATATTTCTCCTATAAATTCTGTAAATTCTGCATTAAATCCTTTCTTAAATCTATATAATCCATATTGAGGATGTGACTCATCTACAACTCCTGAAACTCCTCTAAAGTCATACATATCTGCTCCCATTTTTACTGCTTCTTGAATCATTGTCCATTGTAATAAATAGTTTGGCATTAAATTTCTATGGCTATTAGAGCTTGCTCCATATAAATACCAAACTTTATTTCCATACATAATTGGAATGATTCCAGCAATTGGCTTGTCTTCATGATATGCCATTAAAAGTTTCATATGAGTTGGTGCCATTTCATCATACATTTTTTCAAAATATTCTAAAGACCTAATAATGAAATTATCTCTCTCTCCAGTTTCAACCATTATTCTATGAAAATCTTTTAAATCTTCTCTTGTTCCTTCTTTTATAACAACTCCCTTTTTAGTTGCTAAACGAACATTATATCTTGTTTTTTGATGAAATGCTGAAAACACTTCATCCTCTGTTTTTCCTTTAATATCTAATCTAAAAACAAATCTTGGTTGAATTTCATCTTTAAAGTCTTTACTATCATCTTTTATTTTAAAACCTTTTTTAGTAATTATGGTTCTAAATTTTTCATCAGATTTTAAAACATCTGGTTCAATTCTCAAAACAAATGCATTATACTTTTTAGCTAAAATATTTGCTCCTTCTACTAAGTCTTGTATAACTTCTTCATCATAAATATCGCAAACAGGTCCTCGTGCAGAATACATTAAATTTCCAAAAATAGGAATTTTACGTATCCAAACACAAAGACTTCCTCTAATATTTCCATTAGTATCTTCTGAAAGAATTACTTCTTTCTTCCAGCTAGTTTTTACATTTCCCCATTCTAAAGATTGTTGAAAATTACATCTATCATGTGATTCTAAGAATTCTTTATAACGCTTCTTATCTTTTTCTTCTAGTAGTTTCACTTCATCCTCCTAATATATATGATACTTAAATAATCAAAAGCACTTTTCATTACTTTTCCACAATAGTTCCTTCTTTGCTATCTTTAACAGTATAACCCATTTCTATTAAAATATCTCTAATTCTATCAGATTCTGCCCAATTTTTATTAGTTCTTGCTTCATTTCTAGCATTTACTAATTCTAAAACTTCTTCTGGTAAAACATTTTCTTCTTTTTTATAATTTTTTAAATCTAATCCTAAAACTTCATCAAATCTTAGTAATAAATTTTTTAATTTTTGAGATTTATTTGGATTTTTTACAACATCCCAAACAACACTCATTGCAACTGGCATATTTAAATCATCATTTATTGCATCTAAAAATCTTTGTTCATATGCTTCTATTTCAGCATCTGATACATCAGAAGTTCCTTCGCAATGTTTTAAATATCCTTCTCTTAATCTATTTAATGCTATTTTAGCCGAATCCATTGCTTCGAATGTAAAATTAATTTGAGCTCTATAATTAGATGTGAAATTAAACATTCTATAAACTAATGGTTCATAACCTTTTTCTTCTAAATCTTTTAAAGTATAAAGGTTATTTAAGCTCTTAGACATTTTTCCACCATTAATTTGTAAAAATTCAACATGCATCCAAAAGTTTGCTGGTATTTTTCCTGAATATCCTTTGCTTTGTGCTATTTCATTTTCATGATGAATTGGAATATGATCTACTCCTCCTGTGTGAATATCAAAATGATCACCTAAATATTTGCATCCCATTGCAGAGCATTCTAGATGCCATCCTGGATATGATTTTCCAAAAAAAGAATCCCATTTCATTATATGGTTTTCAGGAGCTTTTATCCAAAGAGCAAAATCTGAAATATTCTTTTTATTTTTATCAAATTCAACTCTTGCACCAGCTTTTTGGTCTTCTACATTTCTATTAGATAAAACCCCATATTTATCTAGTTTTGATGTATCAAAATATACTGTATCTTCTGTTTGATAAGTAAAACCATTTTCTATAATTTTCTTTACATATTCTTCCATAACATCAATATGTTCTGTTGCTCTAGCAATTATTTCTGGTCTATCAACATTTAATTTATCTATATCAGCTAGAAATGCATCCATATAAAACTTAGCTATTTCAAACGGATTTTTATTTTCTCTTTTAGCTGCTTTCATCATTTTATCTTCGCCTTCATCAGCATCTGATACAAGATGACCAACATCTGTAATATTCATTACATGTTTCAATTTATATCCATTATATTTTAGCACTCTTCTTAATGTATCCATAAAAAGATATGCTCTTAAGTTTCCTATATGAGCAAAATAGTAAACTGTAGGACCACATGAATACATTCTTACCTCATTTTCATCTATAGGCCTAAACTCTTCTTTTTTTCTTGTTAATGTATTGTAAAACTTTATACTCATATATTCATCTCCTTATTCTATAATTTGCAAATATTGCAAATTGATTTAATTTATTTAGGCGGATTTTACTCCGCCTTTAAAATATGTTTTATTATTATGCTTCTGGATTTGCAGTACCGCCTCCATCTCCACCTCCTGATGGTGGATTTGTAGTACCGCCTCCATCTCCACCTCCTGATGGTGGATTTGTGGTACCGCCTCCTTCTCCGCCTCCTGATGGTGGATTTGTAGTACCTTCTCCTTCTCCACTTCCTGATGGTGGTTTTGTAGTACCTTCTCCTTCTCCACTTCCTGATGGTGGTTTTGTGGTGCCTTCTCCTTCTCCACTTCCTGATGGTGGTTTTGTGGTACCTTCTCCGCTTCCTGACGGTGGTGTTGTTGGCTCTGTTGGTGTAGGTGTTGGAGTTGGAGTTGGCGCAGCAGGTGCTGCTGGTGCTGTATGAATTGGGCATACACCTTCTGGCATTGCTGTTGCTACACCTTCAGTATTCCAACTTGCTCCTCTTTCATATTCTGGTACATATCCCATACCAGGTGTTTGATTTGGACAAAATTCAGTTGCTCTTAGCCCTGTATCTGCACATATATTATATCCTGCATGACCTTCACAAGCTGTAGTTGGAACATTAGATTCTGTAAATACTTCTGTGTAAGCAGGACAACCTTCAACTGCCAATTTTCCAGATTGTGTACATACTGCTTTTCTAACTATTCCATCAGGTTCTTCAAATTTAGCATTTGGTAAATCTTCATGGATTTTTGTCATAACAGCATCCCAAATTTTTCCAGCAGGATTTCCATTAAATACAACTGCATGATTTTCTTTATATCCATACCAGCAAGCAGCTGTATAATATGGAGTAAATCCACAAAGCCATCTATCAAAATCTCCATTAGTTGTTCCTGTTTTAGCAGCAACATCCATACCTTTTATTGCACAGTATGAAGCTGTTGAGTTACCACCAGGTCCAGGTCCTCCAACTACTGGTTCTGTTAATATGCTTTTTTCAACATAAGCATTTTGCTCACTCATTACTTGTCTTGTTTCTTGTTTTGGTTCATACAATACATTTCCTTGATTATCTGTAACTTTTGTATAAAATGTTGGTGAGACATATGTTCCACCATTTGCTATTGCGCCATAAGCACTTGCCATTTGCATTGTTGATACACCATGTTGTAATCCTCCAAGGGCTAAGTTTAATCCTTCTGCCTCAAAATTTGGAAGACCTACACTTTCACAGAATTCTACTGCATTTTCTGCATTTATAACAGCCAATGCTTTTACATGAGGTACGTTTGCTGAAACTCTTATTGCATTACGTAAGTTCATGATTGTATTTGAATATCCATTATAGTTTTTAGGTGTCCATGCCCCTTGACCACTTCCCCATGTTGTTTTAAAATCATAAAATGTTGTAGCACCTGTAATTTTTCCAGTTTCTAAACCTGGTGCTATTACAGCTATTGGTTTCATTGATGAACCTGTTTGCTTTTTATCTTTAGCTGGATAATTAAAATATCCCATTTTTGTTATTGCTGATCTCTCTTCTTTATTTCCAAGAGCAGTTGCTGCTGCAACCACTTGACCTGTTGTATGATCTATTATTGTCATTGTAGGCATTGAAAAATATTCTGCAGTTTGTTTATCTTCATCTTTTCTTTGTCTTGATGGTACCCATGTAGTATTATAAGTATCTTTTATAATTTCCTCTTCTAAAACTGATTGTATGTTACTTTTTTGTGTTGTATATATATTTAGTCCACTGCTATATACATACATTTCAGCTGTATCTCTATTCATATCTTCATTATTTTCGTTTTCAGCTAAAATCTGATCTATAATTTGATCAATTGCTGCTTCTGTAATATAAGATATATCTACTGTTACACTAGCACTTTCACCTTTTTTAAATGGTAATCCATTATCAACTTCTGCTACTGCTTCATTATATTGATCCTCTGAAATATAGCTAAGTTCTTTCATTTTTCCCAAAACTGTTTTTGTTCTTTTCTTTATTTTGTCAGACATTTTTTGTTTCGCTGCTTCTGGATCTTTTTCTTTAGCAAAATCTGAAAATGGTTTATATGCATTTGGAGAATGATTTATTCCTGCCATATAAGCACACTCTGCAATAGTTAAGTCTTTAGCACTTTTATCAAAATAGTAAATTGATCCAAGTTCAACACCATTTACGTCATCTCCACCAACAAATATTAGATTTAAATATAACTCTAATATTTGATCTTTAGATAAAACACGTTCTACTTGAATTGATTTTGAAATTTCTTTTACCTTTCTCATTACTCCTGCCAAAGCTGTTCTTTCTTTATCTTGTGTAATATTTTTTATAACCTGTTGTGTTATAGTACTTCCACCGAAACTAGATTTTCCCATATGGATTATATAGTTAAATGTTGCATATGCAGTTCTTGTAATATCAATACCACTATGCTTATAAAATCTTTCATCTTCAATTGCAACATAAGCTTTTGGTAAATATTCAGACATATCTGATAAACTTATGCTTTTTCTCTTTGTTCCACCACTTAAAACAGCAATTTGATTTCCATCTGCATCGTAAACTGTAGAGTTTTCATGTTTTATCTTAAGCATAGATTCATCGATTTTTAGTTCTTCTCCAAAAATTCCGAAAAATGCTCCTACTAAAACACCTGCTCCAATAATTAATACTAGCATTGCTACTACTAATCCTATTTTTATTCCCAAAGCTGCTTTTGGATGTTTATCTTTAAATTTTACTTTTTTTCCGTTTTTGTTTTTTGTTTTTTTGTTTAAATCTGAAGTTTTAACTCTTTTTGTGTTGTCATTTCTATTCCCCATAATTCCTCCTTATTTTCAGATAAAATCTTTTGTCTAAAATTTATTATGATAAAAGATATAATTTTGGTATCTTATTATCACGTTGTATTATATTACAAATATGTAAATAAATAAAGCCTTTTTACTGAACTTATTAAAATTTTAATTTTTACAAGTTCAGTACTTCTGTATTTGCCTTGTAAATACAGAAGCTACATATATATTAATTTTTTCTTAATTTTAGTTAAACTACCAAAAACCTAATTATTACTAATTCTTAGCATATAAATATATCTTCTACACTTTTAAAAACATATGCTCCTTCACTAATTAACTTGTTTGTTCCAACAGAATTTTTTGATGTAATATTTCCTGGAACCGCAAAAATATCTTTCCCTTGTTCTAAACCCAATTCAGCTGTTATAAGGCTTCCACTTTTTTCCTCAGCTTCAACAACTATAATTTTATTTGAAATTCCGCTTATAATTCTATTTCTAAGAGGAAAATTATATTTTTCTGGTTTAGTTCCTAATTTAAATTCAGAAATAATAGTACCATCGTTTTCTAAAATTCTTTCAAATATTTTTTTATTTTGTAATGGATAAATTTCTTGATTAGACACTCCTGTTCCTAACACTGCAATTGTTTTACCAATATTACTTTCTAAACATCCTAAATGCGCATATTTATCAATTCCAATAGCTAATCCACTTACAACATTAATATTTCTATCTGAAAACTCTTTAGAAATTTTCTTAGAAACATACTTTCCATAGCTAGTAGCTTTTCTTGATCCAACTACTGCAACATTATCTGAATAAAGATTATCTATGCTTCCTCTCAGATATAAAAATGCAGGTTTATTAGATATATAATTAAGAGATTGAGGGTATTCCTTGTCCTTAAAACTCACTACTTTTATATTATATTTTTCTAAATAATTAAAATACCTATCTAATTTAAATTTGTGCGCATCTAAAATCTTTTTTATGATTTTTTCATTAAAATTAAACTTCTTAAGTTCATTTTCTGTAAATCCATAAATTTGTTTACTGCTATATTTTTCAAGAATTTTTAATTTACTATTATTACTTAAATCTATAACAGAAAACCATATATCATAACTATTGTTCATAACTTTCTCCTTTATTTGACTATACATTAATATGTAGCTTCTATATTTGTTAATAAATATAGAAGTATTGGAACTGTAGCAGTTAAACCTTAACAATTCCAATAAAAAGAGGCGCAAGTAAAACTTACGCCCCTTTAAAATATTATATTTATTTCATTTGAATTTTTGTAGCTTTAACCACATTATTTAAAAGCATAGCAATCGTCATTGGTCCTACTCCACCTGGAACAGGTGTAATATAACTTGTTTTTTTACTTACTCCTTCAAAATCAACATCTCCAACAATACTTCCATCTTCTAATCTATTAATTCCAACATCTATTACAACGCTACCATCTTTTACCATATCTTCTTTTAAGAATTTTGGCTTTCCTATAGCGCTTATTATAACATCTGCATTTTTTGTTATTTCTCCAATATTTTGTGTTCTAGAATGACAAACTGTAACAGTTGCATTTTTATTTAACATACATTGTATCATTGGTTTTCCAACAATATTGCTTCTTCCTAAAATAACAGCATTTTTTCCTTCTAGTTCAATGTTATATTCTTCAAACATTTTTATTACTCCATAAGGTGTACATGAAATAAATGCATCTTCTCCTATTGTAAGATTTCCAACATTTACTGGATTAAATCCATCAACATCTTTTTCTGGTAGTATTGCTCTAAAAGCTTTGTTTATATCTATATGTTTTGGGACTGGACTCTGAAGTAAAATTCCGTTTATTGTGGAATCATTATTCAATTTTTCTATAATTTGTAATAATTCTTCTTCTGATGTATTTTCTTCAAATAGAAATTCTTCAAATTCTATTCCTGTTTTTTCACATGCTTTTGATTTATTTCTAACATAAACAGTTGACCCTGGATCATTTCCAACCATTATAACTGCAAGCTTTGGATTCACTCCACTTTCTTTTAAAATTGCTACCTCTTTTTTTAAATTTTTTCTTATTTTCTTTGCTAATTCTTTTCCATCTATTAATTCTGACATTTTATTTTACATCCTTTTTATTAATATAATATACTCCACCAAAAGCTACTATTGTTGTTATTGTTGTTATTGTAGTTATTACTATATAAAGCGTTGATGCAATATTATTTCCAACTTCTGGTAAAACTCCTATTTCTTCCTGTAATATTTGAAGTTCTGTTTTTTCTCCTTCTATTGGTTCTTCTGTTGTAGGTTCCTCTGTTGTTGGCTCTTCCTCATCTTCTTCCGTTTTTTCTTTAGTAATTAAAGTAGATAAAACAAAAACATCTTTTCCTTCATATTTTACTCTAGACCATCCATTATCTGTTATTCCTGTTCTTGTAATCTCTTGTCCCTTTTTTAAATAACCTGCCTTATCACTTTGAGTAGTCCAACTTTTTCTTAAATTACAATTTTGTTTAGCGTAAACAATTTCATTTACTTCTGTAATTTTGACTTCTTTTTCATCTGGCTTTTCACTTGGTGTTTCATCTTTTGTTAAATATTGAGAATATATGTATCCTGTTTGACCATTATAGCTGACTCTAGACCAACCATTACTACTAATTCCTGTTCTTGTTAATTTTGTGTTTTTATCTAAAGTAGTTATTTTTGCACTACTAGTAGAATAGCTTTTTCTTAAATTAACTCTATCATTTGTAAAAACAGCTTCATTTACATCTGTAAATTTTACTTCTGTTGGTTTATCAGGCTCTGATGGTGTAGTCTGTGCAGGAGGCTGTGTAGGTTTATCAGGCTCTGATGGTGTAGGTGGTGCTGGTGGTGTTTCTGCTTCTATATTTAATGTAGTAGAAGTACTTCCACCATCTTCTATTACTTTTCCATTTTTATCATTTAAATATATGTTTGTTGCTGTTACTGTTGTATTTCCAGCAACTGTTGCATTAAAAGTAATTGATTTACTATCATAACCTTGAAATCCATTTACATATGTTATTTTTCCACTTTTTGTTGTTCCATCACTATATTTTACAGTAATATCACAATTGGCATCATATGCATCAGCAGGTAAATTAATTGTTACTGTAAAGTTTCCACCAACTTTTACATTACTTGAACAGCTTATACTTGCTTTACTTGCTGCATTTACAATTGGAACAGAACTAAATATTCCTATAATCATTATTAAAAATATTAGTAAACTTTTAGATAATATTCTTTTCATCATTTGTCCTCCTCTGCTTTAACAACAAGTCTTTTGGTACTACCGGATTGACAAGTAATTAATGTTATTTCTACTTTTTCTTCATCTTGAAGTAAACATTCTAGGTTATCTGGTTCAACTTCATATGTTTTAGTAACTTTATATGTAGTTTCTTCCATATGTCTATCAATTACTGTAAATTTATCATCAACTTTTATTTGAGAAAGATTTTTAAAAACTTTTTCTTGATTATGTCCAGCTATACAAAAATTTCCATAATTATTTATGCTTGCTCCATTATCAATTTTTCCTACACCATTTTGTAAAGCTTTTGCTTCTGTTGAATCTAATATGTATTGTTCTATATTTAAATCCTTTATTATAATCTTTCCTAAAACTTTATATCCTTCAATTGTTTCTGACATCTTTGGTATATCTTCTTTAGGTTGCTCTACTTTAGTTTCTGGTTTATTGATAACAAATTTATATAAAAGGACACCTGCAATTATTAAAACTGCAATAACACCTATAATAATTAATAATTTTTTATAATTAAATTCATCATCATAATAATCATCTTCTTCAAATTCTTCCTCTCTAGGAGAATTTGCTTCTGGAAAAGTAATGTTTTCTTTGTAATACTCATCATCAAAGCTATTTCTTTTTTCTCTCCAATTTGTAGAATGTTTTCCACCCATTTAGAGCACCTCCATTTCATCTTTTGCTATTTTCTTATAAAAATTAATGCAAATATTATTAGTCCCAATAATATTCTATAAATCGCAAATCCTTTAAAACTTCCTTTTTTTAAATAATCCATTAAAAATTTTACAACTATTAGACCTACAATAAAACTTGCTATAACTCCAATCCAAAAAGCTGCTGAAGTTAATGCAAATTCTGTTATATCCACTAAAACTGCAGCTGCAACTATTGGTGTAGATAGAAGAAATGAAAACTTTGCAGCACTTTCTCTATCTATTTTTAAGGCTCTTGCTATAGTCATTGTAATTCCTGAACGAGATACTCCAGGAAATGCTGCTGCTAATGCTTGTGAAATTCCAACTAACACTGACTGTTTTAAAGTTATTTCTTCATATTTGTATTTGCTTTCTGCTTTTTTATCAACTATTGCTAAAATAATTCCCATAATAATTAATGCAAAAGCAATTAACCCCATTTCTAACTTGAAATTATCTCCAATTATCATATCTGAAACTTTATCTAAAACTAGAGCCAAAATTCCAGCAGGTATTGTTGCAATCACTAAATACCAAAATATCTTTCCATCAACCGAATCTTCTTTTTTTACTACTTTATTAAAACCTGCTTTTATAAGTTTTATCCAATCTTTTAAAAAGAACATTCCTATTGCAATTAATGTTCCAAAATGTAAGGCAACATCAAAAGAACCTTTAAATTCTTGAGTAAATGCTACATTTTCTGTCCATCCTAAAATCCATGGAATAACATTTAAATGTGCAGAACTTGAAACTGGTAATAACTCTGTTAGTCCTTGCACAATTCCTAATATTAAAGCTTGTATTATTGTCATTCTTATCCTCCGTTTATAACTCTTTTAGCACATGATATAATGTTTCTTTTATAAATTCAGCTGATGTAAGTGGTGCAACTTTTGCTGGTAAAGATAAAGCCCAAATTACTTTTAAACCTTTTTCTCTAGCAGCTTTTCTATCAACTCCACCAGGATTTGAGGCTAAATCCACTATAACTACTTCTTTTTTTACTAAATTTAATCTCTCATCATCTAAAATTTGAAATGGTATTGTATTTATAATAACATCAAATTTTCCAAGATGTTCATTTAAATCATTTAAATGAATTGGATTATATCCATATGCCTTTATCCAAGAAATGTCTTCATTTTTTCTAGCTTCACAATATACTTTTGCTCCTATTCCATCAAGCATTTTGGATAAAACTTTACCAATTCTTCCAAATCCCATAACTAAAACATTAGAACCATGAATTGTTCTTTGTGTTTCTTCCATAGCAATTTGTATTGTACCTTCTGCAGTAGCAATTGTATTTAATACTGAAAATTCTTCTCTTTTTAAAAGATCAGTAAATTGAATGTTATTATTATCTAACTGTTCTTTAATTCCAATGTTTCCAGCAATTAAATATTTTCCTTTTAATGCTTCTACAAAATCTTCTAAATTCACATTATTTCTACCAAAAGGTGTTGATAATCTTTTTCTATCACTAGATAAAGGAACTGGTCCAATTACTACTTTTGAATAACTAACAGCTTCCTCTAAAGTAGGACACATATCAACTCCTTCTAGATTTAATAATTCTTCTGAATTTTCTAAAGCATAAGTATACACTTTATATCCGTCATTATTTAGCATTTCGATAAGTTTTACTATACGTAAATCCCCACCAACTACAGCTATTGATTTTTCCATATTATTTCCTCCATAATTTTATTTGCTATATAAGCATTATTAATAATATTATTATCTGTTATTAATATTCCAAAATTAGTTTATCTTTAGTCTAAGAATTTCCTAATTCCTTTTGACGTTCTTCTTTTTCTTTTTTCTTTTCTTTTTTTAAAAACTCCAGTTCTTCTTCAAGTTCTTTTTGTTTTTTCAAATTTTCTTTATTAAATAAATAATCTACTTTTTCTTCTACTCTTTGTTTAGTAGTATTTTCGCTCATTTGCTCTATTAAAACAAAAGCCTCTTCCAAATAATTTCTAGCTTTTTCTTCTTGTTCTTCTAAAGATTTCTTTTTAGATGAATAATGATTTTCTTCATCTTCATCAACAAAAGCTTTTCCATCATCTTCTACCTCTTGTTCTTCCATATTTACAGAAACAGTAATAAATTCTTTTATTTTTTTGAATGTTTTATCCTTTACTGCAACTTTCAAAAGTTTTGAATCTAATTCAATTGCTTTATTTAAAAAGTTTATAGCTTTATCTTTTTCACCTTTATAAATATATATTTTAGCAAGTTGATAATAAGACTTTGCTTCTAAATTTCCATATATACTTTTCTCAAAATAATTTTCTGCTGTATCATAGTCTCCTTGAATAAAAGCTATTAATCCTAAATTATAGTTTGCATTATACATCAAATGATTTATTAAAGCAGCTCTCTCATACATTTCTTTAGCCATTTGAAAATCACTTAATCTAGTATATACGATACCTAAACAATAATATAATTCAAAATCGTTTGGCTTGTATCTTAATGCTTCTTGATATACATTTGCAGCTTCTTTAAATCTTTCTTCTTCACAAAGCATTTCACCTAAAAGTAATGAAGCTTCATAACAATCTGGCTTTGTTTTTAAAAGTGTTTCTAACATTTGAATAGCTTCTGCTTTTTTACCTAAATCTTTTAATAACTCTGCTATTTTAAAATAAGATTTATAATCATTTTTCTTTATATCTATTGCAGTTACATATTCATCTATAGCTTTTCTCATTCCACCTTCTTGCTCATAACATTCAGCAAGCATTTTATGTCCTAAATAGCTTTCAGGATATTTGGTAACAAGTTTTATTAATACTGCTTTAGCAGCTCTTTTATCGCCAATAAAAAATAAAAATTTTGCAATAGCTATACTTAATAATTCTGAAAAGTTTATACCTCTAGCTTCGATAATAATTATTGCAAGAGGCATTACAATTGAAAATAAATATCTTACAGTTCCCCAAAAGACATTTTCTCCAATTTTAAGTTTAATTTCTACAAAACTTACTGTTATTCCTATAGCTTCTATTACTAAAGCAATTATGTAATTAGCATCATTTTTTCTAATAATTTTAAAAAATATTATTATAAATAAGGAAAATGCAAGCAGCATAAATACTACTTTTTCTAACATAATATTGTTTCCCTTCTACATCCTTTTTTGATTTATTTTTTCTATTCATAAAATCAAAATGATTATATCATATAGGTTTTTTTTAAACAAGAAAATCTTTAAAAAATAAAACAATATTTTAAAGATTAATATATAACTCCATCTTTTCTCAAAATATTGTAATTTACATAATATTGTGTTATAATTAATGCATATGTTCTATAACTAAAAATCACATTATCACATCTTAGGAGGTAAACATTATGAGTGGAATTACAATCAATGACTTTACGGTGACTATGGAAACTTACGGTGCAAACCGTCTCCAAAACAGAATTGGATCCAGATATTCTGTTATTGTTCCTTGTTTTGAAGTTTGTGGAGTTGCTTTCATGCACTCTGGTTCATATTACATTGTTCAGCGGGATCAAAAAGTTCCTGATGAAATAATGAATCAGGCTATGGCAACATTCGGCACAACACATCCTGGGGATGCTAAGAATTACTGGTGGGGTGAAATTCACAGTATTAAAGGTATGATTACTCTTGCAAGTATTATGGAGAAAAAGTATACTCCTGAACTTGTTGATGACCTTACTAACAAAACTTATCAAAGATTGCTGGCAGAGTCGAATATCAAAAATGCTGAAATTTTTCCTTTTATGGAGATTCAAACTCCCAAAATGGAAGAACTACGCAAAGTTCTTTCCGATTACAGTAAACTTACAAACCCATTCTGTGATTCTAAGCTCCAATTCAAGGATCCTATCGAATACTTGGATAAAGTCACACCTGATTTTTGTGGTAAAGGTTCCTCATATCTATACCTCACAACCAATACGGCACAAACAAGGTATCTTAAAGATGATGAGGGCTGGAGTTACCAAAGCATGGTTTTGCTTCAGCGAAACCGTCGAAACAAATCTGTAAACATTAGTCACTACTATAATAATGGTAAATACAAACGTCTGATTGATGAAGTCATCTATATTGACTACTCTGATAGAGCAGAAAGTGGCTACTACCATCATCCTGACGATTTGGATTTGCGTATTAGTCTGAAAACAGGATTGGCATGGGAGACTTACCATGAAGATTTGGCACATCCTGCCACTGATGAGGAAATCGATATTGCCATTTTCCACTTAAAGGACAGTATGAAGAGAATTAAACACAGAATTGTAAATAAAATCGTTCAGTAATAAGTTGTAATTTTTCACCAATGTCTTTTGGATTTTAACGGAGTTTCAAAATTTGAAACTCCGTTTTTCCTATAAAAAATAGCCTACTTTTAAGTAGGCTATTTTTTAACCGAAAATTAATACTCTATATTTTATTATTACATAAATTATAAGCACAATTTCTGTAATTAATATTGTTGGCATTCCAACTGTAAATTTCATTTTTTTAGTTTTATGTCTAAATGTATACATTCCAGATATCGTACCAATTCCACCACCTAAAAGACACATTGTCATTAATGTTGCTTCTGGTATTCTCCACCACCCTTTTTGTGCTTTGAATTTATCAATTCCCATAGCTAAAAAACCAATAATATTTATACATAATAAATATATTAAAATATATTTTATATTAATTTTTATAATTTCTAAAAAAAATTCCATTTCCTTTCTCCAATCCTTATTTTGATCTCTTAATGTATCAAGCAATATATAGGAATATTAGATATATACACATTTGCTAATCTAAAAATAAAAATTGTTACATATCCCATAAATAAATTATATGTTATTGATGAAACAACAAAAAAATCACTTTTTTCTTTTTCATTTAAATTAATCTGACCTATTATCAGCATTATGCAAATATATATTAAAACAAATATAACATAAATCATCATATCATTCAATTCTTTCTTTTTTTCTAAATTGTTATTTGTGTGAGTAAATTATTATACAATATTTAATTAATAGCATTATTTTTGAATAATATTTTAGAATATTTATTAAAATTCATATTTAATCTAATTCATGAAAGTGTTTTATATTATTTTCTTATACACCTTGGTGTCGCAACTTGCTAGTTGTAAATTATAAAATTCTTTTATAATTTACATAGCATGATAGTTGCTCCAAATCGCACTCACTGCGTTCGTTTGGTCGCTTACGCGGTGTATTTAAAAATACTATAAAACACTTTCATGAATTTAGATAAAGACATAGAATTACTCATTTCAGTAGAGTAGCGCGAAGAGAGTTTATATATTTTAAGGACGAAGTGTTCCGTGGGGACCGCTGAGTGCTGTTAAATGCAATAGCATTGTTACAGCACCAGTGGGATACACTGAGTCTAAAAAATATATAACTCTCTGGGAGCAACTTTTTGTTTAATATTAAATTTTTATATTCACGCAAACAACAATTTATACAAACAAACTCATCTGATTAGATTTTGTCATTCCTTTCAGACAACCAAACTTTTCTAATAATTCTGTTATAGATTTTCCAATTTTTGAACGAGCTTGCATATCTTCTATACATTCAAAAGGTTCTTCGAGCCTTGCTTGATAAATACTCTCAGCAGCGACAGTTCCAAGACCAGCAATAGAATTTAATGGTGGACGTAATTTTCCATCTTCTATTTGAAATTTAGTTGAATGTGATTTATATAAATCTACTGGTAAAAATTCAAATCCTCTTTCATACATTTCATGTACTAGTTCCAAATCATCATACATTTCCTTATCTTTTGGTGTAGCCGCATTTCCTAAATTAGTAATTTCTCTCATCTTTGCTTCTACTTTTGCTTTTCCATTTATCATAAATTCTGCATCAAATGCTTTTGCTCTTATTGTAAAATATGCAGCATAATATGCGAGTGGAATATGTACTTTAAACCATGCAATTCTAAATGCATTAGTTACATATGCAGCAGCATGAGCTTTTGGAAACATGTATTTGATTTTTTCACAAGATTTTACATACCAATCTGGAATATCATATTCTTTCATTATTTGCTTAAAACCTTCCCATTTTTCAGGATCTTTTAAAGCTTTTCCTTTACGAACTGTTTCCATTATTTTAAATGCTTTATCTGGTGGCAATCCCTTTTTCATTAAATATACCATTATATCATCTCTACAACAAATAGCTTCTTTTAGTGTTACTATACCTTCCTCAATCAAACTTTGTGCATTTCCTAGCCATACATCTGTACCATGTGATAATCCTGATAAACGAATAAGTTCATCAAAAGTTGTTGGATGAGTATCTACAAGCATGCCTCGAGCAAATTTTGTACCATATTCTGGTATCCCAAATGTTCCAACTTCTGAGTTTATTTGCTCTGGTGTAACACCTAAAGCTGTTGTAGAATTAAATATAGACATTGTTTCTTTATCATCTAAAGGTATATCTGTTGGTGCCATACCTGTTAAATCTTGTAACATACGAATTACTGTCGGATCGTCATGCCCCAGAATATCTAATTTTAAAAGGTTACCATCTATAGAGTGATAATCAAAATGCGTTGTTACTATATCTGAACCAGAATCGTCTGCAGGATGCTGCACTGGAGTAAATTCAAAGATTTCTCTTCCTTTAGGAACAACTATAATTCCACCCGGATGCTGTCCTGTTGTTCTTTTTATCCCTACACATCCGCTAGATACTCTTGCAACTTCTGCGTTTGGCTTTATTATGTTTCTTTCTTCGAAATAATTTTTGGCATATCCAAAAGCAGTTTTATCTGCAACTGTACCAACAGTTCCAGCTTTAAATGTTGTTCCTTTTCCAAATATAACTTCTGTATATTTATGAGCTTTTGCTTGATATTCTCCTGAGAAATTTAAATCTATATCTGGTTCTTTATCTCCATTGAAACCTAAAAATGTTTCAAAAGGTATGTCCATGCCATCTTTAGCAAGTTTTTCACCACATTTTGGGCAAACTTTATCTGGCAAATCAAATCCATTTCCTATTCCATAATCTGTAAAATCCGAATATTTACATTTTGGACATCTATAATGTGGTTGAAGAGAATTTACTTCTGTTATACCTGTCATAAATGCTACAAGTGATGAACCTACAGATCCTCTAGAACCAACAATATATCCATCCTCATTTGACTTCCAAACTAATTTTTGAGCAATAATATACATTACAGAATATCCATTACTTATTATAGAATTTAATTCTTTATCAAGTCTTGTTTGTACTATTTCTGGTAATGGATCACCATAAAGCTCATGTGCTTTTTTATAAGCAATATTTTTAATATCTTCTTCACAACCTGGAATATGTGGTGGACACTTTTCAGGTGAAATTGGCTTGATTTTTTCGCACATATCTGCCACTTTATTTGTATTTGTTACAACAACTTCATATGCTTTTTCTTCTCCTAAGTATTCAAACTCTTTAAGCATTTCATTTGTAGTTCTTAGATATAATGGAGCTTGGTTGTCAGCATCATCATATTTTTGACCTGCTTGCAATATTCTTCTATAAATTTCATCTTGTGGATCCATAAAATGAACATCGCAAGTCGCAACTACAGGTTTATTTAATTTTTCACCAAGTGCAACTATCTTTTTATTAAATTCTTTTAGCGTATCCCAACTTTCAACTAGCCCTTCTCTAATCATATATTCATTATTTGCTAATGGTTGGATTTCAAGATAATCGTAATATTTGGCAATTTCTTCAATATCTTCTTCTGTTTTACCTGCAACTATTGCTCTATATAATTCTCCTGCCTCGCAAGCACTACCTAATATTAATCCTTCTCTATATTGATTAAGCATTGATTTTAATATTCTAGGCTTTTTATAAAAATAGTCTAAATGCGAATATGAAACTAATTTATAAAGATTTTTTAATCCAACATAATTTTGTGCCAAAATTATCATGTGATAGCTTGGTAATTTTCTAAAATCAGTTTCAAATACATTATCAAAATCATCTATAGTTTTAGCATTTCTATCTTTTGCTCTTTCAATCATTTCTTTAAATACAGCAACTAAGGTTTTAACATCATCTAAAGCACGGTGTGCCACATCTACCTTTATGCCTAACTTATCTGCTATAAATCCTAATTTGTATCTTGAGAATTCTGGGAATATTGCTTTAGCTAAACGAAGTGTATCTATATGAGTATTATTAAATGGCAAACCTAATTGTTCACAATTATATTTCATATAGCCAATATCAAAATCGGCATTATGAGCAACTAAAACAGAATTTCCCATAAATTCTAAAACTTTTGGCATTATCTTATCAATTGTTGGACTATCTTTCACCATATCATCTGTAATATGTGTAACATTTACAACTTCTTCTGGTATTGGTTTTTCTGGATTTACAAATGTTTCAAAAGTATCAATTATTTCACCATTTTTTATTTTTATAATCCCAATTTCAGTTATTTTTTCTGTAATATGTGAAATACCAGTTGTTTCTAAATCAAACACGCAATACTCTGTATCTATATCTTGCCCTTTAGAATTTGATACACATGGATCTTTATCTGGACAGAAATACGCTTCCACTCCATATATAACTTTTATGCTATCTCCTGTTTTTTCTAAAAGTTTATGTGCATCTGGAAAACTTTGAACAACTCCATGATCAGTAATTGCAATTGATTTCCATCCCCAACTAATTGCTCTTTTTATCAAATCTGCGCATGGAGTAATTGCATCCATTTGACTCATTTGAGTATGCATGTGAAGTTCTACTCTCTTTTCTTCTGCATCGTCCATTCTCTTTTCTTTTTTAAAGCCTGTTGATTCTATTATAGTATTTGCCATTATCTCAACTTCTTTTGAATATGTACTATACCTTGCTGGACCTTCTATTCTTAATCCTTTTGCTTTTGATATTCTTCCTTTAACTTCTTTTGCCTTTTCTGTAGGTAAAAACGCTTTACATCCAATTGTACTTGTTCCATCAAATAAATTAAACATTAATATTGTTTTTTCATCTTTTATATCTCTTGAATCTAAAGAACCTGGCAAAACTTCTCCATCTACACAAACTCTCATATCTGTAGTGTCAAGCATTGGAATATTTTCAATTTTTACAAGTTCTGTTCTAATAGTCAAACTTCTTCCTAAAATTAAAGGTGACTCTTCATCTTTAACTTCAGGAGCCTTATTTTGATGAGCTTCAATTTTTGCTGCAAGCTCTGGATTCTGTTTTCTCAAATCTTCTTTTATTTTTTCTTCTTCAAGTTTTCTTTGTTTTTCTTGCTCTGCTTCAATTTTCTTTCTTTCCTTTGCCTGCTCAATTTCTATTTTAGCTTGTCTTTCAAGTTCCATTAAGGCTTCTTTTTCTTCTTGTTTTCTTCTTTCTTCTAATTCTCTTTCAAAATCTTCTGAAATATTTTCACAAAATTCAACAGAATATTGTTTATTATATAAATTTCCTAATAAATGTTCCAACCCTTTATCAAATTTTTGAGATACCAAAAAAGCAGCACCTTTCATGGCTAAATTTACATTTACTTTTGTATCTTCTACTTCTACTTTACTATTGGTTAAAATAGCTTTACTCATTGGCTCTTTTTTTCCAATATACTTAATAATATTTCCCCAATCAGATTCTAAATTAGGTTCAATATTTAATGTTCCATAATTAATATCTATAGAAGCTTTATTAACTTTAAAAGTTTTTATTAAATACTCTTCAAAGTTTTCCATTTCATGTAATTTTATCTCATTGTCTGACGCTACTTTTATTTGTAATTTATTAGTTTTTTTATATAAATTAATATTCTCTATTACTGCATTTATTAAATTATTATTTTCATTATAGTCTCCAAATACTTCTTTTATATATTTTTGCATCTTTGCCTCTTTTATTTATTTTCTGTTATTCCAATTATTTCTGATATACTTTGTAAAGTCTCAGCTACATTTTCAACATCTTTAATTTGAAATCCGTTGAAAAATGCTACTCCTGGAATATTACTTTTTACATAAAAACATATATCTCCAAAATTCATTTTCTTTTGTCTAAATGTTTGAAAAACAGTTATGTCTTTTATATCTGTATATTTTATAACTTTTTCATTATTATATAACCAATTTTTTACAGTATAAACTACTTTAGTTTCATAAAAAACAGCTTTTGTACCTCTAGCAATTCTTTTACTAATAGCTAAAACAACAACTATTATCAAAATAGAAAAAATTGCACATAAAATAGCTTCGATTGGTTTTCCAACAGCAACAAGTCCTAAAGTAGATATAATAAGAATTGTAATTGCTTCCAACCATTGTAGTAGAACATAAGTAATTTTATATTTTCTTTTAACAACTAATCTCTCATTAACATCTTTTTTTAATTCTTCTTCTTCCTGGTATTCTTTATAGCAATTTATGCATATATCTGCATTTTCTTTTGCTAATTTTGCTCCACAAATTCTACATCTCATTTTTATTTTCCTCCTAGAACTATATTCTAAAAAATTCTTAATATATCATTATATGTCACATATAGAGCAAATAAAATTAATAATGTAAAACCAACTGATTGTATTCCTAATTCTATTTCTTCTTTTAGTGCTTTTCCACGAATTCCCTCTATAACAAGTAAAACTAATCTTCCACCATCTAAAGCTGGAATTGGCAAAAGATTGGTAACTCCTAATGAAAGTGAAACTAAACATAGCAAATATACAAAATTATATATTCCATCAGATTTCACTACTATTTCGGAAATTCCTACTGGTCCTGTCATTTGTTCAATTCCTATATTTCCAGTAAATAACATTACTAAGCTATCTCCAATTGAAGAAACAAAATCAATTGTTTCCCAAAAAGAATAATATATCTTATCCTTTAAACTTCCTTGAATTAGTGCCACTTCTACTCCTAAAATATAAAAGTTTTCTTGGTATTCTGTAGGTTTAGCTTTAGCAGAGATTTCTTCTCCATTTCTTTCAAGTAAAATTGATACTTCATTTCCTGGTATATAGTTTTCTAAAGCTTTTGTAATATCAGATTTTAATCTAATATTTGTATCATCTATTTTTAAAATTTTATCTCCAATTTCTACTGAAGATATATTTTGTTCTGCTTCAGGCAATATTTTTGAAACTGTTGTAGAAATATTATATCCAGATGACATAGATAAAATAAAATATACAATAATTCCAAAAATAATGTTTACAATTGCTCCAGCAGCTACTATAAAAATTCTATTTAGTATTTTTGCGTTATTAAATGAATTAGGATCTTCAGATCTTTCGTTTTCTCCTGTCATTCTTACATATCCACCAAATGGAAAAAGAGAAAGTGAATATTCTGTTTCTTTTCCCTTCTTTTTAAAAAGTTTTGGTCCAAATCCTATTGAAAATTCTTCGACCTTTACTTTAGATAATCTAGCAGCTAGAAAATGCCCTCCTTCATGAATAAAAATCAAAAATCCTAGTAAAAACACTATTTTTAATGCATTTATTATAATACTCAAAATCTATGTTCCTCCTATAAAAACATTAAGAATAATATGTATGCAAATGGTGCAATAAACATTACACTATCTATTCTATCAATCATTCCTCCATGCCCTGGAAATAAATTACTAAAATCTTTTACTTCAAAATATCTTTTTATAACTGATGCTGAAAAATCTCCAATTTGACCTATAATGCTTAATATTAAAGAAATTATTCCTATAAGTAAATATGAAATTCCAAATCCACATATAGTATTTAGTGCAAATGTATATATCAAGCAAGATGCAACAGCTCCTAATGTTCCAGCAACACAGCCTTCAATTGATTTATTGGGACTTACTTTACTAAACTTTGTTTTTCCTATTCTTTTACCAAATACATATGCAAATACATCAGTTCCCCATGCAGAAAATAATACATACCAAATCAGATATTTTCCTGAGATATCACCATCTGTACCAAATAGCAATGGTAAAAAAACTAAAAAAATAAACAAATACAATATTCCTATTAAAGTAAAAGTAATATCTTTTAATGTAATTTTCATATCCGATATTATTACATGTAAAAATAAAACTAATAATAGTATAGGTAATCCTATAAATATGCTATTAGCTAATCCAAATTGCTCAATGGGCTCATAATGAATTATAGCTATACTAGCAAGCACCAAATAAGAAATCCAAGATACTACTTTTATATCTTTATTTGAAGCACATTTAGCATATTCATACATTGCAATGATTGCCATAATTGCAATAATAACATCTATGATATATTTGTTACCAAATATTAATAAAATCATTACTAATGGAAATCCTATAACTGCAGTTAAAATTCTTTTCATATCCATATCTATTTATCCTTTTTCTTTAATTTATTATTTTGCACCAAATTTTCTATTTCTTTTTTGAAATATTTTTATAGCTTCATCTAAGTCTTCTGGTGTAAAATCTGGCCACAATTTTTCTAAAAATATAAATTCAGAATATACTGTTTGCCAAGGTAAAAATCCACTTAATCTTAATTCACCACTAGTTCTAATTAGAAGATCTGGATCTGGGTCATTTTTAGTATATAAGTGTTCTGCAAAAATTTCTTCATTAATTTCTTCAATACTCAATTTTCCATCTAAAACTTCCTTTGAAATATTACGTACTGCATTTACTATTTCATTTCTTCCACCATAATTTAATGCAATATTAAAAATAGTTCCTGTATTATTTTTTGTTCTTTCTATTGTTCTTTTTATATTTTCCTGTAAAGTTTCAGATAATGCTGTTAAATCCCCTAATACTCTTATTACAATATTTTCAGTATCTGCTTCTTTTGCAAAATCATCTAAATATGATTCAAGCAAATTCATTAAAGCACTTACCTCTTCTTCGCTTCTTTTCCAATTTTCAGTTGAAAATGCATATACAGTAATATATTCTATGCCAATTTTATTTGCATGTCTAACAACCTTCTTTAGAGTTTCAGCTCCTTGTTTATGTCCTAATTTGACTGGTAGCATTTTACTTTTAGCCCATCTTCTATTACCATCCATAATAATTGCAATATGTCTTGGCATATTTTGATTTTCTTCCATTTTTTATTCCTTCCTATGGCTAATTTTATAGGTTATATATTCATTATTTCTTTTTCTTTTTTCTCTAATATGCTATCTATTTCTGCAACATATTTATCTGTTAATTTTTGAATTTTATCTTCTAAACCTGCTTTTTCATCTTCAGTTATTTCAGATTTTTTTAGTTCATCTTTTATAGTATCCATTCCATCTCTTCTTATAGAACGAACACTTACTCTTGCTTCTTCAGCTATTTTTTTAATATCTTTTACTAATTCTTTTCTTCTTTCCTCTGTTAATTCAGGGAAGTTTAATCTTATAACTTTTCCATCATTGTTTGGATTTAATCCAATATCTGAAGCAAGTATTGCTTTTTCTATGGATTTTAATACGCTTGCATCCCATGGTTGAATAACTATAGTTCTTGCTTCTGGAACTGAAATTCCAGCAACTTGATTTATAGGTGTTGGTACTCCATAATATTCTACTGTAATTTTATTTAATATTGCAGGATTTGCTCTTCCTGCTCTTATTTCTGATAAATTCTCCTCAAAAACACTTATTGTCTTTTGCATTCTTTGTTCAACTTCATTTAATTCCATAATTTAAAAAATCCTTTCTATTTAACTATTGTTCCTACATTTTCGCCTTTTACAGCTCTCACTATATTTTCAGGATCACTAATAGCGAAAACAAATAAAGGTATATTATTATCTTTGCATAATGCAGTAGCTGTTGAATCCATAACTTTTAAATCTTGTGATAAAACATCTTTATAAGATATTTCATCATATTTTACAGCTGATGAATCTAATTTTGGATCTGCTGAATATACTCCATCAATTGTTTTAGCAAGCAATATAACTTCAGAATCAGTTTCTGCTGCTCTTAAAGCTGCTGCCGTATCTGTTGAGAAAAATGGATGACCTGTTCCGCAAGCAAATATAACAACTCTTCCTCTTTCTAAATGTTTTGCAGCTTTTCTTTTTATATAAGGTTCTGCAATCTCTCTCATTTCTATCGCAGTTTGTAATCTTGTGTATACTCCTCTAGCTTCTAATGCATCTTGCAAAGCTAACCCATTCATTGCAGTAGCTAGCATTCCCATATAATCTGCTGTAGCTCTATCCATTTTTTGACCGTTTCTAGCTCCTCGCCAGAAGTTTCCTCCCCCAACAACTATAGAAACCTGTACTCCCATGTCTATAACTTCTTTTACTTTGTCACATATTGCTCCAACAACATCTGGATTAATTCCATGTTTTTCATCTCCTGCTAATGCTTCACCACTTAATTTTAATAACACTCTTTTATAGGCTACCATAATAAACTCCTTTACCAGATTTATAATTTTATACTTGAATCATTCTATCATAAAAAAAATTTTTTTACACTACTTTTTTATATATTTTTTATATTTTTATAGGTAAGTTATAACATAAAATTTATTTTAAAGATTTATGTAATTTTGTTGTTTATTTTTATATTATAAATTAAAATCTTTTAATAATTTTTCCTTAAATTCTTCTGGTAATAGTCTAATGTTTCTTATTTCCTCTTTTGGAACTATACAAGGAATATATTGTCCCCTATCAATATATTTAGGATCCCCTGAAAACTCTGGACCTGTGCCAGTTCCAAGCTTTCCATTTTTATAAATACAATAATATAAATGTTCCTCAAATTCATTATTAACAGTTCTTGAATATAGTTTATCTTTTACTTCAACTTCTATTCCAAATTCTTCTAAAATTTCCCTTTTAACTCCATCTTCATATGATTTATCATCTATTTCAACTCCACCTCCTGGAAATACATAATATTCACCATATGGTTGAGTTGAATTTTCTTTTTTCTTTACATTAAGTCTATGCATAAGTGCATATCCATTTTCCATTTCTATTAAACCTGCAACTCTTATTCTCATATTTTCCTCCTTAAATTATATTTATATACAAAAAAGAGATATATGACTCCTTCATATATCCCCATATTTTTATTTTGTTATTGTTAATATTTTTAATTTTATAATTCCTGCAGGAGCTTGAACTTCAACTATGTTATTTTTTCTTTTTCCTAATAATGCACTTCCTATTGGTGATTCATTAGAAATTTTGTTATTAGCTAAATCAACTTCTGTAGAACCAACGATTGTATATTCTGCGTCTTCATCAAATTCCATATCATGTACTTTTACAATGTTTCCAACTTGAACAACTTCTGTATCAATTTCTGATTCATCTATTATTCTAGCATACTTAACTTTTTCTTCTAATTCTGCGATTTTTGCTTCATTAGCTGCTTGTGCATTTTTTGCTTCATCGTATTCTGAGTTTTCTGATAAATCTCCAAATCCTAAAGCAACCTTTATTCTATCTGCAATTTCATATCTAACTTCTGTTTTAAGTCTTTCTAGTTCTTTTTCTAAATTATCATAACCTTCTTGTGTTAGTAAGAATTCTTTTTCCCCCATTTTCAAGACCTCCTAAATTGATTGTTATTATATACTTACATATAATACGTGTTAATTCAAAATTTGTCAAGCTAATTTGCCAACTTTTTTGACATTTTTAGATATTCGTTTTTTCTAATTTTTCCATTTTTTCCCAATAAAAAGGTTATTTTCATATTATCATTTTCAATTTCCTTTATAATATTAGCTGGATTAGTATTTTTATAAATAAAACTTTCATATAAATTAGTAGTATTAAAATGTTTAAAATAAAGTAAATATTTTAAATAATTTTTTGGCATAGATATTTCCACAAAACTTGCATTAATTCCCTCAAAAGATTTAGTCTGAATATTTATATTTTCATTAAAATTTATTATACTTGATTTTTTTGGTAATGTATATTTATTAAACTCACTTTCTGAAAAATCAAAATTTAGAATTATATCACTTTTAAGTAAACTTTTTTTATAATTATTATTAATGTTAAGTATTATTCCATATTTATCATACATTTCTTTTTCCAACTTTTTAAATCTATACGAATCATTTGTTAAAACATTTATAATTTTTACTTTCTCAGCCAAATTTCTAATTGTAAAAACAACAACATCATTAATTTTATTTGATAAAATTGATATTTCTTGATATTCAATTATTTCTTTTTTACTTTCTACTATATATTCACAAACTTTCGTTGCTAAAATTTTAAAAATCCATTTTCCATTAAGAAGTTTTACATTTTCATTTTTTAAATATTCCATAAAAATAACATTATCAAGTAAATTATCAGATACACATACTATGCAAATACAATTTTGCTTTATATACCTAGATAATTTATTTAATGTCTTATTTTCAAGATTAGGAAGTCTTATTAATGTCTTGTCCTCAATTTTCTCTTCTTTCAATTTACTGCTTTTTATTTTTAAAATGTTTTTAATTTTAAAAATAAAATTTTTAGTAGACCTTTCCCTTACCTCCATATTCCTATTTTCTTCAATATCAATATAAATCAAAAAAATCACCTCATAATTATATATGAAGTAATTTTATTTTTATGCATACTTTTTACAAACACTATAGGTATTTAACTTCGCTTGAGTTTTTGTCTATTTTATGTTAATATATATATGTGTAGAACATTTTATTTTTTACTATAATTGCTAAGTTATAGTAAGTGTGTAACCGATATTTTCTAATATGAAAGGAGAATTACAACATGTTATTAAACTTTTTAGGAAGAGACTCTGGATTCGGAAACAACCACACTTCTGCTTTCTTTTTCACGGAAAGCAACGACATCGTCGTAATCGACTGTCCTATTTCCACATTCCAAAAGCTGCGGAAAACTGATCTGACAGACCATGAGCATATCTATGTGTTAATCACACACACACATGGCGACCACATCGGCGGATTGGGACTTTTTGTCCAACATGTATTTTTCAATCTGCACAAAAAGGTTACAGTTGTTGCTCCTTCAAAAGAAGTGGCAAATGACCTTCAGACGGTTCTTACTATTGAAGGTAACGAAACTGAGTGGTATCAGCTCATTACATCCGACTTCCTCTCTGAGGAAAATTGGTTTGTCTCATGTGTTCTAACAGAGCATTCACCTCAGCTTGCTGGCAAATGCTTTGGCTATGTGTTTATCATCTCCGGAAGAGCAGTTGTATATACTGGAGATACGTCCACTCTTAAGCCATTTGAGCCTTACTTTCCAATGTGTAATGAGCTCTATGTGGACACATCTGTCCACTATGGCATGATCCATTTGAAATTGGAAGATGCTCTTACAGATTTCATTGGTTTAAGCGAGAAAGGCACAGAAATTTTTTTGATGCATCTTGATGATGTGGATGGCGCAAGCGTGATTACATCCGGCTTTCCTGGCATCAATGTGGTAACTGTAGAATAAGGCACAATGAAAAACAAAAACGGAGCTTTCATTTCGGTGAAAGCTCCGTTTTTGTTTTGGCTGGGGTACTGTGATTCGAACACAGGAATGTCGGAGTCAGAGTCCGATGCCTTACCGCTTGGCGATACCCCAATATCAATTTCAATTATGTTATCATATTAGAAAAATTTTTACAACAAATTTATTAATTTTTTTATTTTCTATGGACTTTTTATTTATTTTTGTATATCATAATTACATCGTAAATTAAAAATTATTTTGTAAAGATAAAATATTTCTAGGAGGTTTATATGTCTAAAACTTTAAAAGTATTATTATTAATATCTTTTTTCTTAATATTAACTTTATGGTTTAATTTTGTATTTGCAACATCTAATAATGAAATAGATAACAGCTCTACAAATACTATACAAGAAGATACAAATAAACAATCATCTTTGTCAACATTATCTCCTACATCATCATCTTCAATTACTGGGGTTTCTGGAATGAATAGTTATTCTCAGGCAAACTTAGAATTAAATAATATTTTATGTATAATTCTAATTGCTATTGGAGTATTAATAATTCTTTTATCAATAGCAATTTTAATAAGATTAAAAAAATAGATTTTATAAAAAGAAAGACTGGCGATTTATCGCCGGTCCTTCTTTTTGTGAACTTGGATGTAGCGGAAGATTAAGTACCCCACCAAAAAAATTGTAGATAACACAGGGAATTTGTTGTAAATCCAATAGGTGCCACACAACATACCGCCCATGATAACCAATCCAATGATGTAGCTCAAAATCTCGATTCCCCGCTCTTTCCAAGTCATGTCAGGTTGTTTCTTGGAAGTAAAAATTAGGCCAATGATAATGAACATCAGGAAAGAACCAACAGCTTGCAACATAATAAAACCTCCAATTTATCGTGCTCCCAAGAGGGAACTCTTTTGCTTACGCTTCAAATATTTGCTTACATAATTATTATACCATAATATTTAATTTTTTTCAAATTTTTTGATATTTGATATATGTATAAAGACATAATAAATTCTTAAAATATAATTCAAAAATTTACTATGTCTTTTTAACATAAATACTAGTCGTTAGTTCTTGTTGCATAATACCATATTGCTGCAATAATTACTATTGCTGCTACTACTAGAATAATCCACATCCATGTTGTTGTAGTCATAGTTGAAAAACCACCATTTGTAGTTGTTCCTTCTGCTGTTGTTCTTGTTGTATTATAATTACTTGTATTTACAACACCATCAACTACATCTTTTCCATCTCTTCCAACATCTTTTGCTCCATCTTTTATATCATTTCCTGCATTTTTCACAGTATTTCCTGCATCTTTAACTATATTACCTGAAACTACGTTATCTACACTTTTACCTGTTTTGTTTATTGAATCCATTATTTCATTTCCTAAATTAGTAGACGAACCATTATTTTCTGCTGCAAAACAGCTACCACAACATAAACATAAAATTATTATAGCAAAAGCAACCATAAAAATTTTCTTTGCCATAATCATTTTATATCCTTTCAATTTTTTATATGAATTTGTACTTCATATAATTTTATTATTGTTTTTATAAAAAAAATTATTCTAGTAATATTTGAAAACTATTTATTGCTAATATTTATATTTGAAACATCAACATTTAATTCTCTTTCTACAATATTTTGAATTTTGGAAATTTGATCTTGATTTAAATTTCTTGATTTTACAATTACACTAACATTTCCATTATTTTCCAAAATAACAACATTATCAAACCCTTTATTTTTTACTAAATTTTCTGCTATAAGGATACTATTTTTCTTACTTGTAATATTTGATATTTCTTGAGCGGCTATAGATTTCTGTTCTTGTGGAGTTTGATTACTATCTATTAATTTTTGATATGTTTCTATTGTTTCAGAATACATTCTATCTCTTTGTATTCTTGTTTCTTCAAAATAATTCGTACTATCTTCTACTATATAGTTTTGTATCTCATTTGAAATAGTATTTTCATTTAAAGCATCATTAGAAACAATTCCCTCAATATATTCCTCTTTTACTGGATTACTACTTACAAGTTCTACATCACCAAGATTAATCTCATTACTGCTTTCTCTACTTGCAACCTCAATTGTATTGTTTAAGCTATAATTTGCATAACCAATTCCTATTAATGATATTGCAATTGCAGATAAAAAAATTTGTTTTACTTTTTCTTTATTATTTTTCAAAATCATTCATCTCCCATCTCAAAAACTTGAATTTTATGATTTGCAAGACCAGTAACTGCTTCAACTGCAGATATTATATTTGCCTTTGTATTTGAATCTTTAACACCTTGTGCTGTTATTATTGCTCCTTCGATTTTAGGCATAATTTGCTTTTCTGTTACAATATTTGAAGAAGAATCTGTTATAACGTCCTTTTTATTATCTTCTGAAGTAATAGTTCTTGTTCCTCCAGAAGTATCCTTTTCCTCAGTTGTACTTGTGCTTTGACTAGTATTATATATTGGAACTATTGAACTTGATTCTGAATATGTAAGTAGTACAGAAACTTTTCCTACTCCATTTATTTTTCCTAAAATATTTTCTAACTTTTTTTCAAATTCACTTGAAATACTACTAGAAGAATTATTTGATGTAGCAAGTTCTACTCCAATTTCATTTGTATAATCAACACTTTCTTTATTATTATTGTCTTGTTTTAATATTTTATTAATAACGATTAATGTTATAACTAGAATTATTAAAAAAGATATTAAATTTTCCATTCTTTTTTCTTTGTTATTAAATATATTTTTTATTCTACCAAAAAAATTCATTTTACACCTCATTTCACAAAATTAGTTAATAAATATCTTGTCTTCTTCAACTGCATAATTAACAACCAGTAAAGAAACTATATCTGAATATTCTTCTTTTTTATTTTCTTTTTGACCTATATTAATTTTTTCAATTTTAATAATATTTCCATTCGAATTGCTATTTATTTTTAATAATATTTTTTCTATTTGTTCATAACCTGAATCAACCTCAACTTGTACATATTCTAAATTATATCCAAGTTCTTCTATTTCTTCTTTTATCTTTTCCTCTATTCCTAAAACATATACATCTTTTATGTTTTTATTGAATGTAGTAGATGTTGTAACTGTATCCCAATTAAAAAGATTTGAAAAATCATAATCGTAATTTAAAACTTCTAAAAGCGGATTTAATGAAACAAACATGATATAAATTCCAATTATTACCTTTACATATTTTTTGCTTTTATTATCTGGAATTAGCATCTCAATAATAATAGATATTATTATTGCAATTATTATTCCTTCACACCATTCTCTTAATTTTAGAATCATATACTTTCCTATCTATACATTAATACACTGTTAGTCATTTTAATAACTATTGTAATTCCTATAATAAACATTACAGAAACAGAAATTAAAATTCCAAGTAAAATTTTATAGCCATCTGCTATTTGATCAATTAATTTTACAATTTTTGTATCTGCCACAACTTCACAAACTGCAGAAGTTAATTTAAATGATATCCATAAAATACAAATTTTTATAACTGGTACAAAAACAATTCCAATTACTACTATAACACCTATAATTCCAACTGAATTTTTAAGTATATTTCCACAACCTATAACACTATCTACTGTATCTCCAAGAATTTTTCCAACAACAGGAATAAAATTTGAAACAGCAGCTTTTGCAGTTTTTGCAGTCATTCCATCTACTGAACTTGTTAAACTTCCTTGAAGAGATAAAGTACTTGTAAAAATTGTTAGTAAAATTCCTAAAATCCATACAATAGAAGATTTTAAAAATTTAGATAGTCTATCAATTTGAACTTTTTCCGAAATATTTGAAACAATAGAAATGCTCATTGATATTAATAACAAAGGTATTAAAAAAGTATTGATGAAATTACCAACAATATTTACCATAATAAGCAATATAGGTTCTACAACACTACTAGTAGCTAGACTGCCAGTACTAAGCATTAGGGTTATTAGTAAAGGTATAAGAGCTGTCATGAAACTCACAACATTTTCTATACTCTCTTTAGTTAAATCTAGTATAGAAATAAATGTATTTATTACTAAAGTAACAATAACTAAATATTGTATAAAGTAGGTTATTTGTGCTGAATTTGAATTTCCTAAATTTTCAATAATCGCTTTAAAAATACTATTAATTATAATAATTATTATCACATCAATCATTATTTCTATTGCAAAAGAAGCTTCATTTGAAAGAAAACTTGCTATACCAAAACTATTAAATATATTTCCTACATTTCCCGAAATACTATCATTAAAAATTTTTGAAATATTTAAATCTGGAAATGAATTTTGAGTATATTGATTAGCTTGTCTTATAAAATCAGTTATTCCTAATAAATTGCTTTGTGATTCAATTATTTCATTCATTGGCAAATATCTCCTATGGTAAAATTTGTATTAAAGATTCTAAAGTTGTCCCAATTATAGGAATTGACATAGAAATAATCAATATTTTTCCACCAAAATCAATTTTACTTGCAATAGAACTTTCACCAGAATCTTTGCAAATACTTACTGCATATTCTGTTAAAATTGATATTCCTGTTATTTTAAGCAAGCATGAAATAAAATCTGTATTAAAACTTCTATTTTTGGATATTTGTTCTAAAAAATTTACTATTGAAGTTACTGTATTTAGAGAATATAGTAAAATAATTGCTCCACATATTATAACAGCATATATTGCATATTCTTTTCTATATTCTTTTAAAATAATTGTTATTATTAATGTTATAAAACCAATCCCAATAATTTTTATAATATCCATTTATAAATTAAACACCGTCCTAACTGTATCAAATAGTGTACTAATTTCTTTTACTACAATTGTAAGTACAATTACCATTCCAGCAAGTGATGTCATCATAGCTTGATCATCTCTTCCTGCCTTACTTAGTATTTGATGTAAAACAGCAATTAAAATTCCAACACCTGCAATTTTTAATAATAAATCAATATTCATATATCCTCCAAAATTAAATTAAAATTATACTAATTCCTAATCCTAAAATAACACCCATCGTTTTATATAATTTAGAATTTTTATTCCTTTCATATTCTGCATCTACCAATTGTTTATTAATTAAATCAAGACCTAATGAAATTTCACTAAGTTGTCCTTCTATATCAGTCTTTCCCAGCAATTTTCCCATTGTTTTTATTACTTCTTTATCAGAATTATTTAAAAATAAAATATTACTCGCATTTTCGCACCAGGCTTTATTAATATCTTTTTCTTCTTTTGATGTAAAAAAAAATATATTAGATTCATTTTTATAAATTACATTAGAAATTTCTTCAAAAATATTTTTAATTGGTTCATATGTAAATTTTAATTTACTTTCAAACATTACAAGTGCACTTTGAAATTTTGAAAGTTCTATAACCCTGTTTTCAAAAGATTTACTTTTAAGAATTCCAATATATGAACAAATTGCAATAATACCTATTAAACTCATATTTTTAATAAAAACCATATAAACTCCTAATATAATAATTTACTCAGACAAATAGCAATTTTCACTATTTAATTTATAAACTTCCTTTGCTTTACCTTTTTCATCTTTATTTAAAAAAATTAATCTTTCAAAAATATGTGTATCAATTAAATTTTTTAAAACTGGATTTTTATAAATATCTTTCAAAGAACTTCCATGAGCTGTAAATATTCCTTTACAGCCTGAACATAATGCATAGTTTATTGCCTCAATATCATCAAGTACTCCAATTTCATCTGCAATAATAACTTTAGGTGCCATAGAACGTACAAGTATTTTTATTCCAATCGCTTTAGAAACATTTTCAATTACATCAGTTCTCATTCCAACATCATTTTGTGGAACTCCTTTATACAAACTTGCTATTTCACTTCTTTCATCTACTATTCCTACTGTAATACCATTAAATTTATATACACTACTTCCATTAGATACTTGTCTTGCTATATCTCTTACTAAAGTTGTTTTTCCAAATCCTGGTGGCGAAATTATAAGTGTATTAAAAATATTATTATTTTCTATATCTAAAATATGTTTTAGTAAATTATTACTACATCCTATAACTTGTCTTGCTATTCTAAAATTAAAACTATTTATATAATTTATATTTATAATTTTATTATTTTCTATAACACATGAACCCACAAGACCAACTCTATGTCCACCTTGCAAAGTAATAAATCCAGAAGATATTTGTTTTTGATAGGAATATATTGAATTTTCGCATATTAACTGTAATATATTTATTATTTCTTCTGAACTTACTTTATATTTGATTATTTTTTCTTCATTATTAAGCTTTAAAATAATATAATTTTGATTCCTTATTCGAATCTCTTCTAACATTTCTTCATTTTGCTTAATTTTTTCAAATAAAATATTTTGAAGCTTGTCTGGGAAATATTCTGTAATCTTCTTCATTTATTCCTCTTTTCTATTACATGTAATAATATATATTCAAGTAGAATTATTTTAGAACTTATTTATAAAAAAAAGTGCTAACTATTTTTAGTTAACACTTTTTTATAATTTATTTACTATCTTTCATCTTCGTCTTTATCTTTAAGTTTAGGCCACTTTATTTCATCTCTTATTGCTGCTCCCATACTTCCATTTTCCCAATTTAGATTTACAATTCCTATATTCGGATTAGAAATTTGAGGAAGTACATCTTCTTTAAACTTATCTAATTGGTCTCTTTCAAAATATATTTGTATATTATTTCTATTATTTTCATTTCTTTTACCTGATTTTGGAGCTGGCTCTATGTAACTTGATACACCTGCTGATTTGAAAGCTTCTAAAATTGGAATTATATTTCTTGTAGCTGGCACACTTATATAACACATAACATCTTGCAGTTCCTCTGGATTATTTCCTATAGAATCTAATTTCATTCTTATTTTATCTAAAGTACGACATATTGTGTTTTTTCTTCCATTATATCCAGAAGTTTTTCCACTATAAGTATTATATCCAACATTTAGTGTGTAAAATGTTCCATTTGTAGGTGTTGATATCATATTTCTTATTGTTTCATTTTCTTCTAACATTCTATCTAATTCATTTAAAATAAATCCTGGGTATTGTCCGAAATTTTCGTCATTACGCCAATCATAACTTCTACATGAAAATGGTACTGCTTCTCTTTCAATATTAAAAATTCCTTTTTCAGATTCAGGAACAGCGAACATAAATCCACCATCACGATTTTCTTGGCAATCAGGAAACGCAGCATAACTTATTCCTAACATATTGGCTTTTTTTATAATTTCATAAGCTGTAGTTGCATCTACTGCTTTATACATAATTCCATCTTTAGTTAAATTTTCTTCTGTTTCTAATAACCCTTTTGCTCTTGCTATTTTTTTCTGGAATTCTAATATATTTACAAATCTGCTTCCTTTTGCTGTTAAATCATGTTCTATTCTATCTATTTCTCTTCTCATATCTGCATCTGTATATGCTTTTAATTTTTCTAGTTCTTCTCGTTCTTTTTGGGCTTCAGCATCTATTGCATCTTGCTTTTCTTTTTCTTTTCTAGCTTTTTCTTCTTGTTTTTGCTTTTCCTTTTCTGCCTTTTCTCTTTCTTGTTCTTCTCTTTTCTTTAATTCTTCACCTATTTTATCTTTTTTATCTTCCATTTCATTAAGAGTTGTTTTAAATTTAACAAATTTTTTTAAAAACTCAAAAGATTTACTATTTTCATTAGAACTATCAAATAATTGACTTATTGAAAAATCATCTATCATTCTTACATTCGCCATTTGGCGATTTAGTTCTTTAGCCATAGAATCTATAGAATTAAAATATCTTTGATCATATTTATTAAATTCTTCTTCTGACAATGATAATCTTTCATACTGTCTAGCTGCTTGTTTAGCATCTTCAAAAAATAGTTTTGAAAATATTTTTTGTTTTGTTAGTGATAAATCCTTAAATGGGTTTGTTGGAACATCATAATAGTTATTTGAAAGAAACATTAATTCTAACATTTTTATTCTGTATTCAGATTTCATTGAAATACTATTAAATTTTTGTTTTTGAACTTTTGTTAATAATGGGCTACCATTCATTTCACTTTCTGCAACCTTTTTCTGTACTTTTGAAATAAAAGAAATATATTCTTCTAGTTTTTGCTTATTTATTCCATCACTATATAGCGGATTTTCAAAAGTTTTATCCATTATTAAATTTTGATGTTCTAATTCGCTTATTGTATATTCTCCATCAGCTAATTTTTTATCTTCTTCAAATTGTGACTTTAAAGTTCTAAATACACTTATAACTTCTGGATCATCTTCATTATTAGTTTTTTCCAGTAGTGCTGTCAATAGATCTATTTGTTTTTGCAAGCTTTCTCCTCTTTCAGGTAATACTTCTGATATATATGAAACATCTGCATCAAATAATTGAAGTGATCCATAAATACTATCTTCAAAATTTTTCTCTTCATCATATGTAACAAAAGTTGTATCAAATTCAGATTTTTTGCCTTCTCTTCTGCTAGTTTCATTATCTTCTAGTCCAAAAAAAGATCTCCAAAATCCCATATTATTCCTCCTTAAATTAACCTCTGTTTACCATTATATCACAAATAACTAACATTGTCACTATTTTATGTATACTTTATTGCTAAATAAAAGAAAGTAAAATTTATTGAATTCTACTTTCTTTTCGAAATTATTTTTTAAAATTTAAAATTTGGTTAGTAACTCCAACATTCTCCTCATCTTCATCAATTATAATATCTTCAATTTTATTTTTCTTTTTAAATAATCCTGATTTCTTTTTCTCTTTTTCTTTATCTGATTCTGGAGATTTTGATTGAGCTATTGCTTCCTCTACAGTTAAAGTTTTCTCAAAATCTATGATATTTTTAACAGGTTGCTTATATATGCCTTCTATATAAACATCTTTTTTAGTAGGAGATTGAACACTTTCATACTCTAAATATGCTTGAACTATTTTTTTGTCTTTTCTACTCAAAGTTTCGATTCCTTCTTGTAAATGTTTATATCTCCAGATTACATGACGCTCATAAGAATCAAATGGAGATTCAGTTAAATCTTCATAATCAAATTCAATTTTAAATTTAAAATTCTCTATTGAAATATTTATACTACTCCAAACGCTTCTTTTGGTATTTACAAATCTTTCATGTAATAATTTTATAGAATTATATACATCACTGATTAACTTAGAATATTGTTCTTCATCTATATTGAATATATTTGGTATTTCATATCCATTTACAAATTTCTTTTTAATAATTCCTTTTGGCAAATAGTAAAAATACATTTCACCTACTGATTTCTGATTAGGAATATTTATAACGGAAGCATATAAATATATTTTTTCCCATTTTTCTGGAATTATATAGAACAACTTCTTTTGTATATCAGAGTACAATAATTTTTCTTCTGGTAAATTTATCATAAATTTTCTCCTAAAATTTAACGATTAATTCTCTAGTAAACTTTCTCCTGTCATTTCCTCAGGTTTTTCTAATCCCATTAGTTCTAACATTGTTGGTGCTAAGTCTGCTAAACGACCTTCTTTTATTTTTTTGTTTGCTGGTAAACCAACTATAGCTAATGGAACTGGACTTGTTGTATGCGCTGTATGTGGTTCTCCTGTTTTATAATCTACCATTTGCTCACAATTTCCATGATCTGCTGTTATTAATAATGTACCATTAACTTCATTTATAGCTTCTACAACTCTTCCAACACATTCGTCTATAGCTTCTAATGCTTTTACAGCAGCATCTATATTTCCTGTGTGTCCAACCATATCTGGATTTGCAAAATTTAATATTATTGAATCATATTTTTCAGATTTTATAGCTTCTACTACTTTATCTGTTACTTCATATGCACTCATTTCTGGTTTTAAATCATATGTTTCAACTTTTGGTGATGGAACTAAAATTCTATCTTCACCAACATATTGTTCCTCTTTTCCACCATTAAAGAAAAATGTAACATGCGCATATTTTTCAGTTTCTGCAATTCTTAATTGTTTTAATCCTTTATTGCTTATATATTCTCCAAAAGTATTTTTTAATTCTTCTTTTTTATAAGCAACTTCTACGTTTGGCATTGTTTCATCATATGGTGTCATACAAACAAAATATGTGTTTAATTTTTTTGTTTCAAATCCATCAAATTCTTTATCTACAATGCTTCTAGTGATTTCTCTTGCTCTGTCTGGTCTAAAGTTAAAGAATATAACTGAATCACCATCTTCTATTTTAGCAATTGGTTCTCCATTTTTATTAGTAATAACTGTTGGTTTAACAAATTCATCAAACACTTCTTTTTGATAAGATTCTTCAATTGCAGAAATAGCTGATAACGCTTTTTCTCCTTCACCATTTACAATTGCATTATATGCCAAGCTTACTCTTTCCCATCTCTTATCTCTATCCATTGCGTAAAATCTTCCAGAGATAGTTGCTATTTGACCAACACCTTTTTCCTTTATTTTTTCTTCTAATTCTGTAATATATCCTTCTCCTGATGCTGGTGGAGTATCTCTTCCATCCATAAAACAATGAACATATACATTTTCGAAATCTTTTCTTTTTGCCATTTCAAGTAAAGCATATAAATGACGATTATGACTATGAACACCACCATTTGATAATAATCCCATAATATGCAATTTTGAATTATTTTTTTGACAGTTCTCAATAGCTTTTACAAATTCTGGAACACTAAAGAAATCTCCATCTTCAATAGCTTTTGTTATTTTAGCTAAATCTTGATATACAACTCTTCCTGCACCGATATTTGTATGACCTACTTCTGAATTTCCCATTTGTCCTTCTGGTAATCCAACTGCTAATCCACTTGTATGAACTATTGTATTTGGATTTTTAGTTAATATTTCTTTTAAGTTTGGTATATTAGCTAATTTTACTGAATTTCCTTCTTTTTTTTCGTTAATTCCAAAACCATCTAATATCATTAACATTGTTAATTTACTCATATTTTTGTTACACTTCCCATCTACTATTTATCATAATTTACTATTTTGCTAAATTCATCTGGTTTTAAACTAGCTCCACCAACTAATCCACCATCTATATCTGATGTACTAAATAGTTCTTTTGCATTTGAAGATTTTACACTTCCACCATATTGAATTATAACTTCATCTGCAACATCATCACCATATAGTTTTCTAATTTCAGCTCTAATAGCTTTTATAGAATTATTAGCATCTTCTGAAGTTGCTGTTTTTCCTGTTCCTATGGCCCAAATTGGTTCATAAGCAATTATTGTATTTTTAACTTGCTCTCCTGTTAAACCATCTAAAGCTAAACGAGTTTGATTAGTTATAATATCTTCTGTTTTTCCAGCTTCTCTTTCTTCTAATGTTTCACCAACACAAACTATTGGTTTTAATTCATTTTCAAAAGCTGCTTTTATTTTTTTATTAACAGATTCATCTGTTTCGTTAAAATATTGTCTTCTTTCAGAGTGACCTATAATAACATATTCAACTCCAATTGATTTTAACATTTTAGCAGATACTTCTCCTGTATAAGCTCCGTTTTCTGCAAAGTGCATATTTTGAGCACCTATTTTAATATTTGTTCCTTGAGCATTCATTAAACAATAAAATAAATCTGTATAAGGTACACATAAAATCACTTCTGCTTTAGCATCTTTAACCAATGGTTCAAAAGCTTGAACATATTCAATCGCTTCGTTTGGAAGCATATTCATTTTCCAGTTTCCTGCAATTACTTTTCTTCTCATAAAATCAATCCTCCTATTTATCTTGTAAAGCTTCAATTCCTGGTAATTTTTTACCTTCTAAGAATTCAAGTGAAGCTCCACCACCTGTAGAAATGTGTGTGAATTTTTCTGCCAATCCTGCTTTTTCAACAGCAGCTGCTGAATCTCCACCACCAATTATTTTTATGCAATCTACATCAGCTAATGCTTTTGCAATACTATTTGTTCCAACAGCAAATTGATCAAATTCGAATAATCCAACTGGTCCATTCCAAATTACAGTTTTTGCGTTTTGTAATTCTTTAGAATACATTTCTATTGTTTCTTGACCAATATCAAATCCTTCCCATCCATCAGGAATTTCTGTATATTTAACAGTTTTGCTTTCTGTATCAGCAGCAAATTCTTTACCAACTTTTGTATCTACTGGTAACATGAATTTTACACCTTTAGCTTTAGCTTTTTCCATAAGTTCTTTTGCTAAATCTAATTTATCTAATTCACAAATTGAGTTTCCAACTTCATATCCCATTGATTTAAAGAATGTGTAAGCCATAGCTCCACCAATCATTAAAACATCTACTTTTTCTAATAAAGCATTTATAACACCTATTTTATCAGATACTTTCTTTCCACCTAAAATAGCCATGAATGGTCTTTCAGGATTTTCTAGGCTTGAGCCTAAAAATTTTAATTCTTTTTCAATTAAAAATCCAGATACTGCTGGTAAATAGCTTGCAACACCTGTTGTTGAGCTATGAGCTCTGTGAGCTGTACCAAAAGCATCATTTACAAATAGTTCTGCCATTGATGCAAATTCTTTTGATAAGTTTTCATCATTTTTTTCTTCTCCAGCTTCATATCTAACATTTTCAAGAAGCATAACTTCTCCTGATTGTAAGTTTGCAGCTAATGCTTTAGCATCTGGTCCAACAACATCTTTTGCAAGTTTAACTTCCATATTTAATAATCTTGAAAGTTCTTCTGCAACTATATCCATTGAATATTCTGGTTTAACTTCTCCCTTTGGTCTTCCTAAGTGTGAACAAAGTATTACTTTACAATCATTTTCAAGTAAGTATTTAATTGTTGGTAATGCTGCAACAATTCTTCTGTTATCTGTGATTTTTCTGTTTTCATCATATGGAACATTGAAATCACATCTTACTAAAACTTTCTTTCCTTTTACATCAATATCTTTTACTGTTTTTTTGCTCATTAAAACATCCTCCTTTAATTTCTTTGTAAATATTTTACAAAGTATTTTGTTTTATAAATTTTTATTTATATTTTTTCATATTTTCATACAAAGCTATTCTATAACAAAAAAGAATACTTTTCAAGTATTCTTTTAACTATTTTTACCAATTTGAAAGATTATATTAATTTTATTTTTTACAATCAAAAAGAAGATAAGCTAAGCTTACCTTCTCTTATAAACAATTAGTTTAATTCAGCAAAATATTTGATTGTTCTTACCATTTGGCTTGTGTAAGAATTTTCATTATCATACCAAGAAACAACTTGTACTTGATATAATCCATCTTCTACTTTTGTAACCATTGTTTGAGTTGCGTCAAATAATGAACCATATGTGATTCCTATAATATCTGAAGAAACTAATGGTTCTTCTGTGTATCCGAAAGATGCACTAGAAGCTGCTTTCATAGCTGCGTTGATTGATTCTGGAGTTACTTCTTCATTGCTTCTTACTGTTGCAATTAAGATTGTTGTAGATCCTGTTGGAACTGGAACTCTTTGTGCAGAACCAATTAATTTTCCATTTAATTCTGGAATAACAAGTCCTATAGCTTTAGCTGCTCCTGTTGAGTTAGGAACAATATTTACAGCTGCTGCTCTAGCTCTTCTTAAATCATTTTTTCTATGTGGTCCATCAAGTACCATTTGGTCTCCAGTATAAGCATGTACTGTTGTCATGATTCCTGATTGAATTGGTGCATAGTCGTTTAACGCTTTAGCCATTGGTGCTAAACAGTTTGTTGTACAAGAAGCAGCTGAAATAACTGTATCTTCTGCTGTTAATACATTTTCATTTACTCCAAAAACAACTGTTGGTAGATCTTTTCCTGCTGGTGCAGAAATAACAACTTTTTTAGCTCCTGCTTGTATATGAGCAGATGCTTTTTCTTTAGATGTATAGAAACCTGTACATTCTAATACAACATCAACTCCTATTTCTCCCCATGGTAAATTAGCTGCATCTTTTTCAGCATATATTTTGATTGTTTTTCCATCAACAGTAATTGAATCTTCTCCTGCAACTACTGTATCAGCTTTTTCATATCTTTTTTGAGCTGAATCATATTTTAATAAATGAGCTAACATATCTGGGCTTGTTAAGTCGTTGATTGCAACGATTTCATATCCTTCTGCTCCAAACATTTGTCTAAATGCAAGACGTCCTATACGTCCAAATCCATTTATAGCTACTTTTACTGACATAATATAAATCCTCCATTCTGATACTTGATTTATTATAAGTATCTTTTAAATATTTTGGTCATTTTAGACCTAGATTATTCTATAACATTTATTCTGTAATGTCAATAACTTTTGGCATACAGATTGTTTCTACTTCTGGATTATAGTAATCATAAATTCTTATTGCTCCACCTGTTATTGTTTCTGGATATAATGCTCTATACTTAACTTCTAAGTTTGTTTCAGCATTATTTTTGAAATCTCTTAAATATAAATTTATTTTTCCATAATTATATTCATATTTTTCAATTAATCCAGAATGTTTTAATATCATTAAAGATTCTTCATTTACACTGCATCCTTGTGGTATATTGATTTGCACTAATCCATTTATAATATCACTACCAGTTATATTTGATATACGAATTTTTTGAGAAATTTCTTCATTTACTTTTGCATTTTGAGTAATTGTTTGCTCAGCTACAAGTTTACCAGAACTTTTTGCTGCTTCTTCAAATTCGGCATATTCATAATCTTTATAGAAGTCTTTTATAATTTCGTATGTAATTTTTCCTTTTTTCATTTCTATAGATACTTTATTTTCGCTTGGAACATCTTCAAAAACAACTTCATATACTCCTAAACTATTTTTATCTATATCAATTGATTGTACTTTATCATTTACTTTTACTACAATCGTTTGATTAGAAATATCTGAATTAGAACTATAATCATTTATAGCTTTTAATGAAAGTACTGTATTCTGTGTTGTTCCCCAGGTTCCATTCGGAGATTTAGATTTTATTAAATAATTAATCAAAGCTTGATTTGTTTTTTCATTAGTATTACTTTTGGTTAAAGCTATTGAAGTTAACGCTGTTGATTGCATATTTTGATAAACTCTACAACATCCATAATAATCACGCACATTGGATTCTACATAAGCTGAATCCCCATCAGAAATAACTTTTTCCATTAATTTATTTATTGTTTTTCTAGTTTCATTTTCTTTTTCTGTATTTATAAATACATTTGCCATTAGAGCAAGAGTATATGTATCATCTGCCTTATCCATATTCTTGATTAAATATTCAACAGATTTTTCTATTCTACTATCATCTGGACAAACTTCAGATAATCCCCATATTATATATGCATTCATTGCAAGTTCATCTGTTGATTCTGAACCTCCTATATAAGTAGATTTGTAATCAAAGCTTCCATTTATTTTTTGTACATCAAATAAATACTCTTTCATATTTTCAATAACATTTTCATCTACTTCATATACATCTGAAAGTTCTTTCATTTCCATTAATCCAAATGCTGTAATAACTGGTTCTGCAGGGCTATTTCCATATAATGAATACCCACCTTTTGTTCCTTCAACTTCATATGTTAATAATCTTTGATATCCACTAGCAATATATTCTAATGCTTTTTCTTTAATTTCTTGGTTATCTAAATTGTTATTTTTTAGATATTTTAGTGCTAAAACATCTGGATATAAAGATGATGAAGTTTGTTCAAAACATCCAGTTGGTAAGCTTAGTATTGATTCCATATTTTCAATAATTTGTGTAATTGCTGAAGGATATAGTTTTACTTTTAATTTCTTACTTCCTTCAATTGCATTATCTGAATATATAATATCTTGTGAAATATTATTTTGCATAGTACCACTAGATACCATTTTCTCGATTTTTAATCCATTCTCACTAACCTGAATATTTTTTTCAACTATATCAGAAAGATTTCCTGATTTTGTTTCAACTCTTAGTATATTATTTCCTGATTTTATGATTTCTATTGGAACATATATCATATGAGTAGAATTTGCAGGAACAACAGCAGTTTTTTCATATTCTCCTATATTGCTCCAATCATTTAGTTGCACATTAAGCTCAATATTCATATTTTCTTGTGTATAATTATATAAAGTAACTGGTATTTTAACTTTATCAGTAACTACACAATTGGTTGGTAATGTAAAGTCAGTAAAGAACTCTTTAAATACTTTAAATGTTTTTGAAGAATATCCTAATGCTCCATTTTTTGAATTTCCTACAGTTTGAATATTCCATGTTGTTATATTGTCACTTATATTTAATGCTAAATTTGCACTTCCATTTTCAGTTACAAGTTCTGGAATAAATGCTAGGCTTTCTAAGAATATGTTTCTAACATTTTCAACAACTTCTTCTGTTTTTTCTATTTCACTTGTTTCTGTACTTTCTTCTTTATTTACTTGTTTATTTTCATCCACAGCCATAAATGATTCTTGTATAGATTCATTTATTGAAGTTCCTGAGAAATTTATTTCACCTCTTTCTGGTCCTTTTCCTTTTGAATTAGAATCTAATGTAAATGAATAGTCTGGTGTAATTGCATCATTCATAGGCTCTGAAGTACTATAATTTATTGTGGATCCTGCGAAATTTCCTACTATACTTGCAATTCCTGTAAATAGTACTACTATAAATAACACTCCTATTCCAGCAACAATTAATTCATTTCCTGTAACATTAAGATTAATTTGATTACCTTCCATTTTTATTTTTGTTTTACCTAATATATATTTATCTATAAAAATATATACAGCTAAAACAATCCATATTACTATTGGAGAATCTATTATAGGTACCAGTACTGCAATTGCAAATGCAACAATTAATCCTTTGAATAATTGTGTTAATGTATATTTAAAAAATTGCGCTTTATTTCCTAGTTTATTTTTTCTGTCTTTATTTATAAGAAATGCCCATATAACTAAAAGTGTTAATACAATTAAAATAACAAATTCTTGTGCTCCAATAAATGTTGCAAACAAGTATATTAGTAGCATATAGCTTATTGGTATTACAGCTAAGTTTATTAACATTCCAAAAATATAATCTCTTTGCTTGTATAAGACTAAAGTATATAAGACAAAAGTTAATACTGCATTAGTAAGTAGTGTAAATATATTTATTAATTTAAATGAATCTAATATAGAATAATACAATTCGTATATTGGTTCAAATAAAACAATTCCAAATACTATAAATATTGCAATTAAGTTTACACAATGTGCTATAAATTTCGCAACTTTTCCTGCTTTAGATTCATTTTTAGCAAGCTTTGAAAAAGCAATTATTACAATTACCGCTATAACAGCAATAAGTGAATATACAGTTCTTTCTAAATATTCATCTTTATCTGCATCTGGATAATTGCTTTGTCTGTAAATATTAGGGGCTGTATATGATTGTTTTAGTAGTAATGCTTTTAGTAACCCTTCAGAAGAATCATCTATAACATTTGCATATAAATCTGCTGCTGTTATTCCGCTAGATAATTCAATATCTTCCAAAGCTAATTTTATATTATCTATTGATAAATCATTTTCTGCTAAACTCAAAATCGCTTCATCAAGTATACTTACGAGTAAACTACTATCCAACTGGTTATCTGCTTCATCTGTTGTTTTAAATTCAATATTCAATTTATCCCCTGGTTTATATTCTTCTGCTTCTGTAGTTATTGCTATATTAAGCTTTTTATCTGGTTTTATAAATATTGTTTTCTTATAGTTATTATCTTGCTCTATTCTAGCAGTATAATATTGTGGAGTTTGTCTTCTTTCTCTAACATATATATCTATTAAACCTGTAACATTTTCTAAATTTACAGATACTTCATCATTTTCTGACGATACAACTTTAAGCAATTCATTTCCTTTATAAAAATATACTTCTTTTGAAGCAACATCTAAGTTAGAAATTAATTTTAAATCTATATCTTCACCAGCATTGTATTTAACTTTATTAGTATCTATTATTATATTTTTATTTGTTTCTACATTAATTGTTTCAGTTTTTAAAACTTGTCTACCTTCGCTATCTTCTGCATTTATTTTTAATATTGCATTATAAAGGTTTCTTGTATCATCTGATGATAATGTAAAACTTCCAACTCCATTTTCATCAGTAATTACTTGTCTTGAAATATTTCCAATTGTTATTGTACTATGAGTTTTTAATGCATCTCCATTAATTGTTTTTGTAAATATATATACATCATTATCTATATTTTCAATTATATTGCCATATTCCGGAAACACTTCTATTTCAAACAAATCTGAACTCACAAAAAATGTTTTATTTGATTCTATAAGATAATTTGAAGAATCAGTTACATCTAAGCTTATATCAACTTTTCCATTTTCAGTAGCATTATATGTTGTAGTATATACTCCATCTGGATTAGTCAATCCCTCAAATGGAGTTCCATTAATAGTTCCTTTTACTGTAGCATTTGAAACAGCTTCTCCAAAGAAATATTTTGCTTGTACACTTATATTCGCATTTTCACCAACAGCATAATTTTCTTTATCTGTTGTTACATTTACTTCAAATTGTGGAGTTATATATGGATTTACTGTAAATGTTTTTGTAGTTTCTGTGCTATCTGTACTTACCACTAATCTATATGTACCACTATTTACTTCATTTGCTAATTTAAAATTTCCAGAAACAATTCCATATTCAGATGTTTCCACTTCATTTGAATAAACTTTATTATCTTTTCCATCATAAATAGCAAGATTAACTAAAGTATCAGCTGGCACTTCATCTCTTTTTGATATTAATAATGCTCTAAAATTAACATCATCACCAGGCTTATATATTCCTTTATCTAAAGATATTATTGTTTTTAATTCATTACCATTTACTATGTTTACCGGAAATTTTAAAACATCTTTAAAAAAACCAAATTTACTAGTTGATGTTAATTTTAATTCATATTTTCCTGTATCAATTTCATTTGATAAAGGTATTGATACTTCAATTTTTTTATCTTCCTCTTTTTTGAAATTTTGTTTTATTCCTTTTACTTTTTTTCCTTCTGAATCTAATAATTCAAGCTTAACATTGCTTTTTATAGAATTATTTTTTTCATCAGTTACATTAATTATAGCTTCTATACTAGAATTACTATAAATTTGTGAACTTGTACTTACATTTATCTTTTGTTTTCCAATTCTAAAATAGCTTATAAAATTATATAAACTAAAACAAACTAGAAGTACAAATAGGATTAAAACAATTGCTTTAATCACTTTTTTCTTTTTCATAAACTCCTCCTAAATTTTATCATTATATAAATATTTTATATTTAAGTACTTTTTTATACAATATCAAATCCATTACAATTATATGAAATTTATGGATATCTTTTATAAAAAAAAGCAACTTACTAAATCGTAAATTGCTTCTTGATATATAATTAATTTTATTTATATTTTTTCTTTCCAAAAAAGTTTATATCTTTAAAGAAAAAGTCATGTAATTCTGGAAATTTAATTTCTTGAAATAAAAAGTCGTGAACTTCTGTTAACACTTTTTCCTCTTTTTGTGTTAATTCTAATACAACTGGTTTATTAAAATCAATTTCTCTAACTAGTAAAGCCTTTATTTTTTGCCATGTTCCAACTACAAGAGGCAAATTACCTGCACTTTCTGCTTCAACTAACTTATATTCTTTCATATTATTTTATCCCCCTTTAGTACTACAAGGAAATTATAATTTCCAAAAAACACTAAATTTCTTAATATAATATTTATACTATATCGTGGATTTTTATTCAATAATATTTTAATTAAATTTACATTACTATTTTGTTACACTTCTTTTGAAATTAAACTCAATTTATCTTTTCCAATAATTTCAACCGTTAATATTTTATTAGCAACATTTTTATCTGTTTCTAAATTTACCATAATATAATTTGCAGTATGACCTTTATAATACTTTCCATCTTGTTCTTCAAATAAAACATCTAATTTTTTTCCTAAATATTTATCTAAATATTCATTTTCATTTTTATCTGATAATTCTAAAAGCTTTTTACTTCGTTCTTCTTTTATATTGGCTGGTATTTGATTTTTCATTTCTGCAGCTATTGTACCTTTTCTTTGAGAATATTTAAATACATGCATTTTATAAAATTTTATGTCTTTTAGAAAATTATATGTAATTTCAAATTCTTCTTCTGTTTCCTCTGGAAATCCAACAATTATGTCTGTTGTTAAGATTACATCTTCATATGTATTTCGTAATCTTTCTACTATTACTTTAAATTCTTCAATTGTATATCTTCTATTCATTCTTTTTAATGTTTTTGTGCACCCACTTTGAAGAGACAAATGAAAATGATGACATATTTTTGAAAGCTTGCTTAACCTATCAATAAATTCTTCTGAAATTAGTAGCGGTTCTATTGATCCTAATCTTATTCTTTCTATTCCATTTATCTTATTAATTTCTTCTAATAAATCAATTAATCTATATTCATTTTCAAAATCTTTACCATATGAAGCAATATGAATTCCTGTTATTACAACTTCTTTTATTCCATTTTTTGCAATTTGCTCTATTTCTTTTATAATATTTTCTGGTAATCTACTTCTAACTTTTCCTCTTGCAAATGGAATTATACAATATGAACAAAATCTATCACAACCATCCTGAACTTTAATAACAGCTCTAGTTTTTTCTGTATATGTAACACTTCCAAACTCATCATATTGAGCATCATATAGTATGTTTTCAAGTTCCACCCTCTTTTTATTATTAAAATAATCTTCAACATATTTTACAATATCTGCTTTCTCATTAGTTCCTATGCATAAATCAATTTCTGGAATATTTTCTATTTCATTTTTAGCTACTTGCACATAGCAACCACAAGCAACAACAATTGCTTCTGGATTATTCTTTTTTGCATGGCGTAATACTTGTCTTGATTTTCTATCAGACATATTTGTAACTGTACAAGTATTTATAATATATATATCAGCTTCTTTATCAAAATCTACCATTTCATATCCATTACCTTGAAAATTTTGTATCATTCCATTTGTCTCATATTGATTTGTTTTACATCCGTAATGTAAGGAATGCAACTCTTTTTTTCTCTTTATATTCCATAATAAGCCTCACTTTTATTTATACAAATTTTAATCTTAACTATTATACCACACAAAATATCATCCTGCAAAATAAAATACTCACCAAGCTAGTGAGTATTTTATAAAGTATTTTATTGGGATTTTATTATTAACTATTTTTTCATTCTATCCATACTATCTAGATTATCTAAAGCTTTTCCTGTTCCTTTTGCAACACAAGAAATTGCATCTTCAGCAATCATTACATTAATTCCTGTTTTTTCCTGTAATAATCTATCTAGTCCATCTATTAAACATCCTCCACCAGTCATATAAATTCCTTTATCACTAATATCTGCTGCAAGTTCTGGTGGTGTTCTTTCTAGTACTGAATGAACTGCATCTATTATAAGCATTGCTGGCTCTTCTAAAGCCTCCATCATTTCACTAGAATATATTGTAATTGTTTTTGGAAGACCTGTTATTAAATCTCTTCCTCTAACATCCATTTCCATATCTTGTATTTTAGGAAATACACAACCAATTTGCTGTTTTAATTCTTCTGCTGTTCTTTCACCAATCATAACATTGTGTCTTTTCTTAATGTATTTAACTATATATTCATCAAATTTATCTCCAGCTACTTTTATTGATGAACTAACAACTGATCCACCAAGTGATATAACAGCTATATCAGTTGTTCCTCCACCTATGTCTACTATCATATTTCCACATGGTTTTGAAATATCAATTCCAGCCCCAATAGCAGCTGCAATCGGTTCTTCTATTAAATAAACCTTTCTTGCTCCTGCATTAGAAGCTGCATCTATAACTGCCTTTTTTTCTACTTCTGTTACTTGAGATGGGATACATATCATTATTCTAGGTGCAAATAAAAATCTTCCACCTATTTTACTAATAAAATATTTTAACATTTTCTCAGTAACTGTATAATCTGAAATTACTCCTTCTCTTAAAGGTCTTGTTGCTACAATATTTCCCGGTGTTCTTCCAAGCATCCTTCTAGCTTCATGTCCAACAGCTAGTACTTCTCCAGTAATGTTGTTTACAGCAACAACAGAAGGCTCTCTAAGTACAATACCTTTTCCTTTAACGTATGCTATTACTGTTGCAGTACCTAAATCAATTCCGATATCTTGTCCAAACATTTAAACTCTCCCTTCAAGCTTTTTAGTAGCAAAACATATTACATTTCGATTACGATTATATTACATCTATTAAGAAATATCAAGCTTTTTAAAACTATTTTTTATAATTTTTCTAACAAAAAATGTACTTATTTTTGACAATATTTGTATTATTTTATTTGTATTAGTATTTAGTATGTGTTATAATACTTTTGATTATACGTAATGAATGAAAGGATACCAAATATATGGAAAAAATATCTGTAGTAGTACCTTGTTATAATGAAGAAAAAGCTTTACCGCTTTTTTATGAAGAATTAAAAAAGAACATAACAGATTTCTCAAGAAATGTCGAATTTGAAATTATTTTAGTTAATGATGGTTCAAAAGATAATACTCTAAATGTGATTAAAAGTTTATCAAAAAAAGATGATAGAATAAAATATATATCTTTTTCTAGAAATTTTGGAAAAGAAGCAGCTATATATGCTGGACTTGAAAACGCTTCTGGAGACTATGTAACATTAATGGATGCAGATCTTCAAGATCCACCATCTCTTCTAAAAGAAATGTATAAGTCTGTTACTGATGAATCTTATGATGCTGTTGGTACAAGGCGTGTAGATAGAAAAGGAGAACCAATTATAAGAAGTTTTTTTGCAAGACTTTTCTATAAACTAATTAATAAAATGACTAATTTTGAAATGGTTGATGGCGCTAGAGACTATGTATTTATGAAAAGAAATGTTGTAGAAGCAATACTTTCTTTAAAAGAATATAATAGATATTCAAAAGGATTATTTAGTTTTGTCGGATTTAATGTAAAATGGATTGAATATCAAAATATAAAAAGAGTTGCTGGAGAAACAAAATGGTCTTTTTGGAAACTTACAAAATATGCTCTAGAAGGAATTACAGCATTTTCTACAACTCCTCTTCTTATTTCTTCTGGAATTGGTTTACTATTTTGTTTAATTTCATTTTTATTAATATTAATAATTATATTTAAAACAATAATACTAGGAGATCCTACAAGTGGTTGGCCATCTCTTGTATGTATAATATTTATGGTTAGTGGAATTCAAATGTTTTCACTTGGAATTATTGGTCAATATTTATCAAAAACATATTTAGAAGTAAAAAAACGTCCACTATTTTTTATAAAAGATACAAATATTGAAAAATAACATTAAAGAGCCTTATTTTTAAGGCTCTTTTAAAATATACTTTTAAGTTGTAGTTTTTGCTTATCTTTTACATGATCTAATAAAAATTTTATTTCATCTAATTCTTGATTTACATCTTCTGTATTTTCATTTTTTATATCTGATTTTACATTATCTACAAGTACTCCAACTTTTTCAAGTTCATCATGTTCCATATAGAAAGATAATTTATCTGATTCTCTTTTCCAAGAAAGACATAAATCATTTATTTTATCCATAGCTTCATCAGTTTCCAATGCATCTTCAACTTCTTTTATACTAATATTTATATCACTAATTGTTTTATCAGTTATGCTATCTGTTATAATTTCTATTGAAGCAACAAAAACTATTACTAAAAATATAATAACATATTCTTTTAAAAATCTCATACCTTACCTCTAATTTTTCTCTGGCAAAAATACGTCCCGTCACCATTTAAGACAAATATTAATGCTTCTGTTGGTAGCATATCAAATTTGGCTATTTCCTTTTCTAACCATTTCTGGTCTTTTTCTATTTTCTTTAAATTATCATTCATTATTCTTCCATCTAATATTAAGTCATAAGAAATTTTGGTTTTGTCTACTTCTAAATTCAAATCTTCACAAGTTACAGGAGATTTCTCAGATTTTAAAATAACACTAATTTGACCAGATGTTTCAAGTATTGCATACTCCACGTCTGATATATTATTCACATCATTTACTCTTAATCTCTCTTGAAGTTCATTTATTGTAAAGTTCTCTTTTATTAATGCTCTTTCATCAATTTTTCCTTTATTTATTAAAATACGTGGTTTTCCACAAATAATTTCCCTCATTCTTATACTTTTAATATTTATTACAGAAATTACTATATGCATAAAAAGCATTCCAAATATTGGTATTATTCCATATAGAATTGGTATTCCAACTTCAGTCATTGGAGTAGAAGCAAGATCTGCTATCATAATTGATATAACTAGCTCGAATGGTTGCATCTGTCCAATTTCTCGTTTTCCCATAAATCTCATAACACACAAAACTAATACATATATAATTATTGTTCTTACGAAAATAAGTATCATTTTATCACCTATATACAAATTTTATATGAATATTTTTCGCAAAAATATTTAAAATATACTTATATTTGATTTTTTATTTTAACAAAAAGTATTTTTATGTACTTATTGTTTTAAAAAAATAAATATTAAATCTATTTTTGATTTAATTTCGTTTTTTATTCAAATATAATTTAAATTAAAGTATAAAATTACTTTAGAAAGGATTTTAAAATGGATAACAATAATTCAAGTACTAAAACATCGTCTGGAACATTAGGAACCTTCGGACAAATAATCGGAAGATTCATAGTTGCAGCTATTATTTTAGGAATTACTGCATTTTTTACACCAGGTTTTTCTATAAATAATATTTGGACATTAGGTTTATCTGCAATAGTTTTAACTGTTATGGATTATCTTATTGTAAAATTTACAGGTCTACATGCAATGGCTTTTGGTAAAGGTTTTGTTGGATTTGTACTTGCAGTAATAACTTTATATGCAACACAATTTTTTGTTGCTGGATATTCAATTTCTTGGATGGCAGCTATAATTGGTGCTCTTATATATGGAGTTATTGATTATATAATGCCTGGAGAACAAGGAATGTAATTAAATTTTTTTAAGGAATAGATTTTTTTGTCTATTCCTTAATTTTTTTGTCACCTTTTGTCAAGTTGAATTGTTTTATTAATATAGGGGTGAAAAAATATGTTAAAATTAATGCTATTGTGCAACACATTAGGCACATCACAAAAGATTATAAATAAGGTGGTATCTAAGATTGAAAACATTAGACTTGTTGGTATTGTAACTACTATAGATGAGGCTCAAAACATAATAAAAGAGGCTGATCCAGATTTAGTTATTACCACCAATGAAAAAATTTTTCAGGTAATTCAAGAAAGATTTATTATATATTCTCCTGGTGTAGTTTTAATTTCAAATTCAAAAGTAAAACATGATATTTCATATAAAAATCATATTATTATAGATTATCGTGAGAGCTTTTCTTGTATAACAGAAATAATTACTGATTTTGTTAAAGAAAACATTAAAGCTTCCAAAAAAGATAAAGCAATAAAAATATTATCTAACATTGGATTTAGTTTTAAACTCTCTGGAACAAATTATTTATTAGATTCTATTTTATATGCAAACTCATATAAAGGTTCTTATTCTTTTGAAACTGTATTTTATGATATATATTCACATGTAGCAGAATTAAATAATACAACTAGTAAAGTTGTTAAATGGGCTATTGAAAGAAGTATTCTATATCTTTATGGTTCTGCAACTGATGAAACTTTGAAAAAAATCGAAAAATACTTTGGAATTACATATCCAGATAAAATCACAGCAAAATTTACAATTAACTTTATTGCAAATAAATTAAGTTCATAATTATTAAAAATGAAATTTTAGAAGTTTTTTAAAATTTCATTTTTTTAACCAATTCTAAAAAGATAGTTACTATATAATTTTTAAAAAGTTCAGGGCCTAGATGGCAGGCACCATTTGCTTGAAATTTATTTCAAGTATAATGGACAAAAACTTTTTAAAAATTCATATAGTAACTATCTTTCTTCAATATTAAATTGAATTTTAATTATCTCTTTATATTGTTTATGAACTTAATTTAAATTGTCTCTACATCTTTCACATAATGTTGGATATTCTGAATTTTCTCCTACTGTTTCTGAATACATCCAGCATCTTTCACATTTTTCACCTTTGGCTTTTTCTACTTTAACACCTATTGCAACTTCTGTATCTTCATTTCTTCTATTTTCACGAATTTCAACATCTGATACAATAAGTATTTCTTTTAAAAGTTCTTCTTTTCCTTTTATAAATTCATATTCCTCACCTTCAGCAAATAATGTAACTTTAGCTTCTAATGAAAGTCCTATATCTTTATTTGCTCTTGCTATTTCTAGTTTCTTAGCAACTTCTTCTTTAATTTTTATTAATTTTGCCCATCTTAAAGATAATTCTTCATTATCATATTTTTCATTTACTTTTGGATAATTCTCAAGCATTACACTCTCTAGATTTTCTCCATCTTTATGTGGCATATAACTCCAAATTTCTTCTGCTGTATAGCATGTCATTGGAGCAAGTATTCTTACTAAGCAAGAAAGTATTTCATACATTGTACTCTGAGCCGCTCTTCTTTCAATTGAATCTGGTTTTAATGTATATAATCTATCTTTTATTATATCTAAATAGAATTGGCTCATATCTGTAACACAGAATTGATTTATAGCATGATATGCATCATGAAAATCATAATTGTCGTAAGCTTTTGTACAATCTTTTATCAATTTGTTTAATCTTGTTAAAGCCCATTTATCTATTTCTTTTAAATCTTCATAAGCTACTGGATTATTTACATCATAATCTGAAATATTTCCAAGTATATATCTTGCTGTGTTTCTTATTTTTCTATAAACTTCTGATACTTGTTTCATAATATTTTTAGATCCACTTATATCTGATTTATAATCTGATGATAATACCCAAAGTCTTAAAATATCAGCTCCTAGTTCTTTTATAACATCTTGTGGAGCTATACCATTTCCTAAAGATTTAGACATTTTTCTTCCTTGTTCGTCAACTGTATATCCATGTGTTATAACTTCTTTATAAGGTGCTTTTCCTTTTGTTGCAACAGATGTTAGAAGTGATGATTGGAACCAACCTCTATATTGGTCACTTCCTTCTAAATATAAATTAGCTTCTGGTAAACCTCTTTCTGCTAAAACAGATTCATGTGTAGAACCAGAATCAAACCATACATCCATTATATCTGTTTCTTTTTGGAATTCTGTACATCCACATTCACATTTTGCATTTTCTGGCATTAATTCTTTTTCTGTTAAATCAAACCAAGCATTTGTACCTTTTTCTTTTACTATTTCTTGGACTTTCTTTAAGCTTTCTTCTGTTACATATTCTTTTTCACAGTTCTTGCAATAGAATATTGGAATTGGAACTCCCCATGTTCTTTGACGAGAAATACACCAATCATTTCTATCTTCTATCATTTTTGTAATTCTTTCTTCTCCCCAAGCTGGATACCATTTTACAGTTTTTATAGCTTCTAAGCTTTCTTTTCTAAATCCATCAACTGATGCAAACCATTGACTTGTAGCTCTAAATATAACTGGTTTTTTACATCTCCAGCAATGTGGATATGAGTGATTTACAACTTGACTTGCTAAAAGTAAATTATGTTCATCTAACCATTTTATAATTTCTTTATCAGATTTTGCATAATACATATCTTGGAAAGGTCCTGCTCCTTCTCCTCTTTGAACACCTTTAGCGTCAACCGTAACTATTATATCACTATCATGTTTTAAACCTAATAAGTAGTCTTCTTTACCATAGCTTGGTGCACAGTGTACACAACCAGAACCAGTTCCAAGTTCTACATTTACACTGTCTTCTGTTCCTAAAACTACTTTTGACTCTCTATCTAAGAATGGATGCTTGCAAACTATTCCTTCCAATGCTTTACCTTTGAAATCTTCTTCTATTTCATATTTTTCTATTCCTGCAATTTTCATAACTTCTTCTACTAAGTCTTTTGCAAAAATTAATCTTTCATTTGTATCTTCTACTCTAACTACTGCATAGTCAAACTCTTCTCCAACAGCAATCATTGTATTTCCTGGTAATGTCCATGGAGTTGTTGTCCATATTACAACATAAGTATTATCTCTTTGAATTAATCCTTTTCCATCTACAACTGGGAATTTTACATATGCTGTATTTGAATTTATATCTTTGTATTCTATTTCAGCTTCAGCAAGTGCTGTTTCACAGTCTGTGCACCAGTATACTGGTTTTAATCCTTTATAGATATATCCTTTTTTGTACATATCTGCAAAAACACCTATTTGTTTTGCTTCCATTTGTGGTTGGTATGTTATATAAGGATGTTCCCAATCTGCTAAAACACCTAGTCTTTTAAATCCTTCTGTTTGTTTATCTTTATAATCCATTGTAAACTGCTTACATGTATCTCTAAATGTATTTACTGGTATTTCACTTCTATTTAATCCTAATTTTTCTATTGCTTTTTTCTCTGTTGGCATACCATGTGTATCATATCCAGGGATAAATGGTGTATAATATCCTTGTAAGTTTTTATATCTAACTATTGTATCTTTTAAGATTTTATTTAAAGCATGACCTAAATGAATTTCTCCATTAGCATATGGAGGTCCATCATGTAATACAAATGGTGTTTTTCCTTCATTCTTTTTTAACATTTTTTCATATAAACCATTATCAAATACTTTTTCTTTGATTTTTGGTTCATTTTCTGGCAAATTTCCTCTCATAGGGAAATCTGTTTTTGGCAAATTCAATGTTTTGCTGTAATCTTTCTTTTCTTCGCAATTATCGCACATACTTTTTCTCCTTTACTTTTTTATATTATTAATTTATTTTATTTAAATTTTGATATATTTCATTTTACTATTAAATGATTTTATATATTTTTCTAAATTTGATGGTGTTATCAAAATTGTTGAAGTATTCTCACAAGGATGAACTCCTAATAATTTTTCTGCTTTTAATTCTTCATCAAAAACAACTTCAACTGCATTTTCTTCATCATTAATAATAGCAAGTGGAGTTACAGAACCTGGAGTTAGTTTTAAATATTTCATTAATCTTTCGTTTGATGCAAAACTTAATTTAGTACTTCCAATTTTCTCAGCAATTTCACTAAGTGGTGCTCTTTTCTCTTCTGGCATTACTATTAAAAAATGTCTTTTTCCTTTTTGATCTCTAACAAATAAATTTTTACAAATTTTTGCATCTTCAAAAATATTTCCTAAACTGTCCATATCCTCAATTGTAAAAACAGGAACATGTTCAACCTCTTTATATTCAATGTTTAATTCTTGCAATTTGTTTAAAACTTCTTTTCTCAAAAATTATACTCCTCCTTTACTACTAATTTTATAAACAAAAAAGTCATTCCATCCAACAATAGGACGAAATGACTTACTTTCCGTGGTACCACCTAAATTTAATTGATAAAACTAACTTTAACAATTCTCTTTTCTTTTTAACGCAAAGCAATGCGGATTATCTTAATAATATAGTACGTTCAAATAATCAACTCCAAGGTGATAATAAATAAAGCTTTTCCTACAAGCCTCTCACCAAACAGCTTGCTCTCTTAAGGTTTTACTTTTATTTACCGTGTCCTTTTCAAAGTTTTTAGTTATTAATAATTATTATAATAACATCATTTACATAAATTTGTCAATATCATTTATGCAAAAAGTGGAGAAAGCATTCGCTCTCCCCACTTTTCACATTTCATAAGCCTAATTTAATAAATCCAGCTAACCAAAAACAAAAACTTAACTATTTTGGTTTACGTATTTCATCACATCAATATCCATATACTGAATCATCGGGTGTTCAACACTCATAATCGACTTGCTTGTATAGATTTTGCTTATGGGTGATCCCTCCTTCAACAAATCTCCATCAAACACTTTAGGTTCACAGTGTGAAACTACAAGTACAATTTCACTTGCTCCCATTTCCTTTAAGATGTTTGCTGCTCTGTACATTGTTCCGCCGGTGGCACAAAGGTCGTCAATAATAATGCATTTTGCTCCAGGTATAATTGACCCTTCTTTATGGTGCATATCTGTAATCCAGCCAGAAAAAGGATCTCTTGTTTTCTGCATAACACAGATATTCTGATAACCACAGTCACTGTATCTTGCAACAGCTCCCTTATCAGGGAACACAATCTGAACTCCATCACCAATATCCTCTGGTTTTATCCAATCTTTTACAGGATATACTGCTGTTGCACGCTCCAATAAATGCATGGTTGCATCAGAATGTGGTTCCATTACAATAATTTTGGCAAAGTTAAGCCAATTGATGTAACTACAGATATACTTGAGGTTAAATAAATCTCCCTCTATCTTTCGGTCCATCCTGCTGTACGACATGTACCATATAAACAATGTACATGGCACATTGAACTCATCAATCCGCTTCTTTACAAACATTAATAAAATAAGATCCTCATCGTTAAAGTATTTGAATTCCAGCACATTTTTCTCTTCAAACAGAATGTGCTCTTCAAAATCCTTTACACGAGCCTCATTGTTTGCAAACCGTTCAGTCTCAATTTCATAACCATTCAGCCTAAGCATATTATAGCCTCCTTTAAGTTTCCGTTATTGGTTTCCATATTTTTCCTACTTTTATATTATAGCAAAATTATGTATTCAAGTCAATTATGTAAACTTTTTTTGAGCATATAGATTTTTCCTGCAATTTGTGATAAAATTATGTTAACATGTTTTTCTATATATTTTTAGGCAAATAGTTTTCCCTATTAGGAATTAACATGCTTTGTAGCACATTGACATTTAGTATATTTTAGAGAGGTAGGTTACACATTATGGCAAAAAAAGAAACTCTTCGGAAATTTTGGAAAAAAATCAATTTTCCAATCTTAAAACAGCCACGTCAAATTAAAATCTTTAAAGGAAAAATTATTGTTATCTCCATTTTGGCAACATTAATTCTTGATGCACTTAGTTTTTCCTTAAAAGGCGCTGAGTCTGCTATGGCTGCTGGTATGATTCCTTTATCCATCTTTATGCTCATATTGTATTTTGGGCAAAGAACTATTGACACATCCTATGCCACTTATGCAGATTTGCAAAATGACATATTTAGACAAATCTATTCCACTGAAACGATTCAGATTGTTATGGATATTTGTAACATGTGTCGTTCAAAAGTTTTCAAAAAAGATAACGGAAAATCAACCTTGATGGAAAATGCCGAGATTATGCAAAAATCAAATTGGTATTTAAGTGCTGTATGGAATTTCTGGTGGTGCCTTCCCAAAACAATATCAGAATGTATTATTCTTGTTGGTATGATTGCTGGAATGATAATCGTTGAAATTAGTGAAAGTGACCCTGTTCAAACAGCTTTCATTATGACACTTTTGGCAATCTGTATTGCAGTATATTTTGTTCTTGGGAAAAAACGAATTCAGCTGAAAAAAAATTATCGCAAACAATCAAAAGAAGCTGGAAGCATAAAAGAAGTTCTATTTACAGAACTGAAAAATGTTGATTTCATCTCCAAAAGTGATTTCGACTATCATGCAAAAGAATTCAAAAAAGTTCTCATGAAAGAGGTGGAAATTAGTAAAACTGAGCGCTTCAAATTAAATCGTGTTTTTATCCAAAGAAGTTGCATTGCATCTGGATTTATGATAGCTATATTGCTTTTTAAAGTTTTTACCGCTCAAGCTCTTGATATGTCAGTTATTTTAAATGTTGTTGCAGTATCTTCTGTATACAGTACTATTCTTAGTAAAATCGGAAATATTCTTCATGAATTTGAAGTTTTAGCAGACAATAAGATTGACATTGAAGCATTATATGATGATTTTAAAAACATCTATGATGTTTATGTAGAAGAGAGAAATAAGCAGTTTTCTGAAAGCAATGTAGATGAAATTTCTGTTAGTCACTTTTATGCAACACAGGATCCAAAAAAATGCTATCTGCTAAAAAACGCTACTTCATTTACTTTAAAGAAAGGCGATTTTGTATTGGTTCAGGGTCCTACTGGATGTGGAAAAAGCACTCTGCTGATGCTTCTTACTGGAAAGCTTAGAATTCATAACAATCCAATATACTTCAGTAATGGTGAAAATGGTTATCTTTCCTCAATTTCGTATCAAACAGACAAAGCTATGGTTAATGGATTTGCACTCAATGAAATAACGCTTTGCAATGATACAAAAAGAGATATCAATCATACCAAACTCTGTGGAATTTTACTTGGATTAAATTTATATTATGAATTCTTAAGAATGGCTAAATCTGATAAAGATTTAAATTTAGCTAATCTTTCCGATTCAGAGATGGTTTTTGAATTATTACAATCCAGAAAAATTAAACAATTCTCAAGCGGTCAGCAACAGCGCTTAGCACTTGCAAAACTTTTGTACCTCATGGATTCTACCCATCAAGTAATTGCACTTGATGAAGCATTCAATCGTTTGGATGATGATACTGCCAAACAATGTATTCAGTATGTTTATGATTTTACACAGCGTGATATGAAACGAATAGTTCTTTTAGCAACACATCAGGTTGATTTGGTTCGCCCAATCTGCAACAAAGAAATTTCCTATGCAACTGACCTTAACACATCAATTCTCAAAATAGAAAATATCAATTCTTCAGTTAACAGTTAAGAAACTCAAAGCAATTTGGAACTCCTTAAATAAGAATCCAAAACAAAACTCCTCTGGTATAAACCAGAGGAGTTTTTTGTATTATTCGTATTTTATATCAAATATTTTAAACTTACTATTATTTTGCAAACACTGAATATATGTATCTAGTTCATCTTTATTCTTACAAGCAGTTATTATAGCAGGATGTATCTTTTCATTTTGAGATATTTCATAAGCAGTTTTTATAGAATTTGCAATACTTTCTCTAGATTTATTTCTCATTAAATCATATGTTTCTGCATATCTTGCCTTTTGCTTATTTTTATAGTATCTAATTGGAATAATATACTTTTCATCTATTATTTCTTCTATACTTAAATTTATTTTATTATATTTTTTATAATCTATAATCTCTTGGATATTGTATGGTAAATAAACCATTCCATCTTTTCTAGAAATTAATAATACATTATTATCCTTAAGTTCTGTACTATATTTATTTATAGTACTACTAGAATGTACCTTTTTTTCAGTTTTATCTTTTTCCGTAATAACTTTATTATATCTTTTTTCTAATTCTGTTAATTTATTTTGATAAACCTCTTCTAAATCTTTATATGATTTTATTAATTCATCCTTTTCGCTTGCAATAGCATTATAAGCTTTTCTTAGGTCATTATTTTCTAAGAGAATATTTTCCTTTTCCTCTACCATTTCCTCATATGCATTGCTTAAATTTTCTTTTTCTTGTTCTGATATTTTTTTGAAATTTATAAATTCTAAATTATTATTACTTAAATTCTTTATTTCTTTTTTTAGTTCTTCTTTTTCATTTACTAACTTTTCTTTTTGTTTTAATACTTTATTATATGTACTTGTTAATTCTTTCTTTTCCTGAGTTAATTCATTATATGAACTATTTAACTCTTCATTTTTTTCCACTAATGTATTATAATCCTTAGTTAATTTTTCGTTTTCTCCTACTAATATATTATAAGCATGAGTTATTTCCTCTTTTTGGCTAACTACTGTATTATAAACAACATTTAATCCCTCTTTTTTTTCTAGTAACTTATTATATTCATCTTCTTTATTTCTTATATATTCCTTTAATTCTTGAAGCTCTAATAATATTTTTTCTTTTTCTTGTTCTAAAATTGTATTAGTATTTATAACTTCTGAATTATTGTTAGTTAACACCTTAATATCTTGTTTTAAGTCTTGTTTCTCATTTACTAATTTTTCTTTTTGTTTTAATGTTTTATTATATGTAACTGTGAGTTCTTTATTTTGACTTACTAATTCATTATATGTAATATTTAGATTTTCATTTTGTTCTACTAATTCATTATATGTAATATTTAAATTTTCATTTTGTTCTACTAATTCATTATATGTAATATTTAGATTCTCATTTTGTTCTACTAATTCATTATATGTAATATTTAGATTCTCATTTTGTTCTACTAAT